>NZ_CP028158.1:1923222-2564296 GCF_003030345.1 Plantactinospora sp. BC1
TGTTCGGTACGCCGTTGTCGACCGGTGCCGGGGTGTTGCCGGTACAGACCAGCGGGCCACCGACGGTGTTGCCGGCGATCACCGGTGCCCGGACGGTCTCGGTGCCGGTGACCACGAGCGGGCCGCCGACCCGGACGCCCTCGACGACGAGCTGCCCGGTGGTGCCGGTGAGGCTGACCGGGCCGGCGACCGAACCGCCGAGGAGTTCCAGCGTGGTCGCGCCGGTGGCCTGCACCGGCCCCTGCACCGAGGCGGCCGTGGCGATCAGCGAGCCGCCGGGCCGCACGGTGACCGGGCCGGTGACGGTGGCGCCGGCCAGGCAGGTCACCCCGGTCCGGACCACCAGGGCGCCCCGGTGCTGCCCGGAGAGCCGGGTGGTGCAGGTGTCGACGGTGACGGTGAACTCGGCACTGCTGGTCACCCCGCCCGGCCGGGTCGCGGTGAGGGTGGCCCGGTAGACGCCGTCCCGGGCGTACCGGTGGCTGGCGGTCGCGGTGTAGAGGCCGTTGACCCTGGTGACGGTGCCGGCCGTGCCGCTGACCGTGGCCGGGGAGCTGGTGCCGTCGCCCCAGTCGACGGTCGCGGTCACCTGGTCGGGGGCGACTCCCGGCGCGGAGATCGTGCCGAGCGCGCCGTCGACGGTACGCGTGTCGCGCTCGACGTCCGGGGCGGTCACGTCGACCCGCCACGGCACCTGCGGCGAGGGGTGGAAGTTCTGCCCCCGGAGCTGCCAGCGCAGGCCGTGCCCGGCCAGCCGGTTCACGAACGAGTCGAGGTTGCGTTCCGGGTGGACGTTCGGCGACCAGCCGATCTCCGCCGTCGCCGGCAGCCGGGGGAACGCCTGGAACTCGATGTCGGCGCCGGTGCGCAGCGTCTCCGACCACATCGGCGCCTCGACGCCGAGGATGTGCGCGTCGGTCACCGCCGGCAGGGTCTCGCCGTCCACGGTGCGGGCCGGGATGTAGCTGCCCGGGTCGCTGCTGGTGCCGGACCAGTGGTAGAAGTGCGACACGTCCAGGATGCCGGCCCAGCCGAGCCCGAGCGGGCTGCCCGGCCACTGCCGCATGTCCAGGTAGGTGTGGTTGGCCGGTGACATGACGACCTTCATGCCCTTCTGCACGGCCCGCCGGGCCGAGTCGCCGCCGGCACCGGCCGGGTTGCCGTTGTTCCAGAACTGCGCGACCGCCGGGGCGGCGCCGGGCCGGTCGAAGTTCGCCTGGGAGATCTCGGCCCAGCCGATCCCGGTCTTGCCGTGCGCCGTGACGAGGTCGGCCTTGCGGTCGACGAAGTCGACGAAGCGCTCGTGCGAGAGGATGGAGGCCGGCACCTCGTCGCCGCCGAAGTGGTAGTACGGGCCGGGGGTCAGCGCGCTGAGCTGCGCGACGATGTCGGTGAGGATCGCCCAGGTGTTCGGGCTCTCCGGGCAGAGCGCGCTGTAGCCGACGTCCGTGCTGAGGTTCCACACCGGCGGCGTACGGTTGCTGCAGTTGACGTCCGGCAGCACCGGGTCCGCCTCCGGGCCGGCGTACGACATGATGATCGCGTTGGTGTGCCCGGGGGTGTCCACCTCGGGGATGACGGTCATGAAGCGTTCCGCCGCGTAGTTGACGACGTCGACGTACTCGGCCTGGGTCCAGTAGCCGCCCGGGTCGTTGTTGATGGAGAACTGGGCGCCGATCTCGGTGAGTTCGGGGCGGCCGTCGATGGCGATCCGGAAGCCCTGGTCGTCGCCGACGTGCAGGTGCAGCGTATTGATCTTGTATGCGGCGGCCTGGTCGACGTACCGCTTTACCACGTCCGGGGGCTGGAAGTGCCGGGCGATGTCGAGCATGATCCCCCGGTAGCCGTAGCGCGGCACGTCCTCGATCCGCACCCCGGCCACCGTCCACGGTCCGGGTCGGACGGTCCGGCTCTCGATCCACGGCGGGAGCAACTGCCGCAGCGTCTGCACCCCGTAGAAGAGCCCGGCCGGGCGGGCCGCCGTCAGGCGTACCCCGGCGGTCGTGACGTCGAGCCGGTAGCCCTCGGCGCCGAGTTCGGCGGCGGTGACCAGCCGCAGTTCGATGTCGCCGGTGCGCGGCGCGGCGGCGGTGACGGGCAGCGGATAGCCGGTGGGTGGCCGCAGCAGCGTCGCCAGTCCGTCGGCCACCGAGGTGGTCTGGGCGCCGCCGTCCGGGGCGACGACGATCCGGCTCTCCCGGTCGAGGGTGAAGGTCTCCCCCGGCACCGGGACCGCGCTGACCGGTACCGGGACGACCTGGGCGGCCACCGGGACCTGGGCGGGCTCGCTCGGCGCGGTGGCCGCTCGGGCGGTCGGGGTGCCGAACTGACCGGCCAGCACGAGGCTCTGGGCCACGAGGGTTATCCCGAGGGCGGCCCGGCCGAGCCGGGCCGGACCGCTGCCGGCGGTACGCCTGCTGCGGGGTGGTGGTGTCGACGTGTCCGGCCTCTGCATTGTCACGCCCTCCTGCTGCGGCTGGGGCGGGCGCCCGCCGGGCACCGGCCCGTCCCCGGTGGCCCGGGACGGTGCGGGCGCGGACGGCGGTCGATCGCCACGGATCAGGGTCATCGACGAAGTTGCATCCGCCGAATGATAGAGATCGGAGAGCGCAACTGTAAAGAGTCCTTACACTTCGGGCGCTTCCAGCCGACGCCGGAGCCGGCGACCCGGGCCACATTGACAGCTCTCGTTGATTGATTCACAGTATCCGAGAGAGCGCTCTCTTGCCCGATCGTCATCAGCCCGCAACCGGCCGGAAACCGTCGCGGGCCTCACCTCAGGGAGCACTGATGGACAGCGCTCTGTCCCCACCCCGCCGCCGACCATCCCGGGCACGCCGCTGGCGGGCCATCGCCGGGTCGGCCGTCGCGATCCCGGCGCTGCTCGCCGGCTATCTCGCCATCTCCGGTACGTCGGCCGGTGCGGCCGAGACCCTGCTCTCGCAGGGCAGGCCGGCCACCGCCTCCTCGACCCAGTCCGCCGGCTACCCCGCCTCGGCCGCGGTCGACGGCAACCCCGGCACCCGCTGGTCCAGCGGCTTCGCCGACCCGCAGTGGATACAGGTCGACCTCGGCGCGGTCACCCCGGTCAGCCGGGTCGTGCTGAACTGGGAGGGCGCCTACGCCCGCGCCTTCACCATCGAGACCTCGACCAACGGCTCCACCTGGACGACCGTGCACAGCAGTACCACCGGCAGCGGCGGCAACCAGGAGATCGGCGTCACCGGCAGCGGGCGGTACGTCCGGCTGCACGCCACCCAGCGGGGCACCGCGTACGGGGTGTCGCTCTGGGAGTTCCAGGTGTACGGCGAGACCGGCACCAACGCCTGCGGCACCGGCAACGCCGCCCAGGGCCGGCCGGCGACCGCCTCCTCCACCGAATCCGCCGCCTACCCGGCCTCGGCCGCGGTCGACGGCAACACCGGCACCCGCTGGGCCAGCGCCGCCGCCGACCCGCAGTGGCTCCGGGTCGACCTCGGCAGCACCCAGTCGATCTGCGGGATCACCCTGGTCTGGGAGGCCGCCTACGCCACCGCGTACCAGATCCAGACCTCCACCGACGGCTCGACCTGGACCACCGTGCACACCAGCACCACCGGCACGGGCGGAACACAGAACCTGACCGTCACCGGCACCGGCCGGTACGTCCGGATGTACGGCACCGCCCGGGCGACCGGGTGGGGCTACTCGCTCTGGGAGCTGGCGGTACGGACCGGCAGCGGCGGGCCGACGACGCCGCCGACCACCACCCCGCCGCCGGCCACCACTCCGCCACCCGGCGGCAGCGTGCTGCTGTCGTACCAGAAGCCGGCGGTCGCCTCCAGCAGCCAGAACGACGGCACCTGCTTCGAGTGCCTGCCCGCCCGGGCCTTCGACAACGACCCGGCCAGCCGGTGGGCGACCAGCACCACCACCGGATGGGTCGACCCCGGCTGGATCTACGTCGACCTGGGCGCCACCGCCAGCATCACCCAGGTGGTGTTGCAGTGGGACCCGGCCTACGCCACCGCCTACCAGATCCAGGTCTCCGCGAACGCGAGCAGCTGGACCCCGATCTACTCCACCACCGGTGGCCGGGGCTTCAAGGAGACGCTGAACGTCACCGGCACCGGCCGGTACGTGCGGATGTACGGCACCGCCCGGGTTGGCCCGTACGGCTACTCGCTCTACGAGTTCAAGGTCTACGGCACCGGGGGCAACCCGACGACCCCACCGGCGATGCCGCCCGACCCGACGTTCCCGGCCAACAACCTCGTCTGGAGCGACGAGTTCAACGGCGCGGCCGGCAGCAAGCCCGACCCGGCAAAGTGGACGATCGACCCGGGCACCGGGCAGAACAACGAGATCCAGTACTACACGAACAACAACAACGCCTCGATGAACGGCACCGGCGCCCTGGTGATCGAGGCACGTCGGGAGACGGCCGGCGGGCGCGACTACACCTCGCACCGGATGAACACCGGCAACAGGTTCCACGTCCAGTACGGCCGGATCGAGGCCCGGATCCAGGTCCCGAAGGGCAACGGCCTCTGGCCCGCCTTCTGGATGATGGGCGCCGACTTCCTCACCGGGCGGCCGTGGCCGTACAACGGGGAGATCGACATCATGGAGGTGCTCGGCCGGAACACCCTGGAGGGATACTCGACGCTGCACGCACCGCAGTACAACGGCGGTGGCGGCTACGGGCAGAAGTATCCGGCGCCGGGCGGGGTCGACTTCTCCGCCGGCTTCCACGTCTGGGCCGCGGAGTGGGACAGCCGGGGCATCACGTTCAAGGTGGACGGCCAGACGGTCTTCTACGCCAGCAAGGAGACGGTGGAGTCGACCCGTGGCCCGTGGGTCTTCGACCACCCCTTCTATCTGATCCTCAACCTCGCCGTCGGCGGTGACTTCCCCGGACCGGTCGATTCGAGTACGCCGTTCCCGTCCCGGATGCTCGTCGACTACGTACGCGTCTACCGCTGAACATCGGATGGCCGGTACGGCGGACCGGCCACTCCGCGGCACACCCCCGGTGTCGGATCACCGCTTCGGGTATTCGGGCCCTTGCCTCGGTTTCGCCCGCACGCCACCCTGTTAGGCATGGGGGCGGCATGGTCGTAGCTCACGAAAGCGCCTACGGTGTCAGCGTTTTCGGGGAGTCCGGCGACGGCGGCGTCGACACGGTACGGCTGGAGATCCTCGGCTCGGTGCGGGCCTGGCGCGGTGGGCACCAGATCGCCTTCTCCTCACCCGGCCAACGGGCCGTGCTCGGCCTGCTGGCGCTCGCCGCCGGCCGGCCGATGACCCGGGCCGAGATCATCGACGTGCTCTGGGACGACAGCGAACCGCCGGCGACGGCCACCAACGTGATCCAGACGCACGTCAAGAACCTCCGTCGACTGCTCGAACCCGACCGGCGCACGCACACCGCCAGCGCCGTCCTGCCCCGGGTCGGCGACGGGTACGCGGTGGGCGTACCCGCCCGCAACCTCGACCTCTGCGTGTTCCGGGAACTCGCCGGGGCGGCCTCCGAGGCGTACCGCCGGGACGACCTGGCCGGTTCGGTCCGGCTCTGGCAGCGGGCGCTGGCGCTGTGGCGGGCCGAACCGCTGGTCGACGTCCCCTCGCTCGCCGGGCACCCGAAGGTCGTCGCGCTGGCCGAGGAACGCCGGGCGGCGGTACGCCGGTACGGCGAGGTCATGATCGCCGTCGGCGGGGCCGCCGACGTGCTCCCGGCGCTGGAGGAACTCGCCGCCGGCAGTCCGCTGGACGAGACCGCCCAGGCACTGCTGATCCGCGCCTACCACGCGCTCGGCCGCCGGGACCGGGCCGTCACGGTCTACCGCGCCGTCCGTCGGCGCCTCGTCGAGGAGTTGGGAGTCGAACCCGGCCCCGAACTGGCCGGCGCCTACCGGGACGCGCTGCGGGCCGCCGAGACGGCGGCACCGGCCACCGCGCCCGATACCCGCGACACGCCGGCCGTCCCCGCGCAGCTCCCCGCCGACGTACCCGGATTCTGCGGCCGCTCGGCCGAACTCGCCAGGCTGGACCGGCTGCTGGTGCGCCCCGCTCAGCACGCCCGGCCGGACCCGTCGACCGTCCCCGTCGTGGTGCTCGCCGGCACCGCCGGAGTCGGCAAGACCGCCCTCGCCCTGCGCTGGGGGCACCACGCCCGGCACCGGTTCCCCGACGGACAGCTCTACGTCAACCTGCGCGGCTACGACGTCGACCGGCCGATGCCGCCGCAGGAGGCGCTGGCCGGGTTCCTCCGCGCACTGGGCGTACCCGGCACCGAGGTGCCGTTCGACCTCGACGAGTGCGCGGCACGGTACCGCAGCGCCCTGGACGGCCGGCGGATGCTGATCGTGCTGGACAACGCCGCCTCGGTGGAGCAGGCCCGGCCGCTCCTCCCCGGCAGCGCCTCCTGCGCCGTGCTGGTCACCAGCCGGGACACCCTCGCCGGGCTGGTCGCCCGGGACGGCGCCGAGCGGATCGAACTCGGCCTGCTCACCAGCGCCGACTCGGTCGAGCTGCTCTGGCGCACCCTCGGCGAGCGGGTCGCCCGGGAACCGGCCGCCGCCGCGGCGCTCGCCGAGCGCTGCGCCCACCTGCCGCTGGCGCTGCGGGTCGCCGCCGAACTCGTGCTCACCCGACCGACCGCACCGCTGGCGGTACTCGTCGCCGAGCTGGCCGACCAGCAGCACCGGCTCCGGCTCCTCGACGCCGGGGGCGACCCGCGCACCGGCGTACGGGCGGTGCTCTCCTGGTCGTACCAGCAACTGCCGTCCGCCGCCGCGCGCGCCTTCCGGATGCTCGGGCCGCATCCCGGACCGGACGTCGACCGGTACGCCGCGGCGGCGCTCTTCGACACCGAACCGGAGCCGGCCCGGCACCTGCTCGACACGCTCGCCCGGGCGAACCTCGTGCAGACGGCGGGCAACCACCGCTACACCTTCCACGACCTGCTCCGGGCCTATGCCACCGAACGCTGTGCCGCCGACGAGCCGGCCTCGGCGGCCGACGCCGCCGCCGACCGCCTCTTCGACTACGAACTGGCCGCCGCGACGGCGGCGATCGACACGCTCTACCCGGCGGAACGGCACCGCCGGGCACCCGTGCACCGGCCGCCGGTCCCGCCACCGCCGATGCCGGACCCGCAGGCGGCCCGGGAGTGGCTGGACGCGGAGCGGCCGACCCTGGTGGCGACGGCGGTCCGGGCCGCCGAACGCGGCCGGTCGGCACACGCGGTACGGCTGACCCTGACCCTGCTGCGCTATCTGGAGAGCGGCGGATACTTCGCCGACGCCGAACGGATGCACACGCACGCCCTGGCTGCGGCCCGGCAGGACGGCGACCGGGTCACCGAGGCGCACCTGCTGACCGGCCTCGCCGTGATGTACGCCCAGCAGGGCCGGTACGCCCCCTCGATCGCCCGGCTGCGTGAGGCGGTGGCGCTGAGCCGGGAGAACGGCGACAGTGCGGGTGAGGCGCGGGCGCTGGGCAACCTCGGTCACGTCCAGCAGCGGCAGGGCCGGTACGACGAGGCGGCCGAGGCGCTGCGTGCCGCGCTGCTGCTCTGCCGACGGGCCGGTGACCCGGCCGGCGAGGCCCGGGCCGGCGGCAACCTCGGGCACGTACTGCTGCGGCAGGGCAACTACCGGGAGGCGGGGGTGCACCTGCGTACCGCCGCCGTGCTCTGCCGGCGGATCGCCGACGCGACCGGCGAGGCGTACGCGCTGACCAGCCTCGGGGACCTGCACCTGCGCGCCGGACGGCTGCGCACCGCCGCCGGTCGGCACCGGCGGGCGCTGGCGCTGTTCGAGGCGGTCGGCGACCGGGCCGGCCGGGCGCTCGCGCTGGACGGGCTCGGCCGGGTACGCCTGCGGCAGGGGGACCACGAGTCCGCACTGGAACTGGTCGAGCAGGCGCTCACGCTGCTGCGCCGGGTCGGTGAGCGGGCCGGCGAGGCCGCGTCCACCAACAGTCTCGGCGAGATCCTGCACCGGCTGGGCCGGCCCGAACCGGCGCGGGCGCAGCACAGCGGCGCGCTCAGCCTGGCCACCGAGATCGGGGACGCGTACGAGCAGGCCCGGGCGCACGCCGGACTCAGCCGGGCGTACCGGGCGGCCGGCGACGACGGGCGTGCCGAGACGCACTGGAGTTCCGCCAACGCCCTCTACCGGATGCTCGGGGTGCCCGAGGCGGCCGAGTCGCCGGATCGGCTGGCCGTGCTCGGCCGGCCGTCCTGACCGCGCCGCCGGCTACTCCTCGATGGCGCCACCGATCCGGCGCAGGTGCCGCCGGAAGCTGTATCCCGGATCGGCGGCCCGCCGGGCCAGATAGTCGGCGAAGCGGGTCTGCTCGCGCAGGGACTGCCCGGCCCGGATCCGGTCGGCCTGGTCGCGTTCGGTCCGCCGGATCTGCCGCGCGGTCGTCAGCACCTCCTCGGTCCGGTCGACGGCGACGAACAACACCCCGTCGTCGTCGGCGAAGACGGCATCGGCCGCACCGACGGAGTGCGTACCGAACGCTGCGCTGACCAGGGCCGCCGGCTCGGGTTCGTCGAGGCGTACCGGACCGGCCGGGTAGCTGCCGTAGCTGAAGACGGGCAGACCGATCTCCACCAGCTCCGGCGTGTCGCGGTGCAGGCCCCAGGTCACCAGGCCGGCCAGCCCGGCCGCCCGGGCCTCCAGCACCACCAGGTCGCCGACACAGGCCTCGTCGGTCCGCCCGCCGTTGTCGACGACCAGCACGTCGTCCCGGTCGGCGGCCTCCAGCGCCGCCAGGAAGACGTCCACACTGCCGTAGTGCCGGGCCGGCAGGACGCGCCCGGCGAGCCGCTGTCCGGGTACGACCGCGGCGATGCCGGGCGGGGCGATCCGCAGCGGCACACCGAGGCGTACGCAGGCGTCGGCGACCAACGGCGTTGACAGCTCGGCGAAGGCGTCGCGCACGAGGGTTTCCTCCCTGGTCGGATGCGGTCCGGCGGTGGTCTCGCGCCACCGGCGGGAGGCCCGATGCTACCGACGGTCGACCGGTTGCCGGCCGGGCCAATCCGCCACCGGTGGCCCTTGGTCGACGGCGGCACGCTGCCGGCCGGGGCGGGAGTCAGCGGGGTGCGGGCTCCCCGGAGAACCGGGCCGCGCTCTCGCCGTCGAGCCGGCCGGGTGGCAGCCGACGTCCGCAGATCACCAGCAGCAGGTCCTGGGCGAGACCCCGCAGCGGGCTGCCGGTGCCGTAGCTCCAGTCCAGGTCGGTGGCGTGCAGCGCCACCCCGTCGAGGTCCACTCCGAAGTACCCGATGTTTCTCGGTCGCATCCGGGACAGCACCAGGCCGACCCGGTCCGGTGGTGTCCGGCGGTCCAGCCCGAGTCCGACGGTGATGTCGAGTCCGTGGATCACGTCGTGCGAGAGCGCGCCGTGCGCGCCCCCGCCGGGTGGTGTCCAGGTGTGCGCGACGTTGTCCCGCAGCGACCCGAGCAGGCGCTCGGCGGAAAGTTCGGCGGCGTCGCGCCGGGCGCACCGGTCGGCCATCCGGTCGAAGCTTCCCCGGGCCCTGACCAGGTCCACGACGAAACGCCCGAACGAGTTCCGGAACGGCAGGGTGGTGTGTGCGACGACCTCGCGTACCCGCCAGCCGGCACAGAGCGTGGGCGCGTCCCACTGCTCGGGGCGGAGTGCGGCGAGCAGGTCCACCTGTTCCTGGCGCTCGGCCCGTACCTCGGCCCACAAACGATCTTCACTCATCGACTCTCCTCCCGTCCGGCCGCACCGGCCCGGCGGCTCCTGCCGGTGATACGGGGCGGGCGCGGAAAACTCATCGGTGCCCGGACACGTCCCTTTCGGGGGTGGCCGGGCCGGCCGGGCTGGGTATGGTCGGACCGGTGGTGGAACCGACGACCGTGCAGACATCCCGGCTGGACGCGCAGACGTCCCGGCTGGAGCCGTTCCGGACGGAGCTGACCGGATACTGCTACCGGATGCTCGGCTCGGGGTTCGAGGCCGAGGACGCCGTCCAGGAGACCCTGGTGCGGGCCTGGCGGTCGTTCGACCGGTACGACGAGCGGCGCGGGTCGCTGCGCACCTGGCTCTACCGCATCGCGACGAACATCTGCCTCGACATGCTCCGCAGCGCGCAACGCCGGGCGCTCGCCATGGACCTGGGGCCGGCCGCCGACGGGCCGGGCATCGGCGCACCGGCCCCGGAGCGGGTCTTCGTCCAGCCGGTCCCGGACGGCGCCGCGCTGTCGATGCACGGCGACCCCGAGGAGCTGGCGTTACGCCGGGAGACGATCCGGCTGGCGTTCGTTGCCGCGTTGCAGCACCTGCCGCCCCGGCAGCGGGCGGTGTTGATCCTGCGCGACGTGCTCTGCTGGCGGGCCGAGGAGGTCGCCCACCTGCTGGAGAGCACGGTCGCGTCGGTGACCAGTGCGTTGCAGCGGGCCAGGGCGACGCTGCGGACCGTCGACCGGGCCCCCGGCGAACCGTTCCGGCCGGCCGACCCGAACCAGCGCGACCTGCTCGCCCGGTACTGCGACGCGTTCGAGCGCCACGACGTCGAGGCGCTGGTGGCGTTGCTGCACGAGGAGGCCACGATGTCGATGCCGCCGGTCCGGTTCTGGTTGCGGGGTCGCGATCAGATCCGGCTGGCCCTGCTGGATCCGGCCGCGTCGTGCGCGGGTGCCCGGCTCGTTCCGGTCGCGGCGAACGGCTCCCCGGCGTTCTGGCAGCTCCGGCCGGCTCCCGAGGGCGGCTACCGGCCGTTCGGGCTGGTCCTGCTCGACGTGGCCGACGGACTGGTGACCGGGATGACCACGTTCCTCGACGCCGACCGGCTGGTGGCCCTCTTCGGGCCGCCGGCCGAGCTGCCGCCCGCCGACCGATGAGTTCCGGCCTTCCGCCGCGTACCTCCCGACGGAAGTGCTACGACGGATCCCGGAGGAGACCGACATGACCACCGTGCAGCCGATCATCGTCACACCCGACCTGCCCCGCCTGCTGAATTTCTACCAACGGTTGCTCGGGGCGGTGGAGGTACGCCGGTTCCCGGACGACGGGCCGGTCTTCTACGTCTTCCTGCGGCTGGGCGACTCCGACCTCGGGGTGGTCAGCGAGGCCGAGGTCGACCTCTCGACCCCGTCGCGGATCGCCCTCAGCGTGGCCGTGCCGGACGTCGACGGGCTGCTGGACGAGGTGACGGCGCTCGGCGGGCGGGTGCTGGGCCCGCCGAACGACATGCCGTGGGGCCAGCGGGTGGTCCACCTGCACGATCCGGACGGCAACATGGTCAACCTGACCCAGGAGCTGGGCGAGGGCGACCGGGCGGGCTGAGTCGCCGGGTGTCCGGCGCCGGAGGGGCCGGCGCCGGACGGGCCCGTTCAGCAGCCGATCACCCAGTGGGCCGGACCGGTCTGCCGGAGGGTGCTGGTGGCGAAGATGTTGTAGAGACCCATCCGGGCGCCGGAGCCGAGCGCGTAGGCGTACCCGCCGGACTGGTAGGCGCGGCCCGCCTGGACGTGCGCGTAGTTGCTGGCGGTGACGCAGACCGGGTCCTCGCCCGGGTCACCGGGATCGCCCGGATCACCGGGATCTCCGGGGTCGCCGGGGTCGGTGCCGGTGCCGAGGCCGAAGAAGAGCGCGTCCCGGTACGCCGAGCAGATGGTGTCCAGGAAGTAGGCGGCGGCGGTGCCACACTGCTCGGTCCCGGAGCCCGGGTCGACCGGGGTGCCGTGGCCCATGCCGGCGACCCGGTAGAGGCGCACCTGGTCGGCGCCGTACGTCTCCAGCGTGGTGCCGCCGGGCAGGCTCGACGTGCCGCTCGGGGTCTGCGACACGCCCAGCACGTTGGTCCACTGGTCCCGGGACTCGGTGGCGTTGGTGGTGCCGACCGTGTAGTCGGCGGTGCCGTGCCAGATCGCCACCTTCGGCCGGGCGCCGGAGTAGCCGGGGTACGCCTGCCGGACCAGGTCGCCCCACTGCGCCGGGCTCCGGTCGACGCCCGGGTTCATGCAGCTGAACGCGTTGACCATGCTGGTGGCGCAGCGGTAGGGGATGCCGGCGACGATCGAGCCGGCCGCGAAGGTGTCCGGATAGCTGGCGAGCATCGCCGCGGCCATCGCGCCACCGGCGGAGAGCCCGCTGACGTAGACCCGGTTGGCGGCGATGCCGAAGCTGCTCCGGGCGTGGTCGACCATCTGCTTGATGGAGAGCGCCTCGCCCTGGCCCCGGGCGGTGTCACCCGGCTCGAACCAGTTGAAGCAGGAGGTGGAGTTGTTCGCCGACTTCTGCTCCGGCACGATCAGCGCGAACCCCCACTGGTCGGCGTACTTGCGCCAGCCGGAGTTGCTGAAGTAGCCGTTGGCGTTCTGCGCGCAGCCGTGCAGCAGTACCACCGCGGGGGCGTTGCCGGGCAGGTTGTCCGGCCGGTACGCGTACATGGTGAGGTTGCCGGGGTTGGAGCCGAAGCCGGTCACCTGGCCGAAGGTGGCGGCCTGGGCGGGCCCGCTGACGGCGAGTACGCCGACCGCGGCCAGTACGGGCACGAGGGCGGCCCGCACGAGGCGGGCCAGGACGGGTCTGTGGCGCATGGTGGGCCTCCGGCGGCGGTGTGGGCTGGATCACGTGGAAGTTGCCGCGACGTTACGACCCGAAGACGAACCGCCGACATGGCGCGTCGTCACACATTTCCCGACGTCGAAGTGATGCCGATCCCCATGGCCGCAGAGGTGGCGGCGGGGCGCCGGTCAGCCCTTGATCCCGGTCGCCATGATCCCGCGCACGATCCACCGCTGGGCGACCAGGAAGACCAGGGCCAGCGGGAGGACCGAGACGACCGCGCTGGCGAAGAGCGCCGGCAGGTTGATCGCCTGTGCGGTGAGGTTCGTCGACATCGCCACCTGGACCGTCCAGAGTGCCGGATCCTGCCCGATCACCAGCGGCCAGAGGAACGAGTTCCAGTGCTCGATGAAGGAGAGTACGCCGAGCGCGGCGAGCAGCCCCGCCGAGTTGGGCAGCGCCAGCCGCAGGTAGACGCCGAGGTGGCCGAGCCCGTCGATCCGGCCGGCGTCCTCGATCTCCTGCGGGAAGCGCAGGTAGAAGCCGCGGAAGAGCAGCACGGCGAGGGCGTTGAACAGCCCCGGCACGATCAGCCCCCAGAGCGTGTTCACCCCGCCCAGCGAACCGACCACCACGAAGGTCGGCACGAAGGTGGCCGCGCCGGGCACCATCATGGTCGCCACGACCAGCAGGAAGACCGGCCTCGCCGCGGCGACCCGGATCCGGGCGACCGCGTAGCCGGCCATCGAGGCGAGGAGCGTGGAGACCGGGGCCGAGACGATCGCGACCAGCGCCGAATTGAGCAGTGCCCGCCCCAGCGGGGCGCTGCTGTTGGCGAACGCGTCGGTGAAGCCGGTCAGGTCGATCCGCTCCGGCCACCAGCGCCACTCCAGGGCGCCCAGCTCGGTCTGGGTCATCAGCGAGTTGCGCAGCAGCAGATAGAACGGGAGCAGGAACGGCACCGCGAAGACGACGGCCGCCAGGTAGCTGCCGATCCGGGCCCGGCCGATCCGGCCGGCACGGCGGCGTGGGAGGCGGTCGTCGTTCATTCCCCGTCCCCTCTGCCGAAGCCGACCAGCCGGCCCTGCACCAGGGTCACCAGCACGATCAGCAGGGTGACCACGAACGCGCCGGCCGAGCCCAGGCCGTAGTCCTGCTGCACCAGCGAGACGTCGTAGAGGTAGACCAGCGGCGGGCGGCCGTCCGGACCGGGCGCGCCGGCCAGGCCGGTACTGAGCAGGTTGTAGAACTCGTCGAACGCCTGGAACGCCGCGATCACCAGCAGCAGGGTCACCGCCACGGAGGTGTTGCGCAGCAGCGGGAAGGTGATGTGCCGGAACAGCCGCCACTCGCCCGCCGCGCCGTCGACCCGGGCCGCCTCGTACAGCTCGCCGGGGATCTCCTGCATGCCGGCCAGGAACAGGATCATGTAGAGGCCGATCTGCAACCAGAGCCGGACGGTGATCAGCACGATCCAGTACAGCGGCGGGTCGACGGTGGCGATCCACGCGGTCGGCTCCTGGCCGAAGAGGGCGGCCAGCGAGTTGGCCGCGCTGGACGGTACGCCGCTGAACAGGCTCATCTTCCAGATCAGCGAGGCGACCACGTAGGAGACGGCGGCCGGCAGGAAGAAGGTGGTCCGGAACAGTGCCCGACCCCGGCGCAGCCGGTTGACGAGTACGGCCAGGCCGAGGGCGATCGCGAAGGTCAGCGGCACGATCACCAGGGTGAAGACCACGATCATCGACAGCGAGGTGCGGAACCGGGGATCGCCGAAGAGGGTCCGGTAGTTCTCCAGTCCCGCCCAGTCGCCGAGCGCGATGGTGCCCCGGGCGTTGCTGAAGCTGAGCAGCAGTCCCCAGCCCATCGCGACGTACTTGAAGAGCAGCAGCCCGACCAGCAGCGGCGCGGTCAGCAGCGCGAAGGCCCGCCAGGCCGACCAGTCGACCCGGCGGCGGCGCGGCGGCGCGGGCGCCGGCCGGACCGCCGGCCCGGCGTCGGCCTGGAGCGGACCGGTACGCACGGACACCGGGGCCTCAGACCGTGGGCAGCTTGTCGAGCGCCTCCTGGGAGCGGCCCGCCGCGGCGGTCAGCGTCGCCAGCGGGTCGGCGTTCTTGCGGATGATGTCGGAGGCGGCGTCGTCGTACGGCTTGCTGACCGTCGGCGCCCAGAGCGCGGTGGTCCGGGTGCCGTACTGGTTGAGCAGGTCCACCACCTTCTTCGCCGGCCCGGTCCGCAACGGCTCGGCCTGGGCGGCGAGGCTGGCCCGGGGCGGCACGTGGAAGCCGTAGCTCAGCGCCCAGTCCTGCTGCACCTCGTTGTTCTGCAACCAGAGCCACTGCACGTACTTCTTCGCCTCGTCGACGTGCTTGCTCTTGCCGTTGACCACCTGGGACCAGCCGCCGAGGATCACCACCGGCTTGCCGGTCGGGCCGTGCGCCGGCCACGGGACGAGGTCGAAGTCGTCGCCGAGTTCCTTGCTGATCCGGGGCAGCGCCCAGAGCCCGCCCCAGGCGATCGCGGTGGCGCCGGTGATCAGGGCGCCCGGGTCGTACCACTCGGTGGCGTAGCCGAGCAGCATCGACTTGTCGGTGAACATCCGGCGGGCGACGGCGAAGGCGTCGGCGATCTCCGGGGTGGCGTAGCTGACCTTCCGGTCGGTGAGCACGGTCTGGCCGACCGAGAACGGCAGTACCCCGCGCATCCCGGCGAGGCCGTCGTTGCCGACGAAGATGCCCTTGGTCTTGCCCTTGGTGAGCGCCTTCGCGGCGGTGACCAGCTCGGTGAGGGTGGCGGGTGCCGCGATGCCGGCCCCGGCGAGCAGGCTCTTGCGGTAGTAGAGCAGCATCACGTCGATGATCATCGGTACGCCGTACGCCTTGCCGCCGTGGGTGAGCGGGCTGAGCGCGTGCGGGTTGAGTTCGGCCTTGGCCGCCCCGAGGATGTCGTCGAGGGCGGCGACCTGTTGCTGCGCCACCATGTCCGGGGTGACCTCGTTGATCTCGTACACGTCGGGGCCCTCCGGGGTGAGCACCGACGACTGCCACTTCGTCTTGTAGTCGCCCGGCACCCAGGTCACCTTGACCGCGACGTCCGGGTTCTGCTTGGTGTAGTCGGCGGCGTAGCGCAGCGCGGCCTCCCGGGTGCCCTGCTCGCCGTACTCGTGGTACCAGTGGTTGAGGGTGACCTTGGCCGACCCCCCGCCGCCGCCGGTCGGGTCGGACTGGCAGGCCGGGAGCACGGCGCCGCCGACGACCAGCAGCGAGCCGCCGAGGAAGCGCCGTCGGGACAGGCCGGAACGGGTACCGCTCATGGTGCGCCTTCCTTCTCGCGCGGCAATCGGCGCGGGCATTGGAGCTGGTGGATGGCGTCGCTGGGGTGAGCCGTAGCCTAGGCTTCTGCAACTACTTCGTCAAGGACAAAGAATAAGCCTCTGTGGCCGGTTGACGCCCCGCCGTCCAGATCGGACGATCTAGGCATGGCCTTCGATCTCCCGGCCCTGCCCGGCTTCGCCTTCGGCGGCGACTACAACGCCGAGCAGTGGCCGGAGCAGGTCTGGACCTCCGACGTCCGGCTGATGCAGGACGCGCGGGTCGGCCTGGTCACCGTCGGCGTCTTCGGCTGGGCGATGCTGGAGACCGAACCCGGCCGCTACGACTTCGACTGGCTCGACCGCCTACTCGACCTGCTCGCCCGGCACGGCGTCGCCGTCGACCTGGCCACCGCCACCGCCGCCCCGCCGCCCTGGTTCAGCCACGCCCACCCCGAGTCGCTGCCGGTCGGCCCGGACGGCAGCCGGCTCTGGTGGGGCAGCCGGCAGGCGTACTGCCCCAGCTCACCGGCGTACCGGGCGGCGGCCGTGGCCCTGGTCGAACGGCTCGCCACCCGCTACGCCGACCACCCGGCGCTGGCCATGTGGCACGTCAACAACGAGTACGGCTGCCACGTCGCCCGCTGCTGGTGCGACACCTCCGCCGAGGCGTTCCGGAGCTGGCTGCGCGACCGCTACGCCACCCTGGACGCGCTCAACGCCGCCTGGGGCACCGCGTTCTGGTCGCAGCGCTACACCGACTGGGCGCAGATCCTGCCGCCCCGGCAGACCCCGAGCTTCACCAACCCCACCCAGCAGCTCGACTTCCACCGCTTCTCCTCCGCCGAACTGCTCGACTGCTACCGGGCCGAACGCGACGTGCTGCGCCGGCTCAGTCCGGGCGTACCGGTGACGACGAACTTCCTGGTCGACCGGTGGAGTGTGGACTTCTGGGCCTGGGCCGGCGAGGTCGACGTGGTCGCCATGGACCACTACCTGAGCGCCGACCGTGCCGACCCGTACGCCGACCTCGCCTTCATCGCCGACCTGGCCCGGTCACTGGCCGGCGGCCGGCCCTGGGCGCTGATGGAGCACGCCGCCAGCGCCGTCAACTGGCAGCCGCGCAACCTCGCCAAGCCGCCCGGACGACTGCGCCGGGACTCGCTGGCACACGTCGCCCGGGGCGCCGACTCGGTGCTCTACTTCCAGTGGCGGGCCTCCCGGTCCGGCGCCGAGAAGTGGCACTCCGGCATGGTGCCGCACGCCGGCACCGACACCAAGGTCTGGCGCGAGGTGGTGGCGCTCGGCGCCGAACTCGACGAGCTGGCCGAGATCGTCGGCAGCGAGGTGGTCGCCGACGTCGCCGTACTGCTCGACTGGCCGAGCATCTGGGCGCAGCAGCACCCCAGCCAGCCGAGCGTGGACGCCGAACCGGTGGCGTTGCTGGAGCAGTGGCACCGGGTGCTGCGTACCGCCACCGTCACCTGTGACTTCGCCCGACCCGGCGGCGACCTCGGCCGGTACCGGCTGGTGCTGGTCCCGGCACTGCACCTGGTCAGCGACGCCGACGCCGAGAACCTGACCCGGTACGTCGCCGACGGCGGCACCGTGCTGATCGGCCCGTACGCCGGGGTGGTCGACTCCGACGACCGGATCCGGCTCGGCGGGTACGGCGCCTGGGCCGAACTGCTCGGCGTACGGGTCGAGGAGTTCTTCCCACTCGACGAGGGCCAGCGGGTGCCGCTCGGCGACGGCACGTACGGTCGACTGTGGACGGAGATGGCGACGGCGGAGACGGCCGAGGTGCTGCTGACGTACGCCGCCGGACCGCTGGCCGGCGCTGCGGCGCTGACCCGTCGGCGGCACGGCCGGGGCACCGCCCACTACCTCGGTACCCATCTGGCCGACGCCGACCTCGGCCGGCTGCTGACCCGGCTGGCCGGCGAGGCCGGGGTGGTGCCGGTGCTGGCCGCCCCGCCGCCCGGGATCGAGGCGGTGCAACGCCGGCATCCCGACGGTCGCCGCTACACCTTCCTGGCCAACGACACCGACGGCCCGGTCGAGGTCACCGTCGACGGCCGGGTGCTGTGCGGTGCCGAGCCGGCGCCGGGCGGCGTCCGGATCCCGCCACGCGGCTTCGCCGTGCTCCGCGCGGGTTGACCGGGCGGCGTCCGGATTCCCCCGCGCGGCTTCGCCGTGCTCCGCACGGGTTGACCGGCCCGGCGTCCGCCGGGAACGGAGCGCATCGCGCCCGGACGGCGGCCGAGTAGCACGGGTCGAGCGGCACGGCAGCCGATCGGCGGCGGCGATCGGACCGGTTCCCGGCCCACGGCGGTGCCGGGCGGTCAGCGTTGCCGGATGAGGCCCCCGGCGGTGGTGCCGATGCCGGCGAGGAAGCGCTTGAGGGCGAAGGTCGCCGCCCCGAGGCTGACCGGGTTGCCGGGGATCCGGCAGAGCGTGATCTCGGTCGCCGCCAGCGGCCGGCTCAGCGCGTGCTGGGCCACCACCGCCCGGACCTCCGCCAGCAGCGCCTCGCCGAGCCGGGCCGCGACCCAGCTGCTGAGCACGATCACCTCCGGGTTGACCAGGTTGACGAGGTCGGCGACGGCGACGCCGAGATAGCGGGCGGTCTCGGTGACCACCTTGGCAGCCACCGGATCTCCGGCGGCGACCCCGGCGGCGAGCGCCTCGACGGTCGCGGTCTGGTCCTCGGGGTGCAGCAGTGGACTGTTCGGCGCCAGGTCGCGCAGTGTCTGCATGATGCCGGGGGCACCCACGTACGTCTCGACGCAGCCACGGCTGCCGCAGTGGCAGAGCCGCCCGTCGACCACCAGGGTGGTGTGCCCCCACTCCCCCGCACTGTTGGTGGCGCCCCGGTAGAGCGCCCCGCCGAAGGCCAGCCCGGCGCCGACCCCGGTGCCGAGGTTGACCACCACCACGTCGTCGCGCCCCCGGCCGGCCCCGAACCACAGCTCGGCGACGACGCAGGCGCGCAGCGGGTTGTCCAGATAGAGCGGCAGGTCCAGCGAACCGGCGAGCAGGTCGCGCAGCGGTACGTCGTGCCAGTCCCAGTTCGGGGCGTACACCGAGACCCCGCCCTCGCGGTCGACCTGGCCGGGCACGCTGACCCCGACCCCGAGCACCCGCTCCGGGTCGACGCCGCCCTCGGCGAAGGCCGCCCGGACCGCCGAGGCGATGTGCGCCACCACCTGCTCGGGCCGGTTCTCCGTCCGGTGCAGCTCCTCCTCGACGCTGGCCAGCACCCCCAGCCCGGCGTCGAAGAGGTCGACGTGCACGTACGTCTCGGCCACGTCGACGCCGACCAGCGCGCCGCCGGCCGGGTTGACCGAGACCACACCCCGGGGCCGCCCGCCGCCGGAGTCCTGGTAGCCCACCTCGACCAGCAGCCCCAGCTCCAGCAGCTCGCCGATCAGGTTGGCGGCGGTGGCGAGGCTGAGCCCGGTGTCCTGGGCGATCTGCTGCCGCGACACCATCGGCGCGCCGATGATCCGGCGCAGCACCTCGAAACGGTTGGCGATCCGGATGTCCCTGGAGGTGCGCTTCACGGCGAAACTCTAGACCCTTCGTGGCCGGCACCCCGGCGGACCCGGCGGCGGCTGACGCTCGTCGAAGACATCGACTAACGCTTATGATAAGCAGACGAGATAGTCTCCGCGCCAGCGCGAGATCGGACCGAACGGACCGGCCGGTGCCGTCACCCCGGGCCGCACGGTCCGGGAGGTGGCTCGCGCGGTTCAGGGGCGGCGGGTACCGATCACCGTCGAGAGGTCCGGGGCCAGCCGCACCTCGGTGGCGAGCAGCGCCGGATGGTCGAGCCAGCCCAGCCGGGCGGCATCCGGAGCCGGACCGAGCATCGGCGGCCACCCGGTCAGCGGGGTGAAGTCGTCGACCACCACCGACCCGGCCGGCCGGAGCAGCCGCTCGGGATCCGCCGCCGCACCCTGCTTGCCGTTACCACCGCCGTCGAGGACCAGCAGGTCGAACGGGCCGTACCCCTCGATGCGCGTCCAGTCGCCGGAGACCACCTCGACCCCCGGCACATCGGCGAAGAGCCCGGCCACCCGCTCGGCCCGCTCGGCGTCCCGCTCGACGCTGACCACCCGGACCCCGGGCCGCCGGCCGGCGACCAGCCAGGCCAACCCGACACCGCAGCCCGTACCGGTCTCGCCGATGGCGGTGGTCGCGCCGGCCGCCAGCGCGGTCAGCAACCGCCCCTGTTCCAGCCGGCACGAGCATCCGAACTCCAGCTCCTCGGCGAGCGCCACCGCCGCCGAGACGAGCGGCGGCAGCCCGGTCACCCCGGCATAGCTCGCGGTACCCCGCATCGACACGTCGCTACCTCCCCCGTCGTCCGGGCCACCACCGCCCGCTCCCTAACGCTTCGGCCACTGCCAGGCCGGCTCGTCCAGCCGGCCCCGTCCGGCGACCCGGGTCTCGCCGAACTCCTTCACCAGCTCGATCGTGCTCAGTTCGGCCGCGTCGTGCTCCAGCGCGCCGGTCAACGCCCGGGAGTGGCTGACCACCACCACCTGGGTACGTGCCGAGCCGGCCAGGATCAGCCCGGCCAGCGGCCGCAGCAGCTCCGGATGCAGGCTCGTCTCCGGCTCGTTGAGCACCAGCAGCGCCGGCGGTCGCGGGCTGAGCAGCGCGGCGACCCAGAGCAGGTACCGCAGCGTGCCGTCGGAGAGTTCGGCACCGCCGAGCGGGCGCAGCAGGCCCGGCTGGTGCAGCCGCACCTCGAACCGCCCGGACTCGACCCCGATCGTCAGTTCGGTGCCGGGAAACGCCGCGTCGACGGCGGAGGCCAGCGCCGCGGCGTCGCCGGTCTCCCGGATCGTCTGCAACGCGGCGGCCAGGTCGGCACCGTCCGGGCCGAGCACCGGGGTCCGGGTACCGACCTGCGGCTGCCGGGCCGGCGCGGCCATGTCGGTACGCGGCTGGTCGTAGAAGCGCCACGACCGGATCCGCTCCCGTACGGTGAGCAGCTCCGGGGCGCGCTGCGGATCGGTGTACTCGCTGAGCATGCTGTCGAACGGGTGCACCGCGTCCGGCACCGCCAGCCACGAGCGGCCGTCACGGATCCGCAACGCGGTACCGGCGCGCTCGGCCAGCAGCGTCGACGGGCGCAGCAGCGGCCCGGACCAGACCGCCTCCCGCTTCACCTCCGGATCCCGGGTGAAGGCAGAGTCCTTCGACGGCGGAGGCAGCCCGAAGTCGACGGCGTACCCGAAATCGTCCCCGGCGAAGCCGAGGCGCAGGCTGACCGGGCCGCGCCGGACCGTCCCCTGCACCGGATGCTCACCGGCCCGGACCGCCCGGCCGATCGTCTCCGACCCCGCCCAGAGCGTCGACGACAACCCGCCCTTCCGGGCCAGCGCCGCGACCGCCCCGTTGCGGGCCGAGTCGGCCAGCAGCCGCAACGCCCGGTACAGGCTCGACTTGCCGGTGCCGTTCGCCCCGGTCACCACCGTCAGCCGGCCCAGCTCCACCACCAGGCTGCGCAGCGACCGGTAGTTCTGCACGGCCAGGGTGCGGATCATCCGCCCAGGTTACGGCCCCACCGACCGGCCCGGGGTGCGGAGGCCACCCCGGCCGGCCCGGGAGAATGCGCCGACCGGCCACGGGCGGCTCCCGGTGCGGTACCCGGGAGGCACGCCCGTGGCCGGTCAGGCCCGGAGCTGATGCCCTGGGAGCAGGTTCAGTCGACGGCCGGCCTGCGCGGTTGCCGGAGGGCCGGCTGCGCACCGGTGATGGTGAAACTCGACCCCGGCTCGACCACGATGTTGCCGGTGGCCGAGTTGGTGATGGTCACGTTCGACAGCGTCGCGCTGCCGCGCGCCCCGTTCATCGCCAGGATCCCGGCCCCGTTGTTGGACCGGTCGATCCGGACGTTGCTGATCACGACGCCCGGCATGTTGCCGCCACCGGTCTTGAACTGGATGCCGTCGTACGTCGAGTCGACGATCTCGGTGTCCCGGATGGTGACCCCGACGATGTCCCGGGTCGCCGGGAAGAGCGTGATCGCCCCGAACTTCTGCTGCTCGCCCCAGAAGGCGCCACCCGTGCGGTAGAGCCCGTTGTTGGCGATCAGCGTCTGCCCGGAGAACGGCAGCGGGTCATGGTCGGTGGCGAGCATGATCCCCGGGTAGTTCATCGTGTCGTAGATCAGGTTGTTCTCGATCCGGTTGCCGTACCCGCCGTAGACCGCGATGCCGTTGGCCCGCCACGGAAGCTGGATCGTGTTGTTGACGAAGGCGTTGGAGTGGCCGATGTCGACCGAGGTGTCCCGGACGTAGCGGCTGGCCCAGACCGCCAGCGCGTCGTCGCCGGTGTTCCGGAACGACGAGTTGAAGACCCGCGAGTTCCGGGTGCCGTTGGTGAAGTTGATCCCGTCGGCGTACGTGTTGCGGATCCGCATCCCGGTGAACTCCAGCCCGTCGCCGGGACCCCAGAGCGCCGGGATGTTCTCGTAGTCCCGGCCCACCCAGACGCCGACGTTGGCGTGCTCGATCCAGACGTTGCTGATCCGGGTACCCACGCCGAACCGGCCGTTGAGCCCGACGCCGCCCTCGGCACCGCCCGGCCCGCCCCGGATCCGGCCCGAGCCGAAGATGGCGATGTCCGAGATCTGGGTGTTGGCGTCGATGTCGAAGCCGAAGTTCCCCTCGTGCGGGTGGTTGATCCCGCCGACCACCAGGTGCGGTTCGGTCAGCGTGTAGAGCTGCGAGTGCCACATCCCGGCACCCCGGATGGTGACGTTGCTGATCCCGACCTGGTTCCACTGCCCCCGGTTCAGCGGGTCGTCGGTGAGGATCTTCTGCTCCTGGCGCCACTGCCCCGGCGGGATCCAGACACAGCCGATCACACCGTTCTGGTCGTCGGTGACCGCCCGCTGGATCGCGGCGGTGTCGTCCAGCCCGTCGTTCGGCACCGCGCCGTACTGGGTGATCGACGTGCAACCGGCCGGCTGGCTGGTCGCCGGGGCGACCTGCTCCAGGTCGACCAGGTCGATGATGTAGAACGCCGCCGTGTCGCCCGCGTCCCGCTGGAGCCGGAACCGGGTGCCGGCCGGGTACGACTGGGCCAGCAGCGCGTTCGCCTCGTCGAAGAGCCGCCGGGCGTCGCCACCCGGGCTGTTCGACAGCCCCTCGGGGTCGTCGGTGTTGCCGTACAGCCAGCTGTGCGGGGAGGAGAGGGTCAGCTTGCGCAGGAAGGTGTCGTTGACGTACAGGCTGATGGTGGCCTCGATGCCGCCGCCGCCCGGCGCGTCCGGGATGGAGTTGCGCACCACGATCGAGTTCGCCGCGTTGGTCGAGGTGAACTCGACGAACTGACCGGTGCTGTTCAGCCGCACCGACCTGCGCCCCGAGGACTCGGTGGCGAAGTTGGTGTGCCCGAAGGTACGCAGCGGATCGGCCTCCAGCAGGGTGCCCTGGTAACGGCCGGCCTCCGCCTCGTACGACACGTACGGCAGCGCCGCACCGCGCCCGACGACGATCGACTGGGTGCGTACGTTGTTGCCCTCGTTCGTCTCCGCGACCACGTTCGTCGCGTCGGCGGTGGCGGTGATGGTGGCCCCGCCACTGGTCGCGGTCCAGCTACCGCTGATCGCCACGGTGCTGGTTGCACCCGCCGCGATCGACGGGGTGTTGGTGTTCAGCGTGGTGCCGCCGACCGTGACCCGGGTGACCGTGGTGGCGCCGGTCGCGGCGGTACCCCGGTTCTGCACCGAGACCGTGAAGGTCACCGCCGCCCCGACCGCCGGGTTCGGCGGGTTCGAGGCGATCCCGGTCACCTGGAGGTCCGGGCCGGGCGCCTGGCCGACGACCAGCGGTGACGGGGCGGTGAAGCTGTTGTTGGCGTCGTTCTGCTCGACGATCGTGTTGGTCGGGTCGACCACGGCGACGACCGGATAGCTGCCCATCGGCCGGGTACCGGCGTTCACCGTGACCGTGGCCGAGGCACCGGCGGCCAGCGCGGGCACCGGGGCGCTGCCGGCGACGGTGCCGCCGAGGCTGATGTTGACCGTGGTCGCCGCGGCCGCCGCCGAGCCGCTGTTGCGGACCGTTGCCGAGAGGGTGACCGGGGTGGTCTCGCTCGGCGCGGCCGGCGTCCAGCTGGTCGAGGTGACCACCAGGTCCGGGTTGGGCGCGGGGGTGCCGCAGACCTCCAGCTCGGCGACCTGGCCGGACGGGGCACCGGTGTTGGAGTTGAACCGGAGCTGCACGTCCGCCGTGGTCGCGCTGACCGGGACCACCACCGCGTTGCTGCCCGCCACGAACTGGTAGTTCGCCGCCGGCACCAGGCTGGTGTAGGTGGTCGCGGCCTGGTCCCGGCCGAGCACCTGGAAGTTCTGGGTACGGGTGCCCCAGGCGGGATCCGGGTTCAGCTTCACCTGCACCGCCGTGATCGCGTGGTTGGCGCCGAGCGCCACCGTCAGGGTCTGCGGATAGCCGGGCGCCCCCTCCCAGTACGTGCCGAGCGAGCCGTCGACGGCGTTCGCCGGTACGAAGGTGAAGGTGGAGCCGCTGGCGGTGGCCGGCCTGCCCCGGGCGACGTTGACACAGCCGGGCTGTTGGCTGCCGGTCCGGGTGACGGTGTTGCTGTTGCCGGAGAGGTTGCCGGCCACGTCCCGGGCCCGGACGAAGTACGACACGGTGGTGTTGGTGGGCTGGGTGTCGTTGAAGCTGGTCACGTTGCCGAGCGAGGCGACCTGGGCACCGTTGCGGTAGACGTTGTAGCCGGCCAGGCCGCTGCCGCCGGGGTTGTCGGTCGAGGCGCCCCAGCTCAGCGCGATCGTCGTACCGGACTGGGTGAAGCCGAGCGTGCCGGGCACGGCCGGCGGGGTGGTGTCGGTGCCGCCGCCACCGTCCGGGCCGTAGACCTCCAGTTCGGAGAGCTGCCCGGCCGGCCAGCCGCTGTTGGCGGTGATGGTGATCCGCAGGTAGCGGGTGCTGGCCTGCCCGAACGTGATCGTCACCGAGTTGGCGTCGACCGCCGGGTTGAAGGTGTACGTCCGGGACGCGGCCAGGTCACCGAAGGACGACCCGTTGGTACTCCCCTGCACGCTCAGCGTCTGGGTACGGGTGCCCCAGCCGGCGGCCGGGAGCTTCAGTACGACCCGGTTGACCGGGACGGCCGAGCCGAGGTCAACCTGGAGCCACTCCGGGAAGGCGTTGTTGACGCTCTCCCAGTAGCTGCCCTGGTTGCCGTCGACGGCCCGGGACGAGTCGTAGACGTCGGCGTGGCCGCTCTCCTGGGTGGGGCGGCCCTGGGCGAGGTTGCCCTCGGCCAGTACGGCGGCGGCCGGGTCCGGTCGGCCGGCGGGGTCGGCCGCGACGGCCGGTTGGTGGGCGAGCTGTGCCGGGCCGGCGGCGTGCGCGGCGGGCACCCACAGCGCCAGGGTGGCGATCACGGCGGCGGCGACCGTCGTCGCCGTCGCCGGGACCAGATCGGAGCGTCTCATCACTGTCCTTTTCGCTGAGGGACGGTTCCGCGGGTGGCGGGGGCCACGTCGCGGCGGCGGGGGGTGGTCGGCAGACCGGCCGCGCCGGGAAGGTCGGGCGGGGCGGCCGGGGCGGTGCCGGGTCAGCGCGGTGGAAGTGGTGCCGTGGGTCGGACCGGGGACGGGCCGACCGGTGCGGGCATGCCGATCGCATCACCGGCCTCTCTGGACCGAGGAGGACCACCAGCGGGAGGAGCGGGTGCTGTACGGAAGTTCCGCTTGGCAGTGGTAAACAGAGCATCGATCTGTTCTGTTCTTGCAAGAGGTTGGCCAAAGGTTACCGGCGGGCTACCGACACGTCAACGCTTCCATTCCGATCGATGCGACCTCGGCAGGTCACCGCCGGCCCGACACAGAGCCGCCCGCCCCGCGACCACAACGGGTCGCGGGGCGGGCGGGCTCACGCCGGCTACCGGCGTCGGCGCGGCGTGACTACCCCGCCGGCCTGCCGCAGACCGCGTCCGCCACGATCTCGTCGGCGCGGCGCAACACCGCCATGGCGGCCTCGTCCCCGGCCAACTGGGTGGTCAGGGAGAGCACGACGACCCGCCGGCCGTCGGTGGTGGCGCCGTTGACCGTACTCATCCCCGGTACGTCGCCGCCGTGGCTCCAGTACCCGCCGCAGGCGTTCGGCGCCCACATGACGCCGAGCCCGTAACGGGCGCCCGGCAGGTAGTCCTGGAAGGTCTCGGCGAGCACGGTACGCCGCATCTCGGCCAACTGGGCCGGGGCGAGCAGCCGGCCCTGTTGCAGGGCCTGCCAGAAGCGGACCAGGTCGGACGGGGTACTGACCAGATCGCCGGCCGTGTAGGCCATGGTGGTGTTGAACAGCGTGGTGTCGTCCAGCGGCCCACCCGGCTCCCACTGCTGGTAGCCCCTGGCGTGCGGCCCCGGCAGGTACGCCCGGTCCCCCGGCGTGGAGGTCTCGGTCAACCGCAGCGGCCGCAGGATGCGGTCCCGCAGTTCGGCCGCCCAGCTCCGGCCGGTCACCCGCTCGATCAGCATCCCGGCCAGGATGTAGTTGGTGTTCGAGTAGTCCCAGCTCGTGCCGGGGGCGAACGTCGGCGGGTGCGCCATGGCGAGCGCCACCAGTTCGGCCGGCTCGTAGTGGTCGAACCGGTGCCGGGCGTACCCCCCGGCGGAGGAGAGACCGGGCAGGTCCCGGGTGTAGTTGTAGAGGCCGCTGGTGTGCTGTAGGAGCTGGCGGACGGTGATCCGCCGGCCGTCGTTGCCGTTGCCCGCCACCACGCCGGGCAGCCAGCGGTCGACGGTGTCGTCGAGCCGGAGCCGACCCTCACCGACCAGTTGCAGCACCACCACCGCGGCGAAGGTCTTGGTGTTGCTGCCGATCCGGAAGTACCCGTCCCGGGGTACCGGCGCACCCGTGGCCAGGTCTGCCGTCCCGGCCCGGGCGTAGCTGTCGCGTACGCCGTCCCGGGCCAGCCCCTGCACCCCGGTGATGCCGAGGGCGTGCAGGTCGGTCACGCCGACCCGCAACCACCGTCCACTATCGACGGCAACGGACGCCGACGCCGGTGGCGCGACGGCGACGCCGAGCATCGCGGTCACCAGCGTCGCGACCATCAGGCGCCGCGCGCCTCGACCGAGCTTTATGGACACGTTGGTCTCCTCCCCCTCCGAGCACATGGGCCCCACCCTAGGAAGCCCGTCGATGCGTCCACATCGGTGTTCGCCCCGAAGGGATGTCCCCGGGCCAAGCGGGTGGTCGGGTCGGGAGGGTGCTGCGGCGCACTCCCCGTAAAGCATCCTAGGACAATCTCGGTGTCCGGCCTGCCCGAGACGGCGAAAGGCCGCCCGGCCGGGCCCTCCGCCCGCCGCGTCGGCGGGTCACGCTCCCACCCCGACGCCGCCGCATCTGTACCAAGACGGTACGAGCGCGGTGGGCTGCGGATCGGGTACGACCGGGGCACACTGCGTGCATGACTCATCACGGTAGGCAGGTGCCGGATCATCTGCTGATCCGGATCACGCAGCGGAACGATCCGGTGTCGGCGGTCTCCGAGGACGACGCGCGCCGCCGGTCGCTCGCCTATCCGAAGCTGATGTGGGGAGCGCCGGTCTTCGGGTACGCCGAGGAGGTGGCCGGCCGGTGGCGGATCCTCAGCCTCAGCGGCGACCAGCCGCAGGGCAGCCGGGACGGCCTCGGCTCGCACTTCCGCCGACTGCTCAGCGAGACGCCGGAGACCGCCGGACACGCGACGCGACGCCGGGAATACCGGGAGGCGATCCGGCTGCTCGACTGGGAGGTGGTCGACGACCTCACCGTGCACGGCCGGCGTTACCGGATCATCCGCGCCCAGCCGTTCATCCGGATGGGGCCGGACGGGCCCGAACCACCCCGGCCCACCGACCCGGACCCGTACCCGCCGGGCAAGACGCGCGGCGTCCGCTCCCAGGAGGAGGGCTTCGTCATCGACCCGACCGCGAGTACCGGCCTCTCCGACGGGCTACTGCGGATAGAGATGGTCCCCGCGTTCTACAAGGCCGGCATCGTCCCCGACGACGTCCGGGCCGACTCCCGCCGGGCACTCGTCACCCACCCGAACGTGGTGCTGCTGCCGGTCGGCTTCACCATCGGCGAGTACGTGCACGGGAGCTGGCAACCCCGGTCGTTCAGCACGTACCCGACGCCGCAGGCCGCCCGCGACTCGGCCGCCTTCCGGTTCAGCGACATCGTCCCGCACGAGGACGCGTCGCTGGAGGAGATCCGGGCCGCGTACACCCGGGCGCTGGAGGAGTTCGAGGCGCCGCGTACGGACGAGTTCGAGATCCGGGGCGTGCGCTGCCGGGTGACCCGGGTCGAGCGCTTCGTCCGGGTCGGCCCGGACGGCCCGGAGGGGCCCCGCGCCTCCGACTGGGATCCGGAACCGCCGCCGGAACTGCACTGCCAGCAACTGCGCGAGCAGGGCCTGCTCCCCGACCCGGACTGAGCCGAGCGCGGACGGATTCCGTCGAAGGCCCGGCCCGGCACCCGGCCCGCTGCTACGGTCGGGCCAGATTCGCGCGGAGGGTTCCGCAGGTCATCGAGGGGTTGACGGCCGTGTCCGAGTCCCCGCCAGCCGGCCAGCGCGGCCGGGCGTTCAGCGGGACCCGGCAGCCGGGCCGGGTGGTGACGTTCAGCGACGCCGTCTTCGCGATCGCGGTGACCCTGCTCGTCCTGGAGATCCACCCACCCGGTGACTTCGGGCGGCTGTCACACGCCCTGACCGCACTCTGGCCGTCCTTCCTGGCCTACGGGATCACCTTCCTGCTGATCGGCCAGGTCTGGGTCAACCACCACGTGATGTTCGACCACATCCGGGCCGTCGACCGACTCGTGCTGTTCCTCAACACGCTGCTGCTGATGGACATCGCGTTCCTGCCGTTCGCCGCGTCGGTCCTCTCCGACGCGTTCCACCACGGCGAGGGCCAGCGGGTCGCGGTGGTCTTCTACGGCCTGACCCTGGAGGCGGCCCCGATCCTGTTCAACGTCATCTGGGAGTACGTCCGCCGACGACCCGGACTGCTCGACCCCGGCACCGACCGGACGGTGGCCGCCTCGATCGCCCGACGATTCCGGCTGGCCCTCTTCTGGATCGCCGCCGGTACCGCGCTCGGCGGGTTCTTCCCGCTCTTCGGCGTGGCCGTGATCGCCGCCTTCATCCCGGCGTACTGGCTGCCGATCAGGGGCGAGGCCGCCCGGTCCCGGCACGGCGGGGAGCAGGCCGGCTGACCGTCCGGGCCCCCGGTCAGACGGTGCTGGGTCGGTCGGCACGGCGGGGCCGCCGCCACCGGTATCCGGCGACGAGTCCGAGCCCGGCGAGCGCCACCGCCAGCAGCGTGCCGGCGACCAGCAGGGCACGCCGGGACGTGCCCGTCGCCCGATCCGGCGCGGCTTCCGATCCGGCCGCCCCGGCCGCGGCACTCGGGTCGTCGACCGGCGCCGGGGCGGCCACCGCGAACGGGTCCCGGTCCGGGTCGACCGGAACCGTCGGCGGCCGGATCGCGCCGGGCCAGTACCTCTCGGTCTCGTCCGCCCGCAGCGGCGCCGGCACGCCGAGCACCGCCAGCCCGCCGGGCACGGTGAGGGTGCCGATCCGGTAGTCGGTGAACCGGCCCTGTACGGCGGTCACCGTCCAGGCGCCGGCGTGCGGCACCGCGACGGCCGCCGCGTAGTGCGCCGGCTCCGGCAGCGCCGACGCCGGGAAGGAGAGCGAGCCGCCCTTCCCGTCCTCCAGCCGCAACGCCACCCGGCCGAGATCACCCTCGAAGGGGCGGAAACCGTGCTGGAGCACCCAGAGCCCGACGGTGTAGCCCCGGCCCGGTTCCAGCCGCTCCGGCAGCGGATCCAGCAGGGTGGCCGCCCAGTTGCCGGCCTGGGCCGGCGTCGGGGCGAGCAGTAGGGTGCCGGCCAGCGCGACCAGGGTCGCGGCGACGGCGGCGAGCATGCGACGGGTGCGCATCGTTGACCACCTCCACCGCAGACGAGCCGCGGCCCCGCCGCCCGGTTCCCCCGGCCGCGCCGGTACCCCGGAAATCCCCGGACGACGGCGGACCCGGCGCTCCGGGTGGAGCGCCGGGTCCGTCCGGCGTCGCTCGGGTGGCCCCGCCGCCGGTCAGCGGCCGGGCAGCGGCACCCGGGACCAGTCGATGTCCGAGCCCAGATAGAAGCTCGGGTACGACGGCTGGTTGTACGTCGTCTGCTGCCGGGCCACCTCGACCCGGTACTGCGGATCGTGCATCAGCGTGTAGAGCTTGCGGTCGGTCAGCTCGGTGCTCAGATAGATCCGGATCGCCGAACTGTCCACCGTGCGGACCAGCAACTCCTCACGCCAGTCCCCGAGGACGTCGGCGACCAGCCCCGGGTTGCCCTTCGTCCCGTTGTTCGTCCGGGTCCCCTCGGCGGTGAGCAGCCGGCCCCGCTGCCAGTCGTCGATGGTCGGGGTCACCTCCCCGGCGCCGTTGACGATCTGGGTGGTCATGTCGGCCGCCCACCGGATGCTCTGGTTGGTGCCCGGGATGACGGTGCCGAGCAGGTCGCCGTCGGCGGTACGCAGGCCCGGCCCGTCCGGCTGGCCGCCGACCACCGTCGCCCAGGTCTCCAACCCCGGCTCGGCGGGTACGACGTCGCCGACCATGCCCCGCCCGGTGTCCACGCCGGTGTAGCCGCCGTAGATCACCTCACCGGTACGGGCGTCCCGCAGCGCGTAGCCGTACGGTGCCCCGGACGCGCCCTCGTGCACCATGAAGATCTCCAGCCCGGGACGGGCCGGGTCGATGTCGGTGACGTGCAGCGCGTCGCCGTGCCCGACCTTGGCCCGGGCGCCCGGATTGGCGCTGCCCGGCGGCAGGACGCCGTAGGAGCTGTAGAGCAGGCTGCCGTCGTGGTCGATGGTGGCGCCACCGTAGACGATCTCCTGCTTCCCGTCGGCGTCCACGTCGGCGACGCTGAGCGAGTGCGCGCCCTGGGTGGTCAGGGTGCCGTACTCCGGGTCGGTGCCCTCCCGGCCGTGCGGGCCGTCGTTGAACGGGTTGCTCATCGGCACCCAGCCGCTGTCGACGTACCAGCCCTCGCGCAGCCGGCGGCCGTCCCAGCGGTAGGCGACCAGGGTGGCCCGGGTGTAGTAGCCGCGGGCGAAGACCGCCGACGGGTGCCGGCCGTCCAGGTAGGCCACTCCGGCGAGGAACCGGTCCACCCGGTTGCCCGGCTCGATCCGGCTCATCGCGTAGTCGCCCCACATCAGCCCGTCGTCGTGCCGGCCGGGCTTGTAGTGGATGGTCTGCAACTCGCGGCCGGTCGCCCCGTCGAAGACGGTCAGGTATTCCGGCCCGTCCACGATGAAGCCCTGGAACGACCGCAGCACGTTGCGGGCGCTGCGCGCCGGGGCGTAGACGTCGAGGAAGTGGTCGACCAGCGCCTCGGCGTCGGGGCGGGAGAGCGGGTAGGTGTAGGTCGGGGCGAGCCCGAACGCCTGCTCCAGGGTGGCCGGCCAGCGCCCGGCGACCACCTCGGGGTGCCGGTGCCAGCCGAGGAAGAGGTCGACGAGCTTCTGCCGGTACTTCTCCGGGGTCAGCCGGTAGTCGTCGGTGTGCGCGTACCCGGCCCGGACGTCCTCGCGGGGCATCGTGACGTACCGCTCGGAGACGACCCGGCCGCGCTTGTCGTACCGGGTGACCTTGGTGCCGGGCGCGGTCTTGAGCATCATCTCGGCCCGGTTGTCGCCGTCGAAGTCGTAGACCAGGAACTGCGTGTAGTGCGCCCCGGCCCGGATGTTGACCCCGAGCGAGACGCGGTGCAGCAGGGTGCCGTCGAGTTCGTAGGTGTCGAGGTAGACCTCGCCGGTGTAGCCGACCTGGGAGACGTCCTTGGAGTTCGACGGATCCCACTTGACGACGTACTCGTACTGCCCGTCGCCGTCGACGTCGCCGACGCTCAGGTCGGACGCCGAGTAGGTGTACGCCTCACCGGTCGGGGTCACCCCGTCGGCCGGCTTGCGCAGCGGCAGGTCGCGGTGCCCCTCGGCCCACGCCGTCACGGCCGCGCTCCGGGCGCCCGTCCGGCCCCGGACCACTGCCGCGACCTGGTAGCTGGCGGTGCCGGTGCCGGCCCGGTCGAGATAGTTGGTGCTGTCGGTGACGGTGCCGATCCGCCGGCCGTCCCGGTAGACCGCGAAGTCGGCCCCGGTCAGGCCGGTACGGCCGCGGCCGGTCGCCTCGGCGCCGAGCAGCCGCCAGCTGAGGAACACCCCGTCGGAGGTGGCGACCGCGACGAGTCCGCGGTCGAGGCGTTCGAGGTGGGGGCCGGCGCCGTGCCCGCCGCCGCCCGGTCCGGCGGTGACCGCCGCCGGACTGCCGACCAGCAACACGGTCACCGAGAGGGCCGCGACGGCCGCCCGCGACAGCGAGGCGAACCTCCGGCCTGCCCTGGTTCGAGATCTCATGGGTCTCCAATGTGGGTCCGACCCGATCCTGCCGGTGGGACGAACGCGACCGGGCTGAAACGATACAACCCACTGAGAATTCTGGATCCCGGGCAGCCTTGTCAAGGTCGTGGCGCCGCGAGCGGCAGCGGCTCAGCCGGACACCGCGATCCCCAGCACCAGGCAGCCGAGGGCGAGCGCCAGGAAGCTGCCGGCGTACCCCACGGTGTCGAGGACCCGGGCCCGCAGGTGCACGGTCACCGCCCCGACGAAGAAGAGCACCAGGCCGGTCGCCGCGGCGAGCCCCACCACCGGCACCCCGAGCAGCCCGAGCAGCAGGCCGGCCGCCCCGGCGGCCTTCAGCGCGGCGAGCGGCGGCAGCCAGGACGGCGGCACACCCACCCGGGCGGAGTTGGCGAGCACGAACTCCGTCCGGGCCAGGTCGACGGCGGCACTCCAGGCACAGGCCACGATCGTCAGCAGGGCCACCACGACGTACGCGGTCAGCATGGCCCACCTCCGGGCTGCCGGTGGACGGGCAGGGCCGAGCGCTCGGCGCGGGGCACCATCGGTAGTCTCACGGGGTCGTTCTCCTCGGCTCTCACGGACACGGTCGTCTCGGGCTGGTCACCCCCATGACGTCTGATGCCTGGAGAAGGTGACCCGTGAGCCCCGACGAATTCCTCGCCGACCGGTTCGCCCGCGACCGGCAGCACCTGCGGGCGGTCGCTTACCGCCTGCTCGGTTCGCTGCCCGACGCGGAGGACGCCGTGCAGCGGGCCTGGCTGAAGGCCGACCAGGCCGACCTGGGCGAGGTACGCAACCTGACCGGCTGGCTGACCACCGTCACCGCCCGGGAGTGCCTGGACGTGCTCCGGGCCCGGAGCCGCCGGGCCGAGGTCGCCCTCCCCGACCCGGAGTTCCCGGCACCGGGCGCGACCCCGCTGACCGCGCCGGCCCGGACCGGGGAGGAGGAGGTGCTGCTCGCCGAGTCGGTCGGGCTGGCGCTGCTCGTCGTACTGGACCGGCTCTCACCGGCGCAGCGGGTCGCCTTCGTACTGCACGACCTCTTCTCGGTACCGTTCGAGGAGGTCGGCCGGGTGCTGGACCGTACCCCGGCGGCGGCGAAGAAGCTGGCGAGCCGGGCCCGGGACCGGGTGCGGGGGTCGGCTCCCGGGCAGCGGCGGCTCGCCGCCCGGCACCTCCCGCTGGTGGCGGCCTTCCTCGCCGCGTCCCGGGGCGGTGACCTGGAGACCCTGCTCGACCTGCTCGCCCCCGACGTCGTGCGCCGGGCCGACCCGGTGCTGCTGCCCGCCGGGATGCCGACCGAGCTGCGCGGGGCGCGGGCGGTGGCGGAGGAGACCCGGCACTTCGCCGCCCGGGCCCGGCGCGGCGGTGTCGCCTGGATCGACGGCAGCCCCGGCATCGTGATCGCTCCGCGCGGCCGGCTCCGCGCCGTGCTGCGGCTCACCGTCGAGGCGGGCCGGATCCACGCCGTCGAGGTGATCGGCGACCCGGACCGGCTCGACCGGGTGAGCATCACGGTTCCCGGCGAGACCGGCCGGTCGCCGGAGCACGCCTGGTGAACCCCCGTCCGGGGCGACCTACCGCAGCACGCCCCGGACGGCGAGTTCGAACTCGGGGCGGCGCAGCGAGGCGCCGAAGACCGGGCCGCCGGGTTCGAGCAGCCGTCCGGCGGCGAGGCTCTCCAGCCGTACGGCGTCGTAGCCGATGCGCTCGACGACCTCGGCCACCAGATCCGTCGCCGCCCTGTCGTCACCGGCCACCCCGAGCGCGCGCCGGTCCGGGTCACCCGCCGGCCGGCGCTCCTCCTCGATCTGGTGGTAGCCGGCGTGGTTGAACGTCTTCACCACCGTCGACCGGTCGAGCCGGCGGGCCACGATCTCGCTGCTGCCGTACCGGGGGTCTTCGAACAGCGCCTGTACGCCGTCGGTGGGCGGCCAGTAGTTCATCGTGTCCACGACCAGCTTGCCGGCGACGAGTCCGGGGTCGAAGTCCGCGAACCGGTGCAGCGGGATCGCCAGTACCACGAGGTCGGCGTCGCGTACGGCGTCGGCGGCCCACCGGGGCTCGACGCCCGGCACCAGGATCTGGGTGATCAGGGCGATCCTCTCGGGGTCACCGGAGGCGGCGATCGTCACCCGGTGGCCGGCCGCGAGCGCGACCCGGGCGATCACCGGGCCGACGTGCCCGGCACCGAGTACGGCGATCCGGGGCAGCGACGAGCCGTTCATGATCGGGAAGTCCTCGCGGCGGGAGCGGCCAGCACCGGAAGGGGCCGCTCCGGTCGCATTCCGAGCACGGCGGCGACGATGCGGGCGTGCCGACGGATCAGACCCCGCTGTGTCCGCACGACCCTCCCCCGTCTCGTTGACGCGTCAAGTATACCCGGGCAACCTGGCCCACCCGCCGGTTATTCCGGCTCGGCGCCCACCCCGGCGGCGGGCGGGGCGGTGAGCCGGAGCTGCCACCCCGGGCCGCGTCCGGTCAGCCGGACCACCGCCAGCGGCGCCACCTCCAGCCGCCAGAAGGTGTCGGCCGGCAGCCGCAGCGCCCGGACCAGCGCGGCCCGGACCACCACCGGATGGGTGACGGCGACGATCCGCTCGCCCCGGCCCAGCTCCCCGGCCAGCCAGCCGTCGACCCGGTCGAGCAGCGCCCGCACGGACTCGCCGCCGTGCGGGGCCGCCCCGGGGGTACCGAGCCAGTCCCGCAGCGCGTCGGGCTCCCGGGCGGCGACCTCGGCCAGGGAGAGCCCGGTCCACCGGCCGTAGTCGCAGTCGGCGAGCGCGGGCACGGCGGTCGGCCGCAGGCCCAGCGCGTACCCGGTCTGCCGGCCCGCCTCGGCCGGAGTGCTGAGGCAGGCGTCGACCCGACCGAACGGCCCGCGCCGACCCGACCCGGTGTGGGCCAGGGCGCGGGCCGCCGCCAGGCCGGCGCGGTCCAGGCCGTCGTCGCCGCCGAACACCGCCCGGCGCAGCGCGACGGTGTGCGCGTGGGCGACCAGGTGCAGACTGGTCGGGCTCACCGTCCGGCCGGAACCCCGGCACCGTCCGGCGTCCCGGCGGACCGCCCCGGTCCACCGTCGACAGTTGGCCGTCGGTCCCGACCCCGCCAGCCGAGCAACACGGCGAAGAGCAGGCCGATCCCGGTCCAGAGCACCACCTGGGTACCCAGCGAGGCGAGCCGGAACTCCCACAACAGGGTCGCCGGGAAGTCGTCCGGCACCTCCCGGTACGACGGCAGCACGGTGTAGGCCACCACGGCGACCAGCAGGAAGCCGCCGACCGCCGCCGCAGCCCGCAGTGCGTACGGGGTGTGCGGCGGGACCGAGCGGTGGGCGAGCGCACCGGCCCAGACCGCCACCAGACCGAGCACCACCAGCAGCAGGTAACTGCCGGTCCGCTGGTCGATGGTGTCCGGGTTGCCGACCGCCGGAGGGTTCGCCGGATACTTGCCGAACGGTACGACGACCGCCCCGAGCAGCGCCCCGCCGGCCAGCAGCAGCGCCGCCCGGCCGTCGTCGGTGCTGTGCAGTCGACGGCGCAGCAGGACGTACCCGGTGGCGAGCAGGCCACCCATCGCGGCACCGAAGAGCCCGGTGGCCAGGAACAGCCCGGCGCGCTGACCATCCCGGCCGACGAGTTCCTCGGCGTGGTGGTCGGCCTCGACGCCGGGGGTGGAGTGGGTCGCCGCTTCCTCGATCGCGATCGCGGCGTCGATCCGCGGCTCGCCGACGAGATAGGCGAAGGTCCCGGCGATCAGACCGGCGACCAGGCCTGCGAGCAGGCCACGCAGCAGTACGGACAGAAACGTCGGCACGGTGCTGGGTCGATCAGTGGCAGGGGACGCCGAGCAGGTGCCGACCGTCGTGCATCAGCTCGTGCAGGTACATGCCGCTGCGCGAGACGGCCCCCTGGTCGAAGGCGACCAGGTAGACCAGCAGGGCGAGCAGCGCGACGACGGCGAGGGCCGTCCACAGTAGCCGGGCGGAGACCACCGGCTGGGAGAGCGGGCGGGCCGGAGCAGGGCTGGACATGCGCGTAGAACCTCCTCGGGGATGACGCGTCCCCGTCGACAGGCTGCGACGACCGAGCGTCCTGGCTCGCGGGACCCCGACCGGGTCGGGACCGCTCACAGTGGCGCGACCGCGCCGGACTTTCACCGGCTTCCCTCGTACCGCCGCAGATGGCCAGTCGACCGTAACCGGGCGGTACCCGCCGGTCAACCGGGACACCGCTCGGGCGGCGCGGCCCACCGTCGGCCGGTACGGCGCACCGCCCGCCCCGGGTGTCGGAGGTCACCGCCGCAGCACCGTACCGTTGTGCCGACCGGGGCCGGCCGATACCGTCGCGCCCGTGACGACCCGGGTGCTGCTGCTCGGCGGCACCGCCGAGGCGCGGGAGCTGGCCGCCGCGCTGGTCGACCGCCCCGACACCGTGGTGGTCTCCTCGCTGGCCGGGCGGGTCGCCGACCCCCGGCTGCCGGTCGGCGAGGTGCGGATCGGCGGGTTCGGCGGACCGGCCGGACTCGCCCGCTGGCTGGTCGAGCACCGGATCGACGTACTCGTCGACGCCACACACCCGTACGCGGCCCGGATGAGGTCGTCGGCGGTGCAGGCGGCCGAGGCGACCGGGGTGCCGTACCTGCGGTTGGAGCGTCCCGGGTGGACGGCGGGTCCCGGGGACCGGTGGCACCGGGTACCGGATCTCGCCGCCGCCGCCGACCTGCTGCCCCGGCTCGGCCGCCGGGCCTTCGTCACCACCGGCCGGCAGGGGCTCGGCGCCTTTCTGCACCTGACCGGCACCTGGCTGCTGGTCCGGGTGGTCGACGAGCCGACGGTCCCGCTGCCGGACAACGTCACCCTGCTCCGCGACCGGGGACCCTACCGGGTGGCGGCGGAGCGGGAACTGCTGACCGCGCACCGGATCGACGTGCTGGTCAGCAAGGACAGTGGTGGGACGTACACGATGGCGAAGCTGGCCGCCGCCCGCGAGCTGGGGCTGCCGGTGGTGCTGGTGGACCGACCGGCGCCGGTCGCCCTGCCGGCGGCGGTCGGCGAGGTGACGGCGGCGCTCGCCTGGCTGGAGCGGGCGCTCCCGGCAGGTTGACCGGCCGGGAGCCTGGCCGGGCCGGCGGTGCTCAGCCGGGGTAGGTGCGGGGCGTCCAGACCACGGTCGAACCGTCCGCCCGCCGGTCGGTCCGGGTGGTGGAGGAACCGACGATCAGCAGGCAGCGCATGTCCACATCGGACGGATCGAGGTCGGCCAGCGGTACCACGGTGATCCGCTCCCCCGGTCGGCCCACGTCCCGGGCGATCACCACCGGCGTGTCGGCGCTCCGGTGCCGCAGCAGCACCTTCTGGGCCGCCTCGACCTGCCACCGCCGGCTGGCCGAGGCCGGGTTGTAGAGCGCCAGCACCAGGTCGGCGGCGGCCGCACCGGCCAACCGCTGCTCGATCACCGCCCACGGCTTCAACCGGTCCGAGAGCGAGAGCACCGCGAAGTCGTGGCCGAGCGGGGCACCGATCCGGCTCGCCGCCGCCTGCGCCGCGGTCAGCCCGGGCAGCACCCGTACCGGTACGGCGTCGAACCGCTCGTCGGTGGTGGCGACCTCCAGCACCGCCGTGGCCATCGCGAAGACTCCCGGGTCACCGGAGGAGACCACGGCCACCCGGGCGCCGGCCAGGGCGAGTTCCAGGGCGTGCCGGGCCCGGTCGATCTCGACCTGGTTGCCGGAGGTGTGCCGGTGCTGTCCGGGGCGGTGCGGCACCCGGTCGACGTACGGGCCGTAGCCGACCAGGTGCTCCGCCTCGCGCAGCGCCTGGCTGGTCTCCGGGGTGAGCCAGCGGGTGCCGGCGGGACCGAGGCCGACCACCGTCACCCCGCCGGCCGGCTCCCCGCCCCCGGTCGCCGCCGTCGAGCCGGTCAGCGCTGCCGTCGAGCCGGTTACCGCTGCCGTCGACCCGGTTCGCGCTGCGGCCGGAGTGCTCGATGGCGCCACGCCGGGGTCCGCGCCGACACCGGCCGCCACGGCGTCGCCGGTGGGGCTGGTCAGCACGGCGAGGGAGAAGTACGGCACCCCGTCCGGGTCGACCTCGGCCAGCGGCAGCTCCCGGCCACCCTCGGTGGTGGCCCGCTCGACGTACCAGGCGTCGGCCAGCCGTCCGGCATCGGCGAACGCCGCCCGTACCTGCGGAAACGTCCGCCCCAGCTTGAGTACGGCGGCGGCGTCGGTGTCGGCCAGCCGGCGGGTCAGCTCGTCGGCCGGCAACGTCCCGGGCAGTACGGTGAGCACCTCGTCCCGCTCCACCAGCGGCCGCCCCAGTACGGCGGTGGCGGCGCTGATCGAGGTGACCCCGGGTACCACCTCGGCGGGAAACCGGTGCGCGAGCCGCTCGTGCAGGTACATGTAGGAGCCGTAGAACATCGGGTCCCCGGCGCAGATCACCACCACGTCCCGGCCGGCCGACAGGTGCGCGGCGAGCCGCTCGGCGCTGGCGTCGTAGAACTCGGTGATCGCCGCCTCGTAGCCGCCCGGATGGTCGGTCGTCTCGGTGGTGACCGGATAGACCAGCGGCTCGGTCAGTTGGTCGTCCCGGAGGTAGGGCGCGGCGATGGACCGGGCGATGCTCCGGCCGTGCCGGGCCGAGTAGTAGGCGACCACGTCGGCGGCGCCGATCACCCGGGCTGCCTTCACCGTCACCAGTTCGGGATCGCCCGGCCCGACGCCGACGCCACGCAGCGTCCCCACCCGGCCACCGGCCCCGGTCGACCCGCCGGCCAGCTCGGTCGCGCTCATTCGACCTCGCTCGCGATCGCGTTGACGGCGGCGGCGGTGACGGCGCTGCCGCCGCGCCGGCCGTGCACCACCAGGTACGGGATGCCGGCGCCGTGCTCGGCCAGCGCCTGCTTCGACTCGGCCGCCCCGATGAACCCCACCGGTACGCCGACGATCGCCGCCGGTCGGGCGGCGCCCTCGTCGATCATCTCCAGCAGCCGGAACAGCGCGGTGGGGGCGTTGCCGATCGCCACCACGGCACCGTCGAGCCGGTCCCGCCACAGTTCGAGCGCGGCGGCGCTCCGGGTGGTGCCGAGCCGGCGGGCGAGGTCGGGCACCTCGGGGTCGCGCAGCGTGCAGAGCACCTCGTTGTCGCGGGGCAGCCGGGCCCGGGTGATGCCGGCGGCGACCATCACCGCGTCGCAGAGGATCGGCGCACCGGCCCGCAGCGCGGCCCGACCGGCGCGGACCAGGTCGGGCGCGGCCTCGACGTCGTCGACCAGGTCGACGCTGCCGCTGGCGTGGATCATCCGGACCACCACCGGCGCCAGCTCCGGCGGCAGCGCGGAGAGGTCGGCCTCGGCCCGGATGGTCGCGAACGACCGCCGGTAGATCTCCGCACCGTCGCGGATGTACTCGTAGCTCACTTCTGCCTCTCTGCCCGTGCGGCCAGGGCGGCCGCCGGGGTGCCCGGTCGGCTGGTGCCGCCGGCCTCGATCCGGTACCCGGTGCCGGTGGCGACCGCCAGTACGGCCGGTCCGGCCGGTCGGCCGCAGCCACGCTCGCAACCCACCACGTGCACCGGAAGCGCCGCCACGTGCGCCGGCAGCGCCGCCCCGCCCGCCGTACCGGCGTCGGCCAGCGCCCCGGTGACGTCCCGCCGTACGTCGGCGAGCGCGCTGGCGCAGCCGGGCCGTCCGGTGCAGGCGGTAACACCGAGCCAGGGCGAGGCCGGGTCGACCAGCAGGCCGGCCGTGGCCAGCCGGCCGACGATATCGGGTCCCTCGGTGTCGAGCACCAGGCTGCGCCACGGCGTGACGACGATCTCGTCCGTGCCGGCGAGGTCGGCCAGCAGCTCGGCCTGGTCGGCGGTCAACCGGCCGAGCCGGGTACCGGCCACCAGCACACCGCCCGGATGAAGGCCCACCGCCGGTGCCGGCGCCGACCCGCTCGGCGCGGAGGGCAGCTCGGCCGGGACCGCGGTGCCGTCGGGACGGAGTGCCGCGGTAACCCGGGCCGGCCCGTCGGGCAGGTCCGCGAGCCGCCACAGGTCCCGGCGGTCGCCGCGGACCCGCAGGAAGGCACGGGCGGCCGCGATCAGCAGCTCGACGGCATCCTCCGGACCGGCCCGCAGCCCGGTGTCGGTGCCGGCCAGCCAGAGCACCTGCGAGTCGCCGGTCCAGCAGAGGTCCGCGCCGAGGGCGGCGACGTCGTGCCGGCCGTCGTCGAGGGCGAACAGGAAACGCCCGCTGAGCGACGCCAGGTCGGCGGCGCCGCGCAGCGCCGCGTCCAGGTCCCGCACCATCGGGCGTACGTCGAGCCGCCCGGCCCGGTCCCGCCCGCTCAGCGGGGACGCGAGCAGGTTGCGTACCCGTTCGTGGGTGGCGGTGGGCAGCAGCCCCACCTCGGCGATCCGGTCGGCGACCCGGCGTACCGAGGCGTCGTCGGCGAGGCGGCGGAGCTGGAGGTTGCCCCGGGAGGTCAGCTCCAGCGCGCCGTCGGACTCGACCCGGGCGAGGTCGGCGAGGACCCGCAGTTGGCCGGGGCGGAGTTGACCGCCGGGCAGCCGCACCCGGACCAGCAGCCCGTCGGCGGCCCGGTGGGCCCGCAGCGCACCGGGACAGCGGTCCTCCGGCGGCCGGGGGGACGGGGTGGCGAGGGCGGACACGGGCTCATCGTAGAGTCGTGGTCCTCGGCGTCGACCGGCGGCGAGAAAAGCATCACGCGGTGGACCCGGAGGAACCCGGTGCGAGTCCGGGGCGGTCCCGCCACTGTCACCGACCTGCGTACGGGTCGGGAGCCAGACACTCCGGACCGCCGTCACAACGGACCACGACCACGGGCGCGGACCCGGGGAGGAGCCACCCATGCCTGCGGCGGACGCTGCCACCATCCTGCTCCTGTCCACTTCGGACACCGATTTGCTGTCGGCCCGGGCCAGCGGCGCGGCGTACCGGCTGGCGAACCCGGCCCGGATCGACCCGGCCGAGCTGACCGACCTGGTCGACGGCGTCGACCTGGTGGTGGTACGCATCCTCGGCGGCGCCCGGATGTGGGCCGAGGGGCTGGCGGCGCTGCGGGCCGGCACCCGGCCGGTGGTGGCGCTCGGCGGCGAGCAGACCCCGGACGCCGACCTGATGGCCCGGTCCACGGTGCCGGCCGGCACCGCCGCGCAGGCGCACGCCTACCTGGCCCAGGGCGGGCCGGAGAACCTGCGCGAACTGCACGCCTTCCTCTCCGACACGGTGCTGCTGACCGGGCACGGCTTCGCCCCGCCGGTCGCGCAACCTACCTGGGGCGTCCGGCCCCGCCCGGCCGGCCCGGCGACCGGGCCGGTGGTCGGGATCCTCTACTACCGGGCGCACCAGCTCAGCGGGAACACCGGCTTCGTCGACGCGCTCGCCGACGCCGTCGAGGAGGCGGGCGGCCGGGCGCTGCCGGTCTTCTGCGCCAGCCTGCGTACCCCGGAACCGGAGCTGCTGGCGACACTCGGTGCGGCCGACGCGCTGCTGGTCACGGTGCTGGCCGCCGGTGGCACCCGGCCGGCGGACGCCGCTGCCGGCGGCACCGAGGAAGCCTGGGACGTCGGGGCGCTGGCCGCGCTGGACGTGCCGATCCTCCAGGCGCTCTGCCTCACCTCCACCCGAGCGGCCTGGTCGGACAGTGACGACGGCCTCTCGCCGCTGGACGCGGCGACCCAGGTCGCGGTGCCGGAGTTCGACGGGCGGCTGATCACGGTGCCGTTCTCGTTCAAGGAGACCGACACCGACGGGCTGCCGCGCTACGTGGCGGACCCGGAGCGGGCCGCCCGGGTCGCCGGCACCGCCGTCCGGCTGGCCCGGCTCCGGCACACCCCGACCGAACGACGCCGGATCGCCCTGGTGCTGTCGGCCTATCCGACCAAGCACGCCCGGGTCGGCAACGCGGTCGGGCTGGACACCCCGGAAAGCGCGGTACGCCTGCTCCGGGCGATGCGCGACCTCGGCTACGACGTCGGCCCGGTCGACGGCCCGGACGCGCTGCCCGGACTCGTCCCGGCGACCGTCCGCGAGACCGGACCCGACGCCCGCTCCCCCGGCACCGACTCCCCCGACGCCGACTCCCCTGATGCCGGCTCCCGGGACGCCGGGTTGCCCGACGGTGACCGGCTGATCCACGCGCTGATCGCGGCCGGCGGCCAGGACCAGGAGTTCCTGACCGAGGAGCAGCTCGCCGCCAACCCGGTACGGATCCCGCTGGCCCGCTACCGGCGCTGGTTCGACGCGCTGCCGGCGGAGCTGCGCGAGGCGATGGTGACGCACTGGGGGCCGCCACCCGGACAGCTCTACGTCGACACCTCGCGCGACCCGGACGGCGAGATCGTGCTCGCCTGCCTGCGGGCCGGCAACGTCGTGTTGATGATCCAGCCGCCGCGCGGCTTCGGCGAGAACCCGGTCGCCATCTACCACGATCCCGACCTGCCGCCGACGCACCACTACCTGGCCGCGTACCGGTGGCTGGACGAGGAGTTCGGCGCGGACGCCGTGGTGCACCTCGGCAAACACGGCTCGCTGGAGTGGCTGCCTGGCAAGACCGTCGGGCTCTCCGCCTCCTGCGGTCCGGACGCGGTGCTCGGCTCGCTGCCGCTGGTCTATCCGTTCCTGGTCAACGATCCCGGCGAGGGCGCGCAGGCGAAGCGGCGGGCGCACGCGGTGATCGTCGACCACCTGGTGCCGCCGATGGCCCGGGCGGAGAGCTACGGCGACATCGCGCGACTGGAGCAGCTCCTCGACGAGTACGCCAACATCGCCGCGATGGACCCGGCCAAGCTGCCGGCGATCCGGGGGCAGATCTGGACGTTGATCCAGGCCGCCCGGCTCGACCACGACCTCGGGCTGGAGCAGCGCCCGCACGACGCCGAGTTCGACGAGTTCCTGCTGCACGTGGACGGCTGGCTCTGCGAGGTCAAGGACGCGCAGATCCGGGACGGCCTGCACGTGCTCGGCGAACCGCCGAGCGGCGCGGCGCAGGTGAACCTGGTGCTGTCGATCCTGCGCGCCCGGCAGGTCTGGGGCGGGCAGGCCGGCGCCGTCGACGGGCTGCGGGCCGCGCTCGGCCTGACCGAGGGCGCGGACGAGCAGGGCACCGCCGAGGTCGACCGGGTCGAGGCGGTGGCCCGGACCCTGGTCGAGGCGCTCCAGGCCCGGGGCTGGGCGGTCGAGGCGGTACCGGCCGTACTGCGTGACGTGCTCGGCGACGACGACCCGCGCGGCGCGGCGGTACGCCCGGTGCTGGAGTTCGCCGCCACCGAGGTGGTACCCCGGCTGGCCCGGACCACCGACGAGCTGACCCACCTGCTGCACGCCCTCGACGGCGGGTACGTGCCGGCCGGGCCGAGCGGGTCGCCGCTGCGCGGACTGGTCAACGTGCTGCCGACCGGCCGGAACTTCTGCACGGTGGACCCGAAGGCGATCCCGAGCCGGCTGGCGTACGCGACCGGGCAGGCGATGGCGACCTCGCTGGTCGAGCGCTACCGCCGGGACACCGGCGAGTGGCCGCGCTCGGTCGGGCTCTCCGCCTGGGGCACCTCGGCGATGCGTACCGCCGGGGACGACGTGGCCGAGGTGCTGGCGTTGATCGGTGTGACGCCGACCTGGGACGAGGCGTCCCGCCGGGTCAACGGCTTCGAGATCGTGCCGCTGGCCGAGCTGGGCCGGCCGCGCATCGACGTGACGGTGCGGATCAGCGGCTTCTTCCGGGACGCCTTCCCGCACGTGGTGCTGCTGCTCGACGACGCGATCCGGGCGGTGGCCGCGCTCGACGAGCCGGACGAGCAGAACTTCCTGCGCGCACACGTCCGGGCCGACGCCGCCCGGCACGGCGACGAGCGCAGGGCCACCAGTCGGATCTTCGGCTCCAAGCCGGGCGCGTACGGTGCCGGGCTGCTGCCGCTGATCGACAGCGGGAACTGGCGGGACGACGCCGACCTGGCCGAGGTCTACACCGTCTGGGGCGGCTTCGCCTACGGGCGCGGCCTGGACGGGCGGCCGGCCCGGGAGGAGATGGAGGACGCGTACCGCCGGATCGCGGTGGCGGCGAAGAACACCGACACCCGGGAACACGACATCGCCGACTCGGACGACTACTTCCAGTACCACGGCGGGATGATCGCCACGGTGCGGGCGCTGACCGGGCAGGCGCCGAGGGCGTACATCGGGGACAGCACGACTCCGGACGCGGTGCGGACCCGCTCGCTGACCGAGGAGACCGCCCGGGTGTTCCGGGCCCGGGTGGTGAATCCGCGCTGGCTGGCGGCGATGCGCCGGCACGGCTACAAGGGCGCGTTCGAGCTGGCCGCCACCGTGGACTACCTCTTCGGGTACGACGCCACCGCCGGGGTCGTCGCCGACTGGATGTACGAGGACCTGGCGCAGACGTACGCCCTCGACGCGGAGAACCAGGAGTTCCTGCGCCGGTCCAACCCGTGGGCGCTGCGCAACATCATCGAGCGGCTCTCCGAGGCGGCCGACCGGGGGCTCTGGGCGAAGCCGGACCCGGCGACGATGGCGGCGCTGCGGGAGACGTACCTCCGGCTCGAAGGTGATCTTGAGGACACCGACCGAGGTGCCGGCTCGACGTGACCGTCCGGTTGGCGTTAGATGACGTCGCCGGGCGGACCGGCGGAGGCAGCGAGGAACAGGTGGGGCAGATGGAACAGACGGACAGGACGACCACGGACCCGGTCCGGACCTATCTCGACGCCACGGCAGAGCGGCTGCGGGCCGACGGATGTGTCGTGACGACCGAGGACTGGGCCGGCGTACCGGTGCTGGTCGGCTACCGCGCCGACTTCAAGGTGCAGTGGATGGCCACCAAGCTGCACCTGTTCACCATCGCCGCGCCGGCACCCGTGGTCACGGCGAGCGCGATCGAGCAGTTCACCACCTCGGCCCTGGACAACGTCGTGGCCCGCAAGGGGCAGCTGCGCGGCTTGCAGAGCGGAGTCGCGGTCTTCCCCACCCTGGTGAGCACGCAGGTCGAGCCGGAGGCGGTGGCCTGGGCACAGCACGGGCAGCGGGTCCGGTTCGCCGCGATGGCCCGCCCGGTGGTGGTGGACGCCGGCACGGGCACGGCCGCCTGCTTCCGGGGCAACTCGGCGCTCGGCCGGCTCTACTCGGCCCACTTCCGCCGGAAGCTCGCCGCCTACTTCCCCGGCAACTGACCGTCAGGTGCCCCGTCGGTCAGCGCACGTGACCGGAGGGAGCGTCATCGGCTCCGGAGCCGTTCACGCGGAGGATTTCGTCGATCGCCTCTTCGATGGAGGTGCAGAAGAGTGCCTGGAGGCGTTTCTGTACGTCGTTCTCCGGCGTGGTGGCTCGGAGACGGCTCAGGACGGCGCGCATGGGTTCCACCGCCCGCTGGTCGCCGAGCCTTCCCAGCGCTCCGGCCACGGTGTTGAGGACGAGTTCGGTGGGATCGGCCAGACGCTTGAGCAGGATGTCGGTCGCTCGGGGATCACCGATGTTACCGAGCGCGATGACGGCGGTGTCGCTCGCACCGCCTCTACCCTCGGCAAGGGAGATCAGCGGCGGCACGGCACGTGCGTCGCCGATGTGGCTGAGCGCCCTGGCCGCCTGCTCGGCCAGCGCGGGATCGTCGAGCATGCCGATCAACGGCTCCACGGCGGCGGGATGACGTAGGTCGGCAAGAAACCAGAGGGCACGCAGGCGGGTGTCCTGGTTTCGGTGGCTCAACGCCTTCAGCAGGCCGGCGGTGTCGCCGCGCTCGCGTAGTACCGCGAGGTCGGCCCGGTCGCCCAACCGCGCCTGCCGGCTGGCCCGGCGGTCATAGGTACGAGCCAGGGCGAGGGCCCGGTTGCGCAGCCGGAGAGCGGTGGCGATCTTCTCGGGCGCGGCCCGGTAGTCCAGGTACGGTTGGTAGTACTTGCCGGAGATCGTGTAAGCGGTCCGGAACACCTCGCCGTACTCGGCCTCGATGGCGCGGGCCCTGCTGGCCGTCGCCTCGGCCACCTCCTCCAACCACTGCGCCAGCTCGCGGAGATGACGAGCGGTCTGGGTCGGAGTCATGTCGTCCCGATCCGCCAGGAGTGCTCGCGCGGAGCGCTGGCCCGAATGTTCCGGACGCTGGCCGAAGCGGGAGACCGCCCAGACGAGTTTTCGGATCGGGCGCCGCCTCATGGACGACCACCAACCACCCGACTTCGCCACATCTACGACCATACTCGGGCTCAGCGATGCGACACGACGGCGGTCAGCCGCGTCGAAGACCGAGGGCGTCGGTTGGAGCGGGCTGGTCAGGGCAGGATGGTGGCGGCCTTGACTCCGGCGACGAAGGCGGACCAGGCGTACGCCGGAAAGGTCAGGGCCGGTCCGGCCTGGTCCTTGCTGTCGCGTACGGCGACCACGCCGGCCAGGTTGTCGGCGACCTCGACGCACTCGCCCCCGTTGCTTCCGCTGCGGGCGCTCTTGCGCCACCGGGCGCCGGTCAGATCAACCATGGTGGACCTCCCCGACGATTCAACGGCAAACACGTCGACAGCGGAGGGCGTATCCCCTTTAATCCGGTGCGATCCCACGTGTCGCACACTACAAGGCGGCCACCGAAAAGGAGATTGACGATAGAGAGTGTCAGACAAAAGTCCGCTGATCAACAATTCCTGATAGCCGGAGCTGGCACTCCGGCGTACCGGGCCGCCGCCGTGACGAACCGGGCGGCCAGTGCCGGATGCCCGGCCCAGTGCACGTGCAGGTAGGAGGCGTGCAGGTTGCCGTCGACCACACCCTCCTCGACCGTCGCGTCGAGCCCGTGCGGGCGGGAGGGCCGGGGCCGGAACCGCCAGGCCGGCACCCGATCGCCACCGTATTCGACCCGGGTGCGGTGGAACTCATGCCCGGTCACTACGGTCTCCGGCCCGGTCACCACCGTCCCCGGCTCGGCGAGCAGGCTGGAACCGGCCGCGACCGCCTCCCGGTAGCCGAGGGTGAGCCGGCCGGTCATCCGGGCCGAGGCGTCCAGCACGCCGGTCATCGGGTGGCCGTCGAGGTCCCGGCAGAGGTAGAGCAGCCCGGCGCACTCGGCCACCACCGGCATCCCGCCCCGGGCCGCCCGGCCGACCGCGTCACGCAGTCGCGCGTTGGCGGAGAGTTCCGCCGCGTAGACCTCGGGGAAACCGCCGCCGAGGTAGAGACCCGCGCACTCCGGCGGCAACTCCTCGTCGCGGAGCGGATCGACGGGTACGACCCGGAGGCCGGCAGCCGCCAGGAGTTCGTCGGTCTCGGCGTACCGGAAGGTGAACGCCGAACCACCGGCGACCGCGACCGTCACCGGGGGCAGCCGGGGCACCTCCTCGGCGGGTCGCCACTGCCCGGCCGGCAGCTCCGGTGCATGCCGGGCGACGGCGAGCACGGCGTCCAGGTCCACCGCCCGGGCGAGCTGCCCGCCGAGCGCGTCGACGGTACGCCGGGCCGCCGCCCCGCGCTCGGCGGCGGGTACGAGTCCGAGGTGCCGGCTCGGGGTGTCCAGGGACGCGTCCCGGCGCAGCGCCCCGAGCACCGGTACGCCGGTCCGGGCGACCGCCTGCCGCACCTCCGCCTCGTGCGTCTCCGAACCGACCTTGTTCAGGATCACCCCGGCGATGGTCAGTTCGGGGTCGTAGCCGGCGAAGCCGTGCACCAGCGCGCCGATGCTGCGGGAGGCGCCGGAGACGTCGACCACCAGCAGCACCGGGCTGCGGGTCAGCCGGGCGACGTGCGCGGTGGAGGCGAAGCCCTCCCGGCCGATGGCGCCGTCGTGCAGCCCCATCACGCCCTCGATCACCGCGATGTCGGCCGGCGCCGGCACGTTCGCGCCGTGCCGCAGCAGCGGGACGATCCGCTCCTCGCCCTGGAGGTGCGGGTCGAGGTTGCGGCCCGGCCGGCCGGTCGCCACCGCGTGGTAGCCGGGGTCGATGTAGTCGGGGCCGACCTTGTGCCCGCTGACCGTCAGGCCCCGGGCTCGCAGCGCCGCCATCAGTCCGGTCGCCACCGTCGTCTTGCCCTGCCCGGAGGCGGGCGCGGCGATCACCACCCGGGGCAGCCGGGTCACCACTCGATCCCCCGCTGTCCCTTCTGGCCGGTGTCCATCGGATGCTTCACCTTGGTCATCTCGGCCACCAGGTCGGCGGCCTCGACCAGTCGGGGGTCGGCGTCCCGGCCGGTGACGACGACGTGCTGGTGGCCGGGGCGGTTCCGCAGGGTGTCGACCACCTCGGTCACGTCCACCCAGCCCCACTTCATCGGATAGGTGAACTCGTCGAGCACGTAGAGCTGGTGCCGTTCCTCGGCGATCCGGCGCCGGATCTCCCGCCAGCCCTCCAGGGCGTCGGCGGCATGGTCGGCCTCGCTGCCCGGCCGGCGGCTCCAACTCCAGCCGGCGCCCATCTTGTGCCACTCGATCGGGCCGCCCTCGCCGGTCTGCTCGTGCAGCCGGCCGAGCGCGAGCAGCGCGGACTCCTCGCCGACCCGCCAGCGGGCCGACTTGACGAACTGGAAGACCGCGATCGACCAGCCCTGGTGCCAGCCCCGCATGGCCAGCCCGAAGGCGGCCGTCGACTTACCCTTCATCGGGCCGGTGTGCACCATCAGCAGTGGGCGGTTGCGGCGCTGCCGGGTGGTCAGCCCGTCGACGGGTACCGTCTCCGGTTGTCCCTGCGGCATCAGGCGGCCCTCCCCCACCGGCTCCCGACGCCGCCGGAGGCGTCGCGGGCATGGTCGTTTCGGGTACGCGTACCGGTGCGATCGCGTACCGCACCGGTCAGGGTGGCGGCGGCGACCCGCTCCAGCGGCAGGTGTTCGGCACCGAGTGCGTCGGCGAGTTCTACGGCCAGGCCGAGCCGGATCCGTCCCGCCTCGCAGTCGACCACCACCGAGCGGACACCGCTGCCGGCGAGCAGCCGGGCGGCGTACCGGGAGCGGGTCACCGCGTCCGGGCCGGCGGTGGCCCGACCGTCGGTCAGCAGCACCAGCAGCGGGCGGCGGCGCGGGTCCCGGATCCGTTCCACCCGCAGCACCGCACCGGCCCGGAGCAGTCCCTCGGCCAGCGGGGTACGGCCACCGGTCGGCAGCCCGGCCAGCCGGGTGGCGGCGACGTCCACACTGGAGGTCGGTGGCAGCGCGAGTTCGGCGGCGTTGCCCCGGAAGGTGACCAGACCCACCTTGTCCCGCCGCTGGTAGGCGTCGAGCAGCAGCGAGAGTACGGCGGTCTTCACCTCGCGCATCCGCTGCCGTGCCGCCATCGAGCCGGAGGCGTCGACGCAGAAGAGGATCAGGTTCCCCTCCCGGCCCTGTCGTACCGGCATTCGGAGGTCCTGCGGCCGCAGTTCCAGCCCCGGGCCGCGCCGGCCGCGCATCCGCTGGTGTGGGGCTGCCGCCCAGAGCGTGGCGACCAGGTGTGGCCGGTTGCCGGCAGCCGCCCCGGCCGGCGTGGTCCGGATCGTCTGCCCGACGGTGGTGACCGCCGGTGAGCGGCGCCCGGCGACGCCCGCCCCGACGCCGGGTACGACCAGCAGCCGGGCCCGGTACGGCCGCCCGGCGGCGAGTGTCCGGCTGCCCCCCGACCCCTCGCCCGCCGGCCTGTCCGGATCCGCCGAGCCGTCCGGTGCCGCCGAGCCGTGCGGCGCGGCCGGCACCTGCACCCGGTCCGGCCGCTCGGCTCCCATGCCGTCGGTCGTGCCGTCCGGCCCGGCGTCGACCTGCGGGACGGGACCGGTGCCCGGCGGGCTCCCCGGCGCCAGGCCGTCGTCGGGTGGCGGCGCACCGCCCGGCCCACCCGGATCGGGCTCGTCCGGCCCGGGGCCCTGCGGCGGCGGACCACCGTCCGGAGGCGGCTCGGCCGGCTGGTCGAGTCCCGCGTCGGCGAGCGCCTGGTCGAGCCGCTCCTGTTCGATGCCGGGCGGGTCGAACGGGTCCCGCCGACGCCGGTGCGGCAGCGCCAGCCGGGCGGCGGCGCGGATGTCGACCCCGGTGACCGTGGTACGCCCACACCACGCGGCGTGCACCATCGCGGTCCGCGCGGTCACCAGGTCGGCGCGCATCCCGTCCACCTCGAACGAGGCGCAGACCGTCGCGATCCGGTACAGGGTGTCGTCGTCGAGTTGCACCTCGGGGAGGAGTCGACGGGCTCGGGCGATCCGGGCGGCGCGCTCGGCGTCCGCCGCCGCGTACCGGCCGGCGAACCCGTCCGGGTCCGCCTCGTAGCCGAGTCGCCGCCGGGTCACCTCGGCCCGTACCGCCGGGTCCCGGCTGGCGGCCACCTCGACGGTCAGGCCGAACCGGTCCAGCAGTTGCGGGCGGAGTTCCCCCTCCTCCGGGTTCATCGTGCCGACCAGCACGAACCGGGCGGCGTGGGCGACCGAGACGCCCTCCCGTTCCACGGTGGCCCGACCCATCGCCGCCGCGTCCAGCAACACGTCGACCAGGTGGTCGTGCAGCAGGTTGACCTCGTCGACGTAGAGCAGTCCCCGATGCGCCGAGGCGAGCAGCCCCGGCTCGTACGCGGTGACGCCGTCGCGCAGCGCCCGTTCCAGGTGCAGGGCGCCGAGTACCCGGTCCTCGGTGGCGCCGACCGGCAGCTCGACCAGCCGGGCCGGCCGGGTCGCCGACGGTGCCGCCGGATCGTGCGGCCCGTCCGGGCAGTCCGGGTCCGGTGCGGCCGGATCGCAGGAGAACCGGCAGCCGGTGACGACGGTCACCGGTGGCAGCAGTGCGGTCAGCGCCCGGACGATGGTGGACTTCGCGGTCCCCTTCTCGCCCCGGATCAGCACCCCGCCGATGGCCGGTGAGACGGCGCTGAGGGTGAGGGCGAGGGCCATGTCGTCCATTCCGACGACGGCGGAGAACGGGTACGACCGCACGGGGCCAACCTCCTGCCTCGCGGGTGTCCACGCCCGCGACCGGTCCGGTACCGGGCCGCCCGGAGGGCCGACCCGGGACGGGGGCGGAGTGTCTGGCTCCCGGCCGTCGGCCGGTCACAGTGGCGGGACCGCCCCGGAGTCGCCGGCCCTGTCGGACCGACCCACCGGTGTTCCTCGCCGCGCCGTCGCCGCCGATGATGACACAGCCCGGCCGACCGGGCACCGTCGGCGGTGGCGCAGCTCGGATCGCGGTGGTCCACGGCACCGGCGGGCCGGCGGGGCCGACGATGACCCGGCTCACCCGGCGGGGCATCGGCGGCGGCGGGTCGGCTAACGTTCCGGCTCGTGACCGCGACGAGTGCCAGAGCTGGGCTGACCGTGGTCGGCATCGGCGCGGACGGCTGGGCCGGGCTCGGCGACGCCGGCCGGCGGGCGTTACAAGACGCCGAGGTCGTGCTCGGCGGACGCCGGCAGCTCGACCTGCTCCCGGCGGAGCTGCCGGCCGAGCGGGTGAGCTGGCCGAGCCCACTGCTGCCGGCGCTGCCCGGCCTGCTCGACGGGTACGCCGGCCGCCGGCTCGCCGTCCTCGCCAGCGGCGATCCGATGTGGTTCGGGATCGGGGTGCGGATCGTCGAACTGGTCGGCCCGGAGCGGGTGCAGGTACTGCCGCACCCGTCGTCGATCAGCCTGGCCTGTGCCCGGCTCGGCTGGCCGGTCGAGCGGGTCGCCGTGGTCAGCGCGGTCGGCCGCGACCTGGCCCGGGTACGCCGGGTGCTCGCCCCCGGCCGGCGGATCCTGGTACTCAGCGCGGACGCGTCCACCCCGTCGGCCCTGGCCGCCCTGCTCACCGACGCCGGCTACGGGGCGAGCCGGCTGGTCGTGCTCTCGTCCCTCGGCACCGGGCGGAAGCCGCAGCTCGACGGCGCCGGGCGGGAGCCGCAGCTCGACGGCGGCGGGTGGGAGCCGCAGCTCGACGGCGGCGGTCGGGAGCGTCGGCTCGACGGGACGGCCGAGGAGTGGTCGCATCCGCCGGGTGATCCGTTGAACGTGGTGGCGGTGCACGCCACGGCCGGGCCGGACGCCGTACTCCGGTCGACGGTGCCCGGGCTGCCCGACGAGGCGTACGCGCACGACGGCGCGCTGACCAAGCGGGAGGCGAGGGCGCTGGCGCTGGCCCGGCTCGCCCCGGCCCCCGACGAGCTGCTCTGGGACGTCGGCGCGGGTTCGGGCAGCATCGGCATCGAGTGGCTGCGGGCCGAGCCGAACGCCCGGGCGGTGGCGGTCGAGGCGCGGGCGGACCGGGCCGAGCGGATCGTCGGCAACGCCTCGGCGCTCGGGGTGCCGGAGCTGGCGGTGGTGGTCGGCCGGGCTCCGGCGGTGCTGGCCGGGCTGCCCACCCCGGCGGCGGTCTTCGTCGGCGGCGGGCTGGCCGCCGACGGTGTCCTGGACGCGTGCTGGGCGGCGCTGGCCCCGGGTGGCCGGCTGGTCGCGCACGCGGTGACGATCGAGGGGGAACGCGAGTTGACCATCCGTGCCGATCGCCTCGGCGGCGACCTGACCCGGCTCGGCGTGGAGCGGGCCGCACCGCTGGGCGGCTTCACCGCGTGGAAGCCGGCCCGGGCCCTGGTGCAGTGGGCGGTGGTCAAGCCGTGCCGGTGACCTTCATCGGCGCCGGACCGGGCGCCGCCGACCTGATCACCGTACGCGGTCAGCGGGCGCTGGCCCGCGCCCAGGTCTGCCTCTACGCCGGCAGCCTGGTCCCGGCCGAGCTGCTGGAGTCGTGCCCGCCGGACGCGGAGTTGGTGGACACCGCCGACCTCACCCTGGACGAGATCGTGGCCCGGATGGTGGACGCGCATCGGGCCGGCCACGAGGTGGCCCGGCTCTGCTCCGGCGACCCGTCGATCTACAGTGCCGTGGCCGAGCAGTTGCGCCGGCTCGACGAGGCGGGCGTACCGTACGAGATCGTGCCCGGGGTGCCGGCCTTCGCCGCCGCCGCCGCGACGCTGGGCCGGGAGCTGACCGTGCCGACGGTCGGTCAGACGGTCATCCTGACCCGGGCCCGCGCCCGGTCGACGGTGATGCCGGAGACCGAGGATCTCGCGGTGCTCGGCGCCAGCCGGGCGACCCTGGTGCTGCACCTGGCGGTCGGCCGGACCCGTCACCTTGTCGAGCAGCTCGTCCCGCACTACGGCGCGGACTGTCCGGTCGCGGTGGTGGCCCGGGCCAGCCGCCCCGACGAGCTGGTGCTGCGCGGTACCCTCGCCGACATCGCCGACCAGGTCGAGCAGGCCGCAGTACGCCGGACCGCCGTGATCGTGGTGGGCCGGGTACTCGCCGCCGAGGGTTTCCCGGACTCCTACCTCTACTCCGCCGGCCGTGACCGCTCGGCGAAGCGCTAGGGGGCGGCCGGTCGTGCGGAAGATCCTGGTCATCGGCATCGGGGCGGGCGATCCCGCGCAGTTGACCCTGGAGGCGGTCGAGGCGATCGCCGGGGTCGACGTCTTCTTCGTCCTGGACAAGGGCGCCGTCAAGCAGGATCTGCTCGGGCTGCGGCAGGAGATCCTGCGCCGGCACCCGACGAAACCGGGGCACCGGGTGGTGGAGGTACGCGACCCGGACCGGGACCGGAGCGCACCGGACTATGTGGACGCGGTGGACGAGTGGCGCCGCCGCCGGGCCGAGCTGTTGCGATCGTTGGTCCGTGACGAGGTACCGGTCGACGGCTGCGGCGCCTTCCTGGTCTGGGGCGATCCGGCGCTCTACGACAGCACGCTCGGGGTCATCGAGGAGATGCTGACGGACGGGTCGGTCGAGTTCGACTACGCGGTGATCCCGGGGGTGAGCAGCGTGTCGACGTTGGCCGCCCGGCACCGGATCGGGCTGAACCGGGTCGGGCGGCCGTTCCAGGTCACCACCGGCCGGCTGCTGGCCCAGGGTTGGCCGGCCGGGGTGGACGACCTGGTGGTGATGCTCGACGCGCACTGCACGTTCCTGCGGGTGGAGGAGCCCGACGTGCAGATCTACTGGGGCGCCTACCTCGGTACCGCCGACGAGATTCTGGTCGCCGGCCCGCTCGCCGAGGTCGGTCCGGAGATCGTCGAGGTACGCCGGGCCGCCCGGGAACGCAAGGGCTGGATCATGGACACCTATCTGCTGCGCCGCCGGGCCGGATAGCCCGCTCACCCCGTACCCCTTCCCAGCTCGGCCCCGCTCGCGGGCCGGGGCGGGTCGCGGCCGCCTTCTTCGTCACGGCTTTCGTCATGGCTTCGGTATATCGGGCGACCAAATACTTGGTATTATGTTCCGCATGATAGCGGCGGAGCACCAGCCGACCGACGACAACGACCGGCACACCCAGCTGCTGCGCGGCGTGCTCGACATGTGCCTGCTGGCACTCCTGGCCCGGCAGCCGGCCCACGGCTACGAACTGGTCCGCCGGATGGAGACCGCCGACTTCGGCGTGATCAGCTACGGCACCATCTATCCGCTGCTGACCCGGATGCGTCGGCTGGGCCTGGTCGCCGACGAGCAGCAGGCGAGCCCGAACGGCCCGCCCCGGAAGGTCTACGCGCTGACCGACCTCGGCCGGGCACACCTGGATGCCTGGCAGAAACAGTGGAACCACTTCGCCGACACCGTCGGCGCCCTCCTCGGCCCACCCGACCACGACCCCAGCAGGAGTTGACCGTGGACACCATCGACAGCGTCATGGCGGAAGCCGAGCGGGCCTGGCGGGCCTACGGGGTCGGCCGGGCCGACCGGGCGGCACTCGCCGCCGACCTGCGCCTAGACCTGGAGGCCGCGGCCGCCGACGGCGGCGACCCGGCACAGTTGCTCGGTGGCGACGTGACCGGATTCGCCCGCCGACTCGCCGACGAGGCCGGGGTCCAACGGGTACGCCGGCACTACGGCCCGCTGCTCGGCACCGCGCTGACCGGTGCGGTGCTCGGCGCCGTGCTCGGCTACGCCGCGCTGGCCCTGCTGTATCCGATGTTCGTACGCGCGGTGGACATCCCCCGCTCGATCGAGATACCGATCCAGCTCGCCGTCGTCGTCTACTACGGCGTGCCGGCCGCTGTCGTGGTGACCGGCGCGGTCGTCGCGGTCCGGCTCTGGCTGCCCGAGGTGCCGCGGATCAGGAGGACGTCCCGGTTGATGGGGCTGCTGCTCCCGGTCGCCGGCATCCTCGTCACGCCGCTCACCATGGCGTTCGCCTGGTCGACGGATTACAGCACCGCACCAGAGGTCGTGGTCACCGAGATCGCCATCGTGCTGGCCGCGCTCGGCGGCGCCACGATCCTGGCCCGCCGACTGTCACTCCGCGACAGCCGGGAGCCCTCCGACACCACCGGCCCGTACTCGGCGCAGGTCAACTCGGCCTGACGGCTCGACGGTGGCAGGATCTGTCCCCATGGAGTTCGCCGAGGTGATCCGCCGCCGCCGGATGGTGCGCCACTATGCCGACCGGCCGCTCAGTCCCGACGTCGTCGACAGGATCCTGGCCAGTGCGTTGCGGGCACCGTCGGCCGGCTTCTCGCAGGGCTGGGCCTTCCTCGCGCTCACCGACCCGGCCGACCGGGCCAGGTTCTGGCCCTTCGTCCCGACCCGCGTCGCGCAGACCCCGACCATGCAGGACGCGCCGCTCGTCGTGGTGCCGCTGGCGCACAAGGCCGCGTACCTGGCCCGGTACGCCGAGGCCGACAAGGGCTGGACCGACCGCTCCGAGGCCCGCTGGCCGGCACCGTACTGGTACGTCGACACCGGCATGGCCACGCTGATGATGCTGCTGACCGCCGTCGACGAGGGGCTGGGCGCCTGCTTCTTCGGCATCATGCCGATGGCCGGCGACGACTTCGACCCGGTGGTGGAGGTTCCCGCGCACACGGCCGCGTTCAAGGCCGAGTTCGGCATCCCCGACGAGTACTCGCCGATCGGTGGCATCTGTGTCGGTTACCGGGCCGAGGACCTGCCGCCGCAGAATCCCACCATCGCCGGACGCCGCCGCGACCGCGACGAGGTGATCCACCGAGGACAGTGGGGCCGCCGATCCTGACCGGTTTCACTGCGGCAGCGGTCCTGACCGGATTCACTACGGCAGCGGTCCTGACCGGATTCGCTGCGGCAGCGGCGGCCGGCAGGGGTACCCGGTCGGCAAACGCGAGGCTCAGCCGAAGCGGCCGGGTGCGCCGTCGACGAACGGCCAGGTGATCCGCTCCGCCCGCAGGTCGGCCACCAGGTCGCGCACATACCGCAGTTCCGCGTCTACGACTTGGCGCCGGTATTCCGTCTCGATCCCGAAGAGTCGGGGCAGGAAGGTGGCGACCTCGGCGATCTCCCGGTCCAGGGCGGCGAGCCGCTCCTCCAGCCGGGTCACCCGCAGCGTCAGCGCCGCGACCGCGTCGGCCGGGGAGAGGTTCGGCAGGAACGACAGCGCGGCCGGGAACTCGGGATACTCCGCGGTCGGGCTGGCGAGCATCGCGCGGAGCCAGTCGGCCAGGATCGCCCGGCCGGCATCGGTGATCCGGTACGTCGTGCGCTCCGGCCGATTCTCGGCGCGTTCGGTCCCGACGACGGCGACGAGCCCGTCCCGGACCAGCCGCTGAATCGTCTGGTAGACGCTGTTGCGCTGACTGACGTTCACCACGTCGTCCTTGCGGCGCGTTTTGATCAACTGCTGCATCCGGTACGCGTGCATCGGCTCCTCGGTGAGCATCGACAGCACGGCCAGCGCAAGGACGGATCGGCGTGATTCGGGCACACACCGAGCCTATCCAGACCTAAGGACCAGTCATAAGATGTATAGTCAATTTATGACTAGCTCCCCTCGCGTCGTTCCTGCCACCCGTTCCGACACCCGCCCCAGCGTCCAGCCCGGACACCCGATCGCTCGACGGCTCGCCTTGGGCGCCGTCGTCGGGCCGGCGCTCTTCACCCTCGCCTGGCTCGTCCTCGGTGTCGTGAGCGACGGCTACACCCTCTTCGACCACCGGTTCACCGACTACTCGCCGGTCAGCCAGCCGATCAGCGGGCTCGGCATGGGCGCGACCGCGTCGTACATGAACAGCGCGTTCGTCGTCACCGGGCTGATCCTGCTCGTCGGGGTGGTGGCGGTGTTCCGCGCCGTCCCCACCGGCCGGCCCGCCCTGCGCCGCTGGTCGGTGGTACTGCTCGGATGCAGCGGGATAGGGCAGGCCGTCTGCGGCATCTTCAACCTGGAGGCCGTACTGCCGCACACGTTCGGCTTCGTCCTCGCCATCGGTACACCGGTCGCCGGCTTCCTCGTCGCCGGTTACTACTTCCGGGGCGTACCCGGCTGGCGGCGGTTCGGCAGTTGGCTGCGGCTCGGCAGCCCGTTGACGCTGATCCTGCTGGTCGCCTTCTTCGCCACGTTCCAGCCGACCGCCGACGGGGCCGAGCAGGGCATCGCCGGGCTCGTACAGCGGATCGGCATCCTCGAACTGCACGCCTGGTTCGTGGCGATGGGCTGGCTCGCGTACCGGCGTACTCCAGCAGGTGCGTTGGAGCGGATCGGAGAGGTCACCGGTCGGCGGCCCGGGTGAGATCTCCGGACCTGGCACGGCGCCAGTGAGCGAGCCAGTGGGTCAGCGACCTGCCGGTGGTGACCCGAACAGCTGACACTGGAAGCGGTCAGACAAAACGCCCGGGTCAACGTCTCCTTCATGCAGGACATGGGTGCCGGGAGCAGGGCCACCATCCCCGCGTGCGTGGGATCAGCCGACCGTCGACCATCGGTCGGCCTTGAGCACGGGATCATCCCGCGTGTACGGGGAGCAGGGGCTGACCGACGAAGGCAAACGCACAACGCAGCCCTAATATGCCTGGCCCGCAAAACTGCTACGTCCATTCGCCATCTCAGCGACAAGGCCCGCTAGCAGCCACGGCCCCTCGCAGCCCTAGCATCACCGTCATGATGGAACTGGACCTTGATGACTTCACCACCGCAGTGGCCGCCCGAGGCGCACAGTGGCAAGCAGCCGGAGTCCAGTGGCAGCTGCATTACGGGCCCACCTGCTCCAAATCGTCTGCTTGGGTCGAATGCACCACTGCCCGTCATTTGGCCCAGTTGATCGTCTGGACCAGCGGCGAAGCCGACCTAGAGGTAGGCGACATCTCGACCGGGGCTATCACCATCACTCGCTACGAGATGAGCAATGCCGCCGAACTCACCGCTTGCTTCGACACCCTCACCCAATGGTTGACCGACCCCACGCCTCCTGCTTAACGAAAGCCGTGGGCAGCCCTCGATTCTCAGGATCATCCCCGCATGCGCGGGGAACAGGCTTGTTGCTCGGCGAGCCGCAGCTCTCGCGGGGGATCATCCCCGCGTGCGCGGGGAGCAGACTTCTTGACCTGCGGCACTAGAGATCAAGTACGCCGATTTTCTTCACTTTCGTTCGCAACGACTACGCCTCCACAGGTAGGTCGAACGAGAGGTGGCGGCTGGTTCAAGGGAAGGAGCCTACACGGCGGTGGTACGGGGTCGCTGACGAACGTGGCTTGCCATCACCGCCCTATCGTCAGCGGCCTGTTCGATTCCGTCCTATCGCCATAGTCCGCCTCGCTCACAACCCCAGTACGCTGCGGCGTACCTCGGCGCTGTCCCGCAACTCGTCGGCCGAGCCGGTCAACACCACCCGCCCCTCGCCGAGCAGGTACGCCCGACTCGCCACGTCCAGGGCCCGCTGCACGTCCTGCTCCACCACGAGCACGCTCACTCCGCCTCCATTGATCCGCAGGATGGCGTCGTACACCTCGTCGACCCGGACCGGCGCGAGCCCCAGCGACGGCTCGTCGAGCAGCAGCAGGCGCGGCCGGGCCATCAGCGCCCGGCCGATCGCCAGCATCTGCTGCTCTCCCCCGCTCAGGCTGCCGGCGCCCTGGCCGGCGCGTTCGGCGAGCCGGGGGAAGATCTCGTAGACCTCGGCCAGGGTGCCCCGGTGTTCCCGGCGGGCCTCCCGTCGGTAGGCGCCGAGCATCAGGTTGTCCAGCACCGTCATCCGGGGGAAGATCCGCCGTCCCTCCGGGACGACCGCCACCCCATGCGTGCAGACCCGGTGGCCCCGCAGCCGGGTGATGTCGGTACCGCCGACGCTGATCTGCCCCCGGTGCGCCGGATGGATCCCGGCGACGGCATTGACCAGAGTGGACTTTCCGGCACCGTTCGGGCCGACCACGCAGACCGTCTCCCCCTCGCGCACCTCCAGCGTGACGTCCCAGAGCGCCTGCGCGTCGCCGTAGCGCACCTCCAGGTCGCGGATCCGTAGCAGCGGCTCAGACATGCGCTTGCCTCCCCAGGTAGGCGCGGACCACGGCCGGGTCGTTCAGCACGGTCTGCGGGTCGCCGTCGGCCAGGCAACTGCCCCGGTCGAGCACCACGAGCCGGGTCGCGAGCTGGTTGAGTACCCGCAGCAGGTGCTCGACGATCACGATGGTGATCCCGCTGTCGTGGATGCGCCGGACCACCTGGACCGCGTTGTCCACCTCGGCCGGGTTCAGCCCGGCCAGCGCCTCGTCCAGCAGCAGCACCCGGGGGTTGGCGGCGACCGCCCGGGCCATCTCCAGCAGTTGCCGCTGGTGCAGGTTCAAACCGTTCGGGTACGCGTCGGCGAGGTGCCCCAGCGCGACCGTCTCCAGATGCCGTTCGGCGATCGGCCGGGCCCGGTGCAGCGACATCGGGGTACGCCCGAACATGATGGCCATCGCCACGTTGTCCCGGACGGTCATCGAGTCGAACGGCCGGGGGATCTGGTAGGTCCGGGCCATCCCGACGTGGGCGATGCGGTGCGGCGCCAGCCGGGTGGTGTCCCGCCCGCCGATCCGGATCGTGCCCCTGGTCGGCCGGATCGTCCCGGAGAGCAGGTTGACCAGGGTGGTCTTGCCGGAGCCGTTGGGGCCGACGAGACCGACGAGTTCACCCTCCCGGATCTCCAGGGTCACGTCCTCCAGCGCGTGCACCCCGCCGAAGTACCGGGCCACGCCACGGCATTCGACCAGTACCGCGCCGGACTCGCCCCCTCGCGCCCCGGCGACCTGGACCGGAATCCGACGGGTGTCCATGACGGTGGGCAGGTGGGTCGCGGCGGGACCGGTCGCGGCGACATCCGCCGGAACGGGTTCGGGCGACGCGACGTCAGTCGGAGCAGGGTCGACCGACCCGGGGTCGGCCACCTTGGCGTCGGCCGGAGCGGTCGGAGGCGCCGGCTCGGCCCGGCGCCCGGGTGGGCGTAGTCCGAGTCGGGCGGAGATCCGGGGCGAGCCGAGCACGATGGCGACCAGGCTGGCGGCGAGCATCCCGACGACCAGCCAGTCCAGCAGTTCCCCCCAGACCTGGAGCACCGCCAGTGCGCCGCTCACCCCGACCAGGGTGCCGAGGGCGACCAGCGGGCGGGCCCGCAGCCGCGCGTAGAGCCCGTCGGGGGCGAGCGCGACCAGCAAGGCGAGGATGCCACCCAGAATGATCATGTTGTACGCGTCCAGGCCGTACGAGGAGAGCCGGTCCTGAAGCGTCACGATCAGCACCGCGCCGATCACCGGACCGAGCCAGTGACTCCGTCCGCCGAGCACCCCCATCACGATCACGAAGAGCGGGATGGTCAGCCCGAAGACGCTCTCCACGGTGACGAAGCCGATCTGGAGCGCGTAGACGCTCCCCGCCACCCCACCCAGCACCCCGCTCAGCAGCATCGCCAGCATCTTGTACCGGAACGTCGCCACCCCGGTCACCTCGGCGACGTCCTCGGCGTCCCGGATCGCGGCGAGCGCGGAACCGGACCGGGTGTGCTGGACGACGTAGGCGACCGCGACCGCGAGCGTCGCCACCAGCAGCGCCAGCAGGAACTGGAACTGCTGGAAGGAGCTGACCGGCCCCGGCAGCGTGGGCACCGGGACGTTCGCTCCCTGTCCCCCGTCGATCGACCGGTTGATCCGGGCGAACGCGGCCAGGATGAACGGCACGGCGAGGGTCAGCAGCGCGAAGATCTCACCCCGCAGCGAGCCCAGCCGGAACGCCACCGCGCCGACCCCGAGGGCGAGCAGTCCGGAGAGGACGGCCGCGATCGGCAGGGTGAGGAAGAAGTCGACGCCGTGCCGCCCGCTGAGCACCGCCGTGGTGTAGGCGCCGATCCCGACGTACGCGGCCTGGCCGAAACTGAAGTAGCCGCTGTAGCCGGAGAGCAGGTTCCAGCTCGTCGCCTGGGCGATCCAGAAGCAGATCGAGCCGAGCAGTACCAGATAGAACGACCCGATCCCGAGCCGGTCGGCGGAGGCGCCGAGCACGGCGAGCACCAGGAACGCCACCAGCAGCCCGACGCCACCCCGGCGGATCACCGGACGCCTCCGGCGGCGAAGAGTCCCTGCGGGCGCAGCAGCAGGGCCAGGATGATCGCCGAGAAGAGCACGAACGGCGCGGCCGCCGGGGACCAGACCGTCGAGACGACGCCGGAGAGCACCCCGACCAGGATGCCGGAGGCGAAGGTACCGACCACCTCGCCGATCCCGCCGAGGATCACCACCGCGAAAACGGTGCCGAACCACTCGTACGCGGTCTCCGGGGTGAGCGCGTTCGCCAGCGCGAAGACCATCCCGGCCAGCGCGGCGGTGGCCCCGACCACCCCGCCGAGCAGGACGCTGAGCCGGCGGTGGTCGACCCCGAAGGCACCGGCGACCGCCCGGTCCTGGGCGATCGCCCGCATCGCCCGGCCGACGAAGGTACGCCGGAGCACCAGGTGTGCGCCGACCACCACCGCCACGGCGAGGCCGAACGCCAGCAGGGTGGTGACCGGGAAGACCAGCCGGCCGAGCGCGACCGACCCGGTGGCGTACGGGTTGACCGTGGCCGGCATCCGCTGGAAGTCGGCGCTCCAGACGTTGCTGACCAGCTGGATGGTGATGCTCAGCAGGCCGAAGCTGACCAGCAGCGAGTTGAACTCGCTCAGCCGCAGCCGGTCGAAGAGCCACTGGATCGCGGCGCCGGCCACGAACATCAGCGGCACCGTCACCACCAGGGTGAGGATCGGGTCGAGCCGCCACGAGGTGGCGATCTGGAAGGTGAGGTACGCGCCGAGCAGGATCAGGCCGAAGTGGGCCAGGTTGATGACGCGCAGCACCCCCCAGGTGACGGAGAGGCCGGTGGCCATCAGGGCGTAGAGGCCACCGATCAGCGCTCCGGTGAGGGCGGCCTGGATGACGTTCATGCGGGGCATCGCCTCGGTCTGGTCGGGTCGGCGGGCCGCCGGAGGGTACGGCCGACGGTGCGACGACGCGGTCAGGGTGGGCGCGTCCGGGCCCGGACGGGGGCGCCGAGGCCCGGACGCGCGATCAGGAACGGGCCGGGGCGAACGGCGCGGCGGCCCGGTCGGCCGGCCACACCGTCACCCAGTCACCCTTCTGGATCTGCTTGATGGCCTGGGTGGTCGGCCAGAAGTTCTGCACCTTCGGGTCGAAGCTGAGGTGCCCGCTGAAGGTGGTGTCGGCACCCTTGCCGTGCAGCGAGTCGCACATCTTCCGGTGGTCGGTGCCGTCGGTGTCCCGGACGGCGGCGGTCAGGATCTCCCAGGCGTTCCACGAGGCGGCGGCCTGGGTCTCGAAGACCGGGTACGGCAGCCCGGCCGCCTTCGCCCGCGCGGTGAAGTCGTCCACGATCTCGGTGGCCGGCGAACCGAGCCGGTCCAGGGTCGGCTTGTTCGGCTCGAACATCGACACCGAGAGCACGCCCTCGGAGACCTCGCCGAGGTCGAGCAGGGGTCCGGGCGCCGGGAAGAGGCTGAACAGCCGCTTCGGCCGGTAGTTGAGCTGCGCCATCGCCTGGAGGATGTTCACCGCGTCCACCCCGAGCCCGTTGTTGATCACCAGGTCGGGGTCGGCGTCGCGTACCTGGGTGGCGATCGGCGCCCAGTCGGTCGTCGTCGGCGGGTAGTGCACGTCGACCACCACGTCGAGGCCACGCTCCCGGGCGATGCTCAGTGCGCCGGACTTGTCATCGCCGTAGCCGTCCGAGACGAAGGCGGCCGATCCACTCTGGCTGGTCAGTACGGCGACCGTCTTCGGCGGCCCGGGCTGGGCGGCCAGCGCGTCGAAGAGCTGGGTCGGGATGAACCGGTTCGGGGTGGGCCCGATCGACCAGGCCGGGAACTGGCACTCGTACGTGAGCTGCGGGGCGAGTACGGCGGTGTGCTGGGGCATCACGTACCCGTGCCGCTGGGCGACCGCCATCGCGGAGAGGATGTTCGGGGTGGCGTACGGGCCGATGACCAGGTCGACCCGGTCCTGGCTGATCAGCCGCTCGTAGAGCTGGCTGACCTTGGACTGGTCGGACTGGTCGTCGACGACCTTCCACTCGACCTGGCGGCCGAGCAGTCCACCGGCGGCGTTGAGCCGGGCGACGTACGCCTCACCGGCGATCTTGTGGATCTGACCGGTGGCGGCGAACGCCCCGGTCAGGGAGAGGGTCGAGCCGACCACGATCGGGTCGTCGGTGGAGCCGGATCCGGAGCCGTTGCCGCATCCGGTGGCCGCCGCGCCGAGCGCCAGGACGGTGGCGACGGCGGCGAGGGAGCGCCTGCGCATTGTCGGGTACCTTTCGTAGCTTCGCGGGAACGGTCGGCGCGGGTACGGCCGGGGTCGCCGACCTCGTTTGTCGGCCGGGGTGCCGGCCGGCGCCGGATCGGCGCCCGTGATGTGTGTGGTCCGGTCGGCGGGGCGGTCAGTCGCCGGCGGCGAGGGCCCGTCGCCGCCGCAGCAACGGCGGTACGCTGCCGAGCAGCCCGACGGCCAGGGCGAGGCTGCCCCAGCCGTAGCCGGCGAACCCGTCCAGCCCGACGAGGTGGTCGAGGGACCAGGCACCCGGCCCGGTGTATGCCAGCACGACGGCCAGCGCACCGTAGACGGCGGCCACCTCGCAGCCGCCGAGGTGCGCCCAGAGCCCGTTCGGCAGGTTGACCGAGGCGGCCACCACCATGGTGCCGAGCACGATCGCCGCGCCGAGCGGGGTGGCCAGGCCGAGCGCGACAAGTGCCGCCCCGACCAGTTCGGCGGCGCCGGCCAGCAGCGCCATCTGCCGGCCGGGCCGGAAGCCCCAGGTGTGGAAGGTGGCGCCGGTGCCGGCGGGACCCTGGCCACGGAACCAGCCGAAGAGTTTCTGGCTGGCGTGCCCGAAGAGCAGCGCCGCGAGGAGCAGCCGGAGCAGCAGCAGCCCGAGGTTCACGCCGCACCTGCCGAACCCGGCGCGGACGGCCGGCCGGTCCGGGCGGCGGGGGCCGACCGGGCAGCGCGGCCGGCGGACCGGCGGAGCCGGACGTGACCGGTGGGAGCGGGATCTGGGACTGCGGTCGGCGGCGCCATAACTTGCTCCTCCGAGGACTGAGCCCTGAGCGTCCGCTTTTGCGGACGCCCGTCCGCTGGACGGACGCGGCGCACATCACAATCTCCGCCGGTGCCTGAAAGATGTCAAGACTCAGGGTGGAAACATTTGCACCTGGCTCCGGACTGGTGTTCGCTTGACGGTCAGATGCTGCGCGAGCGAGCCACCGACGCCGCCGCGTCCGAGCCGGACCGGGCCGGGGACACCGTCCGGCGCACCGGTTCGGCGCATGGTGAACTGGTGGGCGCTCGCCCGCCGGTCGGCCCGGCGACCCGGGCGATGGCACCGAGACGGCGACGACGGATAGAGGCGGACGATGGCACAGCGTGGCGAAGGACCCGACTTCATCGAGGCCCTGGCCCGAGGACTGAAGGTCATCACGGTCTTCCATGCCGACCATCCCCGACTGACCCTCAGCGAGGTCGCCACCGCCGCCGGACTGGCCCGACCCACCGCCCGACGCTTCCTGCTCACCCTGGAGGAACTCGGCTACGTCCGCGCCGAGGCCGGCAGCTACGAACTCACCCCGCGGGTACTCGAACTCGGCATGGCGTACGTCGGGGCGCTCTCGCTCTGGGACATCGCCCGCCCGCACATGCAGGACCTGGTCGCCGCCACCGGGGAATCCAGCTCGATGGCCCAGCTCGACGGCTCGGACATCGTCTACATGGCCCGGGTCGCGGTACCGAAGATCATCGCACTGCGGGTGCAGATCGGCACCCGGTTCCCGGCGAGCGTGACCTCGCAGGGAAAGGTGCTGCTCGCCGCGCTCGACCCGGAGACGCTCGACACGGCGCTGGCCCAGCCCAGCCGCTCCGGGGTGCAGCCGAAGGTCCGGCACAGCCGTACCGCGCTGGACGCCATGCTCCGGGAGGTCCGGGCCCGGGGCTGGGCGCTCGCCGACGACGAACTCGCCCCGGGGATCCGCTCGGTGGCGGTGCCGATCCGGGACGGCCAGGGTGCGGTCCGGGCCGCGATGAACGTCACCGTCAACTCGGCCGAGACCAGCGTCAAGGTGCTGGTCGAGCAGCATCTGCCCCAGCTCATCCGGGCGGCCAGCGCGATCAGCGCGGACTGGGCCCGCTGGCAGTCCCGGCCGCAGGTCGAGGTGGCCGACGCCGCCACCGCCGCCCGACACTGACCCGAACGGCGGTGGCGGTGGCGCGGCTCAGGTCGCGATGTCCGGGTACGGCAGCGCGAAGTGCGCCAGCCGGGCCGCGTATTGCTTCTGGAAGGCGAGCGGTTCGGGGTGGTCCCGCTCGAACATCGCGATGAAGAGGGTCAGGGTCAGGAACGGGTGCGCGCCCAGCTCGAAGAGCTTGACGTAGTCGTGGCTGGCCAGCGCCTCCCGCTCGGTGTCGGTGAAGCGCAGCCAGGTGCTCGCCTCGCCGGTGTGGCAGTTCAGCACCGCGTTGGCCCGTTCGGCCTCCCACCAGGCGACGGTGCCGCGCGGGTCTTCCCGGTACCGCTCGACGAGTTCGGCGTCCCGGTCCACGGTGTAGAGGAACTTGTTCAGCAGGTACCTGCTCACGACGCCACCCCCGTCCCGCCCGGCACCCCGTTCGGATACCAGGTGAAGTACGCCTCCATGGTGTGAAACAGGTCGAGGGTGTCGACGTGGTCCGCCTTGGCGCCCGCCCCGGCCACCCCCATCATCAGCATGAAGTCCATGAAGCCGTGGGTGGCGTTGCCGGGCGAGTGCAGGCTCTCCAGGGTCACCTCGGCCAGGCAGCGCTCCAGGTCGCCGGTGGCGATCCACTCCACCGCCTTCCGGTCGAACTCCGGGTCCGGGCCGTGCGGGCCGAACTGGCGGGGACCGCCGAGTTCCAGCGACAGGTGGCCGGTGCCGACGATCGCCACCCGCAGGTCGCTCGGCCAGGACTCGACCAGTTCCCGGACGGTCTGGCCGAGCTGCACGAACCGTTTCGGCTGCGGCAGCGGCGGCGCGAAGATGTTGGTGTAGATCGGCACGATCGGCAGGTCCGCCTCGGGACGCAGCGTGATGATCGGGCAGGTGATGCTGTGGTCGATCCGCAGCTCGTTGCTGAACGCCAGGTCGAAGCCGGCGTCCAGCCCCTGGCGCAGCAGGTGTGCCGACAGCTCCTCCTGGCCCCGCAGCAGCATCCGGGGCAGCCCGAACTCGCGTTCCTCGTTGTACCAGTTCGCGTCGTAGAACGGGGCCTTGCCGATCAGGAACTGCGGCATGTTGTCCAGCCAGAGCTGGTGGAAGTGGTCGGAGCCGACCATCACCAGCACGTCGGGGTTGGCCCGGGTGAGGGTCTCCCGGAAGGCCAGGATCTTGCGTACCCACTCGTCCGCGAAGGGCGGCCGGTCCTCGCCCTGCGCGGTGCTGGCCCGGTAGTAGAACGGATGGTGGGTGGAGGCGATCACCGCGGCGATGGTGGCCATCGCGGCTCCTCTCAGGCGGGGTCGGGGGGTGTGTAGCGGGCGTTGCGGTCGACGGTGCGGTAGATCTCCATCCCGATGCCGGTGCGGCGCTCCTCGGCCAGGTGGCCCAGCAGCCCGGCGGCCCGGGCCAGCAGCGCGAAGCCGCGCAGCAGCTCCGGCGGCAGCCCGAGGTCGGCCAGGGCGGCGCCGCAGACCCCGGCACCGTTCAACGGCAGGGTACGACCGAGCACCCGGGAATGGACCCGGCCGATCGCCTCGAAGAGCCGCAGGTGCGGGCCGCGCAGCCCCTCCCGCTCGGCGAGCGCGATCAGCACCGGGGTACGCGGATCGTGCACCTTGTGCACCGGGTGCCCGAGTCCGGGGACGAGCCGGCGTTCGGCCCGGGCCCGGGTGACGGCGGCCAGGGCGAGGGTGTCCCAGCCGGCGTCGTCGGTCGGCAGCTCGGTCAGGTCGGTCAGCTCGGTCAGCCCGGCCAGGGTGTCGGCGAGGAACCGGCCGCAGTCCTCGGTGACGCCGAGGAACCGGGAGCCGCCGCCGAGCAGTCCGGCGGCGAGCGCCCCCTGCAACGCCTCGGGCGCGCTCTGGTAGGTGACCCGGGCGGCGATCGCGGTCGGGGTGAAACCGTGGTCGGCGAGCGAGACGAGGACCGCCTCGAAGACGCGTACCTGGGCCGGGGTGGGTCGGCGCCCGGCGACCAGCCAGAAGGCGAGTTCACCGAAGCCCACCTGGCCGATCAGCTCGGTCGCGAGGTCGTGGCCGAGCAGCCGGATGCTGTCGGCGTCGGAGGTGCCGATCGAGGTGGGGAAGCTCAGTTCTTCGTCAGCCACGCGCGGATCTCCTCGCCGTGCTCGTCGAGCCCCGGTGGGGGCAGGTCGTACCGGGGACGGGTGGCCGAGAAGGTGATCGGGTTGCGGACCATCGGCACCGCGTCGGCCCCCTCCCCCAGCGTCACCACCGGGTCGAGGCCGACCTGCTCGGCGAAGGCGACCCCGCGGTCGATGGTGTTGATCGGCGCGCACGGCACCCCGGCGGCGATCAGGTCGGCGAACCACTCGTCCCGGGTCCGGGTACGCAGCCGTTCGACCAGCAGCGGACGGAGTTCCTCGCGGTTGGCGGTACGGTCCTGGTTGCGCCCGAACCGGGGGTCGTCGACCAGTTCCGGCAGCCCCAGCACCTCGCAGAGTTTGCGGAACTGGCCGTCGTTGCCGGCGATGACGATCAGTTCCCCGTCGGCCACCGGCAGCGGCTCGTACGGGAAGAGGCTCGGGTGGGCGTTGCCCATCCGGTACGGCACCACCCCGCCGGCGACGTAGCCGCTGCTGTGGTTGACCAGTCCGGACAGCGCCGAGGAGAGCAGGTTGACCTCGACGTGCTGACCGCGACCGCTGGCCGTCCGGTGGTGCAGTGCGGCCAGGATGCCGATGTTGGCGTGCATCCCGGCCATCACGTCGAAGACCGAGATGCCGGCCCGGTAGGGCGAGCCGTCCGGGTCGCCGGTGAGGCTCATCAGTCCGGAGATCGCCTGCACCATCAGGTCGTAGCCGGGCAGCGCGGCGCCGGCGCCGGTGCCGAAGCCGCTGATCGAGGCGTAGACGATGCCGGGGTTCTCCGCCGCCACCGACTCGTAGTCGAGGCCGAACCGCCGCATGCCGCCGGGCTTGAAGTTCTCGATCATCACGTCGGCGCGGGCGGCGAGGGCGCGGGCCACGGCGAGGTCCTCCGGTGACCGCAGGTCGAGGGTGATCGACCGCTTGTTCCGGTTGATCCCGAGGTAGTAGGTGGCCACCCCGTCCCGGACCGGTGGCATCCAGGTGCGGGTGTCGTCCCCGGCCGGTCCCTCCACCTTGATCACGTCGGCGCCGAGGTCCGCCAACAGCATCGTGGCGTACGGGCCGGCGAGGATTCGGGAGAAGTCCGCCACCACCAGTCCGGCCAGCGGTCCCGGCGTGTCACCGGTACCCGGCTGATCCGCCATGCTCCTGCCTCCGTCCGTCTCGCGGACGTTTGTCCGTGCTCGCAAGTCTGTTCGCGGCCAACCACCGCTGTCAACCTCCGGGCACGAATACTGCTCGTTGACAGGCGCGAAACGCCGGGACAATAATTGCGCCACCTGTTGCGCCCGCTATACGGACGATCGTCCGCGTAGATCACTCCGCCGATGGGAGTTGGCGATGGCCACGACCGAGTCCGACCGCCCGGTGCTGCTGCGCGACGGGCTGGTGCTGACCATGGACGACGCGCACACCGTGCTGGCCGGCGGCGACGTGCTCGTGGTCGGCGACCGCATCGCCGAGGTCGGCGTCGGGCTGACCGCCCCGGACGGCGCACTGGAGATCGACGCCAGCGGCGGCATCGTGATGCCCGGGATGATCGACACCCACCGGCACATGTGGCAGACCGCGATGCGCGGCTACGGCGCCGACTGGACGCTCACCCAGTACTTCGTCTGGTACTACCTGGAGTCCGGCAAGCTCTTCCGGCCCGAGGACATCTACGCCGGCAACCTGCTCGCCGCCATCGAGGCGATCGACGCCGGGGTCACCACCACCGTCGACTGGTCGCACGGGCTACAGACCCCGCAGCACGCCGACGCCGCCGTCGACGCCCTGGAGGCGGTACCCGGCCGCTTCGTCCTCGCCTACGGCAACATCCAGCAGGGGCCGTGGGAGTGGGCGACCAGCCCGGAGTTCCGCGACTTCGTCGAGCGGCGCATCGCCGGCAAGGGCGACATGCTCGGCTTCCAGATGGCCTTCGACGTCACCGGCGACCCCGCCTTTCCGGAGCGGGCCGCCTTCGAGGTCGCCCGCGAACTCGGCGTACCGGTCACCACCCACGCCGGAGTCTGGGGCGCCACCAACGACGACGGCATCCGGCTGATGCACGAGAACGGCTTCATGACCCCGGCCAGCGTCTACGTGCACGCGGCCACCCTGACCCGGGACTCGTACAACCGGATCGCCGCCACCGGCGGCTCGGTCTCGGTCTCCACCGAGAGCGAGCAGAGCGCCGGCCAGGGCTACCCGCCCACCTGGCAGCTACGCCACCACGACATCCCGGTCTCGCTCTCCATGGACACCAGCGTCTGGTGGAGCGGCGACCTCTTCACCGCCATGCGCGCCACCCTCGGCGCGGACCGCTCCCGGGAACACCTGGAGGCGCACGGCAGGCAGGACACCATCACGCACTGCCACCTGCGTGCCGAGCAGGTGGTCGAGTGGGCCACCCGGGGCGGCAGCCGCGCCCTCGGCCTGGACGACCGGGTGGGCAGCCTGACACCGGGCAGAAAGGCGGACATCGTACTGATCAAGAACGACGACTCGCCGGTGATGTTCCCGATCCTCAACCCGTACGGCCACGTCGCCTTCCAGGCGCAGCGCGGCGACGTGCACACCGTCCTGGTCGACGGCCGGCTCGTCAAGCACCGGCACCGGCTGGTCGGCGTCGACCTCGGCCAGGCCCGGCGCGCGGTGGAGCGGACCGTCGAATACCTGATCGAGTCGATGGGGCGGGACGCCTGGGCGAAGGGCATGAACCCGGACGTCCCGGAGACGAAGGTGCGGGACAACCCGTACACGTACACCGAGTGGGACGCCGGCTCGGCCCAGTGGAAGCGCTGAACACCGGCGGCGGAGGCTAGAGCATCTCCAACGGCTGCGGGCCGCTCGGCGGCGGAAAGACCGCGTCGAGTGCGGCCAGGTCCTCCTCGCCGAGACGCAGTTCGAGTGCTCCGGCGTTCTCCCGGGTGTGCCCCGGATCCGACGAGCGGGGAATGGCGGCGACCGAGTCCTGCCGCAGCACCCAGGCCAGCGCCACCTGTGCCGGTGTGACCCGATGCCGGGCCGCGACCTCCGAGAGCTGGCCGTCGCCGAGCAGCCGGCCCTGCTCGATCGGCGAGTACGCCAGCACCGGGATCCGGTGCTCGGCCAGCCACGGCAGCAGGTCGTACTCCGGACCGCGCCGGGTCAGGTTGTAGAGGATCTGGTTCGCCGCGCAGTCGGTGCCGCCCGCCGCCATCAGGTCGACCATGTCCGACAGGTCGAAGTTGCTCACCCCCCACTGCCCGATGTCGCCCGCCGCCACCAGCTCGGCGAACGCCTCGATCGTCCCGGCCAGCGGATGGCTGCCGCGCCAGTGCAGCAGATAGAGGTCGATGTGGTCGGTGCCGAGCCGTCGCAGGCTGCGCCGACACGCCTGTACCGTGCCCTGGCGGGTGGCGTTCACCGGCAGCACCTTGTCGACCAGGAACACCTCGTCGCGGCGCCCGGCGATCGCCGACGCGACGAGTTCCTCGGCGGAGCCGCCGCCGTACATCTCGGCGGTGTCGATCATCGTCATCCCGAGGTCCAGCCCGGTACGCAGCGCCGCGATCTCGTCCTGCCGCTTCCCGGGGCTCTCCCCCAGATACCAGGTTCCCTGGCCGAGCACCGGCATCGTCCGGCCCGACGGCAACGTGATCGCGGGCATCACGACGGTCATCTGGCCTCCCGGCAGCGTGCGGACGCGTACTGACGACAGCGGCTCGCCGCCTACCCGTTGCGCCATCGGCCAAACACGTCGAGGTGGGAGTCTCGCACGGCGGATGCCGTTACCGGCCAATGGGTCGGCCCGGTCCCGAGGGGGTACGTCGGCAGCCCGGCAGCGGACGTACCCGGGAGGAGACCCGGCACCGGGCGTCGCAGGCGGCGGAAGGCGGCGGCCGGGCCCACCGGCGACCGGGGCCGCGATCCGTCGCCCGGGTGGGCCGCCCGGCCCCGGCCAGGCGCGACGGCGCCCGAGTGGACGGACGACGGAAGCCGCGTCCGCGTCCGCTCGACCACCACCCCGAGGCCGCGCCGACGGCGCCACCGCCCCGGCGGCCACGGTCCCCAGTCGATCTACCGGAGGTAGGTCCGTGCTGCTCATGGCCGGCGAGGCCACCGGGTAAAGTGGCCGTCGTGCCGGCACAAGCGGGCGTCGACCGCCACCGGAAGGGACTGCATTGACACCGCCACCGGCCACCACGTCGGGCAAGTCGATCAACCGCTCGGCCACGGCGCTCCCGCTGCTCGCGGTGCTGGCGCTGGTCGCGGTCTGGGGGCGGGACCTGCCCGTCGCGGTCGAGGTCGTCGTGGTGCTCCTGCTGGCCGGCTCGGTGCTCGCCGCGGTGCACCATGCGGAGGTCGTCGCACACCGGGTCGGAGAGCCGTTCGGCTCGTTGATCCTGGCGGTCGCCGTGACCGTCATCGAGGTGGGCCTGATCATCACGCTCATGATCTCCGGAGGCCCGGGCACGGCGTCGCTGGCCCGGGACACGGTCTTCGCGGCTGTCATGATCACCTGCAACGGCATCGTCGGACTGTCGCTGCTGGTGGCCACCGCGCGCGGCCGGGTGACGCCGTTCAACGCCGAGGGTACCGGCGCCGCGCTGGCCACCGTCCTCACCCTCGCCGTGCTCAGCCTCGTCCTGCCCACCTTCACCACCAGCACGCCGGGGCCGGAGTTCACCGGGGCCCAACTGGCGTTCGCCGCGGTGGCGTCGCTGGTCCTCTACGCCCTCTTCGTCGTGGTGCAGAACGTCCGCCACCGGGACTACTTCCTGCCGGTCGAGGACGCACCCACCCAGCGGCGACGCAAGCCCGTGCCGCCGCTCCCCGACGCCGACCCGGACGACACCGACCCGGACGACACCGACCCGGACGACGACGAGCACGCGGCGGCGCCGTCCACGCGCACCACATTGGCCAGCCTCGGGTTGCTCGTCGCCGCCCTCGTCGCGGTGGTCGGCCTGGCCAAGGTGGAGTCCACCACCATCGAGAACGCCGTCACCGGCGCCGGCCTGCCGCACGCGGTCGTCGGCGTGCTCATCGCCCTGCTGATCCTGCTGCCGGAGACCATCGCCGCGGCCCGCAACGCCCGCCGCAGGCGGGTCCAGATCAGCCTCAACCTCGCCCTCGGCTCCGCGATGGCCAGCATCGGCCTGACCATCCCGGCCATCGCGATCGCCTCGATCTGGCTCGACGGTCCACTCCTGCTCGGCCTCGGCCCGACCCAGATCGTGCTGCTGGCGCTGACCGCCGCCGTCAGCATCCTGACCGTGATGCCCGGCCGGGCGACGGTACTCCAGGGCGCCGTGCACGTCTCCGTCTGCGCCGCGTTCCTCTTCCTCGCCACCAATCCCTGAGGTGGGCCGGGTCCGCGCCTGGGTCGGGCGGAGCTGCCCGGGTCCGTTCTCGGCTGGTCAGCGCGGAGCCGGCTTGACCGCCCGGGTGGCGAAGTAGCCGGGCAGCCAGCCGGCGGTGGCGTCGGAGTGGTGCGGTGCCTCCGCGAACCCGACGACGACGAAGCCGGCGGCGAGCTGTCCGCCGATCTGCTCGGCCAGCGTGTGGCTGTACTCCAGCGGCGCGTCCGTACCCCAGAGCCGCTCGCGCTCCTCCGCCGGGACGTGCGTGAGGTCGCTGTACGGCAGCCGGTGGCGTACCACCAGCTCGCCGCGCTGGTCCAACGCCTCGTGGTCGAAGAGGAAGACGTCGGGGTTGACGAAACCGCACAGCAGCGCGCCGCCGGGGCGCAACACCCGGAAGCACTCCCGCCACACCGGGGCGAGTTCGGGTACGAAGAGGTTCGAGACCGGATTGAAGACCAGGTCGAAGGAGGAGTCGGCGAAGACCGACAGGTCGCGCATGTCGCCGAGGACCGTCCGCAACTCCAGGCCGTCCCGGCCGGCCACCATCTCGTCCTGTTCGAGCTGGCGCGGTGAGTTGTCGAAGACGGTGACCCGGGCGCCGGCGGCGGCGAGCGTCGGGCCCTGCTGGCCGCCGCCGGAGGCGAGGCAGAGCACGTCCGCGCCCGCGAGGTCGGCCGGGAACCAGGCCCGGTCGACCGGCTGGTAGCCGATCAGTACGACGGACCAGTCCCCGGCCCGCGCGTGGGCGATGGTCTCCGCCGAGACCGGGCGGGACCATTCGTTGCCCTTCTCGACCTGCCGGTCCCAGGCGGCTCGGTTGTGCGTCACCGGGTCAGGGTTCATCGCCCCACGCTAGCGGCCGGGCCGTGGATCGCCGCCTGGTTTTCCGGGCACCCGTCTTGCGGCTCCGGCTGTCCACTGTCGACGGGACAGGCCGCCCCAGGGCCGGCCCGGGTCCCGGCTGCCCGACGCCGGCCGGCGAACCGGCGGCCGGCTCGCCGTGCGGTGGGCCGACCGGTCAGACCGGGGGTAGCCCGGACGTGAGGTCGAGGGCCGTCGCGATGAGGGCGTGTGCGCGGGCGGTGAGCGCGGTGAGCAGGCCGTGGGCATGTTCGTCGCTGTGCCGGGCGGCGGCCTGGAGGGCGTGCAGGGCGCTGTCGAGCTGGTCGAGCTTGGCGTCGAGGTCCTCGGCCACGGGCTGACGCAGCGCCGCCGCGATCTCCTGCAACGGCACACCGTGCGCCTCCAGGGCACGGATCGTGGCGATCCGCTCGATCACCTCGGGGTGGTAGAGCCGGTAGTTCCCGCCGGAGCGGGCGGCGGGGGCGATGAGGTCCAGGCTGGTGTAGAAGTCGACGGTGCGCGGTGAGACGCCGGCCTGCGCGGCCACCTCCCCGATCCGCAACAAGGTCGCGTCGACGGTGCACCTCCTAGCCTCGTCCGGCGCTGTGGAAACTGTACAAGCGGCGGGCGGAACCGACCGGCGAAGGTCCCCGAAGGGCGGCGGCCACGGGGTGGCCTCCTCAGCCGCCCGACGGGGTCGAGTTCTCCGTCTCGGAGTTTTTCGTCCCGGAGTTCTCCGTCCCGGACGACTTCGTCTCGGACGACTTCACGTAGGTGGGGTGCAGGTGCACGGGCTGCGCCGCGCTGCGCTGCTGCCGGGCCCGTACCCGCAGGTTGAGGAACTCGACGAAGATGGAGAACGCGATCGGGCCGTACACGTATCCCTTGGGGATGTGCTGGTCGAAGCCCTCGGCGATCAGGCTGGCGCCGATGAGCAGCAGGAACGACAGGGCCAGCATCTTGACCGTCGGGTGCGTGTTGACGAACCGGCTGACGGCGCCGGCCGAGACCAGCATGATCACCATCGCGACGACGACGGCCGCGACCATGATGAACAACTGGTCCACCATGCCGACCGCGGTGATCACCGAGTCGAGCGAGAAGACGATGTCGAGGACCAGGATCTGGGCGATCACCGCGGCGAACGACGACGTGGCCCGGGCCGAGCGGCCGTGTTCCGCACCCTCCAGATGCTCGTGGATCTCATATGTCGCCTTGCCGAGCAGGAACAACCCACCCAGTAAGAGGATCAGGTCGCGGCCGGAGATCTCCTGCCCGAGAACCGTGAAGAGCGGTGCGGTCAGTCCGATCACCCAGGAGAGTGAGGCGAGCAGCAGCAGCCGGGTGATCAGGGCCAGGGACAGGCCGATGGTGCGGGCCCGTGCCTGCTGGTGCTCGGGCAACCGGCCGGCCAGGATCGAGATGAACACCACGTTGTCGATGCCCAGTACGACCTCCAGCAGCAGCAGCGTCGCGAACGCCACCCACAGCTCGGGGCTGCTCAAGAACTCCATGTCACCCTCGACGTCTCGGCGTGCCGGCCCGGGGTTGCCAGCGGGTGCGAAAACCATACAGTGCCACGTCCTGCTGAAGGTGAGACGGGCACGGGTCGGGGCCGACGCTCGCTCTCCCGGGATCCGGTGATGACAGAGTGTCATCACTAAGTACCTTCTGTGAGGTTTCGCGTAACCCGTCCCAATTCGTCTCGTTCTCCGGAGGTAAGGGCGGGACTCCGCGTCTGCCCTCCACCGGTACCGCGCCTGAAATTCCACGGGGGAAACGTGACGTCCATTCGGAGAACGCTGTCCATGCTGTCGGTGACACTGGTCGCCGCCGGCGCCGTACTGCACCTGCCGGCACCCGCCCTGGCCCAGCCGGGCTCCGCCAACGCCCGCGGGCTGGTGGTCGACCTCTCCGCCGACGTCGCCGGCATCGTGGTCATCGACGCGGACGCCACGATCGGCAGCGCGACCGCGCCGGCCGGTGGCGGCACCGACACCTCCACCCTGGTGGACATCTCACTGACCGGGGCGACCGGGGTGGCCGCCGACGGCACCGTCGAGGAGGTGACCGCCACCCGTGGCGCGACCGCCTCCTCCGCCTTCTCCAGCGTCAACGGCCTGAACCTGACGGTGCTCGGCATCGACGTGCTCGACGCCGGGGAGGCGAGCGCCACCGCCATCTGCCCACTGGTCGGCGCACAGACCGCCGGGACCACGCTCACCGGCCTCTCGCTCTTCGGCACCGCCGTGGTGCTGACGGCGAACGGCCCGAGCGTGCAGGGCAGCGCCGGGGTGACCGTACCGGGACTGCTCGGTGCCACCCTCAACGCGACGCTGACCCGTACCGAGACCACCACCGCGGCCGGCGCGGCGGCGACCGCCATCCTGGCCACGCTCACCCTGACCGGGACCGTGCTCGGCGAGCCGGTGACCATCCCGGTCGGCACCGTGATCGTGGCCCAGGCAACCTGTGAACGCCCGCCGGCACCCGCGCCGCCGACCGCGTCCGCGATCGACCCGGACTCCGGGCCACAGTCCGGCGGCCAGACCGTCACCATCACCGGTACCGGCTTCGCGCCCGGCGAGACCACGGTCACCTTCGACGGAGTACCCGCCACCGGCGTCACGGTGGCACCCGGCGGCACCTCGCTGACCGCCGTCACCCCGGCGAACCCGGTCGGCCCCGCCGCCGTCGTGGTCACCACCCCCGGCGGCTCGGCGGCACCGCTCGACTACACCTACCTGGCCGACGGCAGCGACGCCGACATCACCGGCCTGACCCCGACCTCCGGCCCGACCAGCGGCGGCACCACCGTCACCATCACCGGCACCGGCCTGACCGGCGCCGTCGGGGTCGACTTCAACGGCCTGCCCGGCACCGACTTCACCATCGATCCCGCCGGGACGACGATCACCGTCGTCACCCCGCCGAACCCGGCCGGCCCGGCCCTGGTCGAGGTCGTCTTCCCGGCCGGCCGGGTCACCGCGCCGACCTTCAGCTACGTCGCACCGACGATCACCTCGATCGTTCCGAACACCGGCCCGAGCACCGGCGGCACCAGCGTGACGATCACCGGTACCGGCCTCACCGGAGCCACCGGGGTCACCTTCGGGGACAACCCCGGCACCGACCTGGTGGTCGACCCGAGCGGCACCTCGCTCACCGTCACCACCCCGCCCGGCGCACCCGGCCCGGTCGACGTCACCGTGCTGATCCCCGGGGCCGACGCGGTCGCTCCGAACGGATTCACCTACCAGGCGGTCGCACCGACCGCGTCCGCGATCGACCCGGACTCCGGGCCACAGTCCGGCGGCCAGACCGTCACCATCACCGGTACCGGCTTCGTTCCCGGTGACACCACCGTCACCTTCGACGGGGTGCCGGCGACCGACGTCACCGTCGCTCCCGGCGGTACCTCGCTGACCGCCGTCACCCCGGCCAACGCGGTCGGCCCGGCCGCCGTCGTGGTCGGCACACCGGGTGGCTCGGCGGCACCGCTCGACTACACCTACCTGGCCGACGGCAGCGACGCCGTGGTGACCGGGCTCGACCCGACGACCGGCCCGACCACCGGCGGCACCACCGTCACCATCACCGGCACCGGCTTCACCGGAGCCACCGGGGTCACCTTCGACGGCGTCCCGGGGACCGGCTTCACCGTCAACCCGGCCGGGACGACGATCACCGTCGTCACCCCGCCGAACGCCGCCGGCCCGGCCGAGGTCGCCCTGACCTTCCCGGCCGGCACCGCCGACGCCGGCACCTTCGGCTACGTCGGGCCGACGATCACCTCGGTGTCGCCGCCGGCCGGGCCGAGCACCGGCGGAACCCGGGTGACGGTCACCGGTACCGGCCTGGGCGGGGCGACCGGTGTCAACTTCGGCGGCAACCCCGGCACCGACCTGGTGGTCGACCCGAGCGGTACCTCGCTCACCGTCACCGCCCCGCCCGGCACACCCGGCACGGTGGACGTGACGGTGCTGCTGCCCGGCGAGGACGCCGTCGCCGAGGACGGCTTCACCTACCAGGCCGTGGTGCCGGTGATCGAGACGGTCGACCCGGGTCAGGGGCCCGCCACGGGCGGAACGGTCGTGACCGTCGGCGGCAGCGGCTTCGTACCGGGGCAGACGACGGTGACCATCTGCGGGCGTACCATCCCGGCGAGCGCCGTGACGGTCGCCCCGGACGGCACCTCGCTGACGTTCCGCACTCCGGCCTGCCCGACCGGGGACGCCGCGATCACCGTCGGCACGCCGGGCGGCGTCTCCAACACGCTTTTCTTCCGGTACGTCGGGGCGCTCCCCGTCACCGGTGATCCGGTGATCTCGCTGGTCGGGGTCAGCGCCGCCGTGACGGCTCTCGGGGTCGTCCTGCTGCTGCTCGGCCGCCGACGCCGCAGCGGGCACGCTGTCGGCTGAGCGGAGCCGAAGACGTCGCGGGCCCCGGGATGCAGCCATCCCGGGGCCCGCGTCGGGCTGCACCGGAATGCCTAACCGGCTAACGGCCGGCGGCACGCGCAGAGCGTGTCCTGTCCGGCGATTCCGCGCTCGGTAGTCCGCTCGGTGGTCCGCTTGGTGGTCCGCTCGGCGGTGTTCGGGCGCCGAAGGGCGCTCAGGTCAGGGCGGAGGGCAGCGGGTCTTCGGCGCCCGGAAGCGGGGCGTGCCCGGGGTGCCGGCCGCGCCGGTCGGCGGGAAGCGCCGGCAACCGGGTCGCGGTGGCGGGGACGACCTCGTCCTCGCCGATCCGGCCGAGCAGGTAGCGACTGGTGTCGTCGAGCCGCAGTACCCGGACCCCGGGCCGGTCGTGCAGCCAGCGTCGGACGGTGGCTGCGGCGTACCACCGGTTGATTCGGCGTACCGGTGCCAGACTCCGACCGAAGGGCAGTAGGACCGGCGGCGTGGCGTGCCAGACCGAGGCGCCGTCGAACTGGACGCGCAGCCGTCGACCGCGCAACCGGCGTGGCCGGTGCACCAGCAGGGTCCGCTGGTCGTGCGTTCGCTGCCCGGTGACTATCCGGAAGTAGTGCTCGGCGGCGCACTGGCCGTCGCCGGAGAGCACCGACCACGCCCGGGTGTCGCCGTCGGGCAGTACGCCGACGTCGCCGCGCAGTGCCGCGCCCAGCTCGCGCAGGCCCAGGGCCGTCGGACGACGGGCGAGCCGGCTGCCGAGATGGTCGGCCAGCAGCACGAGCCGGAACACCGCCAGGCGGTGCCGGGGCTCGGTCGAGCGCAGGTAGCGGACCAGTCCGCCGATGCGGTGCCGGGTGCGTGTCGCGGTGCCGAGCAGCCGGTCGGAGGCGCCCCGGCCGCGCGTGGCGTCCGCCTCGGGGACCAGCCGGAGCCGGTGCCCGGCGTCCCAGAGCGAGCGGGCGAGCATCAGGTCGTTCCCGTAGAGCGGAAAGCGTTCGTCGAGAATCCCGTCCGGCTCCAGCACCTGGCGGCGGAGCAGCAGGCAACCGGGGGTGCCGAACGGCCGGGCCCCGGACAGGTCGTCGGCATCCGGCCGGGGCCGGTCGAGCGCCGAGCGGAAACCCGGGAGCCGACGTCGCGGGGCGCCGACGGCGAGTACGGCGGGAAAGCTCGGCACCCAAAGGTGGTGCTGCCGCTCCGTGGCATCCGGGTGCAGACAGCGCGGGCTGACTCCGGCGGCGTCGGCGCGGTCACGGAGAAAGCCGACCATGGTGTCCAGGGCGCCGGGGTGCAGTCTGACGGCGCTGGTGAGCAGCAGGATCAGCTCCCCGCCGGCCTGCCGGTACGCCTGGTTCACCGCCGCGGCGTAGCCGACGTTGCGCTCGTTGCGGATGAGCCGTACCCGTGGGTCCCCGGCCAGCAGCTCGGCGGACCCGTCCGTCGAGGCGTTGTCGACCGCGACCACCTCGATCGGGACGGCGTCGGTGCGGGCGGCCCAGAGCGCGTCGAGGCAGCGACGGGTCTCGTCCCGGCTGTTCCAGATGACCAGCAGCACCGAGACGGTCGGGCCGCTCACGGCCGCCCCGCTGCCGCGATGGTCAGCACGGTCGGTCTGCCTGGTCCGGTGGTCGTCGAGCGTGGCACCACCCGTTTGCTCCGCACCGCAACGATTCTAATCGCGACAAATCTGGCATAAGTAACTAATCAGGTAAGCGGCCGATCGGGCTCGGTACTCGACGACGACAGCGCGGACGTCAGCCGAGGCGCTGCCGGATCGCCCGCAGGTAGGCGAGGTTGTCCCGGAGCCGGTCCTCCAACGGCAGGACCGTGGAGAAGTCCTCGACGGTCACCCACCCCTCGTAGCCGTGCCGGTGCAGCGCCCGCAGGTACGCCTCGACGTCGGCCTGCCCGTCGCGCAGCGTCGCCCACTCCTCGGTCCAGATCGACGAGCCGTCCGGGGTGTAGCCGGTACGGTGCCAGGCGGCATTCTTGACGTGCACGTGCGCGAGGTACGGGCCGAGCATCTGGAAGCCGGCGAGGTAGTCCTCCCGCCCCTCGACGACGAGGTTGCCGAGGTCGTGGATGACGCCGACGGCGGCCGGGTCGAGCCCGTCGACCAGCCGGATCGCGGCGGAGGCCGAGGCGACGACGGTGCGGTGGTGCAGCTCGACCAGGGCCGTGACGCCGTGCCGCGCGGCGCGTCCGGCCACCCACTCCAGGTCCCGACGGGTGGCGGCGAAGAGCTCCCGGTAGTCGGCCCGGGAGAGCGCCGGCATGGTCACCCGGACCCGTCCGGCACCGAGCCACGCGGTGGCGGCCAGCATCCGTTCGACGCCCGGCCGATCGTGGCAGGGGACGTATCCTCCCAGGGCGGAGAAGTCCAGCCCCGCCTCCCGGGTGAGCCGGGCGATCGCCGGCAGGCTCTCCTCCAGCCCGGTCAGCGGCCAGGTCGCCCGGTTGCCGGCCCAGAAGCCGGGATCGGGGGCGTCGTCCTGGTCGGTGATCCGCCACTCGACACCGTCCCAGCCCTGATAGGCGAGGATCGCCGTCACCTCGGCCGGCGTCCACTCCGGGGTCGACGCGGTGAAGACCGAAAACCTCATCGCCGGCTCTCCCACTCCCGCTGCTCTCCCATCGACTCCGCCGACCACCCCGGCCGCTGTGCCGGCGCACCGGCGGGCTGGACGACCGAGGAGGCCAACGCCGACCCGGCCGGGCCGCCCACCGGCCCCGTCGTCACCGGTACGTCGTCGAACGCTCCCCGGGCCACCTCGTCGACCGGGATCGGCCGGCCCAGCGTCGCGGCGAGATAGACCGCCCTGACCAGGGCCAGCGCGGCGAACCCGTCCTCGACCCGGATGCTCGGCCGGCGCCCGCCGTCGATCGCCGCGACGATGTCGGCGTACTGCCGCAGGTGACCGAGGACGAAACTGTCCGGCGGCTTCGCCGCGCCGCGCAGCTCCGCCGCCGGCAGCACCCCGGCCGCCTGGTTGCCCGGCTCGGCCGGTTCGTCCGGGCCGCTCGATCCGTCCGGGCCGGTCCCCTCGGCGGCGTGCAGATACTCCAACTGGTCGTCGTCGAGGACCGCCGAGCCACGGGTGCCGTGGATCTGGAGCCGGGCCGAGAGCCCCGGATAGGCACCGGTGCTGGCGTGCAGTACGGCGAGGGCGCCGGAGGCGAACCGGACGGTCGCCACCGCCACGTCCTCGACCTCGATGCGCTGGTGGGCGAGTCGGGAGGTGTACCCGAACACCTCGGTCGGCGGCCCGAGCAGCCAGCGCAGCAGGTCGACGGTGTGCACCGCCTGGTTCATCAGCGCGCCGCCGCCGTCCAGCGCCCAACTGCCGCGCCAGTCCGCCGAGTCGTAGTAGCGCTGGCTGCGCCACCAGGCGACGGAGGCGACCGCCGAGGTGATCCGGCCGAGCCGGCCCGCCGTCACCGCCCGGTGCACCGCGAGGCTGGCCGGGTCGAAGCGGTGCTGGCTGATCACCGAACAGACGAGTCCCCGGGTCTCGGCCTCGGCGGCCAGCCGGGCGAGCCGGCGGGCCCGGGGCAGGGAGACGTCCAACGGCTTCTCGATCACGACGTGCCGGCCGGCGCCGAGCGCCTCCTCGGTGAGACCGGCGTGCGTACCGCTCGGGGTGCAGACCACGACCAGCCCGATCTCCTGCTTGGCGAGCGCGTCGGTCAGCGACTCGTACCGGGCCGGCGGCTCGGCGCCGCTCTCCGCCGCCACCCGCTCGGCGAGCGCGCGACCGGCCGGCGGCGCCGGGTCGACGACACAGCCGACCCGCAGCCGGGGGTGCCGGAGGATGGCGGCGGCGTGGTTGCGCCCGATGACACCGCCGCCGACGATGGCGACCGGGATCGGCGGGAGGCTCGCGCCCGGCTCCGCGCCGGTACCGGTACGTCTGGTCGTCACTTGACCCCTCCCGCCGTGAGTCCGCTGATCAGGTAGCGCTGGAAGACGAGGTAGAGCAGCACCACCGGGGCGGCGCAGACGAGCGCGGCGGCCATCAGCTGGCCGTACACCGGGATGGCCCCGCCCTCCTGGGTGGCGCCGAACACCTGCAACGCCACCGCCGCCGTGCGGGTCTCGGGGTTGGTCAGCACCGACGCGAAGAGCACGTCGTTCCAGCCGAGCAGCAGCGCGAAGATGCCGGCGACCACCAGGCCCGGCCAGCTCAGCGGCAGGATGACCCGGGTCAGCACCTGCCAGGCGGAGGCGCCGTCGACCCGGGCGGCCTCGTCCAGTTCCGGTGGCAGCCCGCGCAGATAGGTCACCATGACCCAGGTGGAGAAGGGCAGCGCGAAGGTCAGGTAGGTGACGAACAGCGCCCACCGGGTGCCGATGACCGGGACCCCGAGCAGTTGCGCGGCGCTGGCGAAGAGCACGAAGACCGGCAACAGCATCAGGGTGCCCGGGATGCTCTGTAGGGCGAGCAGGCCGCGCAGGATGGCCAGCCGGCCCCGGAAGGCGTACCGGACCAGCACGTACGCGCTGCCGAGCGCGACGAACGCGCAGACTGCGGCCACCGCACCGGCCACCAGCAGGCTGTTGACCAGTCCCCGGCCCAGCTCCACCGTCGACCAGATCCGCAGGTAGTTGCCGAGGTCGGGGCTGCTGGGCAGGAAGGAGCCCTCGGCCACCGAGAGGTCGGAGCTGACCGAGGCGAAGACCATGTAGAGCACCGGGGCGAGGACCACGACCAGCAGTACGCCGAGGACGAGTACCCGCAGCGGCGCCGGCAGCAGCCGGTGGACCGCGCCGCTGCCACCACCGGGGCGGTGCCGGGGCCCGGCGGTGCCACCGGCACGTCGTGTCGCGGCGACCGCGCCCCGGGTCGTCGTCTCCTCCCGGACCGTCATGCCCGGCTCCCCTCGGCCGCGCCGTCGGTGCCGACGTCGAGCCGGACCGCGCGCAGGTAGACGGCGAGCGGGACGGCGATCAGCACCAGGGAGAGCACCGCCATCGCCGCGCTGAGCCCGAACCGGAAGTTCTGGAAGCTCTCCACATAGGTCAGCACCGGCAGCACCTCCGCGTCCCGGGGGCTCGGCACGCCGAAGAGCACGAACGGCAGCGTGAAGTTGTTGATGTTGTGCAGGAACGCGATGATCACGGCGAGCGAGACCGGCCCCCGCAGGTGCGGGAAGATCACATACCGCAGCTTGGTCCACCAGCCGGCCCCGTCGAGCGCGGCGGCCTCGTGCAGCACCGGATCGACCGCCTGGAGGCCGGCGAGGGCGAGCAGGTAGAGCAGCGGCCAGCTCGCCCAGATCTGCACCACCACCAGGGCCCAGAAGCTGCGCGGCCCGTTCAGCCACAGCCCGCCGTCGACGCCGAGCCGGGCCAGCAGTGCGTTGGCCACCCCATCGGGCTGGAGGATGATCCGCCAGACGGTGCCGACGACGAACGCCGGCAGGACGTACGGGACGAGGAAGAGCGAGCGGACGAGTCCCCGACCCCGGAACCGGTCCTGGCTGGCGAGTGCCGCGGCGACTCCGATCGGCAGGGTCAGCACGGTGACGAGCGCCGCGTACGAGGTGCTGAGCACGATGGCGTGCACCGCCCCGGAGGCGCGTACCGCCTCGGTGTAGTTGCCCAGCCCGACGAAGGGCGCCCGCACCCACTGCCGGAACGAGTACTGGTCGAGGTCGAGCAGGGAGATGTGCAGCGCCACCGCCAGCGGCACCACGACCACCAGGACGGTCAGCGCCGCCCCGGGTGCGAGCATCCACAGCGGACGATGCCGCCGCACCCTGCGGTGTGGCGGGGCGGCTGCCGGCATCACTTCGCCTTGTCGAGCGCCGCCTGCGCGGACGACTGCGCCTGGGCCAGCAGGGTGTCGAGCCGGCCGTCGTCGACCCGGCCGGCCGAGAGCCCGGGTACGGACTGCACCACCACGTTGACCAGGGCCAGCTGCACCTGGCTCCACGCCCCGCTGAACGGGGTCGCCACCGACCTCGCCGACGAGTCGACCATCGCGGCCAGTGCCGGGTCGGCCTGCAACGCCGCCGCCGCGCTCGCGTCGGTGGGCAGCTCGCCGAAGGTCTCGTAGTAGCGGCGCTGCTGCTCCGGGCTGGTCAGCAGCTTCACCAGCGCCAGGGCCAGGTCGCGGTGTCTGGTGTATTTGGCCACCACCAGGTTGTCCCCGGAGAGGATGCTGGTGGCGTCCTGCCCGTCGGCGGGCCGGGTGGTGGCGCCGGGCGGAACGGTCGGCATGACCGCGTAGCCGTACTTGCCGGCCACGGCGGAGGCGTCGAGGGTGACCTTTGAGGTCGCCGAGACCATCGGCAGGAAGGCGGCCTTTCCGGCGCCGAAGGCCGCGATCGCCTGGGCGTTCTTCCAGCCGACGGCGGCGGGGGCGACCACCTTGTCGGTCGCCAGCCAGCCGAGATACGTCTGGTAGGCGGTACGCACCACGGGGTCGTCGAGCCGGGCCCTGCCGTCGTCGACCAGCGGGTTGCCCGCCTGGAGGCTCATCGCCCAGATGAACTTCCACGGGTCGTAGCTGTCGGCGTAGGCGACCGCCATCCCGTGACGGCCGCCGGTGGTGAGCCGCTTCGCCTGCTCACGCAGCCCGTCCCAGCTCTCCGCCGGCCTGTCGATCCCGGCCGCCGCCAGCAGTTCCCTGTTGTACGCCATCACGAACGGCCGGGTGGTGAACGGTACCCCCACCTCGTGGTCCCGGTCGGGGCCGGAGATGCCGAGCGTCGCCGGCAGGAACCGGTCCCGGCCGCCGAGCCTGGTCCAGTCGTCCGGGGTCAGTTCGAGGAACGCCCCGGTGGCGTAGACGGTGGGGGTGAAGGTGGTGCCGATCGCGTAGATGTCCGGGCCCTGCCCGGAGAGCACGGAGGTCTGAATCTTCGTCAGCTCGTCGTTGGGGGTGGCGAACGTTTCGAAGTTCACCTTCGCCCCGGACTCGCGCTCGAATGCGGCGGAGATGTCGCCGAACCATTTCCGCTGTTGTTCCGGATAGATGCTGTTGGCCCCGATGAGGACGTTGAGGGTCTCTCCCCCGCTGGTCGAGCCGCTGTCGGAACCACAGCCGGTCAACGTCGCGGCAAGGACGACCGCGCCGGACAGCGCGCCGAGGATTCTTTTCGCTGTCATGTTGCCTGCTCCTCGTGAGGAAATGCAGATAGCCGGAATGCGCCGCGACGAAAGCGGGCATCCAGGTATTTACATCGGCGACGGACTAGGGCGACCGTAACAGTCTGGCAATCTGGTGGCAATCGTTTGCCAACTTTTGCCACCTGTGCTTGTCTGTGCTTCGTGGACAGTCCTCGGCCAGCCAAGCGCAGCCGCCCGGTCACCATCACCGACATCGCCGCGCTCACCGGCGTGGCGCCGTCCACGGTCTCCCGGGCCCTCACCCGGCCCGGTCGGGTCAACCCGGTCACCCGGGAGCGGATCGAGGCGGCGGCCAGGCAGCTCAACTACGTACCGAACTCGCAGGCCAGGGCGTTGACCTCCGGCCGGACCCGGACGATCGCCGTACTCGTCTCCGGGGTGACCAACCCGTTCTACTTCGGCATCATCCGCGGCACCCAGCAGGAACTGAAGGCCGCCGGGTACGCGCACCTGCTGATCGACGTCGAGGACTCCGGCGAACTCGAAACCCAGATGCTGCACCGGATGCGGCAGTCCCTCGACGGCGCGATCCTGGCCGCGTCCCGGCTCTCCGAGCGGGAACTGATCGGCCTCGCCGCCGAGATACCCCTGGTCACCATCAACCGGGAGGCGCGCGGGGTGCCGAGCGTCGTGATCGACACCCCGGCCGGGATCGGTCAGGCGGTCGAGCACCTGATCTCGCTCGGGCACCGCGACATCGTCTACGTCTCCGGCCCGGAACGCTCCTGGCCCAGCGAGGCCCGCTGGCAGGCCATGCGGGCCACCGCCGCCGGTCACGGCCTCCAGGTACGCCGGGTCGGGCCCTTCCCGCCGGAACGGCCCTCCGGGTCCGCCGCCGCCGACGCCGTGGTCAACACCCGGGCCACCGCCTGCATCGCCTTCAACGACCTGCTCGCCATCGGCATGCTCACCCGGCTGCGAGACCGGGGCGTCCGGGTACCCGAGGACCTCAGCGTGGTCGGCTGCGACGACATCTTCGGCGCCGACTTCTGCAACCCGCCGCTGACCACCCTGACCGCCCCGATCGACCAGGCCGGTCGGGTCGCGGTGGCCATGCTGCTCTCCCGGCTCGTCGAGCGCAGCACTCCGCACCCGCCACGCCGCTCGGTGGTGCTCCCCACCCACCTCACCGTCCGGCAGTCCACCGGACCGGCCCCGGCCGAGGCCGGCCGGCCCTGACACCGGCCGGCGCGGGTCGCGGTACCGGATGCCAGTGGGGATCGGCATGATGTGTGGCGCGGGCGACGGCCGGTCCGTGTGCCGGGTGCGTTTCCCGGCCGCCCCTCCCCCGGCTGTCGTGGTTCGGGGGCGTCCCGGCCGGTCGCTTCGGGCAGAGCCGGACCAGACGACGGAACGAGGGTGAGCGTCGGTGTTCGAGACGGCGGGCCGCTCCCGGTGGGGGCGGGCGGGTGAGCGGATCGTCGACTGGCTCCGGGTGCCGAGCGTGCGGCGGGCCGTACTGGTGACCGCGGTACTCACCGGCTGCTTCGTCTGGGTCATGGTCGTGGTCGGATTCTCCTTCGCCCTGGTCGAGCACGGCGCCCGGCACTGGTGGCTGATGCTCCCCTTTGGCCTGCTCGTCCCGCTGGTCGCGCTGGCCGCCGTACGCGCCGTCCCGACCGTCGCCCGGTCCAGCAGCCGGCCGCACGGGGCGGTTCCGCCCTCGGCGGCGCCGTCCGTCCGGCACGACGGATCCGCTCCGGCCGGGGAGACCACCGTGCCGCCGGCCGGTGGCGACGCCGCCGAGGCGCCGGCAACCGAACCGGTACCGCCGGACGGCTCGTCCCGCCGGCTGCCGGTGGAGCCGCTGAGCCAGCGGGAACTTCAGGTGCTGGCCCAGTTGGCCGCCGGCCGCTCCAACCGGGAGATCGCCAACGCGCTGTACGTCGCGCCCGGCACCGTCAAGGCACACCTCAACCGCATCTTCCGCAAGCTGGAGGCGGCGAGCCGGCTCCAGGCGGTCCTGCACGCCCGCCAGGCGGGCCTGCTGGACCGGGTCGACGACGGAATAAACCCCCGCTGAACCCCCGGCATGGCCATTTGGCAGACGCGGTCCAGACCGTCGGCTGCCTAGCGTCGGGCCCCTGCGTTCGATCCCACCGGAGCACGGTCCGCCGAGGCGGATCGCGACCGCTCCGAGTGACCGGAAGACGAGGAGCCCGCCGCCACCATGAGATGCGATGCCGAGCCGAGCCAGCCCCCCGCACGCCCGCCGGAGACCTTCGGACGCGCCGCCGCCGTTGCCGCCGGGTCGGCGCCACCACCCGGGCGCGGGACGGGAGGACCGCGATGAGGACGGTCACCCCCGCCGGAAGTACCCGGACATGGCTGCCACCGCTCGCGCTGGCCGTGGCGTTCGTCGCCGTCGTCGAGGGACTCTCCCTGGTGGAGTTCCTTCCGGTCCCGGTCGCGCTGCTCGTCGCGCTCGGTTGGGGGGTCGGGATCGGCCTGCTCGCCACCTGGCTGCGCGGCAGGGCGACGCTGGCCGCCTGGCTGGAGGACGGCCTCGTCGCCCTCGGCGTCGTGACGATGGCGCTGTTCGCCTTCGGCGGTGCGGCCGGGCTCCTGATGCTCGACGCCGCACTGGAGAGCCCCACGCTGACCGGGCAGACCCTGGTGCTGATGTTCCTGCCGAGCATCCCGGTCGCGATCCTCGGGAACGTCCCGACCGAACTGGTCGTCATTCCGATGCTGCTCGTCCTCGGCTGGCGACCGGGAAGGCGGCGGATCCTCATCGTCGTCGCCGCGGCGCTGTACTTCGTACACCGGGTCTGGACCTATCTGGTCTTCTCCTCCGCCCGGCTGGACTTCGCCGAGACGGAGCGCTCCACGACGCCGCTGACCGAGGCGGAACGCGAGCGGCTCGGCTCGGCCCTGCACGTCGACGACCCTCGCTGGATACTCAACCTGGTCATCTTCGCGGTCTTCCTGCTGGCCGCGCACTTCTCCCGGGTACGGGAACCGCGAACCCCGGCCCGGTCCGTCGGGTCGTAGCGGGACTGGTCGCCGCTGGTCGGGCTGGCCCGGCCAGCGGCGCCCTGCAACAGGAGTTCGACGCCGGATCGTCGATGTCACGACACCTGTAGATAGACCGACTTCACTGTAGTCAGTAGCTTTTCACTGCTGCCCGCTATCGGTCCATCTCGGAGGTCCGGCATGTCCAGGCGATTGACCGCGCTCCTCGTGGGCGCCCTCGTCGTATCCGGTCAGGGGGTCGGCACCGGCGCGCATGCCGACGGTCCCCCGGCCGGCACCGTCGACCTTCCGATGGTCGCGCCCGAGGCCCCCAACCTGGCCGGCCAGGGACAACTGGCGGTGACCCTGGTCAGCACCGCCACCGTGGACGCCAGCCGGATCGACCCCGGAACGGTACGGCTCGGCCCGGTCGGGTCGGTCGACAACGGCGGCGCCACGGTCGCCCGCTGGGTCGGTGGCGGCTTCCTCAGCACCGTGACCGACGTGAACGCCGACGGCCGGCCGGATCTGCGGCTCTTCTTCGACAAGGAGGTGCTGCGGAGCACCGGGCAGCTCGGCGCCGCCAGTACCGCGCTGACCGTCACCGGTCGACTCCCCGACGGCCGGCCGGTACGCGGCTCGGACGGCGTGGCGCCCGCCGTCGTACTCGAGGTCAAGTTCGCGGAGACGGCGGCGGTACGCGGCACGGACCGCGCCCTGCGCAGCGAGCGGGGTCGCGACCTCGCCCCGGTCCGGACCGTCCTGGACCGGCACCGCGCCGTCGAACTCAGCCCGCTGCTGCCGGCGCAGACACTGACCCGGCTCGCCGGCGCGGCGGCGACGGCGCGAGCCCGCTCCGGCCGGGCCGTTCCGGACATGGCCTCCTGGTATCACCTGACCCTGCCCGCCGGGGCGGACGTGTCGGCGGCACTGCGCGACCTGCGGGCCCTGCCCGACGTGGCGTACGCCTATCCGGCGCCGGAGCCGGCACCGCCGCCCGCCACCCCCGACTTCACCTCGATGCAGGGCTACCAGCGGCCGGCGCCGCAGGGCGTCGACGCCGACCACGCCCGGCAGGACCCCCGGGCCCGGGGCGCGGGGATCCGGATCGTCGACCTGGAATACGACTGGAACCCCTTCCACGAGGACCTTCAACTGGACTGGTCCAGCGACCTCGGCGGCACCCAGTTCCCCCGCAACACCAGCTTCGCCGACGAGCACGGCACGGCGGTCTTCGGCGAACTCGTGGCCCGGGAGAACGGCTACGGGGTGACCGGTGGCGTACCGGACGCCGAGATGTTCGGCATCTCGCCGATGCAGCGGCTCAGCAGTGGCCAGACGAGCTACCGGCCGGCGGCAGCGCTGTCGCACCTCGCCCAGTTCCTCCGGCCCGGCGACGCGGTGCTGATCGAGCAGCAGACCTCCGGCCCGAACGGCGGCACCCGGTACGTGCCGGCCGAGTGGGTGCAGTCGGTCTTCGACGCGACGGTGCTGCTCACCCGGCTCGGCGCGGTGGTGGTGGCGACCGGCGGCAACGGGGGCGAGAACCTCGACGCTCCGGAGTTCCAGGGCCGGTTCGACCGGTCGGTACGCGACTCCGGCGCGATCATGGTCGGCGCCGGTTCGTCGACGAACCGGTCCCGGCTGAACTTCTCGGTCTACGGCTCCCGGCTCGACCTCCAGGGCTGGGGGCAGAACATCACCACCACCGGCAGCAACGGCAACCTCCAGGGCGGCACCAGCCCGGCGAACCGCGACATCCGCTACACCCGGTCGTTCGGCGGCACCTCCGGCGCCGGGCCGATCGTCACCGGTGCGGTGGTGGCGATCCAGTCCTACCTGAAGGCGACCGGCCGACCGGTGCTGACCGCCACGGCGGTGAGCAGCCTGTTGAAGAGCACCGGCACACCGCAGGGCGGCGACACCACCCAGCGGATCGGGCCGCTGCCTGACCTGCGGGCCGCCCTCGGGGCCGTCCCGGTGTCGAGGGCGGCCTCGACCACTGCGGCCGACTGAGCGCCGTCGACCCCGGGCGGCAGGCGGGTCAGGCCCGGTGGACCGTCGGCACCATCTCGACCGGCCGGGCCGGCTGGCCCGGCTCGGCGCAGAGCCGGGCCAGGTGCGCGATGATCTTTTCCGGGTCGTCGAACGGATCCAGCGCCGCGACCTCGGCGGGGCTCAGTGCCGGAACGGGTACGTGTGAGATCAGCGGATGCCGGGGCCGGACGTCGGCCTCGGCGGCGCCGAAGAGGTCCTCGTGCAGCTTCTCGCCGGGTCGCAGTCCGGTGTAGACGATGGCGGGCGGGTCGGGGACCTGCGCCGCGAGTCGCCGGGCGAGGTCGTCGATCCGGACCGGCTCGCCCATGTCGAGCACCAGCGCCTCGCCGTCGTTCCCGATCGCGGCGGCCTGGAGGACCAGCTGCACCGCCTCCTGCACGCTCATCAGATAGCGGGTGACGTCCGGATGGGTGACGGTGATCGGCAGTCCCGCCTCGATCTGCGCCCGGAAGGCGGTGACCACCGACCCCCGGCTGCTCAGCACGTTGCCGAACCGCACGCTGAGGAACGTACCGGGTGAGTTTGCCGCGGCGTGCGCGGTCAGGCGTTCGGTGATCCGTTTGGAGTACCCGAGCACGCTGACCGGGTCCGCCGCCTTGTCGGTGGAGATGTTCACGAACCGGCCCACGTCCCGGGCCGCGTTGAGGACGGCCAGGGTGCCCCAGACGTTGGTCTTGACCGCCTCGCCCGGGTGCCGCTGCAACAGGGTCAGGTGCTTGAGCGCGGCGCAGTGGAAGATGACGTCGGGGCGGCGGGCCCGGACGATCCGGTCGATCCCCTCGGCGTCGCGCAGGTCGGCGAGGATCAGTTCCGGCCCGTCCAGCATGGCCCGACCCGAGAGCGAGAGTTGCAGGCCGTGCAGGGCCGACTCGTCCCGGTCCAGCATCATCAGCTCGCCGGGGTCGGCCCGCAGGATCTGCCGGCACAGCTCGGAGCCGATCGAACCGCCGGCACCGGTCACCAGCACCCGCCGGCCGGTCAGCACGGCCTCCGGCCGGCCGAGTTCGGTGACCACCTGCCGGCGGCCCAACAGGTCGTCGATCCGCACGTCGCGGACGTCCGTCACGCTGATCCGGTGGTCGACCAGTTCCCGGATCGGCGGCATGATCTTGAATGCCGCCCCGGCGGCCAGGGTGCCGGCCCGGACCGTACGGACCAGCTCCGCGTCGGCGTTCGCGACGGAGAAGATCACCGTACCGGCGCCGGTCCGGGTCACCGCCGTCGCGATGTCGCCCCGGCCGCCGTGGGTCCGCACGCCGTCCACCCGCAGGTGGCGCTTGTCGGGATCGTCGTCGAGGAGCCCGACCGGCAGGTACCGGCCGTCCGGATCGGTGAGCATCGCCCGGAGCAGCCGCTGGCCGGCGAGCCCGGCTCCGAAGATCAGCACCCGGGTGGCGGAACCCGCGCCGGGGCGCAGCGAGCGGTCCAGCCGGTACCGGTGTCCGGCCCGGACGGCGAACATCAGCAGCAGGGCCAGCGCGCCACCCACCACGGGAGCGCTGGCCGGCAGTGGACGGTCGTCCATCGGCAGCAGCGCGCCGAGCAGCACCAGGGCGGTACCGGTCGCGACGGCGGTCAGGGTGCGGGCCTCCTGGAGGCTGCCGTCCGGATGCCGGGCCCAGTACCTGCCGCAGAGCCAGGCGAGTACGGCGTGGATGGTGGCCGCGAGCAGGGCGGCACCGAGTACGCTGCCCAGCCGGCCGGCGGTGAGGTCGAACTCGTACCTGGTCCAGGCGGCGCAGGTCATCCCCAGGATCCAGCCGGCGGCGTCCACCGCCGGCAGTGGTACGGCGTGCCGCCGGCGTACCGGTCGGGACCGGCCTACCGGTTCGGACCGGTACGGGTCCTCGGTGGGCTGCATCTGGGCTCCTCGCTGCGGGAAGGCGACCGACCCGCACCCGTCGGACGAAGGCCCCCGACCAGGCAGTAAGCGGGCAATCTGCTACAAATCTCTTATCCGATGCTCCGGAGGTCGCGGGTGGGGTTCGGAGCTTTCCATCCCAAAGGTCCGGTTCTTCGCCTCCGTGACGGGTTCATCCACCCTGAGCGAGGCCCAAAAGCGACAAACGCGGTAAAGTTGGCACTGGTCGGACCAGAGCCGGCACGGCTGGGCCGCGACAGCGAGGAATGCCAGTGAAGGTGATCGTCTCCACCGAATCCCGCTTCGTCCGCACCCCGGACGGGGCGGTCTGGACCAACGGCGGTCCGACCCGGCGATTCTTCGCCCGATACCTCTCCGGCTTCGACCAGGTCCGGGTGCTGGCCCGGGTCGCCGAGGTGACCGCGCCGCCGGACGACGCCCACCGGGTGGACGGCGACGGCGTCTCGATCTGCCCGGTGCCGTACTACGTCGGCCCCCGGCAGTACCTGCGTCGCCGGGCGGCGGTACTCCGCGCCGTCCGGCAGGCCGCCGCCAGCGCCGACGCGGTGATCGTCCGGGCCCCCTCGCCGATCGGCACCCTGCTGGTCTCGGCCCGCCGACGGATCGGCTCGCCGTACGCGATCGAGGTGGTGGGAGACCCCTTCGACGTCTTTGCTCCCGGGGTGGTCGAGCACCCGCTGCGCCCGCTGCTGCGCCGCCGGTACATGGCGGCGATGCGGCAGCACTGCGCCACCGCGACCGGGGTGGCGTACGTGACCGAGGCGTACCTCCAGGCCCGCTATCCGGCCGCCCCCGGCGCCGTCACCGCCAACTACTCCAGCGTCGACCTTCCGGCCGAGGCCTACGTGCCCGCGCCGCGCGGCGTCGAACGCTGCCGCGACGCCCACACGCTCATCTCGGTCGGCTCGCTGGAGCAGATGTACAAGGGGATCGACACCCTGATCGGGGCACTTCCCCGGCTCGCCGCGGCCGGCACGCCGGTCCGGCTGGTGCACCTCGGCGACGGCCGGTACCGGCCCCGGCTGGAACGGCTCGCCGCCGACCTCGGCGTACGCCGGCAGGTGCACTTCGCCGGCACGATCAGCGCCGCCGCCGAGGTACGCCGGCAACTCGACGCCGCCGACCTCTTCGTCATGCCGTCCCGCACGGAGGGGCTGCCGAAGGCCCTCATCGAGGCGATGGCCCGGGGACTGCCCGCCGTCGCCACCTCGGTCGGCGGCATCCCCGAGCTGCTGCCCCCGGAGGACATGGTGGCCGCGGACGACGTCGCCGGCCTCGCCCGGCTGATCGGCGCGCACCTGACCCAGCCCGACCGGATGTCGACCGCCTCGGCCCGCAACCTCGCCCGGTCCCGGGACTACCTGGACGAGGAACTCACCCGCCGCCGCAACGGGTTCTACCGCGAGGTCCGGGACGCCGTCGTCCTCGGCGCCTCGGCCGGTCGCTGAGCGGCGGCGCCCACCGGCCCGGCCTTCGCCCGCAGCACCGTGGTCGCGAAGAGCACCGCCAGGCCCACCGGCGCGAAGCGGGTGAGCAGGACGATGGTGATGTTGTCCAGGTCGCTGGTGAGCATGAGCACGGACGCCAGGCACAACGACGGCGCCAGGATCCTGGGTGCCAGCCGGTCACCGTCCCGGGCCCGCAGGTAGAGCGAGGTGACCCCGCGGATCAGCAGGCCCAGCACCAGGAACGAGGCGACGGCGCCGGCCGGACCGAAGTTCAGCATCGCCTCCCCGGCGATGCCGTAGACCCGGCTGACCCACCGTCCCGACTCGTAGTCGAACGCCCCCGGACCGGCGATCACCTCGGTACCGAAGTCGATTTTGCTCGGCACCCGTTCCGGCAGCACCGCCCGGGGAACCACCGTCGTCAGGTCGCCGAGATAGGACACGCCGTAGCCGAGCTCACCGACGCCGGAACGCTTGCGGTCCAGCAGTACCGCCTGGATGTCGGCCCGGGCCAGGTCGCCCAGGAGCAGCGTGGGCACGTCCCGGCCGGTCTCGGCGGAGAGCTGCGTGACGCTGCGCCCACTGCGCACGGCGTCGACCGCCTGGGTACCGCCGCTCTTGTAGATCCCGTACAGGTACATGAAGCAGACGAAGAAGAGCGCGACGATCGCCAGCGCCTTGCGGGAGACCTGGACGACCAGCAGGTGCACCAGGATCAGGCCGAGGAGCACCGGCCAGACCGTGTTGCTCCGGCTGCCGCGCAGGCCACCGACCAGGAACTGCACGACCGCCAGCCCGACCAGCAGCAGCGCCACCACGCCGGGACGGCCGACGAGGGTACGACGCCAGCGCAGCAGCACGAGCAGGAAGGTCAGCAGCGGGAACGACTCGGCCAGGATCAGCAGCCAGCCCGTCCCGGAGAGGACGCCCCGCTCACCGGTCATCGCGGTCAGATATCCGCTGAATCCGCCGAACATGGCGATCTCGACGCCGAACGCCAGCACCCCGAGCGCCACGGCGACGGCCACGACCCGCACGAGCCGCTTCTCGTCCACCCGGAACCGTCCGCCCCCGGCCCGGCGCCGGTACGCCGGCAGCACCAGGACGATCCGGTAGAGCAGCAACCCGATGCAGTTCAGTACGGCCATCGCGCCGAGCGCGTCCCGCCAGCTCGTCGGCGGCTGCACAGTCGCCGGCCAGTAGTCGAGCATGACGTGCAGCAGCGGGGCCAGGAAGAAGAAGTGGAAGCCCAGCAGACCGAGCATCGCCCGCGGGTCGAAGACGTCCAGTCGACGGCGCAGCCAGGCCGCCACGTCCACGCCGACCAGCACCCCGCAGGCGGCGACCGGGACGACGAACGGATGCCAGAGCAGCGGCTCGACGGCCAACAGTACGGCGGTGATCGTCCCCACCAGGGCAGCGGCGAGCAGCAGGTCGCCCTGGAGGTCGGCGGCGGCCCGCCGCACGCCGCCCGGCATCACCGGGACCACGACGTCCGGCACCGCCGGACCGCCGCCGGAGCGCCGGGACGACGGCCGGAGCCGGCCCGTCCCCGCGACCCGCGCCGGCTCACGACGGTCCACCGCTCGGTTCGGGTTCCGCCGCGCGACCGCGCGACGGCGGGACGAGCGCGGACGGCGCCGGCCGGGACGCGTAGACGTAGTACGGGATCCACGGCCGGGGGTCCCGGGGACGGGTCCGGATGGAGTACCCGGCCGCGTTCAACAGCGCGGTGACCTCGTCGAAGGTGCGCTGCCAGCCCCGCCCCGGCAGGTCCGCCAGGAAGTCGTGGCAGGAGACCACGAGGTGGCGTACCCGGTCCAGCGCCCCGGTCGAGCCGGCCAGCACGGCCGCCTCCGCCCCCTCGATGTTCATCTTGAGCAGGTCGACCCGCCGCACGTCGAGCGTCGTCAGGATCTCCTCCAGGGTCCGCCCGGGCACCAGCACCCCGGCGGCCGGGTCCGAGGTCAGCCCGTTGCGGATGTGCAGCTCCGGATCGTCCTCGATGAGCACCGGCCCCGGCCGGCCGACCACCGCGCACTGCAGCGTCGTCACGTTGGTCAGCCCGTTCTCCGCCACGGTGCGGGTCAGGCAGCGGAAGGTGCGGGGATGCGCCTCGATGCTGACCACCCGACCTTCCGGACCGACCAGCCGGGAGAAGAGCCGCACCTCGCCGCCGACCCCGGCACCGATGTCCAGCACGGTGTCGCCCGGCTGCGGCCGGTAGTCGTGCAGGAAGACGTCGGTGGTCATCCGGTCCTGCATCGCCGGTGTCGGGCCACCGACCCGGGTGTTCACCAGCACCCCGTCGCGGTACCGGTGGATCCAGTCGCCGTCGTCGTGGCGCAGCACGCAGCGGCCACGCGCGCGGACCGACAGGTAGCCGGAGCCGATCAGCGCGGTCAGCCGGGGGTCCAGCCCGGTCCGGACGATCCCGCCCAGCCGACTCCGCAGGCTCATCGCCGCGGCCCCGGCTCGGCCGGCCCGGCGGACGCCCCGACGTGGTCGCGGTACCACTCGAAGGTCCGGCGGACACCCTCCTCCAGCGGCACCTCCGGCTCGAAGCCGGTCAGCCGGCGCAGCAGGCCGAGGTCGGGGCAGCGCCGGGCGACCGAGTCGGCCGGGGCGGGCAGCGCGGCCAGCGCGGTGTCGACCCGGGCCACCCGCAGCACCAGCTTGGCCAGGTCCGCGATGTTGGTCTCCTCGGTGTCGTTGCCGATGTTGACCACGCCGGGTGCCTCCGGCAGCCGCATCAGCCGCAGCACCGCCTCGACCGCGTCGTCGACGTGGCAGAAGGCCCGCGACTGGTCGGCGCCCCAGACCCGGAACGGGTTCTCCGCACCGAGCGCCCGCAGCACCATCTCCGGGATGACGTGGTCGGCACCCATCCGGGGGCCGTAGACGTTGTGGAAGCGGCCGATCACCAGGTGGCAGCCCTTCGCGGCGGCGCCGTGCAGCAGGGCGGCCTCGCCGAGCAGCTTGCTGATCCCGTACGCGAACCGGGGCGCGGCCACGTTCGGCACGAGTACCGGCACCCGCTCGTCGGTCGGCACCGGCACCACGCCGGCGGTCACCCCGCCGGCGTAGACCTCGCTGGTGGAGCTGAAGAAGACCCGGTCACCGGGGGTCAGCCAGTCCAGCAGGTGCAGTGCGGTCAACGTGTTCACCCGGACCACCCGGCTCGGGTCGGCCGCCACGTTGCGTACCCCGACGACCGCCGCCAGCAGGTAGATCTGGTCGTACCCGTGCGGCAGGGCGGCCCAGGCCGAGGGGCGGGTCAGGTCGGCCGAGACGACCTCGACGCCGGCCGAGGAGACCACCTCGGCCAACTCGTCGTCCCAGCGGCCCCGGGAGAAGTCGTCCACGCAGGTCACCTGGTGGCCCTCGGCGACGAGCCGGCGGGTCAGGTGCAGTCCGATGAACCCGGCACCGCCGAGCACGAGAGCGCGGCTCATGCCGGCACCGTCGGCAGCGTCCGGGCGCCGGCCTGTCCGCGCGCCGGCCGGTAACCGATCCCCGCGTACCGGACACCGGCGGCGACGAGGGCCGCCTCGTCGAGGATCCGCCACGAGTCGTAGACCACCGCCGGACGGACCTCGCCGAGCAGCTTCTCGACCTGGATGGCGCAGTAGTCCGGGTGGTCGGTGAGCACCAGCACGGCGTCGGAGTTCCGGAACGCCTCGTCCAGGCTGACCGGCTCGCCGCCGTGCCGCCGGATGACCTCGGGCGGGACCAGCGCGTCGTGCCCGGAGACGGTCAGCCCGGCGGCCTGGAACATCGGCATCATGGTGTCGATCGGAGCGCCGCGCATGTCGTCGGTGGGCGGCCAGCCCTTGTACGCCCAGCCCAGCACGGCCAACCGGGCACCGGCGGTCTCTCCCCGCTCCTGGCGGAGCAGCTCCACCACCGTCTCGGCCACGTGTCCGGGCAGCCGTTCGTTGAGCCGGCGCGCGGCGGCGACCAGGAAGGGCGGCGCGTCCCCGGCGCTCTCCACCATCAGGTACGGGTCCTTGGAGAGGCAGCCGCCGCCGACGTACCCGGGCCGGGCGAGGTCGGGGCGCGGATAGTCGAGGTTGGCGGCCCGGATCACCTCCAGCGGGTCGAGCCCGTGCCGCTCGGCGACCAGGGCGACCTCGTTGCCGTAGGCGTAGATCAGGTCGGTGTGGCAGTTGTTCGAGAGCTTGACCAGTTCGGCCGCCTCCAGGCTGGAGACCGGCACGATCTGCCGGGCGATCCCGGCGAAGAGGTCCTGGCCGGCCCGCAGGCTCTGCTCGTCGAGCCCGCCGACCACCTGCGGCAGTTCGACGAGTTCGCGCAGCGCCTGCCCCTGGATGGTGCGTTCCGGCGCCATCACCAGGCGGGCGGTCCCCCAGCTCCGGGTCAGCGCCGGCAGCACCACCCGGCGGCAGGTCCCGACCGGCACGGTGCTGCGCACCACCACCAGCGTCTCCGGCGCGCAGGTGCGGGCGACGTCGGCGGCCGCCCGGGCCAGGTTCGTCAGGTCGGGTCGGTGGGTGTGCGGGTCGACCGGGGTGGAGACGCAGATGATGACGGCGTCGACCTCGGGATCCAGTTCGGTCCGCAGGCTGAGCGAGTCGCCCACCGCGGCACCGAGGATCCGTTCCAGGCCGGGCTCGAAGAGGTGCAGCCGGCCGCGCCGCAGCGACTCCAGCACCTCGGGGTTCGCGTCCACGCCGCAGACCCGGTAGCCCCGCTCGGCCAGGACCGCGCTGAGCGTCAGCCCGACGTAACCGAGTCCTACGACGCCGATTCTTGGATACACGCCGACTCCTTTGGCTGTGCTGGCGGGGTGACGGACGGGACCACGCCCCGGTCCGGGAGCTGGATGCCGGCGGTGGCGTACCACAGCGCCGAGACGGAGGCCGGCAGGTCGTAGCTGGGCCGCCAGCCGAGCAGGTCGGCGGCGGCGCGGATGTCGGCACACGCCCAGCCGACCCCGCCCGACCGGGAGGTGCCGGGCGGGCCCGCCTCCTCCTCGATCCGGCCGGTGAAACCGGCGGCCCGGGCCAGCAGCTGCACCGCGGTCCGGGTCGGCACGGCACGACCGCTGCCGATGTTGAAGATTCGTCTGGGCAGGGCCCGGATCCGTACCGCGGCCCGGACCGCGAGCGCCACGTCCCGGACGTCGACGAAGTCGCGGTGGGCGTCGAGGCTGCCCAGCACGATCCGGTCCTCGCCCCGGGCCAGCGCCTGGCGCAGCAGTAGAGCGGCGCGGCCGAGGACGTTGCCGGTGGGCAGGCCGGGGCCGACCGGGTTGAAGACCCGCAGCACCACCCCGTCGACCCGGCCGGCCCGGCAGGCCAGCTCGACGAGCCGGGTACCGGCCAGGTGGCTGACGCCGTACGCCCCGATCGGGCGGGTGGCGGCGGATTCGTCGGCCGCCTCACCCGGCGGGATCGGGCCGTACTCGCCGGCCGAGCCGATCCGGACGAGCCGGGCCCGTGGCGCGCCGGCGGCGACCGCCTCGACGAGTTTCGCCGTCACCAGCGTGTTGGCCAGGACGAGTTGGTCGTCGGTGCCGTCCAGCGCGCCCGTACAGTTGACGACCGCGTCCGGTGCGACCGCCCGGACCAGTCGGGTCAGCTCCCGGAGTTCGACGGTGCCGAGGTCGCAGTCGGCGCGTCCGGGGCAGCGCAGTTCGGCGTCGGGGGCGAGTACGGCCCGGACCTGCCGCCCGACGAACCCCGACGCCCCGAAGAGCAGTACGGTGCTCACACCGGCTCCGGCACGGTCGAGGGCAGCAGCAGCGGCCGGAGCATCTCGAACGACCGGTTGGCCTCGTCGTAGTCCTCGGGCCGGCCGATGTCCAGCCAGTAGCCGTCGAAGTCGTAGCTGGCCGGCAGCCGCTCCTGGGCGATCAGGTCGAGCATGAGCTGGTCGAACCCGAAGGCGAGTCCGGCCGGGTAGGACTCGATCGCGGCGGCGGAGAGGCCGTAGACGCCCATGCTGACCCGGTAGTCGAGGGTGGGCTTCTCCTCGAACCGCACCACCCGGCCGTGTTCGGTGGCGAGCACCCCGAAGTCGATTTTGACGGTACGCCGGAACGTGGCGACGGTGAGCGGGGCGCCGGAGTCGGCGTGCACCCGCAGCAGGTCGGCGTAGTCCAGGTCGGTGAGGATGTCGCCGTTCATCACGAGGAAGTGCTCCGGCAGCCGGTCGCGCATCATGAACAGCGGGCCGACCGTCGACAGCGGGACGTGTTCCTCCAGGTATTCCACCTCGATGCCGAACCGGGAGCCGTCTCCGACGAAGGCCCGGACCAGCGAACCCAGGTGGTTGATCGCCAGTGTCGCCCGGGTGAAGCCCCGCGCGGCGAGCTGCCGCAGCACGATCTCCAGTACGGCGTAGCTGTCCCCGATCGGCACCAGCGGCTTGGGCAGCGCGGTCGTGTACGGCCGCAGCCGGACACCCTTGCCGCCCGCCATGATCACTACATGCATGTCGCCCCCTGTCCACCCGTCGCGCCCTGAGCCGGCACCAGCACCGGTGCCGCCGGGGCGACACCCCGACCGCCGGCGAGTTCGATCTCGAACCAGGCCACCGTCGAACGGAGCCCGTCGGGCAGCGGTGCCGGCTCGACGCCGGGAAAGAGTTCGCGGAGCAGCGCGCCGTCCGCCTGGGAATGCCGCACGTCGCCCGGACGCGGCGCGGCGACCTGTCGGGGGATCGGCCGGCCGAGCACCGTCTCCAGGGCCGCGACCAGGTCACGCAGGCTGGTCCGGGTCTCGAAGGCGAGGTTGACCGGCTGGTCGTGCCGCACGCCGCGCCGGACGGCGTCGAGCAGGACGGCGGAGACGGTGTCCACGTGGGTGAAGTCGCGGGACTGGTTGCCGTCGCCGTAGAAGACCACGGGTTCGCCGGAGAGTGCCGCGTGGACGAACCGGGGGATCACCGCGGCGTACGGGTGGTCGTGCCGCTGCCGGGGTCCGTACACGTTGAAGAACCGGAAGGCGAGCGCGGCGATCCCGTACGACGCCTGGTAGGCCAGCGTGTACGCCTCGGTGGCGAGCTTGCTCGCCGCGTACGGGCTCAGCGGCCTGGTCCAGTCCAACTCGTTCTTGGGCAGTCCCGGGTTCGCCCCGTAGACCGATGAGGAGGAGGCGACGACGACGTGGCCGACCTCGTGCCGGCGGGCCGCCTCCAGCACCAGCACCGTTCCGGTGGCGTTGGCGGCGTGCGAGTCGAGCGGGTACCGCACCGAGCGCGGCACGCTGGGCAGGGCCGCCAGGTGCACGACGGCGTCCCGGCCGGCCATCGCCCGGTCCAGCGCCGTCTGGTCCAGGATGGACGCCTCGACGAGTTCGACGTCCCGGTCGCGCAGGTTGCCGGCCCGGCCGGTGGAGAGGTCGTCGATGACGCGCACGTCGGTGATCGCCGGATCGGCCAGCGCGGACTCGACCAGGTTGGACCCGATGAATCCGGCTCCGCCGGTCACGAGAAGTCGCATCGCACGGCCCCCTCCCTATCCACCGGCGCGGCACCGCTGGACGGGTGCGCTCGGTCTCCGGCTCCCGGACGGAGGGGTGAGGTACCGGGAGCGGCAGTGTTGACGACGTCAGGCTACCGTCGCTATTAACCCTTTACGGTGATTTTGAGCATGTTTATACTATTTTCTGGTTGCTCGGCTGCTCGTCGTACCAGCCGCCACCGCAACAGTGTCCAGGCTCCGACGGAGAGTGCCGCGTACAACACGCAGCAGGCCAGCGCCGCGCCGGCCAGCCCGAGCAGCGAAACCAGCGAGGTGTAGGCCAGCACCGCCAGCACGCAGCCCGCCGCACCCAGCAGCCCGGCCGTACCCATCCAGCCGCCACCGAGCAGTCCCCGGCTCGCCACCTCGAACGGCGCCAGGATCACCCCCGCGCCGAGCAGGGCGGGCAGCAGGAACCGCACCGGGGCGAACTCCGGACCGAAGACCGGGACGACCAGCACCCAGCCGGCCACCGCCACCGGCACGCTGAACGCGGCCGCCCAGCGGACCGCCCGCCAGGCGGCACGCCGGACGAAGTCCAGGCCACGGCCCGCCGCCACCTCCCGGAGCGCGAGCTGCCCCATCGCGGCCGGCACCAGGGCGGGCAGTCCACTGATCGTCACCGCCAGCGAGTAGACGGCGACGTCGGCCGGGCCGGCGACCGCACCGAGCACGTAGCGGTCCAGCCGCATCACCACCACCAGCCCCAGGGTCATGCCCAGGGCGCGCACCCCGGCGCCGGGCAGCTCGACGAGGCGGCGCCACGGCAGCGACGGGAGCGCGAAGAGCCCGGCAGCGCGCAGGCGTACGGCCTGCCAGCCGCCGGCCACCGCCATCAGCAGACCCTGACCGAGCAGCAGCGCCCACGCCGTACGGTCCAGGGCGGCCGCGCCGACGACGCCCAGCGCACCGGCCAACGCCACCAGCGCCGCCCAACCGCTGCCGGCGCGGAACCGGCCACCCGCGTACCAGGCGTCGGGCAGCTGGGTGAGCGCGACCTGACCGGCGGCGTTGACGAAGACGCCGACCAGCAGTGCCGGTCCGGCCAGTTCGGGACCGATCAGCGGGGCGGAGAGGGCGCAGAGCAGCACGGCGAGCACCCCGGCGGCGCCGGCCGACAGCACCGTCCACCAGGCGAACGAGGCGACCAGGAGCTGCCGCCCGACGGCGTCGGCGCCGGGGATCCGCGACCGCAGCGCCGACCCGGTGCCCATCCCGACCAGCAGCGCGGCGACGCTGCCGAAGGTCACCCCGAGCACCATCAGGCCCCGGTCGTGCGGGCCGAGCAGCCAGGTCGCCACCACGGCACCGCCGGCCACCAGCGCGGCGCGCAGCGCGCCGAAACCGGTCAGCCCGACCAGCGGCGAGGAGCGCAGCCGGTTCAGCGGGCCCACATCCGGGTCCACTCGGCCACCGCGCGCGGCAGCACGAAGGGTGAACCGAGCAGGCTGCGCCGGATCCGGTGCCGCTGCGTCGCGGAGGTCTCCGCGAGATCCAGCGCGACCCGGGCCCACCGCTCGGGCCCGGCGGCGAGCGGCAGCAGCGTGACACCCTCCACCTGGGCACCGACCTCGCGCAGGCACGCCAGGTCGCTGGCCAGCACCGGCAGGCCGAGGGCCAGCGCCTCGAGCACCACGCCGGGCAACCCCTCCCGGCGGGACGGCAGCACGAAGACGTCGGCCGCGGCCAGCACCTCGGTCACCTCGTCGACCTCGCCGGCCAGCACGATCCCGGGCTCTTCCGGGAACTCCGGGTAGACCGAGGTGAGATCGACGACCCCGCCCGGGCCGGCCAGCAGCAGCGTGCTGTCCGGACGGATCCGGCGGGCGGCGCGGAGGAGTTCGACCAGGTACGGCCGGTTCTTCGCCTCGGCCGCCCGACCGAGGTGCAGCAGTACCGGCGTCTCCGGCGCGATGCCCCAGCGGCGCCGGGCGGCGGCCCGGTCGGCGCCGGCCAGCCGGGCGACGTCCACACTGTTGTAGAGCACCCGGTAACGGCGGTCGCCGGGGCGGGGCCCGGCGAACGCGAGGGCCGCTTCGGTCACCCCGACCACGTCGGTGCTGACCTGGCGCAGCAGGAGCCGCAACCCGGCCCGGCGCAGCCGGCGGCCCGGCCGGTCGGCCCGGCCGTCGCCCTCGCTCCACATCCGGGCCACCCGGACCGGTACGCCGAGCACCCGGGCCACGCCGAGCACGACGGCGCTGCTGAGGCTGACGTGCGCGACGACGACGTCCGGGCGCAGGGTCCGCAGGCAGTGCCAGAGCCTGGGCAGGAAGAGCCGCGCGGGCCGGAGTGGACACTGCCTGACCTGTGCGCCGGCGACCCGGAACAGGTGGGCGAGGCTGCCCTCCGTGCCGCCCAGCGTGACGAAGGTCTGCGCGAACTCGTCGGCGGGCACCGCACGGCAGATGTCCAGGGAGACCGTCTCGGCGCCACCCCGGTCCAGGGAACCGACGACGTGCGCCACCCGCACTGTCACTGCGGCCCCTCCTGGTCCCGGCGAGCACACCGGCGTCGAACCGATCGGACGCGACGCGCCCCAGTTTTGTCCATCTTAGCATGGAAGACGCATATACGTCCGTTATGGTCCAACGGTAGCTTGAGGAGGCCGCCGGTGGACAGCATCTCCGTGACCAACGAACGTGCCGGGTCGGCGCGGCTGCGGATCGTCGTGGTGTTGAAGACCAACACCGGCGGTCTCTGGACCGTCCCGCAGGTCGAGGCGCTCCGGGCGCGCGGCCACGACGTGCGGATCGTCCTCCCGCCCGGCCAGGGCCGGCTGACGGCGGAACTCGCGGCCCGGGGCTTTGCGGTGGTTCCCTCCCCCTTCGACTTCCGGTTCCGGCCGGCGCCCGGCGTACTCCGGGCACTGTGGCGACTGCGCCGGCTGCTGCGCGACCTCCGGCCCGACGTCGTCCACTACCACCTGTACGCCTCGGCGATGGCCATCCGGCTCGCCGCCGCCGGACTGGGAGTCCGCAAGGTCCACATGGTCGCCGGGCCGCTCTTCCTCGAATCGCCGATCATCCGGCGGGTCGAACGACTCCTGTGGCGGATGGACGATCTCGTCGTCTGCGGCACCGAGTTCACCTCCCGGCTCTACGGGCGACTCGGCTGCCCCCCGGGCCGGCGACCGGTGGTGACCTACGGGGTGGACACCGAACGGTTCAGCGTCGACCACCTGCTGCGCGAGCGCGGCCAGCCCACGCACCGGCCGGCACACGCGGAGCTGCGCAGGAAGGTCCGCGCGGACCTCGGGGTGGCCGACGACGTGCTGCTGGTCGTCATGGTCGCCTTCGTCTACCCGCCGCGCCACCTGGTCCACCGGGGCCGAGGCATCAAGGGCCACGACGTCCTGCTGACGGCCTGGGACCGGTTCCACGCCCGCCACCCCCGCTCCCACCTGCTGCTGGTCGGCGGCGGATGGAACCAGGCCGGCCGGGCGCACCGGGCCGAGCTGATCCGGCGCTTCCGGGTGACCGAGCGCGCCGACGTCACCTGGACCGATTCGGTCACCGAGGTCCGCGAGGTGTACGCCGCCGCCGACCTGAGCGTCAGCCCGTCGCTCTCCGAGGGGCACGGCGCGGTCGTCGAGGCCAGCGCGATGGGGGTACCGAGCATCGTCAGCGACGCCGGAGGACTGCCCGAGACCGTCGACGAGTACGCCGGCTGGGTGGTACCGGCCGACGACGCCGCCGCGCTGGAGGCGGCACTCGACACCGCCGGGCAGGAGTTCCGGGCCGGACGCCTGCCGGCCCGGGGTACCAACGCCCGGCGCCGCGCCGTGGCACTCTTCGACAGCGCGGCCGCCGCCACCCGGCTCGCCGCGATCATCGAACAATCCGTCGCGGCCGGGTCGGCCCCGGAGGTCAGGTCAGCAGTTCCCCGTTGACCCGGCGCGGAATGCCCAGCGGGTTGGCCGCCCGCAACGCCGCCGGCAGCAGCTCGTCGGGCATCCCCTGGTAGGCGACGGGACGCAGGAAACGGCGCACCGCCGTCACCCCGACCGAGGTGTGCAGCGAGCCGGTGGTGGCCGGCCACGGCCCGCCGTGCTGCATCGCCCAGGTCACCGCGACCCCGGTCGGCCAGCCGTTCCAGATCACCCGGCCGGCCCGCCGGGCCGCGAGGTCGACCACCCGGGCCGCCACCGGGTCGTCGGCGCCCTCGCCGTGCACGGTGGCGGTCAGCGCGCCGGGTACGACGTTCAGCGCCGCCAGCAACTCCGCCTCGTCGGCGTACTCCACCAGCAGGGCGGCCGGGCCGAAGCACTCCTCCAGCAGCCGCTCGGCCTGCCGGACGAGGTCACCGGCCGAGACCGCCAGCAGTTGGGCACCGGCCCGGTATCCGGGCTCGTCGACCGGGGCGGGCGGGACGATCGTCCGTACCCCGGGCACCTCGGCCAGGGCGGCGGCCTCCTCCTGGTACGCGTCGCGGATCCGGGCGTTCAGCAGCGGGCCGAGCGACGCCGCGCCGACCGCCTTGCCGAGTACCCCCTCCAGCTGGTGGCCGACGGGCAGGAAGAGCAGCCCCGGCTTGGTGCAGAACTGCCCCGAACCGAGGGTGACCGAGCCGACGAACGCCTCGGCGATCGTGTTGCCCCGGGCGGCCAGCGCCGCCGGGGTGACCACGGTCGGGTTCAGCGAGCCGAGTTCGCCGTAGAACGGGATCGGGTCGGGGCGGCCGGCGGCGAGGTCGGCCAGCGCCCGGCCACCGGTGGCGGAGCCGGTGAAGGAGCCGGCCGCGATCGCCGGATGGGTGATCAGGGCCCGGCCGGCCTCCATCCCCCGGACCACCGCGAAGGTGCCGACCGGGGCACCCCCCTCGGCGAGCGCGTTGGCGACCAGCGCGCCGCAGAGGTCGGAGAGTCCGGGGTGGCCCGGATGCGCCTTCACCACGACCGGGCAGCCGGCGGCCAGCGCGCTGGCCGTGTCGCCGCCCGGCACCGAGAAGGCGAGCGGGAAGTTCGACGCCGCGTAGACCGCGACCGGGCCGACCGGGACCAGCATCCGGCGCAGGTCCGGTCGGGGCGCCGGCAGCGCGTCCGGATCGGGCAGGTCGATCACCGCCTCCAGGAACGACCCCTCGGCCACCGCGTCGGCGAACATCTCCAACTGCACCCGGGTCCGGGTCAGCTCGCTGTGCAGCCGGGCCGTGCCGAGACCGGTCTCGGCGTCGCCGAGCGCGACGATCTCGTCCCGGGAGCCCTCCAGCGCGGCGCCGATCCGGCGGAGCAGGTCCGCGCGGGTGGTCAGCGGCAGTGCCGCGTACGCGGGTGCGGCGGCGGCCGCCAGCCGGCAGACCGCGTCCAGTCCGTCGGTACCGGTGTGCGGCACCGGATGACCGGTCGGCGCGCCGGTGTAGGGGTTCATCGGCTGGTCGGTGTCCATGCCAGTCTCCGTCGGTCCAGTGTGGGTCACGGGGCGAGTACCAGTTTCCGCAGCGTGCTGTCGAGGGTGGCGGCGTCCACCCCGCCGGGCCAGCCCCGCAGCAGCGTGCCGCCCTTGGCGACGACGACCACCGCCGGGGGTTCCCGGACCGCGTACGCCCGCGCTATGCGCTGGTCACCGTCGACCAGTACCGGATATTCCACCCGGTGCCGGCGCAGGTACTCCTGGAGGGCGTCCGGGTCGTCCTCGCCGGCCACCCCGACGAAGACCACCCGGTCGCGGTGCTCGCGGGCCAGTTCGCCGAGGGCGTCCTGCCGTCCGGCGCAGGTGTTGCACCAGGAGCTGAAGAAGGTCAGCACCACCGGCCGGTCGGCCCACAGCTCCGCCACCGCCAGCGCGCTGCCGTCGGTCAGCGTACCCGTGACCTTCGGGGCGCCCGGCAGGTCGGTCGGCGCCGGTCGCAGCGCCAGGTCGCTCGGCACCGGGCCGGGCAGTCCGGCGGCACCGCCGGCCACCGGCGGGGTCGGCTCGGGGTCCGCGCCGTCACCGGTGCAGCCGGTGGCGAGCACCGCGACCGTCACGGCGACCCCGACCAGCGCGGCGAGCCGGCCCCGGCGCGGCCGACCGGCCCGGTGCGACGCGGCGACGGTGGGCTCGGCGGCTTTCCGGGCGGTCACGACGGCACCACCGCGACCAGCGCGGGCCCCTCGCTGTCGTCCCTGGTCAGCGGGATCGGCCGGCGGTCGTCGACGATCAGCCGGTACGCGTCCCGGTCGGCCACCGAGACCGGGACGGCGAACTCGCAGTACGTCGGGATGCGCGCCACCTCCAGGTCCTCGGCGAAGGTCCGGACCGACGTGCCGGGCGGCAGTTCGCCCTCGGCCAGGGTCTCGCCGTCGCCGTCCACCACCCGGTAGGCCGCCCTGTTGTGGAAGTGCGTGTACGGCCCGGTGCCGGCGCACTCGACGCCCTCGGGCCGGATGTTGATGTCCCGGACCAGCACCCGGACGGTCATCGCGGCCCGTGGCTCCTCGTCGTCGCCGCACCCGGTCAGCGGTGCGAGCAGCAGCAGCGGCAGTACCGCCAGCAGGTGGCGGTAGCGGACCCGCCGCATCTTTCCTCCGGGATGGTCGGAGCGAGGTGCCCGGGAGGCGGTGCGGGGTGCACCACCTCCCGGGCGTCCCGCCGGGCGCGTCAGGACTTCTGGACGCGGCACTGCTTGGTGACGGTCTTCGTCGGGTCGCTCTCCGAGGTGGCGGTGAGCTTGACGACGCCGGTCTGGGTGGCCGACGGGGTCGCCCCCACCGAGACCCGGACCGGGGTGGACTTGCCGAACCCGGCCGTGGCCAGCGCGTTCGGCACCTCGACCCGCCAGCCCTTGCCGTTCACCTCCGCGGTGAGCCGGTAGACGTCCGACTTGAGGTAGGCCGTCGCGTTCTCCGGGTGCGCCTGGCCGCCGGCCGCGTACGCCCCGGTGTTGGTCAGGGTGAACGAGCAGGTGACGCCCCGGTTGGTCGGCCGGGTCGCGGTGGTCACCTCGCCGGCCGAGAGCGCCACGCCGTGGCTGCTCGGTCCGGCGCCGTCGAGCGAGCGCACCGCCACCGTGTACGACAGCACGCCGTCGCCGTTGCGCTTCAGGTCGAGGACGTAGAAGTGCAGCCGGTTGGCCTCGTCCACGTACTCGTACTCGCTGCCCGACCGGGTGCCGGCGTGGAACAGCGCGTCGGAGAGCTGCCGGTAGTCCCCCATGGTGATCTTCTGCGGGGTGCCGTCCGGCTGGTAGAAGTCGATCATGTCGATGTCCTGCGGGTTGGCGTCGACCACCCAGACGAAGGGAGCGCTGTCGGCGTTCTTCGTCTTGGAGAGCAGCACGCCGCTGTCCGGGGTGAACGAGTCCGCACCCATCCGGTCCACGACCTCGACGGTGTAGTTGTTGAAGCTGCCGCCGTCGCAGAGCGGGTCGGTGCTGGTGTCGCAGGCCGGCGACCGGTCCCGGTTCATCGCGATGTTGATCCCGGTGAGCCCCTTCGGGCCGGCGTCCACCGCCCGGGCGGTCACCGTCGCCACCACCATGCCGGAGGTGGCCAGCGCCTCCCGGCTCAGCCGCAGCAGGTGCTCCTCACCGAGCAGGCCGATCTTCATCTTGTCCCGGACGGTGTGCAGCGAACCCATCGAACCGCCGTTCACCGGCGGGATCTGCCACCGGGTGTGCGGACCGCCGGGCCCGTTGAACGAGCCGCGCGACATCATGCTCCAGATGCCGGTGTACGCCCGCCGCAACGGTGTGCCGTACGGGTTGTTGTAGTTGTCGCCGATGCTGAGCAGGTGGCTCAGCTCGTGCGCGTACACGCCCATGCCGGAGCTCTCGGCCTGGGTCGAGGAGCCGCCACCGGCGTTCGGCCAGATGGTCGAGGCCGCCTTCCAGGAGGTCCACTCGACATACCGGGTACGCGCGTAGTTCGGCAGGTTCGGGTCCGGCGGACCCCAGGCGTCCGGCACGTCCTCCTTGGTCTGGAACATCATCTGGCCGAACTCCTGCCAGGTGGACGACTCGTCCTGCCCAGCGGAGAGGATGAAGACCAGCTCGAACGAGTCGGCCACCTCGTCGCCGACCGCCGCCCGCCAGGCGCCCAGCCCGTCGGTGCGGATGTTCTTGGCACACTGCTCGCCGCTCGGGCAGGCGCCCGGGTTGAAGCCGTTGTCGATGCCGTACTGGTAGGACTTCGCCGGCATCTCGTACGGGCCGAAGCCGGTCAGGTCCACCCCGTACCGGCCGTTGGAGTCCTGCATCCAGTACTCGTGCAGGGTGTGGCCCTTGTTCAGCTCGTTGGGCTTGTTCAGGAAGTCGGTGTAGAAGCCCGCGACCTGGTCGCGCGGGATGTTCGCCGCCGTCGACTGGGGGTTGCCGAAGACCGTCGACCGGGGCCGCTGGGTGACCACGAACGGCTGGTCCGGATAGTCGAGGGTGACCAGAGCGATCTTGAAGTTGCGGACCGAGCCGGCCACGGTCGGGTCGGCCCAGTTCGTGTTCGGCGGCGTGACGTAGTCGTCCCAGGTCATGCCGTCCGGGTTCTCCCAGGACTGCGGGTCGAGCACGTCGAACGGGCCGGTGCCGCCGGCCGGGTTGCCCGGTGCGGCCGAGGCCGGCGTCGTGGCGACACCGGCGACCAGTGCCGCCGCGAGCGTCGCCGCCAGCGCCGACCGCCACGCGGTGCGTCTGGTGGACAGTAGGTGCATCCAGTCACCTCTCGTTCTCCCTGGGTGCGCCGACGGCGCTCCACTGCGGTGCGCGGGACACCCTCCCCGTGCTGATGGCACCGGTTGGGCTCCTGTCCCGACACCTCCGGCCCGATCATCCATGATCACGCGACGCGAATCTATGCGGCCCGATCCGCGACGTCACCCTACAGATGTCGTCGGGTGCCCCGACCGGTTCCGACACCTGCCGAAGCCGTCCGCCCGGACCCGCCGAATCGGACGGTCCGGGACCGGCGGGTCAGATCCGGAAGCCCTCCGGGAACGGATCCTCCGGGTCGAGCAGGTACTGCGCGGTACCGGTGATCCAGGCCCGGCCGGTGACCGTCGGTACCACCGCCGGCAGCTCGCCGACCGTGGTGGTGCCGACCAGCCGGCCGGTGAAGCGGGTCCCGATCACCGACTCGTTGACGAACGGCGTCTCCAGCCCGAGCAGGCCACGCGCGTGCCGCTGGGCCATCCGGGCCGAGGTGCCGGTGCCGCACGGTGACCGGTCCACCCAGCCGGGGTGGATCACCACCGCGTTGCGGGCATCCGCACCGTCGGTGCCGTCCTGCACCACCTGGACGTGCCGGCAGTCGTCGATCGCCGGGATCGTGGGGTGCCGGGGCGGCGCCTGCTCGTTGATCGCGTCCATGATCCGCAGCCCGCGCGCGATCAGCTCCGGCACCGCCGCCGGCTCGACCGGCAGCCCCAGGTCGGCGGCGTCCACGATGGCGTAGAAGTTGCCACCGAAGGCCATGTCGTAGCGGATGGTGCCGATCTCCCCGCCCACCTCGACCTTCCGGTCGGCGGCGAGCAGGAACGACGGCACGTTCCGCAGCGTCACCCCGGTCGCCCGGCCGTCCCGGACCGCGACGTCCACGCTGACCAGCCCGGCCGGGGTGTCCAGCCGGATCGTGGTGACCGGCTCGACGACCGGCACCATCCCGGTCTCCACCAGCACGGTGGCCACCCCGATGGTGCCGTGCCCGCACATCGGCAGGCAGCCGGAGACCTCGATGAACAGCACCCCGACGTCGGCGTCCGGCCGGGTCGGCGGCTGGAGGATCGCCCCGGACATCGCCGAGTGGCCGCGCGGCTCGCACATCAGCAGCCGGCGCAGCCCGTCCCGGTCCCGCTCGAAGAGCCGCTTGCGCTCCAGCATGGTGTCGCCGGGCAGCACCCCGACACCACCGGTGATCACCCGGGTCGGCATCCCCTCGGTGTGCGAGTCGACGGCATGCAGGACCAGCCGGCTACGCATCGGCGTCGGCCTTCAACGCCCGCTCCATTTCCTTGGTCACCTGGATCCGGGCCGGCTCGGCGAGGGCGCCCCGGGGTGGCCGGCACGGGCCGCCGTACCGGCCGGCCAGCTCCATGCCGAGCTTGATGGCCTGGACGAACTCCGGCTTCGAGTCCCAGCCGAAGATCGGGTGCAGCTCGGTGTAGAGCGGCAGCGCCGCCGCCAGGTCGCCGGCCCGGCACAGCTCGTAGAGGCGTACGGAGAGCCGGGGCAGCGCGTTCGGGAAGCCGGCGATCCAGCCGGTGGCCCCACAGACCACCAGCTCCAGCAGTACGTCGTCGGCGCCGGCCAGTACGTCCAGGTGCGGGACGAGGTCGCGGATGCGGTGCAGCCGGCGTACGTCCCCGCTGAACTCCTTCACCGCCACCACTCCGTCGGTCTCGGCGACCGCCGCCAGCAGTTCCGGGGTGAGGTCCACCTTGGTGTCGAACGGGTTGTTGTACGCCACCACCGGCAGCCCGACCGCGGCCACCTCCCGGTAGTGCGCGAGCACGTCCACGTCCCGGGCCGCGTAGGTGTTCGGCGGCAGCGCCAGTACGGCGTGCGCGCCGGCCGCGAGCGCCTGCTCGGCCCAGTGCCGGGACTGCCGGCTGCCGTACCCGCCGACGCCGGGGACCACCGAGAAACCGGCCGGGGCCGCCTCGACGGTGGCGCGGACCACGTCGGCCCGTTCCGCGTCGGAGAGGTTCTGGTACTCCCCCAGCGAACCGCACGGGGTCACGCCGTGACAGCCCTCCTCGGCCAGCCACCGGACGTGCTCCTGCAACCGGTCGAAGTCGACGGAGAGGTCGTCGCGGAACGGGGTGGGGATGGCGACGACGACACCCTGCCATGGTTTGCGAGCTGTCACTGGGCTGGTCCTTCCTCGGCGACGGCACCCAGGGGTACCGGCATGACGATCTGACGCTTGGCGAAGTCTTCGAGCGGCTGGTCCCGGCCGGAGGCGGCGGCGAGCAGGCAGGCGGCGGCCCGGCCGCAGACCCGGCCCTGGCACAGCCCCATCCCGACCCGGGTGACGAGCTTCAGCGCGCGGACGTCGTCCAGGCCGTACCGGGCCACGTCGGCGCGGAGCCGGCCGGCGGTGACCTCCTCGCAGCGGCAGATCACGGTCTCGTCGCGCAGCCAGCCGGTCCAGCCGTCCGGCACCCGGTGCACCCGGTGCATGGCGGCGGCGAAGCGGCGCTGCCGGGCGGTGCGGCGTACGACCGGCGCGGCGGCCCGGGCCAGCCCGGCGTCGTCGAGCAGCCCCAGCCGGTGCGCGGCGGCGAGTCCGGCCAGCCGCCCCTCGTCGACGGCGAGGTCGGCACCGCCGATCCCGGTCGCCTCGCCGGCCACCAGCACCCCCGGTACCCCGCTGCGGCCGAACTCGTCCACGACGACTACCAGGCTGCCGTCGGCCGGGTCGGTCCGGGTGGCACAGCCGAGCGCGACGGCGAGGTCGACCGACGGGGTGAAGCCGTGTCCGACGCAGACCGCGTCGACCGGCACGCTCCGGGTCACCTCGCCGGCCCGCCAGTCGGCGTCCACCCGGCGCACCGTGGCGCGCAGCCCGGTGCCCTCCTCCACCACCTCGGTGACCGCCTGGCCGCGCCAGAGCGGTATCCGGTGCCGGCGCAGCGCGCCGAGGTACCGGGCCGCCTCGGCGAGCTTGCCCGGCGCCCCGGCGACCGCCAACGGGTGCCGGTACCAGCGGCGCAGCGGAGCCGCCTCGACCACCCCGGCGACCTCGGCACCGGCCGCGGCCAGCCCGGCGGCGACGACGAGCAGGAACGGGCCGGTACCGGCGATGAGTACCCGCCGGCCGACCAGTACGCCCTGCCCCTTGGCGAGCGCCTGGGCGGCCCCGGCGGTGACCACGCCGGGCAGGTCCCAGCCGGGGAAGGGCAGCACCCGGTCGTACCCGCCGGGGGCCAGCACCACGACGGGCGCCGCCAGGGTGGTCGGCCCGGCCGGGCCGGAGAGCCGCAGCGTCGCCCCACCGTCGGCACCGCCCGGTTCGGCGGACCAGACCTGGTCTCCGGAGCGGACGGTGATCCGAGGATGGGTGCCGGCCCGGCGCAGCAGGTCGGCGAAGCGGGCCGGATGCCGGGCCGGCCGGACGCCTCGCACGGTCGGCTGGCGCAGGTACTGCCCGCCGGGCCGCTGGCCCAGGTCGACCACGGTGACCTCGGCACCGGCCTCCGCCGCCGCGAACGCGGCGGCGAGTCCGGCCGGACCGGCGCCGACCACGGCCAGCCGGCCGGTTCCGCCGCCGCTCATCGGACTCCCTCTCCGGCACGCAACCCGGACGGGTCCCCCGGCTCCGCGCCGGTTTCCACCACGTCGCCGGGCTCGGCCGGGCGCAGGCAGGCCCGCACACCCGGCTCGCCGTTGCAGACGACCAGGCAGTCGAAGCAGATCCCGATGCCGCAGAAGACGCCGCGCGGCCGGCCGGCGAACCGGGTCCGCCGGGTGCTCCGGCGACCGGCGGCCAGCAGCGCCGCCGCCAGCGTCTGGCCGGCGCGCACCGGTACCTCCCCGCCGTCGACGGTGATCGTGAAGCCGTCCGGACCGCCGGCCCGGCCGTCGGCGGGCTCAGGCGGCGGCACCGGCGGTCTCCACATCGGACGAGAAGCGGGCCGGGGCGAACGGGTGCAGCGGCAGGTCGGTCGGCTCACCGGTCACCACCTGGGCGACCAGGTGCCCGGTGGCCGGCGCCAGCCCGATCCCGGCGCCCTCGTGCCCGTGCGCGTGCACCAGCCCGGGGACGCGCGGGTCGGCGCCGATCACCGGCAGGTGGTCCGGGGAGAACGGCCGGAAACCGTGGTAGACCCGCATCGCCCGGACCGCCGCCAGCGGTGGGAAGAGCCGTACCGCGCCCTGGGCCAGCCGGCGGACCGCCTCGGCGTTGTGGCGCCGGTCGAAGTCGACGAGTTCCCGGCTGGCGCCGATCAGGATGGTGCCGGCCGGGGTGCCCTCGACGACCGTCGAGGTCTGCAACCCGGCGTCGCCGCTGGCCACGTTGTCGAGATAGTCGGCCGAGTAGACCTTGTGCCGGACCAGCGGCGGCACCGGCTCGGTGACCAGGATGAAGCCCCGGCGCGGCGCGACCGGGGTGTCGGCGCCGGCCAGCCCGGCGAGCCGGCCGGCCCAGGCTCCGGCCGCGTTCACCACCTGCCCGGCGGCCACCGGACCGGCACCGGTCCGCACCCCGACCACCCGGCCGACGTCGTCCCGGAGCATCGCGGTGACCTCGGTGCGCAGCCGCACCTCGGCGCCGTGCTGCCGGGCGGCGGCCAGCAGCGCGACCGTCGCCTTCGCCGGCATGAGCTGCATGTCCTGCGGATAGAAGAGGCCGCCGGCCAGCTCCGGGGTGATCGCGGGCTCGCGCTCGCGCACCCCGGCCGGATCGAGCGGCTCGACGAGTACGCCCGCCGCCGCCTGTGCCCGGGCGGTCGCCCGCAGGCCGGCCAGCCCGGCCGCGCCGTCGGCGCCCGGACCCACCCCGGTGACCACCAGGCCGCCCTTGGGCTCCAGCTCGATGTCGCCGTACCGGTCGCCGAGGTCGGCCGCCCAGCGCCGCCAGAGACCGTTGCTGAGCAGCGCCAACTCCAGTTCCGGGCCGGGCAGCTTGTCCGAGACCAGCAGGTTGCCCTCGCCGGAACCGGTGGCACCGGCGACCAGACCGGCCCGCTCCAGTACGACGACGGTCAGCCCCCGCCGGGCGCAGGCGTACGCGCAGGCCGCGCCGACGATACCGGCGCCGACCACCACCACGTCGAAGCTGCCCGCCATGCCCTTCCCTCCGTCACCCCGGCCGGACCACCTCCCGCACGCCGGCCGGGGCAGAGGTGGTCCAGCGGTCCGTTCCGCTACCGGTTCACCCGGCAGGTGGCCGTCGCCGTCCGGCTCGGATCACTCTCCGATCGGGCCGTCAGGGTGACCCGGCCGACCTGGGTCGCCCCGGCGGTGGCGGTGGCCACCGCCCTGACGTTCACGGTCCGGCCGAACTCGGCCGTGGTCAAGGCGTTGGGCAGGGTGACCGCCCAGCCCGCCCCGTTGACCGTGGCGGAGAGCCGGTAGACGTCCGCGCGCAGGTACGCCGAGGCGTCCTCCGGGTGCGCCTGGCCACCGGCGACGTACCGGCCGGTGTTGGTGACGGCGAAGGTGCAGGTCGCGCCCCCGCCGGTCGGGCTGCCGGTGGGGCTGCCCGAGGCGGCCGCCCCGACGCCCCGCACCGAACTGCCGGCCCCGTCGAGGTGCCGCACGCCCAGGGTGTACGACAGCACACCGTCCGCGCCGACCCGCCGGTCGAGCACGTAGAAGTGCAGCCGGTTGGCGGTGTCGACGTACTCGTACTCGCTGCCGGAGCGGGTGCCGGCGTGGAACAGCGCGTCGTTGAGCTGCCGGTAGTCGGCGATCGTCCGCTTCACCGGGGTACCGTCCGGCCGGTAGTAGTCGACCATGTCGATGTCCTGCGGGTTGGCGTCGACGACCCAGGTGAAGCAGGTGTAGCCGCAGGTGTTCGTCTCGGCGTCCTTGTTCCTGGCCAGCAGCACCCCGTTGTCCGGGGTGAACGAGTCCGCGCCGATCCGCTGCACGGTCTCCAGGCTGTACCAGTTGTAGACCGGGGTGCCCGGGCAGAGCGGGTCGGTGTTGATGTCACAGGCCGGGGTGAGGTCCCGGTCCATGCCGATCCGGACGCCCTGGATGTCCCGGGCCGCCGGCACCGCCGTACGCGCCTTGACGGTCACCACCGCGACACCTGTGGTGCGCAGCGCCTCCCGGGAGAGCCGGAGCACCTGCGCCTCGTCGATGTGCCCGAGCTTGAGCTTGCTGCGCAGGGTCTGCCCGGCCGGCATCGCCGCGCCCTGGGCCGCCGGCACCACCCAGCGGTTGTGCGGACCGCCCGGGCCGTTGAACGAGCCCCGGTCCATCACGTCCCAGGTCCCCGACCCGACCCGCCGGTACGGCGACACGTACGGATTGTTGTTGTTGTCGGCGATCCCGAAGGTGTGCGCGATCTCGTGCGTGATGGTGCCGGAACTCTCGCCCTGCCGCATGCTGGACGAGCCCCAGAGCTGGGAGCCGGCCTTCCAGGAGGTCCAGTCGACATAGCGGGACCGCACCCAGTTCGGCAGGTTCGGGTCCGGTGGGCCCCAGGCGTCCGGCACGTCCTCGCGGGTCTGGAACATCATCTCGCCGAACTCCTGCCAGACCGACGTCTCGTCGTAGCCGGCGTAGACCCGCAGCACCAGGTCGAACCGGTTGCGCACGTCGGCGCCCTCGGCGGCCCGCCACAGCGCGTCCACGTCGGCGTCGAGGTTGCCGTTGCAGGTGGAGCCGGCCGGGCAGCCGGTGCCGTTCTGCCCGATGTCGTTGAGCCCGTACTCGAACTGCTTGCGGGGCAGCCGGTACGGGCCGAACGGGGTGAACTCGACCCCGACCCGCCCGTTGGTCTGCTCCATCCAGTATTCGTGCACCGTGTGGCCGTGGTTGAGCGCGCTCGGCGTACCCCAGAAGTCGGCGTAGAACCGGGCCACGTCGGCCCGGGCCACCGGGTTGACCTGCGGGTTGCGGAACGGGTCCGAGCCCCGGTTCTGGGTGATCACGAACGACTGGTCGGGATAGTCGGCGGCGACCAGGGCGATCCGCAGCTTGCGCTGGCTCGGCTGGCGGCTCGGGTCGGCCCAGTTCGCGCCGGGCACCGGCCGGTAGTCGTCCCAGGTCATCGTCTCCTGGTCCTGCCAGGTCTGCGGGTCGACCGGGTCCAGTGGCGCGGCCGCGGTGCCCGGGCCGGCCTGGGCCGGTCCGCTCGCGGGCCCGGTGAGCAGGGCGGAGGCGGCGACGACCGCGACGGCCGCGGCGAACGCCCTGCGGAGCTGGTCTGTGCGGGTGGCGCGACGCAACGCATCTCCTTCGGGTCGGGGGCTCGGGTGCCGGGGTGTTCGGGTGCCGGGTGCTCGGACCGGCCGGGGCGCGGGAGGTCGCGGCCCCGGTCGGCGGATGTCGCAAGCACGGTAAGGACAGCGACGTTTCCGGGTCTTCGGACAGATGCAGGAAGCCCGCTGGGCGGATCAGGACTTCTGTCGGGACTTGTGCCGTACGCCCCGAAGCACTTGCGTCGCGGGCCGGTGCCGTCGGAGGGTGAGGACCGGCGGTGCACCACGTCGGGCCACCCGACGGGGTGGGCCGGCGGCCGGCCACGGGGAGGATCAGGGGAAGGCATGCACACGGAGCTGCAACGGATCGTCGACGCGGTGGCGGCCCGGGTGGGCCGGCCGGCGCTGATCGAGGACCGCCGGCAGCGGGTGGTCGTGTACAGCGAGCACACCGGACTGATGGACGACGTACGCAAGACCTCCATCCTGCGCCGGCACACCACGCCCGAGGTCATCTCCTGGTTCCACGACGTCGGCATCATGAAGGCCCGTACCCCGGTCCGCACCCCGGCCTGCCCGGAGCTGGACCTGCTGCCCCGGCTCTGCGTGCCGATCACCCACCACGACCTGCTGCTCGGCTTCGTCTGGTTCATCGACGCCGACGGCGGGATGACCGATGACGACATCGAGACCGTGACCCGGGCGATGTCCGACCTCTCCCTCGCGCTCTACCGGGAGAACCTGCTCGGCGAGCTGGCCTCGCAGCGGGAGGCGGAGGCGGCCCGGACGCTGCTGGTGGACAGTCCGGAGATCCGGGCCGAGGCGGTCCGTTCGCTGCTCGCCGAGGGGGTGGTCGCCGCCGACGGGCCGGCCAACGCCGTGGTGGCGCAGCTGGTGCCGGCCCGGGGGCAGGTACTCGACGAGGTGGCCCGGATCGCCCTGGAACAGGTGCTGGTGGCCACCCGCCGCTGGGTCGGGGTACGCGAGGCGCTGCACCTGGTCCGGCACGACCAGGGAGTACTGCTGATCTGCGGTGCTCAGGGTGCCGGCCGGCCCTCCGCCGAGGCGACCGCCAGGCACCTGAGCGAGGCGCTGCACAAGGCGACCCGGAGCCTGCCCTCGGTGGCCCGGGTGGTGGTCGGGATCGGCGAGCCCCGGCCCCGGCTGGCCGAGGTGGTGCACGCCTACGACGAGGCGCTCCAGTCGGCCCGGGTGGGTGGGCAGCTCTCCGCGCTCGGCCCGATCATCGCCTGGTCGAACCTCGGCATCTACCGGATGCTGTCCCGGATGAACGGCCAGCACCTCGACGTCGCGGGCGTGCACCCGGGGCTGGAGCGGCTGCTGCGCGACGACTCCAACCAGGTGCTGCTGGAGACGCTGGAGGCGTACCTCGACCTGGCCGGGAACGCGCATGCCACGGCCGAGCAGCTGCGGCTGCACCGCACCACGCTCTACTACCGGCTGCACCGGGTGGAGCAGCTCGCCGAGACCGACCTCAAGGACGGCAACGAGCGGCTCTGCCTGCACCTGGCGCTGAAACTCGGCCGGCTCACCGGTCACTACCGACCGGCGAACTGACCCTCCGGCCCCGTCCCGGCCGCGACCCGCGGCGTCGGCAACACCGAGGAGGCCACCGTGAGCGAGCACCTGTCCCGACGGGACGCCCTGCGCCTCGGCGCGCTGGCGGCCACCGTACCCGCCGCCGCCTCGGTCGGGCCGGCCCGGGCCGACGCGGCGGCGCCGACCGGCGACGCCGGGACCGGCGCGGACCCCGGACCGCTCCCCCGGCCCGGCTGGGTCGCCGACAACTGGGTGGTCAAGCCGTTCGCCCTCAACCAGGTGGCGCTGCGCGACGGGATCTTCCAGCAGAAGCGGGACCGGATGCTCAACTACGCGCGGAACTATCCGGGCACCGGGGGCGTCCTCGACGGCCCCGACCGGATGCTGCACCTGTTCCGGGCCAACGCCGGGCTGCCCGCCCCGGGCACCTGGCCGGGCGGCTGGGACACCCCGAACCACCTGCTCCGGGGCCACTTCACCGGGCACTACCTGACGATGCTGGCGCAGTGCTACGCCGACACCGGCGAGGAGATCTTCCGGGAGAAGCTCGACTACCTGGTGACCGAGCTGGGCAGGTGCCAGCGGGAACTCGACCGGCGCAACTTCGGCCGGGTCGCCGGCCGCGCGGGTCGGGCCGTCCGGCTCGGCGACCCGCACCCCAACCAGTACGTCCTGATGCCGGCCGGAATCCTCGACGGCGTCACCGAGCTCACCGTCGCCACCTGGGTGAACCTGGCGGCCGCGCAGACCGCCGCCCGGATCTTCAGCTTCGGCGCCGGGCCGCAGTCCTACCTGTCGCTGACCGCCCGGATCGCCGCCGGTGCCGGCCCGAGGTTCGCGATCACCACCGGCGGCAGTGCCGGCGAGCAGCGGGTCGACGCCACCGTGCCCGTCCCGGTCGGCGAGTGGGCGCACCTGGCGGTCACCCTCTCCGCCGCCGACGCCACCGCCCGGATCTACCTCGACGGTGCCGAGGTCGGCGCCGGCGCCGTGACGCTCGGCCCGGCCAACCTCGGCCGGACCACCGACAACTGGATCGGCCGCTCCCCCGCCAACAACGATCCGCTGCTCACCGCGACAGTGGACGACCTGCGGATCTACGACCGGGCACTCGGCCCGGACGAGATCCGCGCGCTCGCCGCACCGGACGGGACGGCCGGCACGTCGACCGCGGCCACCCCGCTGGCCTGGTACCGGTTCGAGGAGGAGGGCGAGACCGCCGCCGACCACTCGGGCAACGGCCACGCCGCCACGATCGTCGGCACCGCCCACCCCGGTTTCCTGGCCGCGTTCCCGGAGGGGCAGTTCAGTCGCCTCGAACCGCCGACGTTCCAGCCGAACAGCGGGCCGAACGCCGTCTGGGCGGTCTGGTACACCTGCCACAAGATCATGCGCGGCCTGCTCAACGCGTACCAGTTGGTCGGCAACGAGGAGGCGCTGGCGATCGTCTTCCGGATGGGCGACTGGGCGCACAGTCGACTCAGCCGGATCAGCCGGGCCGACCTGGACCGGATGTGGGACATCTACAGCGCCGGTGAGGCCGGCTCGATGAACGAGGTGATGGCCGAACTCTCCGCCCTGGCCCCCGACCGCGAGCGACGCGCCCGGTACCTCGACACGGCGAAGGCGTTCACCTTCAGCACCCTCTTCGCCGCCTCCCTGGCACAGCGGGACGAACTCGCCGGCCGGCACGCCAACCAGTACATGGCGCCGAACATCGGCTACCTGCGGATCTTCGAGCGGACCGGCGAGCGCGACTACCACCGGGCGGCCCGGAACTTCTGGTCCATGGTGGTGCCGCACCGGATTTTCAGCAACGGCGGTGCCGGGCAGAGCGAACACTTCCGGGCGCGCGGGATCATCACCTCCGGGTTCACCTCCGGCAGCGATCCCCGGCACGCCGAGACCTGCTGCGCGTACAACATGCTCCGGCTGACCCGGAACCTCTTCTTCCACGACCCGGACCCGGCGTACCTGGACTACTACGAGAAGGCGCTGCACAACCAGATCCTCAGCTCCCGCCGGGACGTCGACAGCGTCACCAGCACCGAGGTGACGTACCACCAGAACATGTGGCCCGGCCGGTCACGGCGGATCGGCAACGTCGTGGAATACAGCCGGTACGGCGGCAACGGAAGCTGCTGCAACGGCACCGGCCTGGAGAGCCACACCAAATACCAGGAGACGATCTACTTCCGCTCGGCGGACGACTCCGCCCTCTACGTCAACCTCTTCATCGCCTCCGTGCTGACCTGGCCGGAACGGGGCTTCGTGATCAGCCAGGAGACGGCCTATCCGACCGAGGGCGCCAGCACGCTCCGGTTCGACCGGGGGCACGGCCGGCTGCGGGTGAAGCTCCGGGTGCCGTCCTGGGCCGGCGCCGACTACACCGTCCGGGTCAACGGTCGCCAACAGCACGTGAAGGCGGTGCCGGGCAGCTATCTCACCCTCGACCGGTGGTGGCGGGAGGGCGACCGGATCGACATCTCGATGCCGCTGCGCTTCCGGGTGGAGAAGGCTCTCGACGACAGGTCGGTACAGTCCATCATGTACGGTCCGACGCTGATGGTCGTCCGGGACGCCACCCCCAGCTACCGCGAGTTCACGTTCTTCCCCACCCTCGGGCTGGACGGCGACCTCGGCAGGGCGATCCAACCCACCGGGACGCCGATGCACTTCAGCACCCACGGCTACCTGCTGGCCCCGTACTACGTCTCCGACCCGGTGCCGGGAGAGTTCAACGCCTACCACCCGTACGTCCGGCGGGTCGAGCCGGAGGTGGTGTTCGGGTCGGTCCGCACCGGCGTACCCAACGACGGCCTGCGGGACGCCGACGGCGAGACCTTCCTCGACCGGGTCTGGGCGGCGGCGCCGTTCCGCCGGCACGGCGACTTTCTCCGTACCGTCAGGGACGTCTCGGACGAGTGGCTGGCGGCCGGCCGGCACACCGCCGCGCAGCGCCGGGCCATCCTCGTCGCGGCGGTCCGTGCCCGCCGGGACCTGGCGCACTGACCGTCGGCGTCACCGGTCGTCGGCCCGCAGCGACTCCTCGGTCGCCTCGGCCACCCGGCGCGACAGCTCCGCCCGGGCGGCCCGGACGGTGGCCAGGATCTCCTCGGCCACCCGGGCCGCCGGCTGCTGCCGGGTCCGCTCGTCCAGCCGGAGGTCGACCAGCGCCCCGGACGAGTCGAGCGTCACCTCGACCAGCCCGTCGGCGCCGCGCGTCGTCACCCGCAGCCCGGCCAGCCGACGGGACAGCTCGGCGGCCCGCTCCGCCCGGTCGGCGGAGGACGCCTGCCACGCCTGCACCCGGCGCCGGGCCGCTTCGAGTTCCGCCTCGTTGCTCCACATCCCGGAATCCTCCCCGCGGTCGCCACCGACAAGTCTGCCGGTTTCCGCTGTCCGGCACCCGGTGCACCGCCGCCGACCGCACACCCTCGACCGGGCGCGCGTCGACGAGTGGGCGAGCGCCTCGGGGCGTCATCCGCCGGGCGGCCCGGCGTCGAACCGTGCACTGTCGAGTGTCGGGGCGGCGGGTGGTCAGGGGATCGGCAGGACCGGGCGCACCGGGGTCTCGTCGGTGAGGCCGCCGTCGTAGACGACCTCGGCCAGCTCCGCCTCCCGGTAGGCGGTGGCGAGGGTGAGCCAGCTCAGGAAGCTGCCGTACCCGCCGCAGAGCGCCGAGCCGCCGTCGCCGCCGCAGAACACGTCCGGCTCGGTGGTGAACTCGGAGCGGTACGGGTCGTCGCCGATGACCAGGCCGAAGAGGTTCGGCTCCTGGATCAACGGCACCCTGCCGTACGGTTCGCCCTCCGGATAGTCGTCGCCCCAGCGGAACAGGGTGGCGGCCCCGGCGCCGCAGGCGTACTCCCACTCGTCGGGGGTCGGTGGCCGAAGGCCCCGGCGGGCGAGCCCGGCCATCAGCCAGGCGTGGTCGTGCTCCCCCTCGCCGTCGTCGAGATCGGCCTCGTCGTCGACCGCCAGCAGCGTCCCGGCCTCCACCGAGCGCACGGCGACGAGTCGAGCCGGCACCGAGACCCGGCGCGGCGGCGAGGTGGTCTCGGCGACGAAACGATCGAGCGGCCCGGTCAGCCCCCACTCGTCGGCGGCCTCGGCGAAGTCGGCGAGCTGCCGGGCGCTGGGACGCAGCCGGGCCGCGTCGTGGCCGAGTTGCACCGTACCGCCCGGCACCAGGGCGTAGCGGATGCCGTCGCGGTCGAAGAAGGCGACCCGGCCGGTCCGGCCGGCGTACCCGTGCGGGGCGGTGCCGGCGAGCCGGGCGTCGAGGCTCCGGGCGATGGCGGCGGCGGTCCGGTCGGCAGCCTCGTCGGAGAGATCCGACCAGGCGGACAGGGTGAGATCGGCATGCGACACCCGGGCATTATGCCCGCAGCCGGTACTCCGCCCGGCCGTCGACGCCGGGGCAGCAGGTCAGCCGGCCGTCGACGCCGGGGCGGCCGTTCAGGTAGCCGACGATCCGCTCGTCGGTCCAGCCGTGGCTGGCCCGCAGGCCACGGGCGACGGTGGCCAGGTACGCCGGGGCCGGCGGGTTCGGCGGCACCTCCCCGGCCCGCCAGGGCGCGGTGAGGGTGAGCACCGGGTGCCCGTCGAGGATGCCGGCGCAGACCACCGTCTCGTACCGGCCCGGGCCGGCACTGGCCCGACCGGCGGCGACGGCGGCGGCGATCAGGTCCAGCGGACCGCTCGGCAGCCGGTGCATCTCCTGCGCGGCGACGTCCGCGAACTGGTCGGCGGAGAGCAGGTACGCCCGAGCGGCGACCACACCGGGCAGCCCCGGGTCGTAGAAGGCCATCCCACCGGACCAGGTCCGCGATTCGAGGGCGAAGTAGAGACCGCCGGGAAGCAGCACCGGGCGGTCGTCCCGGGGCGGGCTGCCGTCCCGGCACCCGGGATGGTCACGCTGACCGCCCACCGGTCGGCCACCACCGAGATAGCAGCCGAACCGGTCGGCGTCCAGGTTCGACCCGTACGCCGCGTACCAGACCGGGTCGAGGCCGGTTACCGGGGCGCCGGGGCGGCGACTGAGCAGGATCGGTTCGGGTACGGTCATCGCCACGTCAGTCCCGGGTCAGCAGGTAGGCCCGGTCCGGGTCGATCCGCACGTTGACGCTGGTGCCCTCGGCGAGAGCCTCCCGGGGATCGGCGCCGGGATCGGTCACGGTCAGCGTGCCGCTGGTGGTCTCGATCTCGTAGTCCACGGCCGGTCCGTGGAACGTCGAACGGAGCACCGCGCCGATGCCGGTCCCGCCGTCGGTGACCGGCGCCAGTGTCATGGTCTCCGGCCGGGCCATCAGATAGGTGTCGTCGCCGTTCGCCGACACCTGGGGGTGGGCCGCCACGGTCAGCCGCTGCCCGAGGGCGTGCACCACGGCCCGGCCGTCGCCGACCCGCTCCGGCAGCACCTCGACGAAGTTGGCCCGCCCGATGAAGTCCGCGACGAAGACGCTGGCCGGGCGCAGGTAGATCTCTCCCGGCACGGCCACCTGCTCGACCCGTCCCCGGTTCATCACCACGATCCGGTCCGACATGCTCATCGCCTCGTCCTGGTCGTGCGTGACGTAGATGCTGGTGATCCCGAACATCCGCTGGATGCGCCGGATCTCCGCGCGCATCGAACCCCGCAGCTTGGCATCCAGATTGGACAGCGGCTCGTCGAAGAGCAGCACCTTCGGCTGCACGACCAGGGCCCGGGCCAGGGCGACCCGCTGCTGTTGACCGCCGGAGAGTTCGTGCGGGCTCCGGTCCTCCAGACCGACCAGATTCATGCTGGTCAGCGCCATCCGCATGCTGGTGGCGACCTCCTCGCGGCCACGTCGCCGCAGCCTGAGCCCGTACGCGATGTTCTCGCCGACCGTGAGGTGCGGAAAGAGGGCGTAGCTCTGGAAGACCATCGCCATCGGACGCCGCTGGGGTGGCATCGAGTCGATCACCCTGTCGTCGAGCCGGATCTGTCCACTGGTGGCGTCCTCGAAGCCGGCGACCATCCGCAGCGTGGTGGTCTTGCCGCACCCGGACGGCCCGAGCAGCGTGATGAACTCGCCCGGCGCGACGTCGAGGTCGACGGCCTCGACGGCGGTGACCGGGCCGGTACGGCTGGCGAACGTCTTGGTCAACGCCTCCAGGCGCAGCCGTCCGGTGCCGGCAGCGGCGGACGCGGCGACGGCCAGGTCGGGCAGCACTGTGCTCATCGTTTCGGCCTTTCGGTGTCGGTGGCGACGCGGTTCAGGTTGGCCCCCGCGCCGACGACGAGACGGATGAGCGCGAAGGCCGCCAGCACGATGGCGGTCAGCACGGTGCAGTAGGCGAAGGCCACCCCGTACCGGCCGGCGCTGGCGGCGCTCAGCACCTGGGAGGTGATGATCTTCGTCTCCGGCGTGACCAGCAGGACGATCGTCGAGATCGAGGTCATGCTGCGGGCGAAGCTGTAGCTCAGGCCGGTCAGCAGCGCCGGCCGGATCAGCGGCAGGGTGACCCGTCGGAAGGTGTGCAGCGGGCCCGCTCCGAGGTCCGTCGAGGCCTGCTCGATCTGCGGGTGGATCTGGGTCAGGGCGGCGACCGCGGTGCGTTGGCCGGCGGGGAGGCTCCGGATGACGTACGCGACGACGATCGCCGCCGCCCCACCGGCGATGGCGCTGCCGCCGACCAGGCTGGGAAAGACCTGGATCGGGCCGAGCCACCGCTCCGGCCGGTACGCGAGCACGAAACCGATGCCCAACACCGTCCCCGGCACGGCGACCCCGAGCGTGCCGGCGAAGTCCAGCAACCCGGCGGCCCGGTGCAGGTGCCGGACCACGAGCCAGGAGATGACCAGCCCGAAGAACGCCGCGACCGGGGTGGCGAGAGCCGCGAACACGACCGTGTCGCGCACGGCTTCCTGCCCCACCCCGGCGACCACCTCCCGCAGATATTCCAGGGTCACCGTGTTGTCCACCCCGAACACCCGGGTCACCGAACCGAGCAGCACCGTGCCGTAGACGCTGACGACGAGCGCCGCGGCCAGCAGCGCGAGCCCGAAGATCGGCCACCGTACCCAGTTGTCGATCAGGTGCACGCTGCCCGAGGGCCGCCCGGTGATGGTGGTCCGGACCTTGCGGTTCAGCCAGTACCGCTGCGCGACGTACAACCCGAGCGCGGGCACGAGCAGGATCACGCAGTAGACGGCGGCGCTGGTGGTGTCGTACTCGCCGGTGACCGCCAGGTAGGCCCGGCTGGCCAGCACCGTGTGGTCGCCGCCGAGTACGAGCGGGTTGGCCAGGTCGGCGATCGCCTCCACGAAGAGCAGCAGGAACGGCGCCACCAGCCCCGGCGCCAGCAGCGGCAGGACGACGGTGCGCAGGGTCCGCCACCGGCTGGCCCCGAGGTTCATCGCGGCCTCCTCCAGCGCCGGGTCCAACCCGCGGAGCATGCCGAGCAGGCCGAGGTACGCCACCGGGAAGAGCGACAGGGAGAGCACGAAGACCAGACCGTCGAGCCCGTAGATGTCGTACTCCAGGCCGAGGAGGCCGTTGCTGATCACGCCCCGCCGCCCGTAGAGCACGACGGTGGCGGTGGCGACCGCGAACGGCGGGCTGACGATCGGCACCAGCGCCACCACGTGCAGGATCCGTTTGCCCGGTACGGCGAGGCGGGTCTGGACGAAGGCGAAGAGGAAGCCGAGCGCCGTCCCGAAGAACCCGACCAGCACGCCCAGCACCAGCGTGTTGCGCAGGATCGCCAGGTCGACCGGGGAGCTGAGGAAGCGTGCGTAGCGCGGCAGCGCCTCCGGGCCGAACGCCGCCGCGAGGACGGCGACGAGCGGGACGACGCTGCCGATCGTCACCAGCCCGACGCAGGCGACGAGGAGCAGTCGGATGCCGAGGTCGAGCCGCCGCCGGCGCCGACGGCGCGGTGGCGCCGCCGGGCCGGGGGCCAGCTCCGGAACGTGGATCATGGTGGTCATGACTTCGGCGCCCGGGCCACTTCGGCGTCGAAGCGCCGGTTCAGCGCGGTCTTCGCCGCCCCCGCCGCGACCGCGTCGTAGTCGACCAGCTTGATCGTGCGCAGGTCCACGACCTTGTCCGAGACCTTCGCGCCCGGGTTGGTCGGGAACTGGTACGACCGCACCGTCGGCCCGATCTCCTGTGCCTCGACGGTCAGCGCCCAGTCGATGAACTTCCGGCCGCTGTCAGGGTTCCTGGCGCCGCTGACCAGCGCCACCCCGCCGGTCTCGTAGCCGGTTCCCTCTTCCGGGAAGGAGACCACCAGGTCGGGGAAGCCCGCCTCCCTGGCCGCCACACAGTCGTGGGAGAAGATGACCCCGACCGCCACCTCGCCCCGGGCCGTCATCTGGGCGGGTGCCGCACCGGACTTGGTGTACTGCAACACGTTCGGGTGCAGCCGGCGCATGTACTCCAGCGCCCTGCCCTGGTCGCCGCCGGCGAGCAGCACCTGGGTCCAGAGCGCCGTGTAGGCGGTGCCCGAGGTGGACGGATGGGCGATACCGATGTCCCGGGCGAGTTTCGGGTCGAGCAGGTCGGCCCAGGAGTCCGGCACCTCGACTCCGGCCTCCGCCAACAGCTCCGGGTTGCCGCAGAACCCGAGCGCTCCGACGTAGACACCGGTCCAGAGCCCGGACGTGTCCCGGTATCTGGCCGGGATCGCGTCGGCGTTCGGCGAGACGTACGCCTCCAGCATCCCCTCGGCGGCGCCGGCCGCGTAGCCGTCGGCCGGGCCGCCGTACCAGACGTCGAACTCCGCGTTGCCCCTACCGGCCTTGATCCGGGCCAGCGCCTCGCCGCTGGAGAGTCGGACGAAGTCGGCCCGGAGCCCGGTCGTCGCGCTGAACCGGGCCGTGGTCGCCGCGCACCACTCCTCCGTCCCGCCGCACACGACGTGCACGACGCCACCGTCGGTCGTACCACCGGAGCCGTTGCCCGGCTCCCGGGCGCAGCCGGCGGCCAGTACGAGGACCGCCGCGCACCCCAGCCAGCTCACGCCGCGCCGAAATCGACTCGTCATCGAAGCCCGACCTCCCAGGTTGTCGCAGTGTTGCGGCCAGGTTAGGTGCGGATGACGACGGCTCCGGTAACACGTTCGTGAGCCCTGGTGACACCGCTGTCACCCGGCTCCGCCCTCGGGGGCGTCGCCGAGGGAGTCCGGCATCAGATAGCCGACACCGCGCAGGGTACGGATGTATCCCGCTCCGTCCGGGGTCGCCGCCAACCGGGAGCGCAACCGGTAGACGGTGGACTTGACCACGTCCCGGCCGCCGATCAGGTCGGTCGTCCCCCACACCTCGCGGAGCAGGTCCTGCCACGACTGCGGGGTGCCGCGGCGGGCCGCGAGGTGGGCGAGCAGCTTGAACTCGGTGTACGGCAGGTTGAGCTGACGACCGGCGAGCACGACGGTCCGGTTGGTCAGGTCGATCACCAGCTTGTCGACCCGGATCGCGGAGCCGGTGTCGCGACGCCGGCGCACCAGCGCCTGGGCCCGCAGCGCCACCTCGCGGGGGTGGAACGGCTTCGTCACGTAGTCGTCGGCCCCGTGTTCCAGGCCGGCGATCACATCGTCCTGTTGGGACAGGGCGGTGAGCAGCATGATCGGGACCTCGGAGCGGGCGCGGATCCGCTGGCAGAGGCTCAACCCGTCCATGGTCGGCATGAGCACGTCCAGGACGACCAGGTCGATCGGTCGGGTCCGCAGCAGGTGCAGCGCGGTCGCGCCGTCGTGCGCGACGAGCACGGAGAACCCCTGGGTCTCCAGGGCGAACTCGACGATCACCGTCATCTGCGGTTCGTCGTCGACGACCAGGGCCGTCGGACCGGAACGATCGGAGCGGGCCTCGACCGGACCGGTCACGATCCGGTACCGGCCGGCGCGGTGCGGGGCAGGGTGAAGAGGAACGTGGTTCCCCGCTGCGACGCGGTGTGCACCATGATCTCGCCTCCGTGTAGCTCCACTATCGTCTTGGTGATGACCAGGCCGAGTCCGGTCCCGTCGGCCAGCGGTCGCCCGGTGGCGAACCGGTGGAACAGCCGGTGCCGCTCCTCCCGGCTCATCCCGGCCCCGTCGTCGGTCACGTAGACGGCGAGCCCGGTGTCGATCGCTGTCACCCTGACGTCGATGCTGCCACCGGTGGTGGTGAACCGGCTGGCGTTGGAGAGCAGATTGGTGATGGCCTGGGCCAGCAGCATCGGATCGGCCTCGATCCTCGGCGTCACCTGCGGGGCGTCCAGACTGATCCGCTGTTGCCGCTGCGCGCAGAGTGGACGCATCGCGGTGACGACGTCCCGGGCGACCACCGAAAGGTCCACCCGTTCCAGTTTCGGGACGAAGAGCCCCGCCTCGATCTTCGCCTGGATCAGCAGGCTCTCACAGAGCCCGATCACCTGGGTGGACTGGTGGTCGAGCACCTGGAGCAGCCGGCCCTGCGCCGGGGTCAGCGGACCCGGCATCCCCTCCCGGAGCAGGTCCACCGCCCCTTTGATCATGCTGAGCGGGGTGCGCAGTTCGTGGCTGAGCGAGGTCACCTGGTCGGCCCGCCGCTGCACCGAATGCTCCAGCTCGACGAGTTCGGCCCGGAGCCTGGCCCGGATGTGACGGCCGCGCAGCGCCGTCAGAATCGCGCCGGTGAACGCACCGGCCAGCAGCGCGAGCGCCACGAGCCACATCGATCCCACCCGTCGGCCGGGTCCGGGTCACTCCGGCGAATGCACGCCGGGGCGCCTGCCCTTCGCCGCCGCCATCGGGTGGGGCGTGCGACGGAGGACGTCCTGAAGCTTGTCGACGTCGCCGATCGTACGCGGGTCAGCGGGATCCGCGACCTCCGGAGAGCGCGCTGCCCAGGCGACCCGCCAAACCGCGAGCGCGCCTGGGCAGCGCCGGTACCGGCCGGGCGGCCAGCTTCGGGTCAGGCGGCCGGAATGTACTTCTCCAGGTCGTCGAGGATCTTTCCGGCTGCGGTGACACCGATCCCGGTCATCCAGGTCTCGTCGGCGACCACGTACGCCCTGCCGGCCCTGACCGCCGGGAGGTTCTTCCAGAGGCTGCCGCCGGTCACCCTCGCCTGCTCGGCGGCGGCCTTCTCGCCGAACGCGGTGACGAAGATGATGTCCCCGTCGACCTCGGAGATCCGTTCCGGGCTCACCTTGTCGAACCGCTTGTCCTCCTTGTTCGCCAGCAGTTGCCGCTCCGGCCGGCCCAGCCCGACGTCACCGAGGACGAGGCCGGAGAAGGACTCGGGGCCGTACACCCGGATCTCGGTGGGCCGGAAACGGACGATCGAGATCTTCCGGGCGGCGGCGTCGCCGAGCTCGGCACCGAGGTCCTTGGCCCGCTTCTCGTACGCGGCCAGCAGGTCCTTCGCCTCCTGCTCCTTGCCGAGCGCCTGCCCGTCGAGGAGGAAGTTCTCCTTCCAGCTGATGCCGACCCGCTCGGTGAAGACGGTCGGGGCGATCGCGGTGAGTTCGTCGTAGAACTTCTCCTGCCGGAACTTGCTGCCGAGGATCAGGTCCGGCTGGAGCGCGGTGATCGCCTCCAGGTCCGGCTCGGTGAGCAGGCCGACCTGCTTGATCCCGGCGACCTTCTCCGCACCGAAGTACGACGGCCAGCCGGCCACCTCGCCGGCCTGGGCGGCGCCGACGGGCACCACCCCGAGGGAGAGGGCGGTGTCGATCTTGTCGGAGTCGAGTACGACGACCCGCTTCGGCTGCGCCGGCACCTCCGTACTGCCCATCGCGTGGGTGACGGTCCGGGTCTGCGCCCCGGCCTCCGCACCGACCACCGGATCGCTGCTGGTGCAGCCGGCCAGACCGGCGCCGAGAGCGGCGACGGTGAGCAGGGTCATGACTGTGCGGCGCATGAGGAACCTTTCTCCAGGGACAGCGTGCCCAGGGCCGGGACGACCAGTGGCGCCCCGGTCACCGGGCAGGGCACGACGACACAGTCGAGCCCGAAGACGTCGCGGACCAGCTCCGCGGTGAGAATCTGCCGGGGCGGCCCGGCGGCGACCACCGCGCCGTCCCGCATCGCGACCAGGTGGTCGGCGTACCGGGCGGCCTGGTTGAGGTCGTGCAGGACGGCGACGACGGTACGGCCGCGCTCGGTACGCAGCCGGTGCAGCAGGTCCAGCACCTCCACCTGGTGGGCCAGGTCGAGGAAGGTGGTCGGCTCGTCGAGCAGCAGCGCCTCGGTGTCCTGGGCCAGCGTCATGGCGATCCAGACCCGCTGCCGTTGCCCGCCGGAGAGGGTGTCGACGGGGCGCTCGGCCAGCGCGGCGACGTCGGCCAGCACCATCGCCTCGCGGACCGCCACCTCGTCCTCCGGGGACCACTGCCGCCACCACCGCTGGTACGGCTGCCGCCCCCGGCCGACCAGGTCGGCCACGGTCACCCCCTCCGGCACCAGCGGGCTCTGCGGCAGTACGCCCAGCCGGCGGGCGACCGCCCGGGTCGGCAGGTCCCGGATCGCCTCCCCGTCGAGCAGTACGGCGCCCCGGCGCGGGGTGAGCAGCCGGGCCATGGTCCGCAACAGGGTCGACTTGCCGCAGGCGTTCGGTCCGACGATGACGGTGAACGCGTCGGAGGGCAGTTCCAGGTCGAGGCCGTCGATGACGGTCCGGTCCTCGTACCCGACCGTGAGATCGCGCGTGGAGAGCATCTAGGAGACCTTCCGTCGGCCACGGAGCAGCAGGTAGATCAGGTACGGCCCGCCGAGGGCGGCGGTGAGTACCCCGGCCGGAAGCTGGGTGGGGGCGAAGAGCCGGCGGCCGGCGAGATCGGCGAGGACCACCAGCAGCGCCCCGACCAGGGCGGCGCAGAACAGCGGCGGCCGTTCGGCCCGGACCAGCCGCCGGGCCATCTGCGGGGCGGCCAGGGCCACGAAGTCCACCGCGCCGACCTGCGCGGTGACCATCGCGGCGGCCAGTACCCCGGTGGTGGCCAGGCCGACGCGGCGGGCGACCGGACGCAGCCCGATCCCCCGGGCGGTGTCGTCGTCGAGCGCGCTGCCGTTCAGCGCCCAGCCGGCCCAGGCGAGCACCGGCAGCAGCACCAGCAGGGTCACCCCGAGGTACGCCGCCTCCGTCCAGCCCTTGCCGGCCAGCGTGCCGACCAGCCAGATCTGCGCCCGGATCCCGTCGATCGGGTCCGCCGAGAGCATCACCACCTCGGTCAGCGCCCGCAGCGCCACCGCGACGGCGACCCCGGCCAGCACGAACCGCTGCGCGGCGAGGCCGTGCCGCAGGCCGAGCAGCAGCACCGCGACCGCCGCGAGGAGTCCACCGGCGAGCGCGGCGGGGGCGATCAGCGCGGCGCTCGCCCCGGTGGTCAGCGCCACGGTGGCGGCGAGTCCGGCCCCCTGGCTGACGCCGATGACGTCGGGACTGGCCAGCGGGTTGCGGGCGACGGTCTGGATCAGCGTGCCGGCGATGCCGAAGACCGCCCCGACCGCCACCGCCAGGACCACCCGGGGCAGCCGCAGTTCGAGGACGACGAGGTCGTAGCGGGTGCCGGTGCCGAGCAGCGACGCGAGCACGTCCTGCGGGGCGACGTACGGGGTGCCGAGCGACAGCGCCAGCACCACGGCGGCGGCGAGCAGCACGACCAGTACCCCGCCGACCAGCAGCGGCCGGTGCCGTACGACCAGCCGGGTGGGGCCGAGCCGGAGCATGGTCCGGCCCAGCGGTACCGCCGGGATCGTCCCGCTCCGGCCGGTCACGCGGTCACCGTCCGGGCCCGGCGGATCAGCACGACCAGCAGCGGCGCGCCGAGCAGCGCGGTGACGATGCCGGCCGGCACCTCGCCGGGCGGCGCGACGAGCCGGCCGATGACGTCGGCGGCGAGCAGCAGCGCCGGCCCGAGCAGCGCCGCCACCGCGAGGGTCCAGCGATGGTCGACGCCGACCAGGGCGCGGGCCAGGTGCGGCACGGCGAGTCCGACGAACGCGATCGGCCCGGCCGCGGCGACCGCCGCCCCGATCAGGAGTACCGCGCCCGCTCCCCCGGCGAGCCGGACCAGCCCGATCCGGTGGCCGAGCCCGCGGGCGACGTCGTCGCCGAGCGCCAGCGCGTCGAGGCCACGGGCGGCGAAGAGGGCCAGCAGGACACCGGCGACCACGAACGGGGCGACCTGGCCGGCGACGGCCGCGTCCCGGCCGGTCAGCCCCCCGACGACCCAGAAGCGGTACTCCTCGAAGGTGCGGGCGTCGACGGTGAGCAGGGCGATCACCGTCGCGCCGAGGCTGGCGTCCAGGGCGACGCCGACCAGGGCCAGGGTCACCGGGCTGGCGCCCTCGCGGGCCCGGTTCGCGATACCGAAGACGAGCAGGCCGGCGAGGAGGGCGCCGACGACACCGAACCAGACGTACCCGGCCAGGGTGCCGACCCCGAACACCGCGATCGCGAGCACCACGCCGAGGGAGGCGCCGGCGCTGACCCCGAGGATCCGGGGCTCGGCCAACGGGTTGCGGGTGAGTGCCTGGAGCAGTACCCCGGCCAGCGCGAGCGCGGGACCCACCACGAGGCCGAGCAGGGTACGCGGGACGCGCAGTTCCCGGACGATGGTGCTCGCCTCGCCGCCGTCCGGTGCGACCAGCGCGTGCCACACCTCGGCGGGTGCCAGCGGCTTGCTGCCGAGTGCGAGACTGGCCAGCACCGTCAGGACCAGCAGTACGGCCACCGCGCCGGTGACGGCGACGCGCCGGCCGACCCGGCGGCTCGGCCGGGTTCCGGTCCTGGTGACCTCGGCCGCTACCGTCGTCACGATGTTTCTCCGCACCCCTCGGATTAGGTTCGGCTAACCTTACGATTCCCGACCTGCCGCGCCTAACCGGGATGACGGATCTCACCGCCGCGACCTGCACCGGAGCGCGAGGCGAAGCCACCCGGCACCGGCTCCGGAGGGTCGCCTCACGCAGAGCGCCCGAACCTTGACCAAGGGTGATGGAATGCCGGACCCGATCTTTACCCACCCGCTGCTCGCAGCCGTCTACGACGCCTTCGACGGCGACCGCGACGACCTCGCCGGCTATCTCGCGATCGCCGACGAACTGGGCGCGGAGACGGTGCTCGACGTCGGTTGCGGCACCGGATCGCTGGCGATCCTGCTCGCCCGGCACGGCCGCTCGGTGGTCGGCGTCGACCCGGCCGAGGCGTCGTTGCAGGTCGCGCGCGGCAAGGACCCGGCGGGGACGGTCCGCTGGATCCACGGTGACTGCACGGCGCTGCCACCGGTCGAGGCCGACCTGGCCACGATGACCGGAAACGTCGCCCAGGTCTTCCTGACCGACGACGACTGGGCGCGGACCCTCCGGGGCATCCGCGCCGCGCTCCGCCCGGCCGGCCACCTCGTCTTCGAGACCCGGCGACCGGAACGCCGTGCCTGGCAGGAGTGGGCGGCCACGGTGGACCCGGTCACCCTGGAGATCCCGGGCACCGGTCCGGTGCAGCGACGCCTGGAGGTCACCGAGGTCGGCCTCCCGTTCGTCTCCTTCCGGTACGTCTACCGGTTCCTGGCCGACGGCACGGTCGTCACCTCGGACTCCACGCTGCGGTTCCGGGAGCGCGACGAGGTGGCGGCGAGCCTCGCCGCCAACGGCTACCGGGTCCTCGACGTGCGCGACGCACCGGACCGGCCCGGCCGGGAGTTCGTCTTCGTCGCCCGGCGCTCGCGCTGACCCGGCCCCGCCACCGGAACAGGCGGTGACGCCCCGGGTACCGGTCAGTCCTCGTGGCCGAGGATGGACGGCGGTGGGTCCGCCTCGCCGCTCCACTCCAGCGTCCCGTCGCCGGACCAGGCAGTGCCGTCGTCGGCCAGCCGGGGGTCGGTGATCGGGTACCCGTCGGCGGGCCGACCGGCGAAGCCGGCACCCGGCCGCCCCATCATCGGTGCGGCGCCGGCCGCCGCGACCGGCCGGCGGTGCCGGTCCCGGAGCCGGGGCGGCCCTTGGCGCCGGCCGTACGACTGACCAGGTGGTTGCCGAGCCCGGCCAGGGCTCTCGGCAACGCCGATCACGGGCGAGGGTGGCGGCCAAACACTAAGCCGATGAGGTTCAGAAACATCGAGTCGGTGGAAGTCGGTGCGACCGGCGGGATCCACAGACGACGGCCGGGCCGCCGCACCCCGGCCGGAGCGCCCGTCAACGCCACCTGAAGGCTGCGGGGGTGGCCCGGCCGACGGTCTCCGCCCGAGCCACGGCACAGAACTCGCGGATCCGCTCCCGGACCGGTTCCGTCTCCATGCCCAGCACCCGGTAGAGCAGGCCCGCGTCGTTCGGCAGCCGGCTCGCCCCGGCCGCCAACGGGACGTCGGCGTCCCAGACCGGTGGCGTCCGGTCGGCCACCCGTCCGGCCCGCTCCGCCGAGGTCAGCAGCACGACGGTGCCGAGGACGTGGAACTCTCCGAAGACGCCCCGCCGGTCGGCACCGAACCGGCCGGGCTCGACGACGAACTTCTCGACGAAGAGGTCCGGCCCGCCGGGTCGGTTCACCCGGAGGGTGGCCGAGAAGAGGTCGTACTGGAAGAGCTCGCCGTCCCGGTGTTTGCGTCCGGGCAGCAGGACCTCCGCGTACAGCGCGGTGGCGGACTCCGGCAGGGTGACCTCGGTGTACGAGTGGAACCGGCTGTGCCGGTACGGGATCACCGGCTCGGGCAGGTACTCCAGATACGCCTCGTCGGCAAGGCTGATCCGCTGCACCTGGGCGGCGTAGTTCGCGTCCATCTGCTGGATCTTCTGGGCCGCCTGTGTGGCGAGGTGCACCCGTGCCCGTGCGCCGAGCGCCACGTCGATCCGGTACCGGTCGCCCTGCACCGTCCCGCCGGAGGTGGAGACGAGGAACACGCAGGCCATCTCCGGCATCGCCGCGTCCCAGTACAGTGCGCGCTGCACCAGCAGCGGGGCCTGCCGGAACAGGTCGACCAATGCCGTGCGACGGCCGCGGCACGCGAAGTCGAGCCGGAGCAGTCCCACCTTGCCGGGCGCGGCGGCCGGCAGTTGGGCCGGTTGGTCCTGGTACGGCGCCAGCTCCGGTACGCCGTCGAGCCACCTCACGCCGGTACGTCGAGCGCGCCCGCCGACCGGCCGGTAGGCGGCTGAGGACCGGTACCGACCGGCGGGGCAAGGTCGAACAGCACGTCGTACCGGATCAGGGAGATCAGTTCGTCGACCCCGGAACCGGTACGGCAGTTGGTGAAGACGAACGGCTTCCCGTCGCGCATCGCGGCAGCGTCCCGTGCCATCACCTCCAGATCGGCGTCGACGTACGGGGCAAGGTCGATCTTGTTGATGACGAGGATGTCGGAGCGGGCGATACCCGGACCGTTCTTCCGGGGGATCTTGTCACCGGCCGCCACGTCGATCACGTAGACGAAGTGGTCGACCAGGGCCGGGCTGAAGGTGAGCGTCAGGTTGTCCCCGCCGCTCTCGATGAGCACCAGGTCGCTGTCCGGGAAGCGCCGCTCCATGTCCTCCACGGCGGCGAGGTTCATGCTCGGATCCTCCCGGATCGCGGTGTGCGGGCATGCCCCGGTTTCCACCCCGATGATCCGCTCGGGCACAAGCACACCGGTGAGCGCCCGCCGCACGTGCGCGGCATCCTCGGTGGTCACCACGTCGTTGGTCACCACCAGCACCCGCAACCCGCTCTCGACCAGCCTCGGCACGATGGCCTCGATGATCGCCGTCTTGCCGCTGCCGACCGGGCCACCCACCCCGATCCGACTCGCTGTCTTCACCACACCACTCCCGATCTCGTCCCCAGCAATCAGTTCATGAACATCCGCACGTGCGCCCGCACGTGGGCCGCCGCGAGCACGTCCAGCACCGGCCCGAAGGTGGCCATGTCGTCCAGGCCGACACCAGCCACCCGGCGGTACTCGTCGGCGGCGGTCGCGTTCACCGCGTACAGGATCGACTGGGTGTCGAGGTGGTCGACCCGGATCAGTCGTACGGCGGCCCCGAGCACCATCGTCGCGACCCCGTACTGGTGTACGGCGAACGCGTCCACTTCGGAGAGGCCGAGGATGGCGAAGAGCACGCCGAGCGCAACCGGATAGGTGACCGGGACCCGGTCTTCGGCCGCCTCCCGGAACCGCTTGTCGAGCAGCGAGTCGCCGACGATGTGCCCGGCGGCCTCGGCGAGCTTGCGACCCATCCGTACCGTCATGGTCCGGCTCTCCTCGGAGAGCTTGCGCAGGTGCACCGCCTCGTCGGCGCGGCGGATCCCGGCCAGGTCGCCGGCCCGGGCCGCCCGGTGCCCGACCAGCAACGCCACCCCGTCACAGCCGGCAGCCAGGTGGGCCACGGTGGCGACGAACTCCGCCAGCTCGGACCGGTCCCGCACCACTCCGAGCTGGACAGCCATCTCCAGGCCGCCGGAGAAGGCGAACCCGCCGACCGGGAACATCGAGTCGCCGAACTGGAGGATCTTCACCGTCGCCGAGATGTCCGGCAGGCTGGACGGCGGGTCGGGCGGCATCAGTCGGCGATCTCGGCGACGTGCGAGTGCGGCGTCGAGTCCGCCCCGCCGAAGAGCCGGCGGGCCTCGTGCGGGGCGAGGTAGGCGATCACCTCGGTACCGGGCAGGAACTCGTGGCGGATCCCGGCCAGGTCGTGGGTCCGCATCACCGAGTCCATCACCGTCCGGTCGACGGTCACCGGCACGTACATCCGGGTACCCCGGACCACCGCCGGCCAGTGCTGGTTGCCGATCGCGTGCCCGAGTTCCACTGCCGAGCGGAGGCCGAGCTCTACGGGTTCCTTCTCCAGCCCGCCGAGGTGGACGACCATCACCTCGCCGAGTTCGACCTCGGCGACGATCGCGGTCGCCGCCACCTCGTCCCAGTGCAGCACGTCTCCGTCGCGCAGCCGGCTGCCCCGGCCCAGCGAGAGCGCGACCTCGACACCGTGCGCGGTCCGCTTGCGCAGCCGGCTCTTCTGCGCCTGCCACTGGTCGAGTCGCAGGCTGTCCACCCGCGCCACGTCCAGCCGGCTCCGCCAGTGCGGGTCGGCCGCGTTGCCCAGTACCGATTCCACGAGCATCTCGATCTCCTGTAGTTCCGGTCCGTCCCGGGTACCGCTAGCTGAAGAAGTAGAGCTGGCTCAGCGGCAGGGTGCGGGCCGGCGGGACGGTGGCGTGCACCCCGTCGACCCGGACCGCGAAGGTCTCCGCGTCCACCTCGATGCGGGGCAGGACGTCGTTGCGCACCATGTCCCGCTTGGTCAGGCTCCGGGTGCCGCGCACCGGAAGGACCTGGCGGCGCAGCCTGAGCTTCTCCGCCACCCCGGCCTCGCAGCCGGCCTGCGACATGAAGGTCACGCAGCTCTCGCTGAGCGCGGTGCCGTACGCGCCGAACATCGGCCGGTAGACGACCGGCTGTGGGGTCGGCACCGAGGCGTTCGGGTCACCCATCAGCGACCAGGCGATCATCCCGTTCTTGATCACCATCTTGGGTTTGGCGCCGAAGAAGGCCGGGTCCCAGAGCACCAGGTCGGCGAGCTTGCCGGGCGCGACGGAACCGAGCACGTGGGCGATGCCCTGGGTGACCGCCGGATTGATGGTGACCTTGGCGATGTAGCGGAGTACCCGGAAGTTGTCGTTGTCGGGCGAGTCCTCCGGCAGTTTGCCCCGGGCCAGCTTCATCGTGCCGGCGAGCTGGACGGTGCGCAGCCAGGTCTCGCCGATCCGGCCCATCGCCTGCGAGTCGCTGGACATCATCGAGATGACGCCCATGTCCTGGAGGACGTCCTCGGCGGCGATCGTCTCGGCGCGGACCCGGCTCTCCACGAACGCCACGTCGGACGGGACCTTGGGGTTGAAGTTGTGCGCCACCATGATCATGTCGAACAGCTCGGCCTGGCTGTTGATCCCGTATGGGTTGGTCGGTGTGGTGGAGCTGGGCAGGCAGTTGATCTGGCCGGCGACCTTGATGATGTCCGGTGCGTGCCCACCGCCCGACCCCTCGGTGTGGTAGGTGTGGATGGTCCGGCCGGCGAACGCGGCGATGCTGTCCTCCACGTACCCGCTCTCGTTGAGCGTGTCGGTGTGCACGGCCACCTGGACGTCGAACCGCTCTGCGGCGGTCAGCACCGAGCGGATCGCCTCCGGCGTCGCACCCCAGTCCTCGTGGATCTTGAAACCCGCCGCACCGGCGAGCGCCTGCTCGGCCAGCGGCCCCCAGCCCGAACTGTTGCCCTTGGCGATCAGCCCGACGTTGATCGGGATCCCCTCGAAGGCCCGCATCATGGCGTGCAGGTTCCACGGCCCGGGTGTGGCGTTAACCCCGTTCGAACTGTCGCTCGGGCCGGTGCCGCCGCCCCAGATGGTGGTGACCCCGTTGCTGAGCGCGGCGTACGCCTGCTGGGGCGCGACGAGGTGCACGTGGGTGTCGACGCCCCCGGCGGTCAGGATGAGATGCTCCCCGGAGATCGCGTCGCTGCCCGGGCCGGTCACCAGCCCCGGGGTGACCCCGGCCATCACGTCCGGGTTGCCTGCCTTGCCGATCCCGGCGATCCTGCCGTCCTTCACCCCGACGTCGGCCTTCACCACGCCGAGGCAGGCGTCCAGCACGGTCACGTTCGTGATGACCAGGTCCAGTACGCCGTTGGCACTGGTGAACTCGGCACTGGAGCCCATGCCGTCCCGCAGGGTCTTGCCGCCACCGTAGACTGTCTCGTCGCCGAGGGTGCGCAGGTCCTCCTCGATCTCGATGTAGAGGTCCGTGTCGCCCAGCCGGATCTTGTCACCGGTCGTCGGGCCGTACAGTCCGGCATACTCCTGCCGGGATATCCGACTCATTCGCTCTGCTCCCGGACTGTTCGCTCAGGTCCCGGGCCACCCGCCGGCGGCCTTCGTGCTCTGCCGTCGCGGCTACTTCCGCCGGCCGTGCGGAGTGCCGCCGGCCGTCGCCGGACCCTCCCCAGTATCGTTCCGGCCGCTGCCGGCGACGTCCTTTTCGGAGGTGGACCGGAAACCGCGCAACCGGGCGCGACGGGCGACCTCCGGGCGGTCCGGCTGATAGCCCGGCTCCGGGCCGGTGCCGGTCCAGCCGTTCACCAGGCCGTTGAACCCGTACGCCCGCTGCCGGCCGGCGTACGGCACGAGCTGGACGGTCCTGCTGTCACCGGGTTCGAACCGGATCGACGTGCCGGCCGGGATGTCCAGCCGCCAGCCGAAGGTCGCCTCCCGGTCGAATTCGAGGTACCGGTTCGTCTCGTAGAAGTGGAAGTGCGAGCCCACCTGGATGGGGCGGTCCCCGGTGTTGTGCACCTCGATCTGGATGGTGGGCCGGCCCGCGTTCAGTTCCAGCGGCTCGTCGGAGAGGACGTAGCCGCCGATCGGCTGGGTACGCTTCGGGCCGGGCCCGGGGTGTCGCCGCGGGTCGGGCATCTCCGCTCACCTCCTGTCCGGGTCCGGCCAGCGGGCATCGACTGCCTGCTACTGGATCGGCGAGTGCACCGTCACCAGCCGACTGCCATCGGTGAAGACCGCCTCCACCTGGACCATCGGCACCAGGTCGGCCACTCCCTCCATGACGTCGTCCCGGGTCAGGACGTGGCTGGCGAGGTGCATGACCTCCTCCACGGTCTTGCCCTCCCGGGCTCCCTCCAGCGCCGCCGCGGCGACCACCGCGACCGCCTCCGGATGGTTGAGCTTGACGCCCCGACCCTTGCGGGCGGCGGCGATCTGGGCCACCGAGAGGATGGTCAGCTTGTCGAACTCCTTCGGGGTGAGGTGCATGCTCCGTCCTCACGTTCCTTTCGCTGGCCGCCGGGTCCGGGATTCCGCGTCGGCGGCACGAGCTGTTCGTACCCGCGCTGCGCGCCTGGCACCACCACGATAAGCGACACAACGCTGCAACAACGGCGAAATGCCGCAATAGACCCGGGGCTGGAGACAGTCGCCACGGGCGCGCGATCCCGGAGAGCCGATCCCGGGCCGGCGGCCGCCTCCTGGCCGGAGCCGATCAGACTCCGGCCAGGCCCTGCGGGCTGTTGTACGGGATGCCCACGCTGGTGATCTCTTCGAGCGACCCGTCCGGCTGGACGGCGTACCCCACCAGCTTGGCGGCGTTCCCGTAGATCTGGTACAGGTACGCGCCGTCGGGAGTCAGCCAACTGTCGCTGGGACCACTGCTCACGGTGCCGTTGAGTGCCCGGAACGTACCGTCGCCGGGAACCCTCGGGCAGGCGGGGTCCTTGGCGATCGTCGGCCGCATGCCGTCCAGGTGGTAGCTGCTGATGTTGCTGTAGCCGAAGTTCGTCGCGAACACCTTGCTGTCGTCCGGCGAGACGGAGAGCCAGCAGAGTTCGGAGGGCTTGCCGGCGCTAGTGTCGATCGTGACGAGCGGGCCGATCTGGATCCCGCCGTCCGGGGCGATGGTGCCCATCACGATTCCGTCGCCGACGGCCTGCCCGACCACGAAGGTGTCGGGGCGACCGTGTAGGAAGGAGATGAAGAACGGGGAGCCGCCGCCCCCGTCGTGGAACGTCGGTGCGCCGAGCGTGCCGTCGCCGGTCACCGGGAAGACGGCGAGCCCGTCGGGATCCGGTTCGTTCGAGGCGATCGACTTCGGCGCGCCGTCCGGCCCCCGCACCCAGAGGATCGCCGAACCGTCCGGATTGGCGGTGGGCGGCTGGTCGAAGGTGGTGCCGACCAGGGTGAACCGCTCGTCGGGCGAGAGCGTGACCATGGTCGCCACCCGGTGGGGCTTGTCCGGCAGGTTTACCGAGTACCGCTCCAGGCGTACCGCGAGCCTGCCGTCGTTGTCGACCGACATCAGCCGGAGGTGGTCGGGGCCGAACGCGTGCAGCACATAGAGCGTGCCGGTCGTCGGCGCGTACGCCAGCGACTTGGCGGTGCCGCTGCGTCCGGTGACGGGATTGCCGGTCGGTTTGTAGTCCAGCGACGTCAGCCGGCCGTCGTCGGCGACGGCGAAACTGGAGACCGAGTTGTCGCCCCCGTTGGTGGCGAACAGGAACCGCCGGTCCGGGCTGAGGATGACGCTGCCCGCGCCCTCGAACGCGTTCGGCGCGCTCTCCTGGCCGCTGATCGGCTTGAACTCCCCGGACCCGGCCCCGCCGGTGGGGACCCGCTCCGCCTCGGTGAGCATGCCGTCCGCCGACCGTACGTAGTGGACGATGGCGTTGCGGGTCTCGTTCGTCTGCATGTAGAGATGCCCACCGTGCCGCGCGTCGCGGTGCGGAGCCTCGGTCGGCACGGCCCGTTGATCCGACATACCCGTTCCCCCGTATCCCGCCGCCGGGTCGCCCCGGCGAAGCGGCAGCCGATCCAACCTGAGGCTACTTCGGCGCCCACGGCGCCGAAGCCGGTACCGGATTTCTCCCCCGCCGCTCGCCGTCCGCCACCGATGGGCACGGCGCCGCGGCCATGTGCCGTGGGCGGGCCTTGGCAGAATGCGAACGGTCGTGCTATCAATGCCGGGTGAGCAAGGGTGCGGCCACCCGACAGGCGGTGTTGGCGGAGGCGACCGAGGTCGCCAGCCGGCTCGGTCTCGGCGGCCTGACGATCGGCTCGCTCGCCGCCCGGCTCGACATGTCCAAGAGCGGGCTGTTCGCACACTTCCGCTCCAAGGAGGCGCTGCACCTCCAGGTGCTCGCCTACGCCCGGGACGCCTTCAGCGCCGAGGTGGTCCGTCCCGCACTGCGCGCCCCCCGGGGTGAGGCCCGACTGCGGGCCCTCTTCGAGAACTGGGTGGGCAGTTTCGATTTCGCCGCCGGCTGCCTCTTCGTCTCGGCCTCCACCGAGTTCGACGACCAGCCGGGCGCGGTCCGGGACCAACTGGTCGCCGACCACAAGGACCTCGCCGACGTCATCGCGCAGGTCTTCCGGACCGGGATCGCCGAGGGCGAGTTCGACGAGGCCGCCGATCCGGAGCGGTTCGCCCACGACCTGCACAGCGTCATGCTCGGCGCCTTCCACGCGCGACGCCTGCTGAACGACCCGCGCACCGAGACCTGGACCCGGCAGGCTTTCGAGGCCCTGCTGGACGCCGCACGACCGAAGTCCGACTGAACGCACCACAACCCCGAGGAGCCCGTCATGGCCAGCTCACACGTCCGGCGCAAAAAAAGCACGATCGTTCGTTCCTTTAGTCGCGCCGTCGTCGTCGGCGGGTCGCGGGTCCTCTTCGGTACCCTCGAACACCTCGCACCGGAGGCCGGCGGCCGGCTCGCGCTCCGGCTCTGGTGCACCCCGCCCCGTCGGCGTACCACCGCCCCCACCGTGCCGGCCGGACCGGGCGGAGCCGCCACCTTCACCGGCCCGTACGACGGCGCCCCGTTCACCGTCGACGTCGACGGCGGTACGGTCACCGGCCGGGCCTGGGGCAGCGGCCCCCTCGTCTACCTGGCGCACGGCTGGGGCGGTTCGGCCAGTCAGTTGCACGGCTTCGTCCCCACGCTGGTGGCGGCCGGATACCGGGTGGTCGCCTGGGACGCGCCCAGCCACGGCCGGTCCGGACCGGGCGCGCTCGGCCCGCGCCGCAGCACCCTCGCCGAGTTCGCCGACGCGCTGGTGGCGGTCGTCCGGGCGCACGGCCCGGCGCACGCCGTGCTCGCCCACTCGCTCGGCGCCACCGCGACCGGGCTCGCCGTCCTCGACGGGCTGGCGGTGCACCGGCTGGTGATGATCGCGCCAATGGCCGACCCTCTCCCCTACATCCAGGCGTTCCGGCGGACGCTCGGCATCGGCCCGAGGGTCGGTGACCGGCTCGTCGCGGCGATGGAGTCGCTGGTCGGCCGGCCGATCGCCGACTACGACCTGGGCACCCGGGCTCGCGCGGCCGGCGAACTCCCGCCGCTGCTAACCGTGCAGGACCGCAAGGACCGTGAGGTGGACCCGGCCGACGGCGTCACCATCGCCACCGCCTGGCCCGGCCGGCTGCACCGCACCACCGGGCTCGGGCACGTGCGCATCCTGGCCGACCCCGACGTCGTACGCCGGGTGGTCGACTTCGTCCACGACACCGAGCCGGAACCCAAAACGGCAAGCCAGCACGGAACCGAGTGCACGAGCCAGCACGAAACCGAGACCACGAGCCAGCACAAAACCGCGAGCACGGGCGAGCACGGGACCGCGAACGGGAGCTACGCGGAATCCCGCGGCACCGCCGGCATCGGTCCGGCCCCGGACGCCGCCACCCGGCGCCGGTCAGGTGCCCCCGGCGGGGCGGGAGGAGACGCCTCCCTCACCACGGAAGGTGCTCTGAGCGGCGGCGGTCCCGCGATGGGCTGACCCCCGACGGGTACCGGCCCGAAACGTGAAACCCCGTGCCACACTTGCCGGATGCGGCGCCTGGTGATCCTCGTGGCTGCGGCGGTACTGGCGCTTCCGGCGGGCGGCGCGGCGGGCGAGCCGGCCGCCGCCGGGCAGCCACCAGGGCAGGTCGCGGCCGGTGCCCGGGCCGCCGCCGGCACCCCGGTCTGCACGATCGAGGACGAACGGTTGCCCGAGGTGTCCGGGCTGGCCGCCACCGACGACGGCTACGTGGTGGTCAACGACAGCTCCGATGTGGACAATCGGCGGCGGATCTTCTTCCTCGACCGGGACTGTGCGGTCACCCGTACCGTCCGTTATCCGTCGCGGCCCCGGGACACCGAGGACCTGGCCCGGGCACCGGACGGCACCATCTGGGTCGGCGACATCGGCGACAACGACCGGGTACGCGAGACCGTGGCGCTCTGGAAACTGGCCCCGGGCGCGCGGTCGCCGGTACTGCACCGGGTCAGCTATCCGGACGGCGCGCACGACGCGGAGGCGCTGCTGCTCTCCGGCGACGGCACCCCGATCATCGTCACCAAGGACTCCGGCACCCCGGGGCTCTACGCCCCGGCCCGGGGGCTGCGGGCCGGGCAGACCACCCCGCTGCGCAGGGTCGGCCAGTTCACCCTGCCGAGGAGCAGCACCAGCAACCCCTTCTCGATCTTCGGACGGCAGCTCGTCACCGGCGGTGCGGTCGCCCCGGACGGCAGCCGGGTGGTACTGCGCACCTATGCCGACGCCCTGGAGTTCGACGTCACCAACGGCGACGTGGTCCGCGCCGTCACGCAGGGGACGCCCCGGGTCATCCCGCTGCCCGACGAACCGCAGGGCGAGACGGTCACGTACGGCTCGGACGGCACGGCACTGCTGACCCTCTCGGAGAAGGCGGAGGGCGAGTCCGCCGCCGACCCGGTGCTGCTGCGCTATCCGTTGGCGGATCGGGAGCCGAGGCCCTCCTCGTCGCCCGGTGCCGCCACCCCGGCGGTACCCGACGACACCCGACCCGACCGGGACCGGGCGGCGGAGTCGAGCCGGGACCTGCCCGGCCGGTTCGTCGGCGCGGTCGCGCTGACCCTGCTGCTCCTGGTGGCGGTCGGCGGATTCGCCATCTGGCGGGCCCGCCGCCGGCCGTCCGGCCGGGGTCGATAGCCGGCCACTCCCCGCCCGGGCAATCGATCCCGGGCGGCGCTAGCCGAGCCCCACCGACCGCCTGGCACTGGTCAACGCGGCCTGCTGCTCCCCGGGGAAGTAGCCCCACGGCCAGGACGACGCCCGGTCACCGCCGCGCTCCAGGTGGGTCCGGGCCCGGTCGCGCACTCCCGCCCTGCTGTAGTAGGCGCCGAACATCTGGTGCGCCACCATCAGCCAGGGATGGTCGGCGTAGGCGGCGGCACCGGCGAGGAACCGGTCCGACGCCGCGTCGACCTCGGCCCGCGCGGCGCGCTTCTTCAACGGGCCGCTGGTCATCACCCGGTACATCCGGGTCGCCATGTTGCCGACCATCCAGCCGTCGACCCAGACCTCGATGTACGCCTGCGGCGCGAGCGACCACAGCGGGTGCCCGTCCGGCAGGGTGGTGCGGCGCTCACGGGTGAAGCCGAGCATCTGGTCGGTGCTGCCGTACCACTTGCGGCAGAGGATGCTCAGCCGCTGGTGGTTGCCGAGGAAGGAGTCCGGGGCGAGCGCGAGCAGCCGGTTCCAGACCGCGTGCGGCTCGTCCGGGTGGATCGGGGCCGCCTTGGCGATGCTCTGCATGACCGTCCACGGCACCGGATCGTCCGGCGCCAGTTTCGCCGCCAGTCGCAACATGTCGCGGGACTCGCGGGACAGCTCCAGCAACCCGCGTACCTGCCGCTCCGAGGTGTATTTCATCTGCGCCGCGCCACGGGCCGCCCACGCGGCGGACCGCATGGCGGAGCCGGACAACAGCCACCAGTGCGGGTCGTCGGCGGCCCGTTCCGCCTCGGCCCGCAGGGTGCCGAGCCGCGCGGCGCCGACGTCACCCAGCACGTCGACGTAGAGTTCACGGCGGTCCGGGTCACCGGCGCTCTCGGCCAGGGCCCGGTAACCCGGGATCGCGTCACCGGCGGCCAGGGCGTCGACCGCGTGTTGCAGCACCGGGTCGGACCAGGCCAGGTTCATGTCGCTCGGCAGTGTCACGGCGGCGGACACTATCAGGTCCGCCTCCGCCCCCCGCTGGCCGTCACGACCCCGCCGGACCCCGCCGCGCCGACCTCACCGACGGGCGGCGGGTCAGCTCCCGTCGGCGCCGTCGAAGAGCCGGCGGTACTCGCCGTAGCCCTCGCGTTCGAGGTCGGCCAGCGGTACGAAGCGCAACGAGGCCGAGTTCATGCAGTACCGCATCCCGCCCCGGTCCCGTGGGCCGTCGTCGAAGAGATGGCCGAGATGGCTGTCCCCGTGCGCCGACCGCACCTCGGTACGGACCATCCCGAGGGTCGTGTCGTCGATCTGCACCACGTTCGCCGGTTCGATCGGGGCGGTGAAACTCGGCCAGCCGGTACCGCTGTCGTACTTGTCGACGGAGGCGAACAGCGGCTCGCCGGAGACGACGTCGACGTAGATGCCGGGTTCCTTGCTGTCCCAGTAGGCGTTCCGGAACGGCGGTTCCGTGCCGCTCTCCTGGGTGACGTGGTACTGCTGCTCGGACAGCCGGGAAATCGCCTCCGGGTCCTTGCGGTACTCCTTCGACACCACCAGTCCTCCTTGCCCGGATCCTGCCCGGACGGGTACGCCGGGCACTGCACCGCCACCGGCGGACGCTGGTCGCGCGGGCGGCAGAGCCGGAGTTTGCTACCCGGCCGGCGGCACCGGAAACCCGGCCGGCCGGTGCGGGTCGCCGGTCGCCCGGGGCAGTCGTTCGCGTGCGGTTGGGCCGGTGGTCACCGAAGCCGGGTGGTCAGGCAACGTCCGGCCGGTAGACCTCGGGGCGATCAAAGTTCGGACCCAGCCCAGGAGGACCGATGACCGCACTCGATCGGCGTACCCTGCTCCGCGCCGGCCTGACCACCGGAGCCGGACTCGCCGGCGGCGCCCTGCTCGGCGGCGCCGCCGCGACCGCCGTCCCCGACCGGGCCGGGCGGTCCGGTGCGCCCGGCTGGCGGCCCGGCGGACGCCCGGTGCTGACCCACGGGGTGCAGAGCGGGGACGCGACCGCGCACTCCGCGGTGGTCTGGACCCGGGCGGACCGGGCGGGACGGCTGCACCTGGAGGTCAGCCGCCGGCCCGACCTGCGCGGGGCCCGCCGGCTCCGCGGCCCGGTGCTGGATCCGCGCGGCGACTTCACCGGCCGGGTACGCCTGACCGGGCTGCCCGCCGGGGAACGGCTCTACTACCGGGCCCGGGTGGAGAGCCTGGACCGGCCCGGCCTGTTCAGCGCGCCGCTCGACGGCAGCCTGCGCACCGCCCCGGGGCCCGGGGACCGGCGCGACGACATCCGGTTCGTCTGGACCGGCGACATCGCCGGCCAGGGCTGGGGCATCGCGCCCGATCTCGGCGGCATGGGCATCTTCGGCGCCATGCGGAAGGTACGCCCCGATTTCTACCTGTGCAGCGGCGACACCGTCTACGCCGACGGGCCGCTCGCCGAGACCGTGACGCTGCCCGACGGGCGGATCTGGCGCAACCTGGTCACCCCGGAGAAGAGCAAGGTCGCCGAGACGCTGGCCGAATATCGGGGACAGTTCGCCTACAACCTGCTCGATGAGCACTTCCGGGGCGTTCGTCGCCGAGGTGCCGCAGGTCAACCAGTGGGACGACCACGAGGTGACGAACAACTGGTACCCCGGCGAGATCCTCGACGACGTCCGGTACACCGAGCGCCGGGTCGACGTACTGGCCGCCCGGGCCCGGCAGGCGTTCCACGAGTGGGTGCCGACCCCGTCCGACGGGCGGCTCTACCGGCGGCTGCCGTACGGGCCGCTGCTGGACCTCTTCGTGCTGGACATGCGCACGCACAAGGATCCCAACGACGGCAACACGTACGCCGACCCGTCGCGCGGACTGCTCGGCCGTGAACAGCGGCAGTGGCTGGTCCGGGAACTGAAGCGGTCGACGGCGACCTGGAAGGTGATCGCCGCCGACCTGCCGATCGGCCTGGTGGTGCCGGACGGGGCTACCGCACAGGAGGGCGTCGCCCAGGGCGACGGTGGCGCGCCGGCCGGGCGTGAACTGGAGTTCGCCGAGATCCTGCGCGCCACGCACCGCGCCGGGGTACGCGGCATCGTCTTCCTCACCGCCGACGTGCACTACACGGCCGCGCACCACTACGACCCGGCCCGGGCGGCGGTCGCCGACTTCACGCCGTTCTGGGAGTTCGTCTCGGGGCCGGCACACGCCGGCGCGTTCGGCCCGAACGCCCTGGACGGCACGTTCGGGCCCCGGGCGGTCTTCGTGCACGCGCCACCCCGGGCGAACACCTCGCCGGCCGAGGGATTCCAGCACTTCGGCGAGGTGGCCATCGACGGCCCCTCGGGTGCGCTGACCGTGCACCTGCGGGACCAGGACGGCCGTGCACTATGGACGACGACCCTGCCGGCGCCGCGCTGACCGGACGGTTGGCCGATTCCCCGGCAGCCGATGTCCCCCGTTCGACCCGCGCCTCGTCGCGGCGTTCGGGCTGCCGGCCTGCCTCTGAGTCGACCGGCACCCCGGCCGCCGTCCGGCGGCCGAGCACCCCGGCCGAGGGCGGCTCACCACCGGTGGGCCGCCCCGTCGGCGCCGACCACGGTCCCGACCACCCGGCCCGGGTGGTCCAACCCGGCGAGCTTGCCGCGCACCTGCCCCGCCTCGATGTGGTCGACCTCGGCGAGCACCTCCAGCGCCTCCCGCCAGACGTCGGCGGCGGCGCGCAGGTCGCCGAAGGCGTGGTGGGTGTCGCCGAGATGCGACAGCGTGATGCCCTCCAGGTGGCGGTCACCGATCGCCCGGTAGAGCCGCACCGCCTGGTCGTAGCAGTGCACCGACCGGTCCCGGTGGCCGAGGTGGTGGTGCACCCGTCCGAGACTCCCCCAGGTGTTGGCCTGACCGTTGCGGTCGTCGAGTTCCTGGAGCTGGGCGAGGGCCTGCTCGCAGTAGGACAGTGCCGAGGAGTGGTCCTCCAGCAGGGTGAGGCACCAGCCGACCGCGTTGCGGGCCCGCGCCTCCCCGTGCCGGTTGCCGGCCGCCTCCAGCAGTCCGAGCCCCCGCCGGGCGTGGTCGAGCGCCTCGGAGAGCCGACCCCGGCGTTCCCACATCAGCGCCAGGTTCAGGTGGGTGTGGCCCTGTCCGACCTGGTCACCGGCATGGCCGTACAGCTCCAGGGCGTTGCGGAGCTGGGCGTCGGCGTCGTCGAGCCGGGCCAGCCGGGTGTAGGCCCGGGCGAGGAACCGGTGCGCGACGGCCTGGGCCGCCGGGTCGGCCAGCCGGCGCGCGGCGGTGACCGCGGCCCGCTGGGTGGCGACCAGGTCGTACCAGTGGCTGCTGCGGTCCAGGTAGGTGGCGAGGATCCAGCCGAGCTGCCACGTCTGGGTGTCCCGTCCGGTGCCGGCGGCGTAGTCGAGGAGGGCCAGCAGCACGGGGCGCTCGGCGGCGAACCAGTCCAGCGCCCGCTGGTGGTCCACCGGTTGCTCCCGGGTGACCCCGGGGCGGATCGGGCCGAGCGGGAGGGGAGCCGGTTCGGTCCGCAGCAGGGCGTCGGCGGCGTCCCCGCTGTGCAGGTAGTGGTCGAGCAGCCGGTCGACGGCGGCCCGGCGCCGCCGCTCCGAGTCGATCCGCTCGGCCACCTCGGCCGCGTACGCCCGCAGCAGGTCGTGCGGGGCGTACCGGCCGTTGGACCGCTGTCCGACCAGGTTGGACCGGGTCAGTTCGGCCAGCGTCTCGCGGGTCTCGGCGAGCGGCCGGCCGGCGAGACTCGCCGCGGCGGCGGCCGAGAGGTCCGGCCCGGGGTGCAGGCCGAGCAGCCGGAACAGTCGCGCGGCGGCGGGGCGCAGCGACCGGTACGACCAGGAGAAGACCGCCCGCAGGTCGGTGGTGGGGTCGCCGGTGCTCAGCGCGTCCAACCGGTCCGCGCCCCGGCGCAACTGGCCGGCCAGCTCGCCGAGGGAGAGGTTCCGGCTGGTGGCGACCCGGGCGGCCACGATCGCCAGCGCCAGCGGCAGCCCGGCACACCGGGCCAGGATCTCGGCCACCGCCTGCGGCTCGTCGCCGGCCCGGGGCCCGCCGATCCGGCGCAGCAGCAGTTCGCGGGCCTCCCGGGCCGGCAGCGGGTCCACCGGTACCGGTCCGGCACCTTCGATGGCGACCAGGTCCGCCAGCCGGGCCCGGCTGGTGACCACGACCAGGCAGCCGGGACCGCCGGGCAGCAGCGGCCGGACCTGGGCGGCGTCCCGGGCGTTGTCCAGCAGCACCAGCATCCGCCGGTGGAACATCTGGCTGCGGTAGAGCGCCGCCTGGGCGTCCAGGTCGGTCGGGATCCGCTCGGCGGGCACCGCGAGCGCGTCGAGGAACTGCCGTACCGCCTCGGCCGGATCCACCGCCGGGCCGGCGGGGTCGAAGCCGCGCAGGTTGACGTAGAGCTGGCCGTCCGGGAACCGGTGCGCCACCTGGTGCGCCCAGTGCACCGCCAGGGTGGTCTTGCCGACCCCGGCCGTGCCGGAGACCACGGCGATCACCGTCGCGCCCGGTCCGGGCGGCCGGGTCGCCCGGTCCAGCAGCCCGTCGAGCCGGGCCAGCTCGGCGGTCCGACCGGTGAACTCGGCCAGGTCCGCCGGAAGCTGCGCCGGCCTGGGTGCGCTGCGGGCCGCCGCCGGCACGGTCACCGTCTCCGCACGGGTCGGTCGGCCGGTCGGCTCCTCGTCGTGCAGCAGCGCGCTGTGCGCCGCCGCCAGCTCCGGCCCGGGGGCCACCCCGAGGTCGTCGGCGAGCCGCCGGCGCACCTCGTGGTACGCGGCGAACGCCTGCCCCCGCCGCCCGGCCGCGTGGTACGCCCGGATCAGCCGCGCGTGCGCCGCCTCGTCCAGTGGCGCGGCGACCGCCGCCTCCGCCAGGATCGGCAGCCCCTCGGCCGCCCGACCGGCGGCGATCATCACCTCGCCGTACCGGCCGAGTGCCGACTGCCGCTCGCCGACCAGCGCGACCACCTTCGGATGGCTCGCCAGGGCGGGTACGTCGGCCAGTGGTGCACCGTGCCACAGCGCCAGTGCCTCGCCGAGCAGTTCCGCGGCCGCGTCGAGCTGGCCACGCCGTTGCGCGGCCGTGGCGGCGTCGATCCGCTGCCGGAACCGTGTGACGTCCAGCCCGGCGTCGGGCACGTGCAGCGCATAGCCGTCGCCGACCAGCCGCAACACGGTGCCCTGGTCCCGGGGGCGCCGCTCCGGCTCAAGTAGCCGGCGCAGGTGCTTGACGTGGGTCTGGATGACGTTTGCCGCGCTGGTCGGCGGCTCCCGGTCGTACCAGAGTCCGCTCATGAGTTCGGCGCGTTGTAGCGGTCTGCCGCCGGCCAGCGCCAGCAGCCCGAGCACCACCCGGCGGGCCGCAGGCCCCAGGTCGAGCGGTTCGTCGTCCCGCCAGGCCCGTACCGGACCGAGCAGCTGAATCCGCACGAGCGCCCCCCGCCGTCCGTCCACCAGCCGCCGCGCGCGGGTGATCCGGTGCGGCGCCCACTGCCGTCGAACTTAGATCAGCGTCGGTTGATGTGCCTATCGGACCAACGGCGGTTTCCGGGCGTACGCCCGAACGTCGGCCCGGCCCGCCGCGCCGGCCGGCGGATTCTCCTTGACAGCAATCAGTGCTGTAGACCTATAGTCCTAGGAGACTAGATAAATAGAGGTAGCAGTGATCGAATTCCACCTGGACACCCGCTCGGGCCTCGCGCCGTACCTGCAACTCGTCCAGCAGGTGCAGCAGGCGCTGCGGCTCGGCCTGCTCTCCGCCGGTGACCAACTGCCGACGGTCAAGGAGGTCGTGGCGCGGTTGGCGATCAACCCGAACACCGTTCTCAAGGCCTACCGGGAGCTGGAACACCAGGGTCTGGTCTCACCCCGTCCGGGGGTGGGGACGTTCGTGACCCGGACGCTGACCGACGACTCCCTCGCCGCGCACGAGTCACTCCGGGCCGAACTGGTCGGGTGGCTCTCCCGGGCCCAGCGCGCGGGCCTGGACGCGGAAAGCATCGAAGCCCTCTTCATGAGCACATTCCGAAAGGCCACAGAGGTGAAACCATGACCCCGGTCCTGCGGACCGACGCACTCGGCAAGCGCTACGGCCGGCGCCCGGCGCTCACGGACGTGACCCTGAGCATCCCCGCCGGCCGGGTGGTCGGCCTGGTCGGCCCCAACGGCGCCGGCAAGTCCACCCTGCTCAACCTCGCCTCCGGCATGATCGCGCCGACCGCCGGCACGATCGAGGTGCTCGGATCCCGGCCCGCCGCCGACACGGCCCAACTGGCCAGGGTCGGCTTCGTCGCCCAGGACACCCCGGTCTACCCGGGCCTCTCCGTCGGCGACCACCTGCGGTTGGGCGCCCGGCTGAACCCCGGCTGGGACGACCGGCTGGCACGGCAGCGGATCGGCCAGGTCGGCCTCGATCCGACCCAGAAGGCCGGTCGGCTCTCCGGGGGCCAGCGGGCCCAACTCGCCCTGACGCTCGCCGCCGCCAAGCGGCCCCAACTGCTGATGTTCGACGAGCCGGTGGCCGCCCTCGACCCGCTCGCCCGGCGGGCGTTCCTACAGAGCCTGATGGAGTTCGTCGCCGAACTCGAGGTCAGTGTCGTGCTCTCCTCCCACCTGCTCGGTGACCTGGAACGGGTCTGCGACCACCTGATCGTGCTGGCCGCCTCCCGGGTCCAGCTGGCCGGCGAGGTGGAGGAACTGCTCGCCGCCCACTACCGGCTGGTCGCGGCGCGCGCCGACCTCGATCCGCCACCCCCGGGGACCGAGGTCATCCAGGCCACGCACACGGCGCGGCAGACCACGCTGATCGTCCGCGACACCACCGGTACGCTGCTCGACCGCCTGCCCGCCGCCGAACACCTCGACCTGGAGGAGATGGTCCTCGCCTACCTCGCCCGGGCCGCCGAACCCGCCGGCACCCCGCACCCGGCACAGCCGCTGGAGGTCTCCCGATGATCTGGCTGACCTGGCGTCAGTTCCGCGGCCAGGCCCTGGTCGCCGTCGCGGTACTGGTCGCCCTCGGCACCTACCTGGTCGTGCTCGGGCTGCGGATCCGCAACGCCTACGAGGTGAACGTCGGCTGCGCCGGGTGCGACGTCGGAGCGGCCAAGGACGTCTTCGAGAACGCCTACTTCACACCGCTGCTGCTGACCGGCTTCCTGGTCGTGCTGGTGCCCGGCATCCTCGGGGCGTTCTGGGGCGCGCCGCTGCTGGCCCGGGAGTTCGAGTCCGGCACCCACCGTCTGGTCTGGAACCAGAGCGTCACCCGCACCCGCTGGCTGGCCGTCAAACTGGGTTTCGTCACCCTGGCCGGGGTGCTCCTCACCGGCGCGCTCAGCCTCTTGCTGACCTGGGCCGCCAGCCCGTACGACAGGCTGTTCGAGGGCCGGTTCGACCCGCTGCTCTTCCCGGCCCGCAACATCGCCCCGCTCGGCTACGCCGTCTTCGCGGTCGTCGCCGGGATCACCGTCGGGTTGCTGGTCCGCCGGACCCTCCCCGCGATGGCCATCCTGCTCGCCGGCTTCGTCCTGTTGCAGATCCTGATCCCGACGACGGTCCGCCCGCACCTGCAACCCGCCGTCACCGAGACCGTCGCCTGGACCGCCGCCAACGCCAGGGGGCTACAGCTCAACGGGGCGGGCGAGGTCCGGACCGAGGGGTTCGCCGTACCCGGTGCCTGGGTGCTGACCGGCAATCCGCAACTCTTCGACGCCTCCGGGCAGCCGGCGAACCGGGAGCAGTTCGAGGACTGCCCGCACACCTCGCCGGACGTGCACAAGGCGTGCGTGGAGTCGAAGGGCTTCCACATGGTCCTGTCGTACCAGCCCGCCGACCGGTACTGGACCTTCCAGTGGCTGGAGTTGGGGCTGTATCTGGTGCTCGCCGCGCTGCTGGCCGGATTCGCCTTCTGGCGGATCCCGCGCGGCCTGAACTGAACCGACCCGGCGTCGGCGGCCGGTCCCGCCTGGACCGGTCGCCAGCGCGGCGTCCCGAGGTCGTCTCCGCCGGTTCGTCCGAAGCCGGCCGGGTGCCGGGAGCGGACGGGGTCCGGCGGCGGCGATTACCGGTACCGCTCCCGGGTAGCCGGTCGCCGTGGGTGGGCCAACCGAGGACATCGGGGCAGAGACGGACACCGGCCGTGCCGAGGGGTTCAGCGACGGCGTACTCGCGATCGTCATCACCCTGCTCGTGCTCGACCTGCGGATGCCGGAGGTCGAGCCGGGCCGGCTGCTCTCCGAACTGCTGGAGCAGTGGCCGAGCTACGCGGCGTACGTGGCGTCGTACCTGTACATCGCCGTCGTCTGGCTGAACCACAAGGCCACCTTCGGCCGGATCCGCCGGGCCGATCGAGGGCTGCACTGGATGAACCTGCTCGTCCTGTTCAGTACCGCACTGCTGCCGTTTCCGACCTCGGTGCTCTCGCGGGCGCTACAGGAACACAACCTCGCCGACCAGCGGGTCGCCGCCGCGTTGTACGCCCTGGTCGGCGCGGTGCTCTCCGCGAGCTGGCTGGCGTTCTACCACTATCTGGCCACCCACCGGGAGCTGCTGGTGGACGGGGTCGACGAGCGGTTCTTCCCCAGCGAGCGGCTCCGGGCGGTGATCGGTCTGGTGCTGTACGCCGTGGCTGGTCTGCTCGGCGCCCTGGTCACGCCGCTGGCCGGCCTGGTGATCTTCATCCTCCTGCCACCGTTCTACGGCCTCACCAGTGGCGGCCTCTACAGCGCGCCGCTCGTCTCCCGGGGCCGCTCCCGGGGCGGGGCCGGGAGCTGACCGCCGATCCGGCCGACGAGCCGCCGGGGCACGGGTGGCCCGCCGACCCGGGTCGGCGGGCCACCGTCGGATGGGCCCGGTCTACTGTTCGGCGCCGTTCCAGTCGACGAGCTGCACGATCACGCCGTTGGGGTCGCGGACCTGGAAGGCCCGCTCCCCCCACTCCTCGACGGTGAGCGGCATGGTGATCGTCACGCCCTCGGCCTGGAGGCGGGCGAGTTCGCCCTCCAGGTCGTCGACGACGAAGGCCAGGATCAGCCCACGGGCGTGGTCGTCACGCTGGTCGGCCGGCAGCGTCGGCAGGCCCTGGCGCAGGAAGACGACGTTCATCCCGACGTCGTCCCTGGTCAGCGACGCGAAGCCGTCGGCGGCCATCGCCTCGTGGAACCCGAAGTGGGTGACGAGGAAACGGCTGGAGGCGGCGACGTCCGCCACGTTCAGCGAGACGGCGGAGGAGGTGATTTTCACTAGCGGCTCCCTGGCGGTCGATTAACTCCTTACATCGTACACTATACGGGGTACGGATATTCCCGCCGGGCCGGAGGTGGTGCGCGAAACGGAGATCACCTAGATCGGGGAGTCGACCCCGACACGCCCCGCCCCAGCCGGGCGGTTCGCACACCTGTCGGGTAATTTCAGTGGCTGGCCGTCGCCCGCCGAGGAGCTGGCGCCAGGCGGCCCCCGCCCGGACAGGAGATAGCGCAGGCATGGGTAAGCGGACGGTTCACGTCTCCGACTTCAGTGGCAAGGTGGTCCAGTCCGCCGACGAGGTGGTCCGGATCGTGGTGCTGGACCACCCCGACCTGGTCGCCGGGCCGGTGCAGTTGGAGGCCGAGCCGACCGAGGTCGAGAGCATCGACGACGCCGCGCTCGACGTCGCGGTCGTGGAGATCCACGACCGCCGGCCGGGCGAGGCTCCCCGCCGGGTGGTGCTCACCGCCAGCGAGTTCGACGCGCTCGCCACCGACGTGCCGATGGCCCAGCTACTGCGGACCGCCGAACGGGTACGCCCGGCCAAGGCGAGCCGGGAACGCGTCGACTACGCCACCCTGGAGCATGCCGGCCGGCCGCACCGGGGGCGGGTCACCGAGGAAGAGGCGCGGTTGGTGCGCGACCACCTCGACGAGGTGAACAAGCGACTCGCCGACGAGGGGATCCGGCAGATCGACCCGGCCGACCCCGAGCACGCCGCCCGGTACGGCTTCCCCACCACCTGACCGAAGCTCGGGCGGCCGGCCACCCGGGGACGACCGAACCCGGGCGGCCGAACCGCCCCGGTCCGGTTACCCGGCCGAACCACCAGGTCCGGTTACCGGGCCGCGCCGGTCCGGGCGGGCGCGGCACTCGACTCCGGGCGCAGCGGGAAGTGGCACGCCACCTGATGCACGTCGCCGGCCAGCGGCGGCTCCGTCTGGCAGATCTCGGCCGCGATCGGGCAGCGGGTACGGAACCGGCACCCGGTCGGCGGGTTCAGCGCGCTCGGCAGCTCACCCCGGATCGTCATGCTCTCCCGGTCCGTCGCGGCGGCATCGGGGCGGGCTGACGGGACCGCGTCGATCAGCGCCTGGGTGTACGGGTGCCGCGCCGATCGGACCACGTCGTGCGCCGGACCGACCTCGACGAGCTTGCCCAGGTACATCACCCCGACCCGGTCCGACATGTAGTCGACGACGGAGAGGTCGTGACTGATGAAGACGTACGCCAGGCCGAGTTCGCGTTGCAGGTCCCGCATCAGGTTGAGCACCTGCGCCTGGATCGAGACGTCGAGCGCGCTGACCGGCTCGTCCCCGACGATCAGCCGGGGTTGCAGGGCCAGTGACCGGGCCAGCCCGATGCGCTGCAACTGACCGCCGGAGAACTCGTGCGGATAGCGCTCCAGTACCCGTCGGGAGAGCCCGACCTGGTCGAGCAGGGTGCCGATCCGGGCCCGCCGGGCCGCCCCGTCGCCCACCTGCTGGATCTCCAGCGGCTCGGCCAGGATGGCGTCGACCCGCATCCGGGGGTTCATCGCCGCGTAGCTGTCCTGGAACATCAACTGGACCTGCCGGTGCATCCGGCGCCGCTCCCGCCGGCCAAGGGTCGCGATGTCGGTACCGTCCAGCACGATCCGCCCCGCCGTCGGCCGCTCCAGCCCGACCACCAGCCGGCCCACGGTCGACTTGCCGCACCCGGACTCGCCCACCAGCCCGAAGGTCTCGCCGGGATGGACGTCCAGCGACACCCCGGCGACCGCGCTCACCTGCCCGGCGGCCCGGCGCAGCAACCCGGCACCGCTCGCCGGGTAGTCCTTGACCAGCTCGCGGACCGAGAGGATCGGTGCCGGTGAGACCGGCCGGGACTCCGTTGTCCCAACCGGCCCGCCCGGACGGAGCGCCGGTGCCGGCTCGTCCGCCCGGAGCGTCACCGCCTCGACCGGCCCGGCCCCCTCGACCGGCCCGGCCCCCTCGACCGGCCCGGTCGACTCGTCCCGCCCCGTCGACTCGTTCCGCCCGGTCGGCTCGTCCCGCCCGGTCGGCTCCACCGGTCCGGTCGCCGGCTCGGCGGAGGTGCCGGTCGGCGGGGCCACCGGGTGCAGGCAGGCGTACTGGTGCCGGCCGGCGGTCAGGGCCACCTCGGTGGTCCGGCACTCCTCGGTGGCGTACCGGCACCGGGGTGCGAACCGGCAGCCGGTGAGCGGTCGGGACAGGTCCGGCGGCAGGCCGGGGATGCTGTAGAGCCGGGCGTCCGGCTCCCGGGTGGCCGACTCCGGCAGCGCCTCCATCAGCGCCTCGGTGTAGCGGTGCCGGGGTGACCGGAAGAGTTCACCGGTGGTGGCGGTCTCGACCACCCGGCCGGCGTACATCACCGCGACCCGGTCGGCCCGGCCGGCGATCACCCCCAGGTCGTGGGTGACCAGCACGACCGCCATCCCGAAGTCCTCCCGCAGGTCGTCGATGAGTTCGAGGATCTGCCGCTGGGTGGTCACGTCCAGCGCGGTGGTCGGCTCGTCCGCGATGAGCAGCCGGGGCGAGCAGACCAGCGCCATCGCGATCGCGACCCGCTGCCGCATCCCGCCGGAGAGTTCGTGCGGATAGTTGTCGACCACCCTGTCCGGGCGGGGCATCCCGACCCGCCGCAGGATGTCGATCGCCCGCTCCCGAGCCTGCGCCCTGCCGACGCCCTGGTGCACCCGCAGCGGCTCGGCGACCTGGACGCCGATCCGCATCGTCGGGTTCAGCGAGGTCAGCGGGTCCTGGAAGACCATGCCCATCCGGACGCCCCGGATCCGGCGTACCTCCTGCGGTGGCAGCGACCGCAGGTCGCGGCCCTCGAAGAGGATCTCGCCGCCGACGACCTCGCCGCCCGACGGCAGCAGGCCCATCACCGACAGTGCGGTCATCGTCTTTCCGCTGCCCGACTCGCCCACGATGCCGAGGGTCTCCCCCGGCCGGACCTCCAGGCTGACGTCGTCCAGGGCGTGCACGACGCCGCGCCGCAGCGCGATGTCGGTACGCAGGTGCCGCAACTCCAGCAGCGGGCCGGATTCCCCGGACGCCCCTGCCGGCGCGGCCGTCGAGTCGATCGGTGCGCTCATTCCCCCACTCCCCCTAGCGTCGCCGGAGGCGGACCTCGAAGGCGTCCCTCAACCCGTCGCCCATGAAGTTGAAGGCGAGCACGATGAGGATGATGGCGATTCCGGGCGGATACAGCAGCCACCAGTGGCCGCTGTAGGTGTCCGCCAGCCCGTCCGAGAGCATCCCGCCCCAGTTCGCGGCCGGTGGCGGGACGCCGAGGCCGAGGAAGGAGAGGTAGGCGACGTAGAGGATGGCGTCGGCGACCTGGAAGGTCGCGTTCACGATCACCGTGCCGATGGCGTTCGGCACGATGTGCCGGCGTACCGCCCGGCCGCCGGTGCCGCCCATCCCCCGCATCGCGTGGACGTACTCCCGGGAGCGCAGCGTCAACGCCTCGCCCCGGACGAGCCGGGCCGGGCCGAGCCAGGCGAAGGCGCCGATGATGACGATCAGCATCGGTACGCTCGGCGTGACGATCGCGGCCAGCAGCATGAAGAGGAAGAGCGACGGGATCGACATCATCGCGTCGACCACCCGCATCATCGCGGCGTCCACCCAGCCGCCGACGAAACCGGCGACGGCGCCCCAGAGCGTGCCGAGGAAGGTGGCGAGGATCCCCGCCGCGAGCCCGACCACGATCGAGGTCTGCCCGCCGAGCATCAGCCGGCCGAGCTGGTCGTAGCCGACCCCGTCGGTGCCGAGCGGGTGACCGGAGCCCGGTGCCAGGTGTACCCGGGTGAGGTCGGTGTGCACCTGGTCGGTGTGGTAGAAGATCGGCCCGAGGAAGCAGACCCCGGCGAGCAGCACGAAGAGCCCGAGGCCGACCAGGGCCAGCCGGTTCTCGCAGAAGACCGCGACCCCCTGCCGCCAGAGGCCGCGTACCGGGGCGTCGTCGGGGGCGGCCGGCTGCGGTGCGCCCACCGGTGGGGTCGGCGCCAGTTCGGTCAGGGTGGTCACGAGGTGCTCCCCCGGAGTCGTACCCGCGGGTCGACCGCGGCGTAGAGCAGGTCGGCGATCAGCGCGCCGAGCACCGTCGCCACCGAGATGATCAGGGTGACCCCGAGCAGGATCGGGAAGTCACGCTTGAGTGCCGCCTGCCAGAAGAGTTGTCCCATGCCGGGGAAGTTGAACAGCGACTCCACCACCAGGGCACCGCTGAACAGCGCCGGCAGGTACATCCCGAGCAGGGTGATGACCGGGAAGAGCCCGTTGCGCAGGGTGTGTCGGACCACGACCCGCCGCTCGGAGAGGCCCTTGCTGCGGGCCGTCCGGACGTAGTTCTCGTTGAGGTTGTCGACCATCGAGGAGCGGACGTAGCGCGAGTAGACCGCGATGGTGACGATCGCCAGGGTGACGGTGGGCAGCACCAGCCCGGCCGGGTCGGCCAGCACCTCGCCGACGGTGAAGCCCTGCGGCGCCTCCGGCGGCAGGATCGGCCAGACCTGCGAGAAGAGGATTATCAGCATCAGGCCCATGAAGAAGATCGGGGTGGCGTACGCCAGCAGCGACAGCGAGGTGATGGTGTAGTCCGGCCAGCGGTTGCGGCGCACCGCCTGGATCACCCCGAGCGGGATCGCCACCACGATCGCCAGCAGGGTGGAGAGCAGCGACAGCACCATGGTCTTCGGCAGCCGCTGGGTGATCGCCTCGGTGACCGACTGGTTGAGCTGGAACGAGTAGCCGAGGTCGCCGTGCAGCAGGCGCTGCACGTACATGCCGTACTGCTGGATCCAGGGCCGGTCGTAGCCCATCTCGTGGTTGAACGCGGCCAACTGCTCCAGCGTCGCCTCCTTGCCCAGCGTCGCCCGGGCCGCACCGCCGGGCAGCAGGTGCAGCAGGACGAAGGCGATCACGGTGACGAGCACGACGACGATGAGAGCCTGGCCCAGGCGCGTGACGAGGTACCGGACCACTGGCGGATCCCTCCCCGGTCGGGGGCTCCGACGGCACCCGCTGGGGGCACCGCCGGAGCCGGACGGTCAGTGACTGCCGACTACTTCCAGGACCAGTCCTGGAAGTACATGTTGTTCATCGGGTCCTGCGGTTCGACGCCCTGCAACCCGGACTTGTACGCCGAGATCTGGAACACCGGGTTCGGCATCCAGAGCACCGGCAGGTCCCTGGCGAGGAAGTCGTTGTACGCCTTCAGCGCGGTGTCGTCGGCGCTGAACTGGGTCGCCTCGATGAGCTGGTCGGCCTGCGGGTTGCTGTAGCTGCCCAGGTTGACCGGGGCGTCGGTGGCGAAGAGCCGCTCGCCGCTGGCGAAGGCCGGGTAGTACCAGCTGCCCTGGGAGCCGAAGAAGGACATGTCCCAGGTGCAGGTCGCCTCGGTCGGCTTGCAGGCCGGGGTGACCGCGACCGAGTCCGGCACCTCCTTGATGGTCAGCTCGATGCCGAGCTTGGCCATCTGGGACTTGATCTCGGCGAACATCTTGGTGGTGGCGGCGAAGCCGCTCTGGCTGGTCACCGTGAAGGCCAGCGGGGTGCCGGCGGCGATGCCCTGGCCGCACTGGTTCGCCCCGGTGCCCGGGGTCTGGCAGGTGGTCTGACCGTCCGGGGTGACCTTCCAACCGTGGCTCTCCAGCAGTTCCTTCGCTTTGGTCGGGTCGAAGGAGTAGACGCAGCCGTTCTCGGCCGAGCCGGCGGTGCCGGGCTTGAGCGGCACCGGGCCGCAGGTCGGCTCGGCCATGCCGGACCAGATGACCTTGTTGATGGTCGGCTGGTCGATCAGCATCTGCATCGCCTGGCGCAGGTAGTCCTGCTTGAACAGCACGCCCGTCTTCGGGTTGTTGAAGTTGAGCTGGAGGTAGGTGATCGACCAGCCGTACCAGGGCGCGACCCGGTAGTCCTTGGACTCCAGGTACGACTTCTGGGAGAGGTTGGCCGCCGGTACGTAGCCGTAGTCGATCTCACCGGCCCGGAGCACGTTGAACTCGGCGTCGTCGCTGGTGAACGGCCGCAGCACGATCTTCGACAGCTTCGGCTTGTCGGTGCCGGAGTAGTTCGGCTGGGCGGCGAGCACGACCTCGCCGTTCGGGACGTACTTCTCCAGCTTCCAGGGGCCGCTGTTGACCTTCCAGAGGTCGTTCGTCGCGTACGTCTTGGGGTCCTTCGATGCCGCGACCAGGAAGTCGAAGACCTTCCTGGCCCCTTCCGGGGTCTTGTCCAGGTCGCTCACGCTCGCGGTGGCGGAGTCCCTGTCCCAGACGTGCTGCGGCATCGGAGTGATCCGGTTGAGCTGGTTCCCGACGAACCAGGCGGTGTTGTAGGCCTGGGTCGTCGTCACCGAGAAGGTCTTCGCGTCCTTGATCGTCCAGGCGGCGATGTTGTCCGGGAAGCCGCCCTTGCGGTAGGAGGCCCACTTGTCCTTGTTCGCCGTGACGACGTTCCACCAGAAGTCGATGTCCCGGGTGGTGATCGGCTTGCCGTCGGACCAGGTGTTGTCCTTCAGCGTGATCGTCAGGGTCTTGCCGCCGTCGCTCACCTCGGGCGGGTTGGCCAGCGACCGCTCGGTGTCGATGTTGTACTTCGCCGACCCGTCGAGCTTGTACTGGTACAGCGGCCGGTACTGCGCCGAGCCGAAGATCTGGTTCTCGCCCTGGGTGAAGCCGGGGGCCGAGATGGGCAGGATCCAGTTCGGGGTCCGGAAGGCGACGGTCGCGGTGTCCCTGCCCTGACTTCCGCCCTTCCCCGACGAACTGCTGTCGCCGCCACAGGCGGCGAGGCCCAACCCGAGGGCGAGCGCACTGGCCACGGCGACGGTGCCGCGGAGTGCGCCCCGGTGGAATCTGCTCCTCATGAGTCTCCTCGATCGATGTGCACGTGCCCCGCGTCGCCGGGCGCGTTCGGCGCCGCGTCCAGCCTGCGCGCTTCCCGAGCGATCAATGCGGAGAATGTATAGGCGATTAAGTTTCGCGTCAACGAAACTAACCCACTTCCTTCGGGGACTTTCATCAGGATAGGATCAAAGCCGCCGAAGCATCGTCCGGAGTTCGCCGACCGCTACCCTTCGCGGTGATCCCCGTCCCGTGCCTGGCGGTAGCCGCGAGGGAACCCGGACGATCCGGCTGGAAGAAGGAGAGGTATGTCGGACCCGTCGATCTCCGCCACCCTGCGCGACCAGACGCTCAACCTGCTGGCCAGCGGCGAGGCCACCTCCCGGGCCGACCTCGTCGAGGCGTTGCAGGTGGCGCCCTCGACCGTCACCGGAGTGGTGCGCCGGCTGCTGGAGGAGGGCGCCATCCTGGAGGAGGGCGTCGGCCGCTCCACCGGCGGGCGACGGCCCCGGATCCTGCGGCTGCGGGAACCCTCCGGCGTCTTCGCGGTCGCCGAACTCGGCGCCCGGCACGCCCGGGTCGGCCTCAGCACCCCGAACGGCCGGCTGCTCGCGACCGAGGAGATCGCCATCGACATCGCCGCCGGCCCCGGCGAGGTCTTCGAGGTGGTCGGCACCGCCTTCACCCGACTCCGCACCGCCACCGCACCCGGTCAGGCACTACTCGGCGTCGGCGCCGCCATGCCCGGCCCGGTCGCGTTCCCCCGGGGCCGGCTGGTCGGCCCCGCCCGGATGCCGGGCTGGAGCGGCGTCGACGCCCAGGCCGAACTCGGGGCCCGCTTCGACGTACCGGTGGTGATCGACAACGACGCCAAGGCGGCGGCGATCGGCGAGTACGTCACCCGGGGCCGGGACACCGGCGACATGATCTACGTCAAGGCCGGTACCGGCATCGGCGGCTGCCTGGTCAGCGGCGGTCAGGTCTACCGGGGCGGCCGGGGACTCAGCGGCGACGTCACCCACGTACGGGTGGCCGACAGCGGCGAACGGCAGTGCTCCTGCGGCAGCCGGGGCTGCCTGGAGACCGTCGCCAGCGGCGCCGCGCTCGCCGCCCAGCTCGCCGAGCAGGGCCAGCCGATCACCGGTACCCGGGACGTCATCGGCGCGGTCGTCGACGCCGAGCCGGCCGCGGTGACGCTGGTACGCCGGGCCGGCGGGCTGCTCGGGGTGGCCCTCTCCGGACTGGTCAACTTCCTCAACCCCGACGCCGTGGTCATCGGCGGAGCCCTCTCCAGCCTCGACGTCTACGTCGCGGCGGCCCGGGGCATGCTCTACGAGCGGTGCCTGCCGTCGATGACCCAGTCCCTTTCCATCGAGGCCAGCGTCGCCGGCCCGGATGCCGGCCTGGTCGGCCTCGGGCATCTGGTCCGCGCCGCGGCCGACGCCCGACCCGCCTGAGGAGTTCCACCCGTGCACCGTCCCCTGCGGATCGCCATCGGCGGCATCCACATCGAGTCCAGCACCTTCTCGCCGCACCTGAGCACCGCCGACGACTTCGAGGTCACCCGGGGCGACGCGCTGCTGGCCCGCTACGCCTGGCTCTCCCCGGCCCAGCCGTGGGCCGCCGACGTCGAGTGGCTGCCGCTGGTGCACGCCCGGGCACTGCCCGGCGGCGCGGTCGACCCGGCCAGCTACGACGCCTGGACCGCCGAGATCGTCGACGGGCTCGCCCGACTCGGCCCGGTCGACGGGATGCTCCTGGACATCCACGGCGCGATGAGCGTGGTCGGCCGGACCGACGCCGAGGGCGACCTGGTCACCGCGATCCGGTCGACGATCGGGCCGGAGCCGTACGTCTCGGCCGCGATGGACCTGCACGGCAACGTCTCGCCGACGCTCTTCACCGGCTGCGACCTGCTCACCTGCTACCGCACCGCGCCGCACGTCGACGTCTGGGAGACCCGCGAGCGGGCGGCCCGCAACCTGGTCGAGGCGCTGCGCCGGGGCGAGCGCCCGCACAAGGCCCTGGTGCACGTGCCGATCCTGCTGCCCGGCGAGATGACCAGCACGAGGGTCGAACCGGCGCGCGGGCTCTACGCCCGGATCCCCGAGATCGAGTCCCGGGACGGGATCGTCGACGCCGCGATCTGGATCGGCTTCGCCTGGGCCGACCAGCCCCGCTGCCGGGGCGCGGTGGTGGTCACCGGCACCGACGCCGCCGCCGCGACCAGCGCGGCCCGGGAACTCGGCGAGCACTTCTGGGCGGCCCGCGACGAGTTCGCCTTCGTCGCACCGACCGGCAGCCTGGACGAGTGCCTCGACACGGCACTGGTCGCGGTCAAGGAGCCGGAGCGGCGGCCGTTCTTCGTCAGCGACTCCGGCGACAACCCGGGAGCCGGCGGCGCCGACGACGTCACCTACGCGCTGGCCCGGATGCTCGCCCGGCCGGAGATCCGGGACGGCGAGGTCCGCGCCGTGTACGCCTCGCTGGTCGACCCGGACGCCGTGGCACAGCTCGCCGACCAGCCGACCGGCACCCCGGTCAGCGTCCCGGTGGGCGGCCGGATCGACACCCGGGACCCCGGTCCGGTACGCCTCGACGGCGTACTGGAGGCGGTCGCCGAGGACCCCGACGGGGGGCGGTGCGTGAGCGTACGGGTGGGTGGGCTGAGCGTCTTCGTCACCTCGCGACGGATGCAGTACCGCCAACTCGCCTCGTACGCCCGCCTCGGCGTGCGGGTGCACGAGGTCGACCTGGTCGTGGTGAAGATCGGCTATCTCGAACCGGAGTTGTTCGAGGCGGCCGGGGACTGGCTGCTGGCGCTGACGCCGGGCGGGGTCGACCAGGACATCGAGCGGCTGCCGTACCAGCGGCTGTTGCGGCCGGTGTTCCCGCTGGACCGCGACTTCGTCGCGGACCTGACCGTGGCGACCCGGTGATTCCGCCCGTCGCCAGCGCCCGGCCCGGCACCTCGCCTCCCGCGCAACCGTCCACCGGTCGCTGCGTCCTCGCGGTCGACGTCGGCGGGACGACCATGAAGGGTGCGGTCTTCGGCGAGCAGGGCCAGGTCCGACACTCGCTCGTGGTGCCGTCCCGGGCCGACGGCGACCCGGTCGGCGCGCTCCGGGAGCTGTGCCGGCGGCTGCGCGACACCGCCCTCGACGGCGGCGTCGAGCCGGCCGGGATCGGCGTGGTCACCCCGGGCATCGTCGACGAGGCCGCCGGCCTGGTGCTCTACGCCTCCAACATCCGGTTCCGCGACGTACCGCTGCGCGCGCTGGTGCAGGACGACCTGGGGCTGCCGGTGGCGGTCGGGCACGACGCCCGGGCGGCCGGCGTCGCCGAGGCGGTGGCCGGAGCCGGCCGGGGACTCGCGAACTTCGTGCTGCTGCCGCTCGGCACCGGCATCGCCGCCACCGTCGTGCTGCACGGCGAGCCGGTACCGGGTACCGCCTGGTCGGCCGGGGAGGTCGGGCACATGCCGGTACACCCCGGTGGCGAGCCGTGCAGTTGCGGCCAGCGCGGCTGCCTGGAGGTGTACGCCTCGGCCGGCGGGCTGGCCCGGCGCTACGCCCGGCTGGGCGGCACGCCGGGGCTGGACAGCCGGGGCATCGCCGCTGCCGTCGGCACCGATCCGCTGGCCCGCTCGGTGTGGGACACCGCGACCCAGGCGCTCGGGATCGCCCTGGCCACCCTGACCCTGACCCTGGACCCGGCCCGGATCGTCCTCGGCGGCGGCCTGGCCGAGGCCGGCGCCCAGCTCTTCGACCCGGTACGCAACGCACTGCGCGCGGCGCTGACCTGGCGGGCCGCGCCCGAGGTGGTGCCGTCCGCCTTCGGCGCCCAGGCCGCCCAGGTCGGCGCCGCCATCCTGGCCCGCCGGGCCGCCGGGCTGGCGGTGCCGGAGGGCTGGGCTGGGCGGCCTTCTGCACGGTTCGGCTCCGCCGCCATCCCGCCCCGCACCGCATCCGGCTGTCAATCATGATCTGCCCCGTCAGGCCGACCACGCTGTTCGCCGCAGCAGATATTCAGAGCGCGACGATGGTCAGCAACAGCCCGGATGCCAGAATCAGCGACGGCATCAGGAACCAGAAACGCTGCGTACTACCGGTGAACCCTCTCGTCCAGCGATAAAGACGGGCACGCTCATGCCGTTTGTCCGCCTCGTACAGGAGGGCGGCGATGGTGCTGCTATCGTCCGCAAAGTACTTGTCGTCCAGGACGGCGCGGATCATCATGGCCCGTTGCCTGTTGCGCTCATGCAGTTCGGTGTAGGACGCAGCGAAGACGAGCCCGAGCAGACCGACCAGGACAATCGCCAGGCACAGCGGCAGCTCGGCCCGGGTGACGTGCCCGTCGTTCGCAATCACTGCGATCAGGACCGACGCGACCACGATCATGAAATTGACAACGTTGGACCGCAACGTCTCGGCGTGCCGTGCGTGCGCCCGGAGGTCTGTGTACATGCCCCAAAGCAGGTCCTTCTGGGTCTTGGTCACGTCGGACAATTCGCCGGCCATGCCGCCCTCTTCCTTCACCTGACCTCCGCACCGATTCACTTGATCACGGTCGAAGTCTAGATTGTCGTTACCCGTCACATCAGGCTCCGGGAGGCCGCATGGGGCAACTGCGCGACCGGAAAGCGTGGGACATCCTGCCGGACGACGTCGTGGACAGGCTCGAGGCCTGGCTGGCGGAGGAAGCGTTTCATCTCGAGCACCGGGAGTGGTTCACGACAGGCCGCAGTAACGACCCGGTGGCCCGCGTGGTCCGCTGCGACCCGGACGAGGGAGATCAGCAACTCATCCTCAAGTTCTGTGCCTCCGACGGAGGCAGAAAGGTGGCGACGCTTCGTCGGGCCTGGAAGCAGTCGTCGGGTTTCCGACAACGGCATCTGGCCGAGACTCAGGACCAGGTGATACGGCTTGGCGGCTGGCGAGCCGTCTTCATGCACGTCGCGGGAGGCGACCTCGCTACCATCCGTCCGTTGACGGACTTCGTGGGAGATTCTGAATTTCCGAGCCATTGCAGTACGGTCGTTCGTTCGCTCCTAACCGATTGGAACGGACGACGTGTCAAGAGGACTGCGAGGAGCGTCGCCGCTGTGCTCGCCGACTCGTTGGGACGGCGCTGGGAGGACGTCAAGTCGTGGGCCGAATCGGCAGGCATCCCGGTCGCCGGGGCACCAGAGCGGGTACGGCGCCCCGGCTGGGGGAAAGAGCTGCCGAACCCCTTCACGCTGCTCGTCGGCGACGCGGCACATCGTGAGGTCGAGGATCTCATCATCGGCAAGGCCCACGGCGACCTGAGCGGCCGCAACATCCTCGTACCTACGCGGGGCCGAGTGGACGCCCGTTCGTACGTGCTTATTGACTACGACCGCTTCAGCGAGCACGCCCCGTTGACGCGAGATCCCATGCACCTGCTCGTCGCGCTGGCCCTGGACCACTTCGACGATTTCGGCCCAGCGCTGCGCACCGACCTCGCAAAGGTGCTGGTAGACCCGACCACCGGGAACGCCTCAGGGAACCTCAACCACTTCCAGCGGATCAGTACAGCCGTCCATCAAGCATCGACAGGACTGATGAAACGGACGGGATGGGGCGCGGCATGGACCCAACAGTGTTTGCTGTCTCTCGTGGGTGCGGGCCTGGTGCATCTCGGTAGGCCGTTGCGAACTGCCGATCCAGAGAAGACGAAGGAGTGGTGCTTCCATCTGGCGGCGACCGCCACCGAAGCCTACTTGCAGGCCTGCGGATCGACCAGCGGAGTAGGCATTCCGGCATCTCCGCCACCGGCTGTGACCAGCAGCGACATGCGCGGCGCCCTCCTGGATCGCAAGAGCGAGACTCGCGGCCTGCGAACGAGGCTAACCGACGGTCCGTGGGGCGTGGTGGTGCTGCGCGGGAGGCGTGGCGTCGGTAAGACGAGACTGGTCGACGCAGTATTGGCGGAGCTGTCCCGGGAACAGCAGACCACGGCAACGTTACGCATTCGGCGGCACGACGTGAACCCTGTCACTCGGCTGGACGTGCGGGCCCTGGTCCATTCCGTCGAAGGCGGGTCGGATCCACCCCCCTCCGGCCCGCCCGGCCTGCCCTCGCTCGTAGGGTTGGAGGCCGCGTTGCGCCGGCTCGGTGACGGCCGAGTGGTGATCGTCGTGGACTCCGCCGAGAACCTCCTGGATCCCGCCACCTTGAAGCTGGTAGACCCCGATCTGGACGACGCCTTGGAACTGCTCGCCACCGAGCCTGGGCATCGGGTCACGGTCCTCCTAGTCACCCAACTCGATCCGACCTCCTCAAGCGACGGGATCTGGCCGACGGCGGAGGATCCGATCTTCGTCGGCAAGCTGCCGCGCCACGATTTCTTCGACTACCTCGCCTTCGTAGACCGGACTGGGGTACTGGCTCCGGCCGGCCTTCCCGAAGAGGCGCGCCGCATGTTGTACGACAGATTGCAGGGCAATCCGCGACTCGCCGAACTGGCCTACGGTGTCGTCGCGGTCGCGGAAAGTGGGCTCAATCTCTCCGCGCTGGTCGGTCGTCTGCGGCTGCAGCAAGCCAAGGATGTGCCGGCGTACCTTACCCGGCTCCTCATTGACGGGCTGAGTCCGGTTCGGCGCCGAGTTGTCGAAGCCCTCGCGGCGTTCGCCACACCGGTCCCCGCCCATGCGGTGACCGGAATGCTCGGCGACGAGTCGCCGGCGCGGGTCCGCCAGGCGCTGTCCGTCCTTGCGGCCGACCGGGTCGTACATCAGGTCGCGCCGGATCAGTACTTCCTGCCGTTCCATGACCACCAACTGGTGCTGAGCCGGATCCCGGACGAGGCCGCGCGATTCGACCTGCTTCATCGCGCCGCCTTCGAACTGTCACCACTGCAGTGCCGGACGCCCCAGAGAATCGCCGACCTCCGGGTGCACTTTGCCGAACTAGACGCGTTGCTAGGCGCTGAACTGCCCGACGCCGCGTACGAGATGATCGAGGCGATCGACGACGTGCTGCGCGAGTGGAACTGCGGCTACCTGCTGCTGGATCAGCGCGAGGCGGTGCAAGGCCAACTCAACGACGATCACCTCGAGATGGCCAACGACAATGCCCTCGCCGACATCTACCTCTCCCGTGGTCGGTTAGGGGAGGCGTACGCCGCATACGGGCGCGCATTGAAAGTGGCTGATATACGCAGGGACGAAACCAACCGGATGAGGATCTACGCTAACTTCGGAGGGTTGTACTGGGAGCAAAATGACACCGATCGCGCTCTCGGCTACTACGAGCTCGCCCGGGACGAGGCCCGCCGACTGGGCAGCGCGATGGTGCAGATGGGGGCACTCGAAGGGATTGCCGACTGCCACCGGCGGCGGGGGCGGTACGACCTCGCCGTCACGTGCGCCGAGGAGGCGATGGCCTTACCCGGATCACCGAACTATCCCGGCACCGACGAGGCGGGCCGCTTCGCGACTTCCCGGACCGTCGCCATTGCCATCAAGCTCGCCCGCTGGCACATGGAACTGGGGCAGATCGAGATTGCCAGACAGCTCATTCAAAAGGCCGACACCGCCGCCGGCAGCCTGAACGGCTGGCTGCGGGCCTCCGTTCTGGACGGTCAGGCGGACATGCTACTCGACCAAGGTGAGCTGGAGCAGGCGGAAGCCGCAGCGTTGGTCGCGGTGGAGCAGGCATTGCTACTGCACGACCCGGTCACGTTGTTGCAGGCGCGGACTACATTGTGCGTCACGTACCTGAGAACGGATCAAATCGAAAAGGCCCGGCGCGAAATCGAACGGGCCGGGCGTTATCGACGCAGGGGCCGCTCTCTGATAGTACTGGCGCTGGGAGCTCTGCTCGCCCGGCAAACCGGTGACCCTCCTCTGGCGGATGAGCGATTTCAGCGCCTCCTCGTCGAAGCAACCGACCGCGTTGAACGCGATCCGGAAGACTTCGGAGCCTGGGACTTCCAGGGCTATGCCATCTGCGGCAAACTCCTGGACAGCCAGCAGAACCTCGACGGGGCGGTACACGCCTTCCGGCTCGCGCGAAGCCTCACGCCGTCCACACCTCGGTTGGTGGGCCGGCTCCGCTTCTTGCTCGATCAACTTGACCATCTCAGCCATTGGCCACGGCGCTTGCAGCCGGCGATCGATGCCCTCTCTGGTTCCGGCCGGGAGTAGGGCACCGCCTTGGCTGTCACAACCAGCCCGCCTCCTGGGCCCGCATGATTGCCTGGATCCTGCTGCCGGCACCGATTTGGCGGTAGAGCGCGTTCAGGAGCCGAAACATCGCCCGCTCCGAATAGCCGGCCCGGTCGGCCAACTGAGCCACGGTGGAGCCGGCCGCCAACTGCCGTAGCCACGACAGTTGCTCGGCAGACGGGCTCCGCTCCACACCAGATCGGGTATCCGCAGCGAGGGCGGCAGCTACCGCAGACGGCATCACGGCCTGGCCGCCGATCATCGCTTCCACCGTCCGCTGCAGCGTCGCGACGGTGACCCCCCTCGGAAGGACCGACCGCGCACCCGCGCGCATCGCACGAGTGCCCAGCACGACAGATTCATCGTCCAGCAGCGCGATCACGCCGTAGGACGTGGCGGTCGCGCAGAGCTGTGCCAGAAGATCCCAGTCAGACTCCGAGAGCACTGTCAGGAGTACGACAGCAGATCCCCGACGTCGCGCCCATCCAACCACGTCAGCCGGTGTTTCGACGTCGTGTCCGACTGCGGACAGGACGGCAACGACCCCCTGCTGGAACATCGGCAGTGGGTCGACAACCGCGATACGCACGGCCACCGGTGTGAAGGTCCCTTCCCCGGCGGCCGAGACTTCCACCGGCGCTCGGTGCCGGGCACAGCCCGACGGAGACTGCTCCCAACATAGGCACCGAGGATCATGCCATCGCCACTCCCCGCACCGCAGAGGCGGTCATAGACGCGCCGCAACCTGTCAGGATCCTGCCTCTCAACTGGTCATGGACCCGCGTGTGACGTCGTTCCTAGCGTCGTACGAAAGGGGGGCCGCGCTGATGGTCTATGACGACGACACCGGGAGACGGGTGCACTTCAAAATTGGGAGCGAGGATCGACCGTCAAGCGGGTCCGAGCAAGGAGCAGAACACCTCTCGAAGGCGATCCGAGATCAAATCGTCCAACTGGCGCAACGTCCCGGATGGGGAGTGGCGCGCATCTACGCCTGGCTACGTCGCACCCACCACGACATTACGCTTGAGGCCATCAGACAGGTCCTCACCCAGGCGCGGATGAGTGAGCGTCCTTGAGACTTCGCCGTGGACCGTCCGTGTCCGGCGACTGCCTCCGGCACCCTACGGACATGCCGGGCCGCCTCGACGGGCGACGCCCCCCATGGCCATAATCAATGCTGGCTCATGGCGGCCGGTTCAGCACGACGCCGCAGATGGTCCACTCTGCCCTGATCCGACCGTAGGCCAACCGCCTCGGAGGTGCCGTGAGCGACACGACCAGTCCGGCCGGCAAGCTGGACACGAACGTGGCGCATCCCGCCCGCCGCTACAACTACTGGCTGGGCGGCAAGGACAACTTCGCCGCCGACCGGGTCTCCGGCGACCAGGTGGCCGCCGTCTTCCCGACCGTGAAGCGGGCCGCCCAGGAGAACCGCAACTTCCTGCGCCGCGCGGTCGGTTTCCTGGCCGGTGAGGCCGGCATCCGGCAGTTCCTCGACATCGGCACCGGGCTGCCGACGGCAGACAACACCCACGAGGTGGCCCAGCGGATCGCACCTGAGTCCCGGGTCGTCTACGTGGACAACGACCCGCTGGTGATGGCGCACGCCCGGGCCCTGCTGACCTCCTCGCGGGAGGGCAGGAGCGCATACATCGAGCGGGACCTGCGGGAGCCGGAATCGATTCTGGACGCCCCGGAACTGCACGCCACCCTCGACCTGCGGCAGCCGGTCGGGCTGACGCTGGTCGCGATCCTGCATTTCGTACGCGACTTCGAGGACCCGTACGGCGTCGTCGCCCGGCTCGTCGCCGCGCTCCCCTCCGGCAGCTACCTGGTGATGTCACACGGCACCTACGACGGGCTGCCGGCCGAGGCGGTCGCGAGGCTGGAGGAGGCGAACGCCGCCACCGGCGGGCTCAGCCGGCCGCGCAGCCGGGACGAGTTCACCCGCTTCTTCGCCGGGCTGGACCTGGTCGACCCGGGGGTCGTACCGATCGGGAACTGGCGGCCGGCACCCGGCAGCCAGCCGCCGGAGCCCGTCGACATCTGCATGTACGGCGCGGTGGCCCGGATCCCCTGAGCAACCGGATCCCCTGAGCGCCGGATGCCCTGGGCACCGGGCACTCCGCCGAGGCCGCTCCCGCACCCCACCGAGCGCCGACAGCGGGGCCGGTCTGAAGAGTTCCTTAAGCCGACCGGCCTGACCTCGGCCTACCCGGCGCCGGGACCTACGATCTGCCGGTGCGTACCAGGATCATGTCCGCGCTGATCACGACGGCGCTGGTGGCCGCCGTCGGCCTGGCTGGCTGAGGCTCGTCGCCGGCCGACCGGCCGGCGGATCCGCAGTGGGCTCCGGCGGCCGCCGGGACCGGTTCGGCGACCCCGCCGCCGTCCGCCTCGCCCACCGGTTCGCCGACGGCGCGGCCGTCCGCCTCGGGCCGGCCGGCACCGGCGCTGCCCCGGCCGGGCAACCCGAAGGGTCGGGCCAGCGTCCCGGCCGAGGCCCGCGCGGTGAACACCGCGAAGCCGACCCGGGTGATCGGCACCGGTACCCCGGCGAGCTGCACCTCCGAGGCGGTGGTGGCGGCGGTCGCCAAGGGCGGCGTCATCACCTTCTCCTGCGGCCCGGCCCCGGTGACCATCACGATGAAGGCGACCGCGAAGATCCGGAACTCGACCGGGCCCCGGATCGTGCTCGACGGCGGTGGCAGGGTCACGCTCAGCGGCGGCGGCAAGCGCCGGATCCTCTACATGAACACCTGCGACGAGGCGCAGGGCTGGACCACCTCGCACTGCCAGGACCAGGACCACCCGCAGCTCACCGTGCAGAACCTCACCTTCGCCGACGGCAACTCGACCGGTGAGCGGACCGAGGGTGGCGGTGGCGGTGCGATCTTCGTCCGGGGCGGGCGGTTCAAGGTGGTCAACTCGCGGTTCGTCCGCAACCGCTGCGACCAGACCGGCCCGGACCTGGGCGGCGCGGCGATCCGGGTGTTGAGCCAGCACCGGGGCCTGCCGGTGTACGTCGTCAACAGCACCTTCGGCGGCGCCGCCGGACAGGGCGGTAGCTGCGCCAACGGGGGCGCGTTGAGCAGCATCGGGGTCTCCTGGGTGGTGCTCAACAGCGTGCTGACCCACAACCGGGCCGTCGGCCGGGGCGCCAACCCGGCCCGGGGCGGTACGCCCGGCGGCGGCAGCGGCGGCGCCATCTACACCGACGGGAACCGGTTCACCGTGACGATCGCCGGCAGTGTCGTGACGGACAACCGGGCCAACGAGGGCGGCGGAGCGGTCTTCTTCGTCAGCAACGACCGGACCGGGACGATGCGGATCGAGGGTTCGACGCTGCGCCGCAACCCCAGCGACGGGTTCGAGACCCGTGGCCTGCCCGGCATCTTCTTCCTCGGCGCCCGCAACCCGACCGTCACCGGCTCCACGCTGCGATGACCGCCGGCCGAACTGGATAATGGACCGACCATGGCCGAACGAAGCCTCGTCCTGCTGGACACCGACATCGGCAACGACATCGACGATGCCGTCTGCCTCGCGTACCTGCTGGCGCAGCCGGACTGCGACCTGCTCGGCATCACCACGGTCAGCGCCGAGCCGGAGGCCAGGGCGGCGCTGGCCAGCGTGCTGTGCCGGGCGGCCGGACGGAGCGTACCGATCCTCCCCGGTGCCGCCGAGCCGCTCGCGAGCCCGCCCGTGCAGGGCCCGCCGCCGCAGGCCGCCGCGCTGGCCCGGTGGGAGCACGAGACCTCCTTCCCGACCGGCGCGGCGGTGGAGTTCCTGCGGCAGACCATCCGCGCCCATCCGGGCGAGGTGACCCTGCTGGCGATCGGCCCGCTGACGAACGTGGCCCTGCTCTTCGCGGTCGACCCGGAGGTCCCGGCGCTGCTCCGCTCGCTGGTGCTGATGGGCGGCGCCTTCACCTCCGTACCCGGCCCGGAGTGGAACATCCACTGCGACCCGTACGCCGCCGCCCGGGTCTACGCCACACCGGTGCCGGTGCACCGCTCGGTCGGCCTGGACGTCACCACCCGGGTGCGGATGGACGCCGACGCGTTCCTGGAGCGCTGCGCCAACCCGCTGCTGCGGCCGGTGGCCGACATGGCGGCGTCCTGGTTCGCGGAGCGGCCGGAGGTCACCTTCCACGACCCGCTGGCCGCGACGACGCTCTTCGCGCCGTCGCTCTGCACCTTCGCGCCGGGCGAGGTCTCCGTCGACACCGGCCTCGGGCCGGCCGCCGGGACCACCACCTTCCGGCCGGCGGACGGCGGAAACAGCCCGGCTGCCGGGTCCGCGCCGCACGAGGTCGCCGTCGAGGTACGCCCGCAGGCCGCCCTCGACCACTATTTCGAGGTGGTCGACGCCGCCGGCTGAGCGCTTCCCCGCGAACGCGGTGGTCGACGGTCAGGCCGGTATCGTCCAGAGTGGACTGCGGCGGGGCGCGGCTTCGAGCCTGTTCGCGATGGCCCGGTACGCCGGCTTGGCCGCGAGTTCGTCGTCGTAGGCGAGCGGCCGGCGGGGTGCGCCGTCCTCGCGCGGATAGTCCTCCTCTAGCCAGGTGTAGCGGTCGGTGAGCCCGAACGCCATCACCGCCTTCACCGCCCGGTGCGAGAGCGCCACGTCGAGGTAGCGCCGGTAGACGTCGGCGACGGCGGCATCCCGGACGGCGACGTCGGCGGGCAGGCCGTCGTCGAGTACGTCCAGTTCGGTGATGAGGATGTCCAGTCCCCGGTCGGCCACCTCGGAGAACCAGTTCAGGTAGGCCCGAGCCGCGAAGCGGTCGGCGAACCGGTCGGCCAGCAGGTGTGCCTGCACCCCGAGGGCGTGCACCGGGACGCCGTCGGCGAGCAGCCGGTCGATGACCTGGAGGGTGGCCCGGCGTCGGGGGCCGGGCTCGTCGCCGTACTCGTTGACGGTCTCGAAGCCGAACTCGTTGAGTACCAGTACCGCCGACGGGTCGGCGTCGTGCGCGACCTGGAACGCCTCGGCGACGTACGACGGCCCGATCGTCTCCCACCACGGCACGTCGGTACGGAATCCGCGCTGCCCCTCGGGGCTGGTGACCTCGTTGGCGACGCTCCAGGCGTCGACCCGGCCACGGTAGCGCCTGACCACCGCCTCGGCGGTGCCGAAGAGCAGCTCCCGGGCCTCCCGCTCGCCCAGGCCCCACAGGTCGTCCTCGGTCCAGCCCTCGCCGAAGCCCTCGTCCCAGACCAGGTGTGCGCCGAAGACGCGCATCCGCTGGCTCTCGGCGTACCCGATGATCTGGTCGGCGTAGCTGAAGTCGAGTTCGGCGTCCGGGGTCGGCTTGAGCCGGTACCAGAGGAGGTCGTCCTCGGTGAAGAGCAGGGTCGCCTCCCGGCCGACCAGGTCGAGGTAGTCGGTGTCGGGCATGTGCCAGGTCGCCAGCGAGGTGCCGAAGGCAAGGCCGTTCGGCTTGGCGAGTTTCCACAGTGGCGGGCGGGCTGCGCGGGCCCGGCCGGCGGAGGCGGGGGCGGTGACGCCGAGGGCCCCGGTGGCCAGGCCGGCGGCTCCGGCCGCGCCGAGGATCAGGGATCGGCGGGACAGGGTGCTGTCGTTCATGGGATTGCCCTCCTCGCAGGGACGGTGCTGGGACGCGGTGCCTCGGGAGTTGCAAAACGATTTGTTCGACGTGTGGCAGGAGCCTACGGCCGGCCCGCAGCGGCGGCAAGGGACCGGCGTCGGATCTGTTGCCCGGCTTGTCGACGAGCGGTTAGGCTGCCCGCGACCCGTAGCCAAACGTTTTGCATGACGGAAGGGGTCCCGCGTGAGTCGGCTTTCCCTGGGAGTCATCGGGCTGGGCGAGGTCGCCCAGGTCGTCCACCTCCCGGTCCTGCGGTCACTGCCCGAGCTCTACGACGTCACCGCCGTCTGCGACATCTCCCCCGGCCTGCTCGACCGGGTCGGCGGCGGATACGGCGTACCGCACCGGCACGCCGACTTCACCGAGATGCTCGACCGCAACGACCTCGACTGCGTACTCGTGCTCAACAGCGACGAGTACCACGCCGAGGCGGTGGTCGCGGCGCTCGACCGGGGCGTGCACGTGCTGGTGGAGAAGCCGATGTGCCTCAGCCCGCGCGAGGCGGAACGGATCATCGCCGCCCGGGACCGCTCCGGCGCGTGCGTGATGGTCGGCTACATGCGGCGGTTCGCGCCCGCCTTCGTCGAGGCGACCCGCCGGATCGGCGACCTGGGCCGGATCAACTACGCCCGGGTGCACGACATCATCGGCCGCAACCAACTGATCATCGATCAGACGGTGCGGGTCGACCGCCCGACCGACATTCCCCGCTCGGCGGTCGAGGCGCGCTGGGCACGGGGGCGGTCCCTGGTCACCGACGCGCTGGGCGAGGTGCCCGACGTGCTCGCCGGGGCGTACCGGCTGCTCTGCGGGCTGGGCAGCCACGACCTGTCGGCAATGCGCGAACTGCTCGGCCGGCCGCGCGGGGTGGCGGCCGCCCGGCAGTGGCGGGACGGCCGTTTCCTCGCCGCACTGCTGGAGTACGACGACTTCCTGGTCACCTACGAGACCGGCGTCGACGAGCAGCTCCGGTTCGACGCGCACATCGAGGTCTACGGCGAGCACGCCTGCCTGCGGGTGCAGTACGACACCCCGTACGTCCGGCACTTCCCCACCACGCTGGTCACCGAGGAGACCCGGGGCGACGGACTGCACCGGTCGGTGTCCCGCCCGCACCTGAAGGACCCCTACACGCACGAGCTGGAGTACTTCCACGAGATCGTCACCGGGGGCGGTCAACCGAAGACCGGACCGGAGGACTTCGTCGAGGATCTCGAACTCTTCGCCGAGCTGATCCGGGTGATGGCGACCCAGCCGGCGAGCCGGACCTGAGGCAGAACCGAAGATAGGTCGAGTCCCGCCGGGGATAGTCGCCGCGCCGGTCCCGGCGGCTCGCCTAGCGTCGAGTCCGACGAGGTCACCGCCGCGAGCGGCGGCCACGACCGGCCGCCACCACCGGCGGCGGCCACGGCCAACCAGGAGGTGTTCGGTGTGCTGACCGCACAGGATGTCGACTTCTACCGGACCAACGGCTACTACCTCAACCGCGAACAGCTCTTCTCCGCAGAGAAGCTGGACACGCTCGAACAGATCTTCACCGAGCATCTCGCCGACAAGGGCGACAAGCTCTCCGACGAGCTGGACACCCCGCACTTCCGCGACCCCCGGCTGCTGGACTTCCTCCTCTCCGACGAGGTGCTCGACCTGGTCGAGCCGCTGGTCGGGCCGGACATCGCGCTCTGGACCAGCCACTTCATCTCCAAGGACCCGCTGGTCGGCCGGGCCACCCCCTGGCACGAGGACAGCGCCTACTGGAACGGCCGGCTCAGCGAGTACGACCGGATCGTCACCGTCTGGCTGGCGCTCGGCCCGAGCAACCGGGAGAACGGCTGCATGCGGGTCATCCCGGGCAGTCACGACGGCGGCGGCTTCTCCGATTACGTGCCGACCGACAAGACCGTGCAGACCTTCCACGCCGAGATCCCCGGCGTGGACGAGAGCCGGGCGGTCTACTTCGAGCTGGAACGCGGCCAGTGTTCGCTGCACGACGGGCGGATCATCCACGGCGCCCGCCCGAACACCAGCGACGTACGCCGGACCGGCTACACCATGCGGTACTTCCCGGCCTCGGTGAAGGTGCTGCCGGTACCGGAGAACGAGGGCTGGCAGATCTGGCTCGCCCGGGGTCGGGACAGTGCCGGCAACACCTACCAGCCGGACCCGCGGTGAGACTCGGACTGCTCACCGCCTGCCTGCCCGGCGAACCGCTGGACGCGATCGCCGGGTGGGCGGCCGGGCACGGCTACCGGGGACTGGAGGTGGCCGCCTGGCCCCGCGAGCCGGACCGGCCGTGGCAGGCGAGCCACCTCGACGTCGACGGCTTCGACGCGGGCGCGGCGGAACGGGTCCGCGCCCTGCTGGACGGCCACGGTCTCACCGTCTCGGCGGTCGCCTACTACGAGAACAACCTGCACGCCGACCCGGCCGTCCGGGAACGGATCCACCGGCACCTGCGCCGCTGCGTGGACGCCGCCGCCCTGCTCGGCTGCGAACACGTCGGCACCTTCGTCGGCCGGGACGTCACCCGGACGGTGACCGAGAACCTGCGGCTCGGCGAAGAGGTACTGCCGCCCCTGGTGGCGTACGCGGCGGACCGGGGCGTACGGCTCGTCGTGGAGAACTGCCCGATGGAGGGCTGGCACCCGGACGGCTACCCGGCCAACCTGGCGTACTCGCCGGAGCTGTGGGACTGGCTGGGCGGGCTCGGCCTCTTCCTCAACTACGACCCGTCCCACCTGGTCTGGCTCGGCATCGACCCGGTCGCGGCGCTGACCGGGCACCTCGACCTGGTCCGGCACGTGCAGGCGAAGGACGTCCAGGTCGACCCGGCCGCCCGGAACCGGTTCGGGGTCTTCGGCCAGCTCGTCGGGAAGCCGTCGCCGTGGGCCAGCGGCTGGTGGCGCTACCGGGTCCCCGGCCTCGGCGAGGTGGACTGGCGCCGCCTGGTCGACGTCCTCTACGAGGGCGGCTACTCCGGCTTCGTCTCGGTGGAACACGAGGACCCGGTCTGGTCCGGCTCGCCGGACCGGGTCCGGCAGGGCCTGGTGATCGCCGAACGCACCCTCAACCCACTGCTCGTCGCCTGAGACCGGGTGGCCACCCGAGACCGGCCCGCCAGCCGAGACCCGATCGCCACCGGCACCGCACACCGCACACCGCACACCCCCACCCCAGCGCAAGGAGCCCGAGGCATGCAACGTGGCGTGTACTTCGACGCCTGGTTCCCCCGACAGCACTGCTACCACCCGAGTTTGCCGCCCCGCCGGCTCCGGATGATCGACGACCTGGTCGACTACCGGGCCACCACCCTGGTCTGGGCCTCCCTCGGCGGCGGCTCGATCTCGCTGCCCTACCTCGAACAGGAGGCGTTCGGCCCGGTCGACGCCCGGGCCCGGTTCTACGGCTTCGTCAACGACAGCGAGTTCATCGCCGCCGCCCAGGCCCGGGGGATCAAGGTCTTCGGAATCGTCTTCGAGGCGCAGGGCTGGGAGTTCCCGGTCGAACTCTCCGCCGGGGAGGACGAGATCCTCGCCCTCAACGAGCTGCGCGGGGTCGGGCACCGGGACTGGCTCGGGTTGCGCGAGTTCGGCCAGAACCGGTACCCGAAGCTCTGGAAGCCGGTCGAGCACTACTTCCCGGGCGGCCTGGTCAACAGCGACGGCGAGCCGGTCACCGACCTGATCGAGGAGTGCTGCGCCCGGGACATCCGGCAGACCGCCCTGCACGCCCGCTGGGTCGAGTGCCCGGACCGTGAGCACCAGTGCTTCTACATGGACCGGAACAACCCGGTCTGGCGGGAGTACCTCAAGGCGGTCATCCGGATCCAGATCGACGCGGGCGTGGACGGCGTACAGCTCGACGAGACGGAGCTGCCGCTCGGCTCGCTCCAGTACGGCGGCTGCTTCTGCAAGGACTGCATGAAGGGTTTCCGGGCGTACCTGGCCGCGCTGCCGCCCACCGAACGCGACCCGCTGCTGGACGGGGTCGACCTGGAGACCTTCCACTACGGCGACTGGCTGCTGGAGCGCGGCTACGACTTCACCGACCGGCACGACGCGACGCCGCTCTTCGGCGAGTACTACCGCTACCAGTGCGACGCGATCCGCCGGCACTTCGCCGAGCTGGCCGCGCACGCCCGGTCGTACGCCGCGCGCAAGGGCCGGAAGGTGCTGGTCTCCGGCAACTTCTTCAACATGGACCCGCAGTACCTCGGGCTGGCCGACGACGTCGACGTGATCGTCACCGAGATGCGCAACACCACGTACCGGCAGCCGGAGTGGTACCGCTACGTCGCCGGTTTCGCCGGGGACAAGGACGTCATCGTGGTGGAGAACCCGTACGGCGGGGTGGTGCCGGAGCTGGTCGAGTTGCTGCGCAACGGCCGGGGGCACGACCTGCTGCGGCTCTCCTGCTACGAGGCGGCGGCGTTCGGGGTGAACATGGCGGTGCCGTACGGCTCCTGGATGGGTGCGACGATCCAGGACTCCTTCTCCGCCCCGCACGAGCTGGCGGCCGAGATCCAGGGGTTCCTCGCCGACCACGAGCGGCTCTTCGCCCGGGGCAGCCGCAACGAGGTGGCGGTGGTCTACAGCGTGGAGAGCAACCGGGATCTGGTGGCCCGGGCGGACATCGGCGACAACCTGCGCAACGCCCGGGACGAGAGCGTGCGGGTGCCGTACCGGGAGGTGACCTCGGCGCTGGCCGGCGCCGCCGTACCCTTCGACGTGCTGCTCTTCCCCGACGACCGGACGGCGCCGGACCGGATCACCGCCGACGACCTGCGCCGCTACGCCACGGTGCTGCTGCCGGCCTGCACCCACCTGACCCCGGCCCAGCTCGCGGCGGTGCGCGGCTACCTCGACGGCGGCGGCCGGGTGGTCCGGGTCGGCGGGCTCGGCGACAACCTCGGCAACCCGGACCGGGCGGCGCTGCTCGGCCATCCGGGGCTGACCGGGTCCGGGCCGGACGACCTGGCGGCGCTGCTGCCGCACGGCCGGCAGGTCGAACTCGCCGCGCCCGCCGGCACCGGCGCGGTCGCGGCCAACATCGCCGGGCTGGCGAACGGGTCGGCCGCCGTCCACCTGGTCAACTACGACTACCGGACCGACGAGGACCGGGTACGCCCGGTCGCCGACCTGGACCTTCGGGTACGGCTGCCGGAGCGGCTGCCGACCGCCACCGGGTACGGCTGCGACGGCTCGGTCACCCCGCTCGACGTACGGGTCGACGACGGCGGGTTCCACTCGGTACGGCTCGACGCGCTCGGCCCGTACGCCGTCGTCGTCTTCACAGCGGACTGAGCGAAGGGGTGTGGGGATGCGGATAGCGGTGTTGACCGGTCCGGAGCGGTTCGAGATCGCCGAGGTACCGCCGCCGGAGATCGGCCCGGACGAGTTGCTGGTCCGGGTCGCGGCCAGCGGGGTCTGCGCGTCGGAGCTGGCCACCTGGGCCGGCGACCCGCCGGTCGACTACCCGCGGCACCTCGGCCACGAGGTGAGCGGCACGGTGGCCGCGGTCGGTGCCGACGTCGACTCGTTCGCCGTCGGTGACCCTGTCGGGGTCTGGGTCACCTCGCACGGCTTCGCCGAGTTCGTGGCCGCGAAGGCCGCGCACTGTCGGCCGGCCGGCGACGTACCGCTGGACGAGGTGCTGGCCGAGCCGCTGGCCTGCGCGGTGAACGCGGTGGAGGAGGCCGACGTGCGGCTCGGCGACGACGTGGTGCTGATCGGCGCCGGCTTCATGGGCAACCTGGTGCAGTCGCTGGTCCGGTTGCGCGGGGTGCGGCAGCTCGTGGTGGCCGACACCCGGCCGGACGCGCTGGACCGGGCCAGGGCGCTCGGCGCGACCCGGGTGGTGGACGTCCGGCACGAGTCGCTGGCCGAGGTGGTCGGCGAGCTGACCGGCGGGCGGGGTGCCGACCTGACGTTCGAGTGCACCGGCGGGCAGGCGGCGCTGGACGCGGTCGGCGAGGTGACCCGGATGAGCGGCCGGATCGTGCTGGTCGGCTTCCACCAAGGGGCGCCGCGCCAGATCAACCTGGCGCACTGGAACTGGATGGCCTTCGGCATCGTCAACGCGCACTACCGGGACGTCGACACCATCATGCGCGGGATGACCGTCGGCATGCGGCTGCTGGTCTCCGGGGCCGTCTCGCTGCGCGGCCTGGTCACGCACCGGTTTCCGCTGGCGGAGGTCGACGCCGCCTTCCGGGCCGCCCGGGAGAAGCCGCCGGGCTTCGCGAAGGCGACGGTGACGTTCGACTGAGCCTCGCCGCCGACGGCGGCCGTCGCCCCAGCGTCAGGCGGAGCGCCGGACCACCAGGGGGCAGGGCAGCACGATGGTCCGGCCCTCCCCGGTGTACTCGCCGGTCATCCGGCTGAGCAGCAGCTCACCGGCGCTCTGCCCGGTCTGGTACGCCGGGTTGCGCACCGTGGTGAGCGGCGGGTTGACGATGGTGGCCGCGTCGACGTCGTCGAACCCGACCACGGCGATGTCGTCCGGCACGGTCAGGTCCCGCTCGTGTACGGCGTCGATGGCGCCGATCGCGGTCAGGTCGTTGGCGCAGAAGACCGCGTCCGGGCGGCGGTCCGGCGACAGCGCCAGTAGCCGGTGCATCGCGGCCCGGCCGCCCGGCCGGGTCCAGTCGCCGCGCACCGTCAGCTCCGGCTCGACCGTGAACCCGTGCTCGCGCAGGGCCCGCCGGTATCCCTCGTCGCGGGCCGAGCCGGTCGCCTCCGGTCCCTCGATCATGCCGATCCGGCGGGCGCCCCGCCGGATCAGGTGGCTGACGGCGGCGTGCGAGCCGACCCCGTCGTCCGGGGTGACCAGGTCGACGTGCGGGTCGTCGTCGAGGGCGCCGCCGACGCAGACGGCGGGGATGCCGAGGCCGGCCGGGCCGGTCCGCAGTTCGGCGGTGACGTCGCCGGCCGCCATCACCACCCCGTCCACTCCCCGGTCGCGTACGTCGGCCAGGAAGGCGTCCTCGCGTTCGGGTACGCCGTCGGTGTTGCAGACGTAGCTGCCGTAGCCGGCGCCGTCGACCGCGTCGGCGAGCCCCCGGGTGAGTACCGCGTAGAACGGGTTGGTGATGTCCGGTACGACCACGGCGACCATCCGGGAGCGTCGGGTACGCAGGCTCCGGGCCACGTTGTTGGGGCGGTAGCCGAGCTGTCGGATGACCTCCCGGACGGTCTCCTGGGTGGCCTCGGCGACCCAGCGCTTGCCGGAGAGCACGTGGGAGACGGTGGTCGGACTCACCCCGGCCAGCTTCGCCACCTGGACCAGGGTCACCCGGGTCTCGTCGGGACCGGGTGCCGGCGGCCGTGTCTGCGACATCGACCTCGCCCTCTCGCGTCGTTGACCGCTGCGGTGTCGGTCCGTACGGTAGCAAAACGTTTTCCTGTGTTCCTGCGGGATCGGACGGAGGAACCCGGATGACCCGACTCCTCGACCGTTACATGATCGACGGGCTGGTCGCCGACGGGCTGGTCGCGGGCGGTTCCGGCGTACAGGTGATGCGCCCGGACCTGCGGGACGTACCGGCGCACTGGCACGACTACTACGAACTCGGCTACGTCCTCGACGGCACCGCCCGGCACGTGGTCAACGGGGTGCCCCGGCCACTGCGGCCGGGCGGCGTCTTCCTGCTCACCCCGACCGACTTCCACGAGCTGCACGTCACCTCGGACACGCCGCTGAGCTGCTACAACGTCGTGATCGAGCCGGACGTGGCGGAGCGGTGGCTGGACCGGGCGCTGCCGGTCCCGGCCGGGCTCGCCGGGCCGCCCTGGCTGACCGACGACCCGTCGTTCGGCCCCGACTTCGACCGGCTCTGGCGGGAGTCCTCCGACGGCCGGCGCCCCGGCGCGGCGGCGCTGGCCGACGCCGTGCTCGGCTGCATCCTGATCGAACTCGCCCGACGCTGCGCCGACCCGGTCGCGGCGGAACCCGGACCGGAGCCGCGCGGCGGTGCCGATCCGGCCGGCGGCGACATCCGGCGGGCGGTGCAGTACATCGAGCGGCGGTTCCGCGAGCCGCTGACCCTGGCCGAGGTGGCGGCGTACGTGCACCTGTCGCCGAACTACTTCAGCGAGCGGTTCGGCCAGGTGGTCGGCACGTCCTTCCAGTCCTATCTGCAGGCTCGCCGGCTGCGCTTCGCCCGCTCGCTGCTCGCCTCGACCAGCCTCGGGGTCACCGAGATCTGCCACGCGGCCGGCTTCAACAGCCCGTCGCACTTCGGGCGCGCGTACCGGCGCCGGTTCGGTCAGGCGCCGTCGGCCGGGCGTACCCCGAGACCGTCGCCGCCGGGCGAGCCGGGGTGGTCCGGCCCGGGTTGACTGGTGGCTGGTTAACCGCCGATTACCAGCCCGTTGCGTTTGTTACCCGAGATCTCTTGACATCCCTGGCCGGGCGGATGACCCTAGCCGCAGCATGCCAAACGTTTTGCACCTAGGTAGCCGTGACCCCACCACCTTGGCGGCAACGACATAGGGAGCTGATCCGATGAAGCATCGCTCGCCCCGGAGAATCCTGGCGGTGGTCGCGACGGCCACCATCGCCGCCTCGGCCCTGGTCGGCTGTTCCAGCGGCGGTTCGTCCTCGGACGACCACGGTGCCGGCGAGGGACCCGTCCCCGAGCCGACCGCGCCGGTCACCATCTCGTTCGCCTCCTGGGTCGGCGAGCAGCCGGAGATGAAGAAGCTGGTCCAGCAGTTCCAGACCGAGCACCCCAACATCAAGATCGAACTTCAGAACGTACCCGCCGAGGAGGCGAACGAGAAGCTGACCGCGCAGGTCGCCGGGGGTAACCCGCCGGACGTGGCCTTCATCGACGCCAGCACCACGGCCAACTTCGCCTCCCGCAAGGCGCTGGTCAACCTCGACAACTACCTGCGGCGCAGCGAGATCGTCAAGGCCGACGCCTACGTACCGGCGTTCAAGACCTTCACCACCCACGACGGCAGCATGTATGGGCTGCCCTTCGACGGCGAGTCCACCGCGCTCTTCTACCGGACCGACCTCTTCGCCGCCGCCGGGCTGAGCGGCCCGCCCACCACCTGGGAGCAGTACGAGGCGGCGGCGAAGGCGCTGACCGACCCGGCGAAGCGGACCTACGGGCACGCGATGTTCGCCAGCTCGCCCGAGGCGGCGTACTACTGGTACCCCTGGCTCTGGCAGAACGGCGGCCACCTGCTCTCCGACGACGGCAAGGAGGTGCTGTTCAACAAGGCCGAGGGGAAGAAGGCCGCCGAGTTCTACGTCAACCTGGCGAAGTACGCCCCCAAGGACTACCTCAACTCCAACTCGTACGACGGCCGCCAGGCGTTCGCCAACGGCCAGGTCGGGATGTACGTCGCGGGTTCGTGGTTCGCCGGTACCCTCGCCGACGAGTTCCCGGCGATCGACGGCAAATGGGCCACGGCGCCGCTGCCGAAGGGCTCGGCCGGCTGCGGCACCACCATCGCCGGTGACGCGCTGGTCATCTTCAGCCAGAGCAAGAACAGCGACGCCGCCTGGAAGTTCATCGAGTTCCTCTCCAAGCCGGAGAACGTCGCGCAGTGGACCTACAAGTCCGAGGACGGCACCACCCTCCCGCCGATCACCAGCCTGCTGGAGTCACCCGACCTGGTGGCGACCAAGCCGGTGCTGAAGGGCTTCGCCGAGGCCATGCCGTGTGGGGTCAGCAACGTCGTCGCCAACCCCGACTGGCCGAAGATCGAGGAGGCCCTGAACGAGCAGCTCGCCAAGGCCATCTACGGCGAGCAGACGGCCGACCAGGCGCTGGACGCGGCCGCCGCGGAGGCCGAGAAGATCATCAGGTGAGGAACCGGGCCGGCCGCCATCCGTGGCCGGCCCGGCAACTCTTCGGGCAGACAGCCGAGCGAGGAATGGTGGTGGCAACGGTATGGCGGCGCTGACCGCAGCCCGGACCCCGGCTCCGGAACAGGGCGGGGGAACCCGGCGGCCCGACCCCGGACCCGGCCGACGGCGACGCGGCGTACGGGGAACGCTCTGGCGGGCCTGGCGGGAGCGGTCGGCGTACGCCTTCCTGGCCCCCGGCCTGATCCTCTTCTCCGTCTTCACCGTCTTCGCGCTCGGCTTCGCCTTCTACCTGACGTTCCGGGAGTGGAACATCCTGGAGCCGGAGAAGCCCTTCGTCGGCCTCCAGAACTACCGGGACATGGTGCAGGACGAGGACTTCCGCCGCTCGATCATCAACACCGCCTACTTCACCGGCGCGTCGGTGCCGCTCGGCATGGCCGTCGGGCTCGGCGTCGCCCTGCTGCTCAACCAGCCGATCCGGGGTCGGGGCCTGCTGCGTACCCTCTACTTCCTGCCCAACATCACCCCGTTCGTGGTGGCGGCCATCGTCTGGAAGTGGCTCTACAACGGCGACTTCGGCCCGATCAACTTCTACCTGCTGAAGACCCACCTGATCACGGAGCCGCTGGTCTGGCTCTCGGACAAGAACCTGGCGATGCCGGCCGTGGTGCTGATGAGCGTCTGGGCCAGCACCGGCTTCTCGATGGTGGTCTACCTGGCGGCGTTGCAGGCCATCCCGCACCAGCTCTACGAGTCGGCCCGGATCGACGGCGCCGGGCCGTGGGCCCGGTTCCGCTACGTGACGCTGCCGATGCTGGCCCCCTCGACGCTCTTCCTGATGGTGATGGGGATCATCGGCTCGTTCCAGGTCTTCACCCAGATCTACATCATGACCGGCGGCGGCCCGGTCAACCGGACCACCACGATGGTCTATTACATCTACGAGGCCGCCTTCAAGTTCTACGAGATGGGGTACGCCAGCACCCTCGCCTACGGGCTGTTCGTACTCCTGCTGGTCTTCACGGCGATCCAGCTCCGGCTCTACCGGAAGGCGGACCTGTGAGTCGAGGAAACCGAGGAGCCGTCGTGACCGCCACCGTGCAGGACCCGCCACCCGCCCCGACCGGCCCGGACCGGGTCGCCGCACCGGCCCGCCGGCCCGTGCTCGGACGCCGGCTCCGGCTCGCCGCCTGCTACCTGATCCTGGTACCCGGGGCGATCCTCTTCGTCGCCCCCTTCGCCTGGCTGGTCAGCGCCTCGTTCCAACACGTCGGCGACATCTTCTCCTGGCCGCCGCAGTGGATCCCGGAGAATCCGACCCTCGACGGCTACAAGGGCTTCTTCGGCATCGGCAAGGCCGGCGAGCTGGCCCAGGGCAGCGAGGGCGCCTGGCGCTGGTTCCTGAACAGCGCCTTCGTGGCCACCTCGGTGACCGTGCTGCAACTGTTCTTCAACTCGCTGGCCGCCTACACCTTCGCGAAGCGGAAGTTTCCCGGCCGGGACGCGATCTTCCTGCTCTTCCTGGCCACCATGATGGTGCCGCCGCAGGTGACCCTGATCCCGAACTACCTGGTGCTCAAGCACATACCGTTCTTCGGCGGCAACGACGCGCTCGGCGCCGGTGGGCACGGCTGGCTCGACTCGTACTGGGGGCTGATCCTGCCCGGGGCGGTCAGCGCGTTCGGCATCTTCCTGCTCCGCCAGTACATGCTGGCGATCCCCGACGAGTTGCTGGACGCGGCCCGGATCGACGGTGCCGGCGAGTTCCGGGTCTTCTGGCGGGTGGTGCTGCCGCTCTGCGGCCCCGCCCTCGCCGCCACCGCGATCTTCACCTTCACCTACGCCTGGGAAGACTTCCTCTGGCCCCTGATCGTCATCTCCAGCTCCGACAAATACACTGCTCCGCTCGGTTTGGCCCTGTTCGTGGTGAAGAATCGGACATCCTGGAACCTGCTGATGGCCGGTTCGGTCGTCGCCACCCTGCCCATGATCGTGACTTTCCTGGTGTTCCAACGCCGGTTCATCCAGGGCATATCGATGAGCGGACTAAAAGGATGACCGAGAACGGCAGCGACCCGACCGGGGCGGAGAGCGGCGCGACCAGGGCGCTGGTCGAGGAACTCCTGAACGACGGCAACGGGGTGTTCCGGCTCGCGCCCGCCTTCGTCGCCCGCGACCTGGTGCCGCCCGGCCGGCGGCTCGGCCTGGCCGAGCAGGATTACGACCTCGGCGAGCGGGGCTACGTCTGCGAACGCTGGCTCGGCTCGACCACCCGGGCCGACAACCGGATCGGCCCGCCCGACGAGGGGCTCGGCCACGTCGTCGACCGGGACGGGCGGCCCCGGCTGACCCTGCGGGACGCGGTACGCGCCGACCCGGCCGCGATCATGGGTACGGCGTACGCGGCGAGCCACCCGGAGGGGCTCGGCCGGCTCGCCAAGCTGCTCGACTACGGCGCCCGGATCCCGTACCACATCCATCCGCCGCAACGCTTCGCCGAGCTGGTCGGGCGGCGCTCGAAGGACGAGGCCTACTACTTCCCCGCCGGGGTGGAGACCGGCCCGCATCCGGAGACGTTCTTCGGGGTGCACCCGTGGATCGCCCGGGAGCGGGCGTACGACGTGCTGCTGCCGTACCTGGTCGACTGGGACAGCGACCTGATCCTCCGGCACTCCCGGGCCTATCTCCAGGTGCCCGACGACGGTTTCCAGGTGCCGTCCGGGGTGCTGCACGGCCCCGGCACCGCGCTGACGGTGGAGCTACAGGAGGACTCCGACGTCTTCGCCATGTTCCAGGCGCTCAACGCCGGCCGGATCATCGCCAAGGAACTGCTCTTCAAGGACGTCCGGCCACAGGACCGGCAGGCGCAGGGCGAGCGGTTCCCGCTCGGGTTCGTCGAGTGGAAACTCAACGGCGATCCGTACTTCTACGAGCACAACCACCTGACACCACGCCCGGTCGACCCGGCCGCCTCGGCCGACGACGGCCAGGAGTGGTGGATCTTCTACAACACGCCGAAGTTCAGCGGGAAGAAGCTGGTGGTGCCGCCGGGACGGACCCACCGGTCGACGGAGCGCGGGGTGTACTCGATCCTCGTCTGGTCCGGCGCCGGCCGCTACTGCGGCCACGACGTGCGCGGCGGCGACGCCGAGCGGGACGAGCTGCTCGTCTCGCACGACGTGGCGACCGCGCCGCACCCGGTGGAGAACACCGGCTCGGAGGAGTTGGTGGTCTTCAAGTTCTTCGGCCCGGACGTCAACGACGACGCTCCGACGATCCCCCGGATCGCGCCGGCCTGACCCCGGGCCGGCTCCGGCAACCAGTGCCGCTGTCTCGGAAGGTCGATTGGGTAACCCTCTGGGCGACGCGGCACCGGCATCGCTGGGCGGACAGCCGGCACCCACAGGAGCGACCGGGGGCGGAGCGGGGGTCAGTCGGCGCGGAGACTGTCGAGCTGGGTGCACAGGCGGGGCACGGAAGTCGGGGTTGCCGACGGCGTGCTACGGTTCGCCGCCGACCGGCGGGCGGGACGGGGGTTAGGGCGGCCCGGGAGGGTGGGCGCACAAGCGGGGCAGCTCGACAGTCTCCTCGGCGACTATCCCCACCCCGCACCCAACCCGACGTGAGATCGCCGGGTCAGGGATACCGGGAAGCACCGGGTTACCCGATCGACCTGCAAAGACAGGGCACTAGCGGCCGGGATTGACGTCCGGCTGCGTGGCCAGGTCGACGAAGCCGCGCCACTGTCGAGGAGTGAACGTCAGGACCGGCCCGCGCGGGTCCTTGCTGTCCCGGACGAGGACCCGACCGGGGAGGTTGTCGGCCACCTCGACACAGGATCCGCTGTCGCTGCGGGTCGACTTGCGCCAGTTCGGGGCGTCACTCAGGTCCATTTCTCAGCCGTCCTCGTGATCAGTTCCAGGCTTTGCTCACTGGATAGAGCGTAGGCCCGGATGGCCTCCCAGGCACCCTCAAGATCCGTCGTGGCATCCGGGCTCTCCACGAGCCGACCCTCCAGGTGTCCTTCCAGGAAGCCGACCAACCGGCCGTCCACCGTCGCGATCGCCAGCGCACCGTCCATCCCCACGTAGGCACCGGCGTCGGACGGAACGACCTGCACCCGGATGTGGGGCTGCTCGCAGGCTGTCACCAGGGCTTTCAACTGGTCACGCATGACGTTCGCGTCGCCGACCCGGCGGTGCAGGGCTCCTTCGTCGACGACGGCGACCAACTGACAGGGGTCAGGACGGCGGTGGAGGATCTCCTGTCGGCCGAGCCGCGCCGCCAGCATGCCGTCCAGGGAGTCCGTCTGGAAGCGGTACCCCGTCAGGACAGCTCGCGCGTACGCCTCGGTCTGCAACATGCCGGGAACCAGCAGCGGGTGGTACACCCTGAGCAGGCTCGCCCGGCCCTCGTGCTCGATGAAGGGCCGGTACCAGACGGGGACGAGTTCTCCCTTCACGAACATGCGGTAGAACTCCATGAAGGTGGTGCCGAACGCGCGATCGACAGCTCCCAGATAGTCGGGAAGCGGCGGACGCTCACCTCGTTCCACGGCACCGACGTGCTTCGCCGAGAAGTGGATTCGTTCTCCCCAAGCTTCCTGTGTCAGACCGAAGATCTCCCTGGTACGACGGAGGTCTCTTACCAGATATTCGCTCGCGGACATAGGCTTTCACGTCCCCCAAATCTCTCCAGCCTGATCGTCAAGTTCATCGACCGGGCGGCAAAATGCTGACCGGGCTCGGGAAACGTGCAGTCACAGGTGGGGCCACAGTCCAGGGTGGATTCCAGGTCTTCGCCCAACCCCCGTGGCTGCGCCGAGCCGGAGTGCGTGTCCACGCTTTTCGAGCGGAAGGGAATTGACCATCACCTCTGGCGGAAAATCGGATCCCTGTCACCGCCGATCTTCCGGCGGCTCTGGCGCTCCCCGATCAGCCGTACGAGCTTTCCGGAGCGGTGACGAATCGCCTCAGCGGGGGCGCAGGTCGGTCAGCACCTCGTCCGGGCCGCGCTTCGACGGCGCCGAGCGACGGCAGGCGCCACCCGACGGCGGGCGCGACTGTCCCGGCCGTCGCCCCGGCCGTCCGTCCCGACGGGCAGGCTTGTCAGCCTCGACTCAGATTGCATACTGTAGTCAGCATAACGCATACGGGAAGGCACGCCGCTGCTGCGTCGCCTCGGCGCCGCGCGGACGTCGTACGAGAAGGGAGCAGCCCGTGCGAGTTGCAGTGCTCGGAGCCGGCGCCATCGGCGCGTACGTCGGTGCGTCCCTGTGCCGGGCCGGGGTGGATGTCCAACTGATCGCCCGCGGCGCACACCTGGCCGCGCTGCGGGCAGACGGGGTACGGGTGCACAGTCCCCGGGGAGACTTCGCGGCGCACCCGCACGCCACCGACGACCCGCGCGAGGTCGGGCCGGTGGACTATGTGTTCCTCGGCCTCAAGGCGCATTCCTACGCCTCGGCGGGGCCGCTGCTGGAACCGCTGCTCGGCCCGGAGACCGCCCTGATCGCGGGGCAGAACGGCATCCCGTGGTGGTATTTCCACAAGCTACCGGGGCCGTACGAGGGCCAGCGGATCGAGGCCGTCGACCCGGGCGGGGCGACCTCGGCGGTGATGGCCCCGGAACGGGCGATCGGCTGTGTGGTCTACCCGGCCACGGTGATCGAGTCGCCCGGGGTGATCCGGCACCTGGAGGGGACCCGGTTCTCCATCGGGGAGCCGGACGGCACGATCTCGCAGCGGTGCCAGCGGTTCAGCGACGCGATGGTGGCCGGCGGGCTGAAGTGTCCGGTCGAGCCGCGACTGCGGGACGACATCTGGATCAAATTGATGGGCAACGTGTCGCTGAACCCGATCAGCGCACTGACCAGGGCGACCATGGCGGAGATCTGCGAGAGCCCGGGCACCCGCCGGGTGGTCGAGCAGATGATGGCCGAGACGCTCGACATCGCCAACCGGGTCGGCAGCACGCCGGAGATCTCGATCAGCAAGCGGGTCGAGGGCGCCCGGCGGGTCGGCCACCACAAGACCTCGATGTTGCAGGACCTCGAGGCGGGCAAGGAGATGGAACTCGACGCGGTGGTCGCCGCCGTGGTCGAGATCGCCGACATCACCGGTGCGCCGGCACCCACGCTGCGCACCATCTACGCCGCGACCGAGCTGCTGGCCAAGACCATGGCCCGGCCGGCGCCGACCCCCAGCGTGACGGCGGCCTGACGGGTACGCCACCAGCACCGGCGTACCGGCGAGGCGCCGGGCAGGTATTGCACTGAATCTGCCGACAGAATACTGTATGCAGACCTCCTAACCGGTCCTGCCGGGCACCGGGATCCGGTGCCGGTCAGCCGAGGGACGCACCGGACGCACCGATCCCCGTCCCGGCCCGGCGCTCTCGCCAATCCACAGGACAACTTCCCGACCCACGCCACTACCCGGAGGTCTGAACGCATGGCCAAGATTCCCTGCATGGACGCCGTCGTCTCGGTGCTCGCCTCGGAGGGCGTGGACATCGCCTTCGGCTGCCCCGGTGCCGCGATCCTGCCGCTCTACGCGGCGCTGCGGCGCAGCGACATCCGGCACCTGATCGTCCGGCACGAGGAGGGCGCCACCCACATGGCCGACGGCTGGGCCCGGACCAACGGCCGGGTCGGCGTCGCGATCGGCACCTCCGGCCCGGCCGGTACCAACATGATCACCGGTCTCTACACCGCACAGGCGGACTCCATCCCGATGGTCTGCATCACCGGCCAGGCGCCGACCGCCAAGCTGCACCAGGAGGCGTTCCAGGCGGTCGACATCGTCGAGATCGCCAAGCCGGTGACGAAGTGGGCGGTGCAGGTCAAGGAGGCGGCCCAGGCACCCTGGATCTTCCGGGAGGCGTTCCGGGTCGCCCGCTCCGGGCGCCCCGGTCCGGTACTGATCGACCTGCCGATCGACGTGGCACGGCAGGAGATCGAGTGGGACGCCTCGATCGACGCCCCGCTGCCGGTGACCCGGGTCGAGCCCCACCTGCCCCGGGTGGAGCGGGCCCTGGACCTGCTGCTCGCCGCCGAGCGACCGCTGATCCTGGCCGGTGGCGGGGTGATCATCGGCGGGGCGAGCGACCTGCTCCGGGAGGTCGCCGAGACGCTGAACATCCCGGTCCAGGTCACCCTGATGGGCAAGGGCGCGATCCCGGAGGACCACGACCTCTTCGCCGGGATGACCGGCATCCAGACCACCCAGCGGTGGGGCAACGCCTCCTTCCTGGAATCCGACCTGGTGCTGGCGCTCGGCGCCCGGTTCGGCGACCGGCACACCGGGGACCTGCCGACCTACCGGGGCGACCGGAAGTTCATCCACGTCGACATCGAACCGACCCAGCTCGGCAAGGTGTTCGGCCCGGACCTCGGGATCGTCTCGGACACCGGGGCGTTCCTCGCCGCGCTGCTCGACGCCGTACGGCGCCGGGGGGTGCGGCGGGACCGGGGCGAATGGGTCTCGACGGTCCGCAAGCTGCGCGAGACGCTGCGCCGCCGCGACGACTTCGATTCGGTACCGGTCAAGGCGCCCCGGGTCTTCAAGGAAATCAACGAATTCTTCGGCCCGGACACCTACTTCGTCACGGCGATCGGTCTCTACCAGATCTGGTCCGGACAGTTCCAGCAGGTCTTCAAGCCCCGGCACTACCAGGTCTGCGGCCAGGCCGGCCCGCTGGGTTGGGAGATCCCGGCGGCGATCGGGGTGAAGTCCGCCCGGCCCGACGCCGAGGTGGTCGGGGTGGTCGGCGACTATTCGTTCCAGTTCCTGGTCGAGGAGCTCGCGGTCGCCGCGCAGTACAACATCCCGTTCGTGTTGGTCATGCTGAACAACGAGTATCTCGGGCTGATCCGGCAGGCCGAGATCGGCTACGAGATGAACTACGAGGTGGACATCCACTACGACGAGTACGGCACGGACAACGTCAAAATCATGGAGGCGTACGGCTGCGCCGGCCGCCGGGTACTGCGGCCCGACGAGATCGCCGACGCCCTCGCCTGGGCCAGCAAGGAGGCCCGGCGGACCAGCCGTCCGGTGCTGGTCGAGGTGATGATCGAGCGGGAGGCGAACACCGCGCACGGGCTCTCCATCGCCCAGGTCAACGAGTTCGAGCCGGTACCGGAGGTCGAGTACCGGGACGCGGTCTCGGGCTGAGCCGGCCCGGTGGCCCCCGGGTTCGGGGCCCGTGGCGGAGCGAGCGCGTCCCGGCCTGCGGTCGGGGCGCGCTTGTCGTCAGGACGGCCGTCGCCGAGGCACCAAATGGAATCGTTCCCGATCAATGCTCCTTGCCGACCGAAAAGTGCATCTGGACTACTGTATGCTATAACCCACAATGGGGCGCCAGCGCCCGACCGATTCTCGCAGCCGGAGGTAGTCCATGACCGAATGGGGCGGCTCGGCCTCACCCGCCGGCGGCAGTGGTGGTCGACGACGGCTCGCCTCGGCCCGTCGCGAGCCACGGGCCGTCCGGCAGCCCCTGGAGCGGCCCGCGCCGCTGCGCCAGGCGGTCTACGACGTCATCGCCGAGATGATCATCAACCGTGAGCTGCGCCCCGGCGAGCACCTGGTCGAGAACGAACTCGCGGCCCAGCTCGGCGTCAGCCGGCAACCGGTCCGGGAGGCGCTGCAACGGTTGCAGAGCGAGGGATGGGTGGACCTGCGCCCGGCGCTCGGCGCGTTCGTGCACGTGCCGACCGAGGAGGAGGCCGACCAGCTCCTCGCCACCCGTACCCTGCTGGAGTCCGAGTCGGCCCGGCTGGCGGCCCGACAGGCAACGCCGGAGCAGATCGAGCGGCTGCGCGAGTTGCAGGCCGCCGGGGAGAAGGCGTTGCAGGACGACGACCAGGTGGAGCTGGTCGACGCGAACGCGGCCCTGCACGCGTACGTGGTGGAGATGTCCGGCAACAAGGTCCTCGCCGAGCTGATCGCGATGGTCGACCGGCGGGTGCGGTGGTATTACTCCCCGATCGCCCGCTCCCGGGGCCGGGAGGCCTGGGACGAGCACGCCGAGTTGATCGAGGTGATCGCCAGCCGCAACGGCCGACGGGCCGGCGAGCTGATGCGCAAGCACACCGAGCGCACCCGGGAGAGCTACCACCAGCGCCGCAAGGAGGCCGCCGAACGGGAAGCGCTGGGCTGACCCGCTCCCCCGCTCCCCCCGCACCGTCACGCCGCACGTCCCGTCGACTCCCGACGGGACGTGCGGCGTTGGTTCACGGTGCCCGGTGCGTACGCGTACGGGTCTCCGAGTCCGGCCCGCATCCCCTCACAGCCGGATGGATTTCTTGTTCATGAACTCCTCGATGCCGGCCGCGCCGAGTTCCCGACCCATCCCGGAGCGCTTGATCCCGCCGAACGGCAGGTCGGCCTGCGACCCACCGGCGCTGTTCAGATACACCATGCCGGACTCGATCTGGCCGGCAACCCGGCGCAACCGCTCGGGATCCGTGCCCCAGACGCTGGCGCCGAGCCCGAACGGCGAGTCGTTCGCGATCGCGACCGCCTCCTCCTCGGTCTCCGCCCGGAAGACCAGCACCACCGGACCGAAGATCTCCTCGTAGTAGGCGTCCATCTCGCGGGTCACGTCGGTGAGCACGGTGGCTTCGAGATAGGCGCCGGGCCGGTCGAGCCGACGTCCACCGGTACGCAGCGTCGCCCCCTGCCGGACGGCCTTCTCCACCTGACCGGCCACCTCGTCGGCGGCGGCGACCGAGGCCAGCGGCGGCAGCTTCGTCGCGGGATCACCGGGGTCGCCCGGTACGAAGGTCTCGGCCACGTGCGCGGTCAGCCGCTCGACGAACTCCTCGTAGATGTCGGCGAGCACGATCATCCGCTTCGGCGAGTTGCACGACTGGCCGCAGTTGCGCATCCGGGCGGTCGCGGTGGCCCGCACCGTCTGCTCCATGTCGTCGGTGTCCAGCAGGATCAGCGGGTCGGAGCCGCCCAGCTCCAGGACGACCCGCTTCAGGTTCTTTCCGGCCTCGGCCGCGACCGAGATGCCCGCCCGCTCGCTGCCGGTCAGCGAGACCCCCTGGATGCGGGGGTCCGCGAGTATCCGGGGGACCTGCGAGCTGGACGCGAAGATGTTCACGTACACGTCCTCGGGCACTCCGGCGTCGTGCAGGATCCGCTCGATCGCGACTGCCGACCGGGGGCAGATCGAGGCGTGCTTCAGCAGGATCGTGTTGCCGAGGACCAGGTTCGGCGCCGCGAACCTGGCGATCTGATAGCAGGGGAAGTTCCACGGCATGACGCCGAGCAGCGGCCCGATCGGGTTCTTGGTGATGACTGCCCTGCCGCCCCTGATCTCCAGCGGCTCGTCGGCCAGCAGCGCGGGACCGTTGTCGGCGTAGTACCGGAAGATGTCGACGACGACGCCGATCTCACCGCGCCCCTCGTTGATCCGCTTGCCCATCTCCAGCGTCATCGTCTCCGCCAGCTCGTCGGCGCGCTCGGCGAACAGGTCCGCCGCCCGGGACACGATGCCGGCCCGCTCGGCGACCGGCCGACGCCGCCACGACTGGTACCCGTGGTGGACGCGCTCGATCGCCGCACGGACCTCCGCCTCGGTCGCGTTCTCGATCTTCTCGATCAGTTCACCCGTCGCCGGGTCGGTAACTGTGTACATGGGGATCCACGCCTCCGTTCTCTACCAGCGCTGTGCCGGGACACTCTGTGATTACGCCTGCGTGCTGTGCACAGGCTTGCCGGATGCGAGGCTCCTCGCCGGTCGCGGGGAACGCCCCGGACGGCCGGGATCCGGTCGACGGCGGCGGGCAGCGCCACGGCAGTCGTACCCGGATCGGTCCGGTGGCGGCGACCCGTGAGCCGCCCCGGCGGATCCGCACGGGCGGTCGGCCTCCGGGGCGGCAGCTCGCCGGGCGGCCCGACCACGATGCGGGACGCCCCGCCCACCACGGCGAGTACGCGATCGCGCGTCGCCGGGGCGCCCACCCACGCCGCGGGTTCGTCGGAGCGGTGGCTGGTGTCGTTGTCGTTGCTCAGAACGCGTGAGCCGGCCGAGTCGTCCGGGCGGGACGTTCGACGCCCTCCCCGCCGGCCCGGCCGGTACGGTGCCGCCCGGCCATCGCCCCCGCACCGTGCGGTGCGGGGGTGACGCTCGTGCTCACCGCTGTACCGTGATGCCCTTCGGGTTGAGGTGCGCGATGTTGCCGCTCTCGGTTCCGTCGGTGGGGTCGATGACGCAGTCGATGAGCGCGGGCTTGCCCAGGGCCAGGGCCTCGCGCAGGGCGGCGGTGACCTCCGCCGGTGTCGTCGCCCGGTAGCCCTTCCCGCCGAACGCGGCGATCATGAGGTCGTGCCGGGCCCGCAGGGCGGTCGGTGCCGGATCCTCGGAGGTCGACCCCTCGTCGCCACGGTAGACCCCGCTGTTGTTCAGCACGATCGTGACCACGGGCAGCCCGTAGCGGCAGATCGTCTCCAGCTCCATGCCGCTGAACCCGAACGCGCTGTCGCCCTCGATGGCGACGACCGGGTCTCCGCTCTCGACCGCGGCGGCGATCGCGTACCCCATGCCGATGCCCATCACGCCCCAGGTGCCGCTGTCCAGCCGGTGTCGCGGCACCTGCATGCCGATCGTGTTGCGGGCCAGGTCGAGCGCGTTCGCGCCCTCGTTGACGACGTACGTCTGCGGGTTCTCCCGCAGGACGTCGCGGATGGCCTGCAGGGCGCCGAGGAACTTCATCGGGTGTGCCGTCTCGGCGGCCTTGAGGCGCTTGGCCATCTTGCCGACGTTCTCCGCGGAGCGGGCCGAAAGCTCGTCCCGCCACTGGGTCGGTACGGCGATCTGGCCCGGCTTGGTCCGGTCGATCAGGGCCTGCAGCACCGAGCCGACGTCACCGACGAGCGGCGCCGCGATCGGCTGGTTGCTGTCCAGCTCGGTGCTGGCGATGTCGACCTGGATGAACTTGGCGTCGGGGTTCCACTGCGGTGCGTCGCCGTGCCCGAGCAGCCAGTTCAGGCGCGCACCGACCAGCAGCACGACGTCGGCCCGGCGTAGCGCCAGCGACCTGGTGCTGGCCACCGACTGTGGGTGGTCGTCGGGCAGCAGGCCCTTCGCCATCGACATGGGCAGGTAGGGCACGCCGGTCAGCTCGACGAACTGGCGGATCTCCTCGTCCGCCTGCGCGTACGCCGCGCCCTTGCCGAGCACGACGAGCGGCCGTTCGGCGCCCGCGAGCAGTTCGATCGCGCGGTCCAGGGCGGCGGGTTCGGGCATCTGCCGCGGTGCCGGGTCGACGACCCGCCACAGCGACGCGGCGCCCAGATCGGCATCGATGACCTCGCCGAGGACCGCGGCCGGGATGTCGAGGTAGACCCCGCCCGGTCGGCCGGAGACGGCGGTGCGGATCGCCCGGGCCACGCCTCGGCCGATGTCCTCGGCCCGGTGCACCCGGTAGGCCGCCTTGGCAAACTGTCGGGCCGCCGCGAGCTGGTCCATCTCCTCGTAGTCGCCCCGTTGCAGGTCGACGAGGTGCCGCTCGCTGGAGCCGGAGATCTGCACCATCGGGAAGCAGTTCACGGTGGCGTTGGCCAGCGCCACCAGCCCGTTGAGGAAGCCCGGAGCGGAGACCGTCAGGCAGATTCCCGGCTTCTTCGTCAGGAACCCGGCCGCCGCCGCGGCGTGCCCGGCAGCGCTCTCGTGCCGGAAGCCGATGAAACGGATGCCGGACGCCTGCGCCAGGCGGGCCAGGTCGGTGATCGGGATGCCGACGACGCCGTAGATGGCGTCGACCTCGTTGAGCTTGAGCGCGTCGACGACCAGATGGATCCCGTCGGTGAGTTTCTTCGCACTTACCAGGCCGCCGGCTTCTGACTCCCGAAGGGAAGCGATGGTCATGATCAGGGTCCTCCATCATCGTCGTGCGCACGGGAAGCGACGTCCTTCCCCTCGCCGTCCCTAGAAGTGCATACCGTATGGGGTAGGCAATAATCGTGGACCATGTGACAGCGGGGTGTCTAGGGGGTGGCAGAGACGTTTTCCGGGCAGGCCGGCCCGTACCGGCGCCGAGCTGGCGGTCGCGGGACCGGGCGGCGACGCGGTGGCTTTGGTCACTGGATCGGTTTTTTGTATACCGAAGGCGGTATCCTGGAACCGTCGAACAAGGACCTGTCGCCGGACAGGACGAGCACGAGGACGAGGGTTTGTGGTGACGCAGGACCGGGTAGCTCCACAGAGGAGAGGCCGGCGTACCGTTCACACCACCGACCGGGCCGCCAGGCTGCGGCCCCGCACGGCCGCCGCGGGCGACCCCCGCCGGTCATCGATCCGGCGACAGACATAGATCCGGCCGCCACGCGACGAGGCGTGACGGCGAAGATCCGGCGACCCGGGGTGTGCCCGGGCCCCACCAGGCACACCCGGGTGTCCTGCCGGACCACCGTCCCGGACGGTCTCACGCCGCCCGGTCCGGTGCGCACGGTCCCGGGAAGCGTCGTTTCCCGGGAAGACCGACAAGCAGGAGTGATGCTGTCATGACCACCTGGCGAACGTTCGCACGTTCCCTGACCCGACTCTCCGACCGGCTGGCCCTGCCGACCGGATTCCCGGCTGACGGCCGCTCCCTCGGGCTCGGCCTGGCGGCCGCGCTGGAGAACCAGCGTCGGGCCGCCCGGCCGAGCGACGAGGAGATCGAGCGCTTCCTCCGTGGCTCCGCCTCGGACGAAGACCTGATCAAGGTCTGACGACCGGTCAGACCGCGTCCCGGTCCGCCGTCACGGTGTCGCGGGTAGCGGGGGTTTCGGCCCCCGCTCCCTCCGTGGCGGCGGACTGTCGTTCCGCCCCGTCCCGCCGGGACTTCGCCAGGCTCGCCACGGTGGTGACCAGCAGCGTGCCGACGATGACCCCGAGCGAGACGGCGATCGGCACCGACGGCGCCCAGGAGACCCCGTCGTGGTGCGCCGCCTCCAGCACGAGCTTGACGCCGATGAAGGCCAGGATGAACGCCAGGCCCTTGCTGAGGTACACCAGCCGGTCGAGCAGGCCACCGAGCAGGAAGTAGAGCTGCCGCAGGCCCATCAGCGCGAACGTGTTCGCGGTGAAGACCAGGTACGGCTCCTGGGTCAGTCCGAAGATCGCCGGAATCGAGTCGAGCGCGAACAGCAGGTCGGTGGTACCGATGGCGATCATGACGATCAGCATCGGAGTCACCATCGTCCGACCGTTCAGCCGGACGAAGACCGACGCACCCCGGTACGACTCCGTGGTCGGCAGGATCCGCTTCGCCGTACGGAGGGCGACGTTCTCGGAGAACTCGTCCTCCTGCTGCGGAGCGACCAGCTTGACCGCGGTGTAGATCAGGAACGCGCCGAAGAGGTAGAAGAGCCAGTCGAACCGGGCGACCGCCTGCGCGCCCGCCGCGATGAAGATGCCCCGCATCAGCAGCGCCAGCACGATGCCGATCAGCAGCACCTTCTGCCGATACTGGACCGGCACCGCGAACCGGCTCATGATGATGATGAAGACGAAGAGGTTGTCGACACTGAGCGAGTACTCGGTGAGCCAGCCGGCGAAGAACTGTCCTCCGTAGCTGACCCCCGCCGTCCCCATCACCGCGAACCCGAAGGCGATGGCGGCCAGCACGTAGAAGCTCACCCAGGCGACGCACTCCCGGAAGGCCGGCTCGCGCGGGTTGCGGGCGACCAGGTAGAAGTCGAAGGCGATCATCACCAGGAAGCCGACGATCGTCACGGCCCATACCCAGACCGGCAGGTTCATAGTTCTCCCTTTGCTCGGAACAGGGCCGGTCGGCCGTTACCCCGACCGGCGGCCCGGGCCCGCCGACGGCTCTCCCGGGCCTTCCACTGCGCCTCGGCGTGCCGCAGGTAGAAGGCGTACAGCCGGTCGGCGGCCGGGTTGCGGTGCCGGATCCGGCGCAGCCAGCCCGGTGCGATCCGCTCGTGCAGCCAACTGAACCCGATCGCGAAGCCGAGGCTGACGATCGCCTGGTAGGCCAGGAAGCCGGGCAGGTCCGGCGGCAGCGCCGGCCGGCCGACGACCATCAGGCCGACCAGCATCTCGTGGGTCACCCGGGCGACCGGGAAGCCGATGAACCAGTAGAGCGCCGCCGGGGCGAAGACGCCCGGTGAGGCGATGCCGGTGGCCAGCAGCAGCCCGAAGCCGCCGCCGAGCAGCACCAGCGGCAGGCCGAGCCCCACGCCGGTGGCCAGGGCCCAGCCGACCGGTTGGCCGGCGAGCAGCGCGAGCCCGGCGGCCGCCACCCCGGCGGTCGCCCCGATGCCGGCTCCCGGCAGGGCGAGCTCACCGAGGTGGCGTACTTTGTCGCCGGTCATGTCCTCTCCCCGTTCTGTCCGGTCACAGCGCTTCGCCGGCTCATATGACCACACCGAACCGGATCAGACTGTAGATCAACATCCCGAGATAGAACACCGCGCCGAACCCGATCACGGCGTTCTGCACGATGCCCGGCCGGATCGGCTTCGGCAGCATCCGGTTGTTCACCAGCAGCAGGACGACGCAGTACGCGCCCATCGCGAAGGTGGAGAGGAAGGCCAGTACGTCGAGGATCGCCCCCGGGCCGTCCGCCGGACCGAAGTTCAGGATCAGGATGCCGAAGGTGATGACGCCCCAGAGGAACCCGGCGTACAGCTTCGACATGCTGAACCGCTTCGCCCCGGGTACGAAGTGGTAGGTCATGTCCGCCTGGCCCCGGGAGAACGAGTCGAAGAGGCCGAGCGTGGCGTTGAGACCGATCAGCGCGATGAACCCGAGGAAGACCCCGTGCAGCACCGGCGCCCCGGCCGAGGCGAACGCGTCGGCCATCGCGGTCAGCGCCGCCTCCCGCTCACCGTCGCGGATCACGTCCCCGACGCCCGGGTTCTCCCGGACGGCGGTCTGGGCCAGCACCGTGAACGAGATGGTGACCAGCATCGTGACGCCCCAGAAGAGCAGCAGGGCGTCGAAGGTGACCCAGCGCCGCCAGCCCTTCCACTTCTTCATCTCCTCCGGGTTGTCGGTGTCGAACATGAAGCCGCGGGAGGGCATCTCCTCCTGGTCACCCGCGTGCCGCAGGCCGCGGATCTTCGGGATGTGCGCGCCCATGCCGGCACCGGAGTCCCGCAGGTGCAGCGTGTACCACATCTGCTGCATCCCGGACGGGCCGGCGAAGGCGATCGCACCGACGATCACCGGGAACCAGGCCGCCGACATCGCCTCGCTGGGCAGGTAGCCGAAGTGGAACATCCCGGCGAGGGTCGAGGTGACGTCGCTCCACTGGCCGACGATGGAGGCGACCACCGAGGTGCCGACCACGAGTACGCCGATCAGGATCCCGAGCAGGCTCTCCAGCAGCGGGTAGATCACCTTTGCCAGGCTGAACACCACGCCGACCAGGATCAGTCCGACACAGGCACTGACCGTCCAGGGTATCCCGGTCACCTCCTCGAAGGCGGCGGCGCCGGTGGAGAGGTGTCCGGGCCAGATGTAGACCAGGATCGCCACGCTGAAGAAGAACCACATCAGTGGTTTGAAGACCCGGGCGGCCCCGAAGAAGATGCTCTCCCCGGTGGCCATCGCGTACCGGGCCATCTCCAGCATCACGAAGGCCTGCAGGGTGACACCGATCAGGAAGAGCCACCGGATCTCCGGTCCGAAGATCAGGACCAGCCGGGGCCACATGTACGACTCGCCCATCCCCACGCCGAGCGCGACGAGGAAGACGGTCGGGCCGAGCAGGTGGACCGAGGGCGGAGCCTTGGGCAGCTCCCGGATCGGCATCGGTTCGAGTTTTCCGGCCCGCCACACCCGTTCCTCGGTGGGCGGGGCCGGCGGGACGGCACCGCCGCGCTGCTCGGGCAGCGCCGCGGTACCGGCCGCCGGGGTGGTACTTGTCGGCTGAGTTGGGTAAGGGCTGTTCGAAGCGTCCACGCTGGACCTCCTGGGGACTGTGACGTCGTGCGGAGCCGGAGGACGGGCCGGTTCCGACGCTTGTGTCCGTTGACCCTTGGCCGCGGAGCGGGTCGCCGTGTCGCTTAGTGGCCCCTCCAACTGCCCGGTCGGGTGGAACTGTCGTGCATCGCTCAGCGGCCGTCCGGTTGGCCGCCCAGCAGACCGGCGGAACGTGCCCACCGGTACTTGGCGCCGAGCACCGCGACCGGCTTCTCCGTGGTGTACGGATAGGCGACGATCCCGTGCCGGTACAGGTGCTCGCTGGCCTCCTCGACCTCGACGTCCCCGGCGAGGGAGGCGACCACCGGCTTGTGGATGCCCTTGGCCCGGAACTCCTCGACCACGTCGACGACCAGCTCGGCGAAGACCATCGGCGGGGTGACGATGGTGTGCCAGTAGCCGAGGATCAGCGAGTGGATGCGGGGGTCGGACAGGCCGAGGGCGATGGTGTTGCGGTAGGTGGACGGCGGCTCGCCGCCGGTGATGTCCACCGGGTTGCCGGCCGCGCCGAACGGCGGGATGAACGCGCGGAACGCCTCGTCCAGGTCCGGCGGGATCTCCATCAGGGTGAGCTTGTTGTCCACGCAGGCGTCCGAGAGCAACACTCCGGAACCGCCGGCGCCGGTGATGATGACGACGTTCTCGCCCTGCGGGGTGGGCAGCAGCGGGATGCCCCGGGCGTACTCCAGCAGGTCGTTCAGGCCGGGGGCCCGGATGACGCCGTTGGAGCGCAGGATGTCGTCGTAGACCTTGTCGTTGCCGGCCAGCGCGCCGGTGTGCGAGCTGGCCGCCCTGGCACCCTGGTCGGTGCGGCCCGCCTTGAGCACCACCACCGGCTTGGTCTTCGAGACCCGGCGGGCGGTGTCGGCGAACGACCGGCCGTCCTTGAGGTCCTCCAGGTGCATGGCGATGAGCTGGGTGTTCGGGTCGCTCTCGAAGAAGGTCAGCAGGTCGTCCTCGTCGATGTCGGCCTTGTTGCCGACCCCGACGATCGCGGAGACGCCCATCTTGGCGGCCCGGCTGAAGCCGAGGATCGCCATCCCGATGCCGCCGCTCTGCGAGGAGAGCGCCACCCCGCCCTTGACGTCGTACGGGGTGCAGAACGTCGCCGAGAGGTTCTCCGGGGTGTAGTAGTAGCCGTAGATGTTCGGCCCGAGGATGCGTACCCCGTGTTCGCGGGCGACCCGGACGACCTCGGCCTGCAACTCGTGGTTGCCGGTCTCGCCGAAGCCGGACGGGATCAGGATCGCCCCGGCGACGCCCTTGGCGCCGACCTCGGCCAGCGCCTGCGGCACGAACTTGGCCGGGATGGCGAAGACCGCCACGTCGACCGGGCCGGGCACGTCGGCGATGCTCCTGAACGCCTTACGGTCCAGGATCTCGCTGGCCTTCGGGTTGATCGGGTAGATCTCGCCCTGGTAGCCGCCGTTGACCAGGTTCTTCATCACCGAGTTGCCGATCTTGCCGGCCTCGGCGGAGGCGCCGATCACCGCGACCGAGGCGGGCCGCATGATCCGGTTCATGCTGGCCAGGATCTCCTCGTCGGTGAAGCGCTCCGGCTGCACGGCGGCGGCCGGGTCGACCAGGATCCGCACGTCGACCGCGGTCGCGCCGGCGGCGGTGGCCAGCACCGGGTTGAGGTCCACCTCGGCCAGCTCGGGGAAGTCGGTGACCAGGTTCGACAGCCGGACGACCAGGTCGGCCAGCACCTCCCGGTTGGCCGGCTCGGCGCCGCGTACGCCGCGCAGGATCTCGGCGGCGGCGATCCCGTCGATCATCGACAGGGCGGTCTCGGTGTCGGTCGGGGCGAGCCGGAACTGGACGTCCTTGAGCACCTCGACGAGTACGCCGCCGAGCCCGAACGCGACCACCTTGCCGAAGGTCGGGTCGGTGACCGTACCGACGATGACCTCGTGGCCGGAGTCGAGCTGCTGCTGCACCTGCACCCCGACGATCTTGGCATCCGCCCTGTACGCCCGCGCGTTGCCGAGAATCGTGTCGTACCCGGAAGCCACCTCCTCGGCGGTGCGCAGGCCGACGAGCACGCCGCCGGCCTCGGTCTTGTGCAGGATGTCCGGCGAGACGATCTTGAGTACCACCGGCAGGCCGATCCGCTCGGCCAGCGCCACCGCCTCCTCGGCGCTGCCGGCCAGACCCTCACCCGGGGTGGCGATCCCGTACGCCTCGACCACCAGCCGCCCCTCGGGGGCGGTCAGCGAACTGCGGCCCTCCGCGGCGGCCTGGTCCAGCACCCGCCGCACTGCCTCGCGGTCGTAGCTGCTGTCGTTGGTTGGCATTACGTCGTCTCCTTCAAACGCCGGTGCCGGCGGGCCGGCGGGCCGGGAACGTGCGGGTTCTGGTCGGACGGAGCGGTGGGGCGGTGCGGTGCCGGGCGCCGCCGTGACGGCGCCCGGCCGCTTCAGACGGCGCCGGCGGCGCGCAGCTCGCCGACCTGCTCCTCGGAGTAGCCCAGCTCGCCGAGGACCTGGAGGGTGTGCTCGCCGAGCAGCGGCGAGCGCTCCACCTCGACCTGCGAGTCGGAGAGCTTGATCGGGTTGCCGACGGTCTTGTACGCGCCCCGGGCGGGATGGTCGACCTCGACCACCGAGCCGAGCTGGGCGAGGGTCTCGTCCTCGATCAGCTCCCTCGTCGACAGGATCGGCCCGCACGGGATGTTGTACGCGTTGAGCTTCTCCATGACCTCCCGCTTGGTGTGCCGCTCGGTCCACTCCTCGATCAGCGCGAACGCCTTGTCGAGTTTGTTCAGCCGCACCTGCGGGGTGTTCCAGGCGGGGTCGTCGGCCAGCTCGGGCTTGCCGATCAGCTCGCAGAGCGGCTTCCAGCCCACCGGCTGGATGATCACGTAGATGTAGTCGTTCGGCCCGCCGGGGGCGCAGCGCACCGCCCAGCCGGGCTGGCCGCCGCCGGAGGCGTTGCCGGAGCGCGGCACCTCGTCGCCGAAGGTCTCGTTCGGGTACTCCCCCAGCGGGCCGTGCGCCAGCCGCTGCTGGTCGCGCAGCTTGACCCGGCAGAGGTTGAGCACCGCGTCCTGCATGGCGACCTGGACCCGCTGGCCCCGCCCGGTGCGGGTGCGCTGGTAGAGCGCGGCGAGGATGCCGGCGACCAGGTGGATGCCGGTGCCGGAGTCGCCGATCTGCGCTCCGGTGGCGGTCGGCGGTCCGTCCTCGAAGCCGGTGGTGCTCATCGCCCCGCCCATCGCCTGGGCGATCACCTCGTACGCCTTGAAGTTGGCGTAGCGGCCCGGCCCGAAGCCCTTGATCGAGGCGTAGACCAGGCCGGGGTTGATCTCCTGTAGCCGCTCCCAGGGGAAGCCGAACCGCTCCACCACGCCGGGGCCGAAGTTCTCCACCAGGATGTCCACTCCGGAGACCAGCCGGGTGAAGACCTCCTTGCCCTGCTCGTGCTTCATGTTCAGCGTGATGCTGCGCTTGTTGCTGTTGAGCATGGTGAAGTAGAGGCTGTCGACGTCCGGGATGTCGCGTAGCTGGGTACGGGTGATGTCACCCTGGCCCGGTGCCTCCAACTTGATCACGTCCGCGCCCAGCCACGCCAGGATCTGCGTGGACGAGGGGCCGGACTGTACGTGCGTCATGTCGAGGACCCGTACGCCCTCCAGCGCCTTACCCATTCCAACCTCCTGTGCGCGCCCCGCCCCGGCACTGCCGGCCGTGGAGCTGATGCCTCGGTTGCCCTGCCCTGCCGTCGCGGTTGCCGTGGACCGGTGCCCCGGTCCACCCCTTCCTCGGGATTGCATACCGTATGGGGTAGGCAATATCGTGGCGCATGTAACAGCGGGGTGTCTAGGGGGTAGCGGGACGTTTTCCGCCGAAGTCAGCGAGGCCCAGGCGGTACGACCCCCGTTCGTCAGCGCGGGCCAGAGCCCGGATCCGCTCCCCGGCACCCCACCCCGGTCCGATCTCTGCACACCCGGTCCGGTCTCCACTCCCCCGTCTCTCCGCCGCCCGTCCGGGAACCACCCCGGCGGGCCGTCGGAGGCAACCCACCGAAGGTCGAGAAGAAGGGAGGCCCGGTGGACCTGTTGGAGCACCAGGCACAGGAACTCTTCGCCAAGCACGGCGTACCGGTCAGCCGCAACCGGGTGGCCAGCACCCCCGACGAGGCACACGCCGCCGCCACCGAGATCGGTGGCCGGGTCGTGGTCAAGGCACAGGTCAAGACCGGCGGCCGGGGCAAGGCCGGCGGGGTCAAACTGGCCGACGGGCCGGACGCGGCCCGGGAGGTCGCCGACCGGATCCTCGGCATGGACATCAGGGGCCACACCGTGCACCGGGTGCTGGTCACCGAGGCCAGCGACATCGCCGACGAGTATTACGTGTCCTTCCTGCTCGACCGGTCCAACCGGTCGTTCCTGGCCCTCGCCTCCGCGCAGGGCGGCGTCGAGATCGAGCAGGTGGCGGCGGAGAACCCGGCGGCGCTCGCCCGGGCCCGGGTGGACCCGGCCGACGGCTTCGACCTGGCAAGCGCACGCCGGCTGGCCGCCGACGCCGGCCTGCCCGACGAGGTACGCGAGGACGTGGCCCGGGTACTCGTCCGGCTCTGGCACGTGTTCCGCTCCGAGGACGCCACCCTGGTCGAGATCAACCCGCTGGCCCGGCTCGCCGACGGCAGCGTACGGGCCCTGGACGGCAAGGTGACGCTGGACGACAACGCCCGGTTCCGCCAACCCGGGCACCCGCAGTACGTCGACATCAGCGCCACCGACCCGCTGGAGGTCAGGGCCGCCGAGAAACACCTCAACTACGTCAAGCTGGACGGCTCCGTCGGAGTGATCGGAAACGGCGCCGGTCTGGTGATGAGCACCCTCGACGTGGTCGCCTACGCCGGTGAGCAGTACGGCGGGATCCGGCCGGCCAACTTCCTCGACATCGGCGGCGGCGCCTCGGCCGAGGTGATGGCGAACGGCCTGGAGATCATCCTCAGCGATCCCGACGTACGCAGCGTCTTCGTCAACGTCTTCGGCGGGATCACCGCCTGCGACGCGGTCGCCGACGGCATCGTCGCGGCGTTCGGGCTGCTCACCGGCAGAGGCGAGACGATCAGCAAGCCGCTGGTCGTCCGGCTCGACGGCAACAACGCCGCACAGGGGCGGCAGATCCTCACCGAGGCGGCGCTATCGGGCGTACGGCTGGTGGACACGATGGACGGTGCGGCGCGGCTCGCCGCCGAACTCGCCGGCAAGGGGGCGTGACGACGATGGCAATCTTCCTCACCGAGAAGAGCCGGGTGCTGGTCCAGGGCATCACCGGCACCGAGGGCACCAGGCACACCCGCCGGATGGTCGCCGCCGGCACCAACATCGTCGCCGGGGTCACCCCGGGCAAGGGCGGCCGGGACGTCGACGGCATCCCGGTCTTCGACAACTGCGCCGAGGCGGTCCGGGCGACCGGGGCCGACGTGACGGTGGTCTTCGTACCGCCCCGGTTCGCCAAGGCGGCCGTGCTGGAGGCGGTCGACGCCCGCCTCGGCCTGGCCGTGGTGCTCACCGAGGGGATCCCGGTGCACGACACCGCCGAGTTCTGGGCGTACGCCCGGAGCACCGGCAACCAGACCCGGATCATCGGACCGAACTGCCCGGGGCTGATCAGTCCCGGACAGTCCAACGCCGGCATCATCCCGGCCGACATCACCAAGCGGGGCCGGATCGGCCTGGTCAGCAAGAGCGGCACCCTGACCTACCAGATGATGTACGAGCTGCGCGACTTCGGCTTCTCCACCTGCGTCGGCATCGGCGGCGACCCGATCGTCGGCACCACGCACATCGACTGCCTCCAGGCGTTCGAGGACGATCCGGAGACCGAGGCGATCGTGATGATCGGCGAGATCGGCGGGGACGCGGAGGAGCGTGCGGCGGCGTACATCGCCGAGCACGTCAGCAAGCCGGTGGTCGGCTACGTCGCCGGGTTCACCGCGCCGGAGGGGAAGACGATGGGGCATGCCGGGGCGATCGTCTCCGGGTCGTCCGGTACGGCACTGGCCAAGCAGGAGGCGCTGGAGGCGGTCGGGGTCCGGGTCGGCCGGACCCCGTCCGAGACCGCCGCGCTGATGCGCGAGACGTTGCTGGCGCGCTGATCCGCGAGGCGTTGCCGAGGCGCTGACCGTCGGCGGGGACGCCGGGTGCCGGATCGGGCGGACGCGACCGGCACCCGGCGACCGCCGTACCCGAGAGGTCGGCGCCGGTCCGGGCGGAGGCCGACACCTCCGCCCGGACCCCTCGCCGCACCGGGCACACGACGAAGCCGCCGCGGCCGGGGTACGGCCGCGGCGAACTTTTCGGAGGGTCAGGCAGACAGGATGCTCGGGGCCCGCCGGGTCAGCCGGTGCGCCCCGGCGTAGACGTTCATCGAACTGCCGCGCAGGAAGCCGACCAGGGTGAGCCCGGCGTCGGCGGCCAGGTCGGCGGCGAGCGAGGAGGGCGCGGAGACCGCCGTCAGGGCCGGGATGCCGGCCATCACCGCCTTCTGCACCAGTTCGAACGAGGCCCGCCCGCTGACCATCAGCACCGTGCCGCGCAGCGGCACCCGGCCGTTGCGCAGCGCCCAGCCGACCACCTTGTCCACCGCGTTGTGCCGGCCGACGTCCTCGCGCAGGCAGTGCAGCCGACCGTCGGCGGAGAAGAGCGCCGCCGCGTGCAGCCCACCGGTCCGGTCGAAGACCCGCTGCGCGGCACGCAGGGTGTCCGGCAGCGCGCTGACCACGTCGGGGTCGAGCCGGAGCGGGTCGTCCGCCACCGACCAGGTTGCGATGGTACGCACCGCGTCCAGGCTGGCCTTGCCGCAGAGCCCGCAGGAGGAGGTGGTGTAGAAGTTGCGCTCCAGCGACGGGTCCGGCGGTGCCACCCCGGCCGCCAGCACCACGTCGACCACGTTGTAGGTGTTCACCCCGTCGGCGGTGGCGCCCGCGCAGTAGCGGATCCCGGCGATCTCACCGGTGGCGCGTACCACGCCCTCGCTGACCAGGAAGCCGGCCGCCAGGTCGAAGTCGTCGCCCGGGGTCCGCATGGTCACCACCAGGGAACGCCCGTTCACCCGGATCTCCAGTGGCTCCTCGGCCGCCAGCGTGTCCATCGGCTCGCTGACCTCGCCGTCGACGATCCGGACCACCCGGCGTCGACTCGTCACCCGTCCCATTCCGCCCACCACCCGTTCCTCGCGCTGTCCCGTGCCTCCGGCCGGCCCCGCTGCACGCGGGGTCCACCGGCTGACCTCTGGCCCGCCCCGGAGCCGGTCGACCTCCGTCCGCCCTAGAGCCGGTCGGCGCGCAGCGGCGACGGGAGCCGGACCATCGCCAGTCCGGGCTGGCGCATCCAGCGGGTCAGCGCCGCGCCGAAGAGCCCCAGCGAACCGGCCACCAGGAACGGCAACACGGAGTCCGGAGTGGTCACCACCAGCCCGGCGAGCACGATGCCGAGCAGCCCGCCGACCGACTTGCCGGTGTAGACGATGCCGTAGTTCGGCACCGTGGCGGCGTCACCGAACCAGTCCCGGACCAGGCTGACCAGCAGCGAGTAGCCGGCTCCGGTGCCGGCGCCGGCCAGCGCGGCGAAGCCCACCACGGCGGCCGGGTGGTTGTCGTTGGTCGCCGCCGCGAGCAGGCCGAACTGGGCGATCCCGCCGACCAGCAGGGAGAGGCCCAGGGTGCCGCGCCGGCCGATCCGGTCGGAGAGCGAACTGGTCACCGCCCGCCCGATCCCGTTCGACGCGGCCAGCGCGCCGATCCCGGCCACCAGGGTCAGCGCCGGCAGCCCCTGGGTGTACGCGGCACCGGCCAGGTACGCGATGTCGAACAGCGCCATCGTCGCGGTGAGTACCACCACCACGAACATCAACGGCAGCATGCCGCTGCGTACCGCCGCCCGGGGCGGGTAGGGGCGGGCGGCGGGGCGGTTGTGCGGGATGCTGCGGTTGAGCCGCCGGTCGACCGCCCAGCGCCGCGGGTCGATGTGCGCCGGCCACCAGTTGCGGGGCGGCTTGCGCATCAGCATGCCGCAGAGGGCCACCACGGCGAAGACGGCGACGGCGGTCCCGGTCAGCACGGTCGTCCGGTTGCCGGCGTCCAGGCCGTAGCCGGCGAGCACGACGAACGGGATCGACCCGTAGCCGAACGCGGCGCTGACCACCGCCACCCGGCCGGCGATCCGCTCCGGGAACCACTCGGTGACGCAGGCGATGCAGGTCATGTAGACCAGTCCGGCGCCGACGCCGCCGAGCACCGAGTAGCCGAGCAGCACGGTACCGAGGTCGGCCCGGTGCGCCAGGGTGAGCAGTGCGGCGAGGCAGCAGGCGGCGCCGACGAGCATCGGTACGACCAGCCGGCCGCCGAGCCGCTGGTACCACCACCCGGCCAGTGGCGAGCTGGCCGCCTGGCAGACCACCCAGAGGGCGAGTACCCCGAACGCCTGCCACAGGCTCCAGCCGTTCGCCTCGATCAGGGTGGGCAGGGCGGCGCCGTAGCCGTACTGGAACAGGCTGATCGCCAGCATGGCGGCCCAGGGCAGCAGCAGCATCCACGCCCGGGACCGGCCCAGCAGGGCGCGGTCGGTCTCGCCGATCCGGTAGCGGCGGCCGTAGAGGTCGCTGATCTCGCGCACCGCCGTGTCGTTGCTGGAGTCCGTCATCTGGTGCCTCCAACTGGCCACTGTATACTGTATGTTGAGTGCACTATTCTCTACCACGGACGGGGAACTGTCCAGGTCGATCGGGCGGACCGAGGAGATGGCATGAGCGTGCTGGACGAATGGACCCGACAGGCCATCGACGAACTCGGTCTCGACCCGGCGGTGCTGGACCAGCGGCTCGTGCTGGACGTCGCCCGGGACGTCGCGCACGGCGTCACCCGCCCCGCCGCACCGCTCGGCGCCTTCCTGCTCGGCGTGGTGGTCGGCCAGGGCGCCACCCTGCCAGAGGCGGCGGACCGGCTGACCCGGCTCGCGCAGGAGTGGTCCCGGCGGGACGCCGGACGATGAGCGCCGTCGCCTGGCCCGAGGCCCGGCGGTACGCCCGGAGCGCCGCCCGCCCCCTCGGCGCCGTGCAGCGGCCGCTGGCCGAGACCGTCGGCTCCGCCCTGGCGGTGCCACTCGTCGCCCTCTCCGCACTGCCCGCCTACGACAGCGCCGCGATGGACGGGTACGCGGTGTCCGGACCCGGCCCGTGGCGGCTCACCGGGCGGGTACTCGCCGGAGATCCCGGCACGCCGACCCCGCTGGCCGCCGGAGACGCCGTGGAGATCGGCACCGGTGCGGTGGTGCCGGCCGGCGCCGACGCGGTGCTGCCGTACGAGCGGGCCACCCGGACGGACCGGACGGTGCACGGCCGGATCGAGCCCGGCCGGCACGTACGCCGCCGGGGCGAGGACTGTCCGGTCGGCCAGGAGGTACTGCCGGCCGGCACGGTCGTCAACCCGGTCGTGCTCGGGCTGGCCGCCAGCCTCGGGCACGACACGCTGACCGTGCACCGGCAGCCGAGGGTCGGCATGGTGGTGACCGGAGCGGAGCTGCGCACCGCCGGCATCCCGACGGCGGGACAGGTCCGGGACGCGATCGGGCCGATGCTGCCGGGGCTGGTCCGGTCCGCCGGAGCCGAGCTGGCTTGGTCCACCCGGATCGCCGACGACGCCTCCGCGCTGGTCGCCGCGCTGCTGCGCTCCGACGCCGACGTGCTGGTGGTCTGCGGAGCCACCTCGGCCGGCGCCGCCGACCACCTGCGCCGGGCCCTGGACACGCTCGCCGCCGAGGTCCCGGTACGCGGCGTCGCCTGCCGGCCGGGACATCCGCAACTCCTGGCCGGGCTGCCGGACGGCCGGTTCGTGGTCGGGCTGCCCGGCAACCCGTACGCGGCCCTGGTCGCCGCGCTGACCCTGCTCTCCCCGCTGCTCGGCCGGCTGGCCGGGCGTACCGAACCGGCGACGGTGACCGCGACGCTGGCCGGGCCGGTGGCACCGCACGACCGGGACACCCGGTTGGTGCCGGTGGCCCGGGTCGGGTCGGCGGCGCTGCCGGTCGGGCACGACCGCCCCGGTTCACTCTGGGGCGCCGCCGGGGCGGACGCGCTCGCGGTCGTCCCGCCGGGCTGGGCCGGCGCCGAGGTCGAACTGCTCCCGCTGCCGAGCGCCGAAACCGCGCTGACGTCGCCGGCACCGGTTTCGTGCCGACCGGTCGTCGCCGCCACGGCCTGAGGGCGTGGCCCGTCCCCGGCTGCCCGCGTCCGGCACCCGGGCTCGCCGGGCACCACCTCGGGTAGCCTGTCGCCATGACTACGCGGCCAACTCGTTTCGGTGGCCGGAACGACGTGGTCCTGGCGGTGGTCCTGGATTGTTCCGACCTGGCCCGCTCGGCGACGTTCTGGTCCGGCGCGCTCGGCTACGTCGCCGAACCCCCCTCGCCGGGCCGCTACCGGCGGCTGCTGCCGGCGAACGGGGACGGCGTGGAACTGCTGTTGCAGCGGGTTCCCGAGGCCAAGCGGGACAAGAACCGGATGCATCTGGACCTGCGCGTGCCCGACCTGGAGGCAGAGCTGGCCAGGCTGCTGTCGCTGGGCGCCCGATGCCTGACCGAGCGTCCCATCGAGGAGGACGGCTGGGCCTGGCACGTGCTCGCCGACCCCGACGGGAACGAGTTCTGCGTGCTGCGGCCACCGGCGACCTCCACCGGAGCGTGAGCGGCCCCGGGGTGACCCGGCTCAGCGCCGCCTGACCCGCCCGGACCGGTCCAGCCAGTCGGCGGCCAGCAGCTCCGCGACCTTCTCGACCAGCTCGGCGGCGCGGTCCAGGCAGGCCGCCGGGTCCGGTTCGACCGAGGTGAGCGGATAGACCGCCTCGATGCCGGCACCCCGCAACCGCTCCGGGCCGACACTGACCTGACCGGCGACGGCCACGGTGGGCACGCCGGCCAGGACGGCCGCCCCGGCCACCCCGACCGGCGCCTTGCCGTGCAGGCTCTGCCCGTCCAGCGACCCTTCCCCGGTGACCACCAGGTCGGCGCCGGCCACCGCCTCGGCAAAGCCCAGCAGGTCGAGCAGCAGTTCGATGCCGGGCCGGAACCGCGCACCGAGGAAGCCGAGCGCGGCGAACCCGACCCCGCCGGCCGCGCCCGCACCGGCCCGGTCCCGGACCCGGGGGCCCGGGGCGGCGCCGCGCAGACCCGCTGCCTCGATCGCCGGCTCGGCCAGGTCGGCCCAGCGGGTCAGGCCCGCCTCCAGTACCGCGACGTCGTCGGCGGTCGCACCCTTCTGCGGGCCGTACACGGCGGCGGCGCCGGTCGGGCCGAGCAGCGGATTGTCCACGTCCCCGGCCACCACGAAGCGGGTACGCCGGACCGCCGGGTGCAGCCCGGTCAGGTCGACCCGGTGCAGGTGGCGCAGCGCCGCACCACCGGGCGACAGCTCCGCACCGCTCTCGTCGAGCAGGCGTACCCCGAGCGCGCCGACCAGCCCCGCCCCGCCGTCGGTACTGGCGCTGCCGCCGAGCCCGAGCACCACCTCGGAGCAGCCGTACGCCAGCGCCGCCCGGATCACCTCGCCGGCACCGCGACTGCTCGCGCGCAGCGGTTCGGGTACCCCGGCCGGCAGCCGGCGCAGCCCGCAGGCGTCGGCCAACTCGACCACGGCGACGCCGTCGGCGTACCCGAAGGCGGTCCGCACCTCGGCGCCGGTCGGGCCGGCGACGGAGACCGGGACCCGGCGGAAGCCGGCCGAGACCGCCGCGTCGAGGGTGCCGTCGCCGCCGTCGGCGACCGGGAAGCCGCGTACCTCGATGTCGGGTGCGGCCCGGCGCAGCCCGGCGGTCAGGTGCCGGACGACCTCGACGGCGGTCAGTGAGCCCTTGAACTTGTCCGGTGCCAGCAGCACGTGCCCCATCGGCGTGCCTGGCTAGCCGGCGGACCGGCCGGAGAGCTGCTCGACCAGCTTGAGCAGCGCGCTGTGGTCGAGGCCGCCGTCGCCCTGTGCCTTGAGCGCGGCGATGAGCTGGGCGACCACCGCGCCGAGCGGGATCACCACCCCGGCCTCCCGGGCCGCCGAGGTGACGATCCCCATGTCCTTGTGGTGCAGGTCGATCCGGAAGCCGGGCTGGAACTGCCGGGCCAGCATCCCGGGCGCCTTGCGGTCCAGGATCCGGTTGCCGGCCAGGCCACCGGCGAGCACCCTGACCGCCGCCTCGGTGTCCACCCCGTAGGCCTCGAGGAAGACGATCGCCTCGGCGACCAGTTCGATGGTGCCGGCCACGATGAGCTGGTTGGCCGCCTTCACGGTCTGGCCGGCCCCGGCCGGGCCGACGTGCACGACGGTGGCCCCGAGCACCTCCAGGATCGGCCGGGCCGCGGCGAAGTCCGCCGGCTCGCCACCGACCATGATGGAGAGGCTGCCCTCGATCGCGCCCGCCTCGCCGCCGCTGACCGGGGCGTCCAGCACCCGCACCGAGCGGGTCGCGGCGGCCTCGGCGACCTGCCGGGAGGTGCCCGGCGAGATGCTGCTCATGTCGACGTAGAGCTGGCCGGGGCGGGCATGGGCCAGGATGCCGTCCTCGCCGAGGGCGACCGCCTCGACGTCGGCCGAGTCGCGGACCATGGTGATCACCACGTCGACCTGGCGCACCAGCTCGGCGACGTCGGCGGCGACCTTGCCACCGGCCTGTTCCAGGGCGGCGTTGCGGGCCGGGCTGACGTCGTAGCCGACCACGTCGTGGCCCGCCTTGATCAGGTTGGCGGCCATCGGGCCGCCCATGATGCCGAGGCCGATGAAACCGATGCTGGTCATCTCAGCGATCCCCTTCGTTGGTCTGGTCGGCACCGCCGCCCCGGCGCTGCCGGGGCAGCCAGCCGAAGCTCTCCGCGCTCGCCCCGCTGGGCAGGTATTCCAGGCCGACCCAGCCTCGGTAGCCGGACCGGCCGAGTTGGTCGAGGTGGCCGTCGAGGTCGATCTCGCCGCTCCCCGGCTCGTGCCGGCCGGGTGCGTCGGCGATCTGCACGTGCCCGATCCGGTCGGCGTGCTCGGCGAGCACCTTCGGCACGTCGTCGCCGTTCACGGTGAGGTGGTAGAGGTCGGCGAGGAGGGCCAGGTTGCGGATGTCGCGTTCGACCAGCAACTGGTCGAGTACGGCGACCACGTCGGCGGCGGTACGCAGCGGGTAGGGCTGGGGGCCGCTGACCGCCTCGACGAGTACGGTGCCGCCGATCCGGGCGACCGCCGAGGCGGCGAAGGCGAGGTTGGCCACCGCCGTCTCCTCCTGCACGGTCGGGTGCAGGTCGGCGATCCGGTTGCCGTAGAGGGCGTTGAACGACCGGCAGCCGGTGGCGGCGCCGATCATCGCGACCAGTTCGACGTTCTCCCGGAACTCGGCGGAGCGCGCCGGCCAGGAGACCACTCCCCGGTCGCCGCCGGGCATGTCGCCGGCGAAGAAGTTGAGCCCCACCAGTTGGACGTCGGCGTCGTCGATGGCGGCGAGGAACGCCTCCACCTCGGAGGCCCGGGGCACCGGTTCGGCGAACGGCCACCAGAACTCGACGGCGTCGAATCCGGCCGCCTTCGCCGCCGCCGGCCGCTCCAGCAGCGGCAGCTCGGTGAAGAGGATCGAGCAGTTCACGTCGTAGCGGAGCTGGTGTCCGGGCACGGGCCCTCCTGCGGCTCGGCGACTACTGCTATTACCTACAGGATTCTGTATGCAGTATGGAGAAGAGTCAAGGAGGAACCACATCCGCCGAGGGTCCCGGCTCGGGGCAGTGACCTTGGGTCTTGAGTGTTTTGCTGAGCACGACGGTGAGCGATCGCCGTCGTCCGAGCGTGGCCGTCAAGTGGCATGGGGAAGGGTGTCATGGTGGATAGCGCGCGGGTTTTCATCAGTCACACCTCGGACATGGCGCAGCATCCGGATCGAGACGCGTCGTTCGTGCGAGCGACGATCGATGCGGTGAATCGGGCGCGGCTGGTGCCGGTGGATATGGCCTACTTTGCGGCCCGTGACAGTCAACCCGCAGGGTACTGCCAGGAGCAGGTCCGGTCCTGCGACGTGTACGTGGCAGTGGTGGGGTTCCGGTACGGCTCGATCGTGCCCGACACGTCGGTGTCGTATACCGAGGTGGAGTTTCAGGCGGCTACGGAGGCCGGGCTTCCGCGGCTGGTGTTCCTGCTCGACGAGCGTCCTGATCTGCCGGTGGGGTTGCTGGACGCGGACCGATCACGCATTGACGGGTTCCGGGCTCGGCTGGGCGGCGCCGGACTGATCCTGCGCACGTTCTCCACAGTGGATCGCCTGGAGTTCGAGGTGTTCCATGCCTTGACCGAACTCAACCTGGGAAGTGGTGGGGGGCCGGCGCGGGACACGCTACCTGCCGGACAGACGGTGTTCGTCGGCCGCGACGGTGAGCTGGAGCGGATTACCGCCACCGTCACCGGCGCCGCCCCCGGCAGTGGTGTGGTCGCGATCCATTCCATCGATGGAATGCCCGGTATCGGCAAGACCGCGCTTGCCGTGCATGCCGCGCGCCGGTTGGCTGGTCGGTTTCCGGATCGACGGCTCTTCGTCGACCTGCGCGGCCACACCCCGGGGCACGAACCCACCGATCCGGCCGACGCCCTCGCCGATCTACTCCGTGCCGACGGCCTCGATCCCCGCCAACTGCCCGACGGGGTGCACGCCCGCTCGGCCCTGTGGCGGGACCGGATGAACGGCAAAAGGGCCCTCCTCGTGCTCGACAACGCGAGGTCAACGGCACAGGTACGCCCGCTGCTACCCGGCACTGACGGCGTGCTGGTGCTGATCACCTCCCGGCTCCGCCTGGCCGACCTGCGCGAAGCCACCCACCTCAACCTGCACCTCCTGCCCTCGGAAGACGCGGCGGCGATGTTCCAGCGGCTGGTCCCCCGCGCCGAAGTCGAACCCGACCGGGTTGCGGAACTGGTCGAGGTGTGTGGGTTCCTACCGCTGGCGATCGCCATCACCGCGAGCCGGTTCGCCAGCCGGCCCACCTGGTCCATTGCGGACCTACTCGCCGAACTCCGCGTCGACGGGCGAATGCTGACCGTCAAGGGCGAGGACGCCACCGTACGAGCCGCGTTCGACCTTTCCTACCGCCACCTGCCGCCCGAGCGGCAGCGCTTCTTCCGGCTCCTCGGTCTGCATCCCGGCGACGAAATCGACCCCTACGCCGCAGCCGCCCTCGCCGACACCACCCTCGACCACGCCGCCGAGCACCTGGACGAGTTGTACAACGACCACCTCCTCGATGAAACGGCACCCCGCCGGTACCGGATGCACGATCTGATCCGCGCCTACACCCACAACCGCACCACCACCGCCGACTCATCCGAGGTGCGCGACGCGGCCGTAGCACGGCTGCTGGACTACTACCAGCACACTGCCGGCCGCGCCGACCGGCTGACCGCCCATCACACCCACTCCATGATCAGAACCGTGATGACGCCGGCAACGGCTCCCGTCCTGAGCGATTGGGACGCAGCCGTCGCCTGGCTCCGGGTCGAACGGGCCAACCTGCTTGCCTGCCTGCACCACGCCACGATCCGCAACGAGCACCAACAGGTGGTCGGGCTGACCGCAGGCCTCACCAGCCTGCTCCGCAGAGAAGGTCCCTGGGACACGGCAGCCGACCTGCACCAGAGGGCCGCTGATCACGCCGCGCAGATCAACGATCGACTCGGCCAGGCCAACGCCCTCACAGATTTGGCGGCCACGCATTGGCTGACCGGGGACTACCGGGGTGCTGACCACCTGCTGCGGCAGGCGCTGGACCATTACCACGAACTCGACCACGGGCTTGGACAGGCCCACGCGCTCACCCAGCTAGGGACCGTGCAGCGGCTGATCTCGGCGGACTACTCGGACGCGGAGGACCTGCTGCGACAAGCCCTGGAGATCTACCGCGCGCTCGACCACCGGCTCGGCCAAGCCCACGCCCTCACTCAGCTGGGGCTCGTACGGTGGCGGACCGGAGACTACGCAGGCGCGATCGAGGTGCTGTGTGAAGCCCTGGAGATCTACCACGCGCTCGACCACCGGCTCGGTCAAGCCACTGCCCTTTACACGCTGGGAGCCGTGCGGCGGCTGGCCGGAGACTATCCCGGCGCGGAGGACCTGCTGCGACAAGCCCTGGCCCTATCCCGCACACTCGACCACCGGCTGGGCCAGGCAAATACCATCCACCGACTGGGAAGTCTGCGGCGACTGACCGGGGACTACCAGGGCGCCGAAGATCTACTTCGACAAGCCCTGGAGCACTACCGCGCACTCAACGACCGGCTCGGCCTGGCCAGTGCACTCGCGGATCTGGGGATCGTACGGCGGCTGACCGAGCACTACCCGGACGCGGACGACCTGCTGCGCCAGGCTCTGGACCTCTACCGGGCACTCGAACACCCGCACGGTGCGGCGTATACCCTCGCCCATCTCGGAGTGGTGCGATGTCGAACTGGTGACTATGCCGCCGGTGACCATCAGCTCACGCAGGCACTTACCGCCCTGCGCGAGGTGGGCGCCCTCGACGACGAGGTCGAAGCCATCAACTACCTCGCCAGCCTACGCCGGATGTCCGGGTACCCGGACCGGGCCCACGCCCTGCACCAGAAGGCCCTCGCGGTCGCCCACGACCGCGGTTACCGCCTTGAAGAAGCACGCGCACTCGAAGGCCTCGGCAGGGCCGCCGCCGACCTCGGCGACATCGCTTCCGCCACCTCCCACCTACGGCGGGCTCTGGACCTGTACCAGGCGCTCGGCGTCCCGGAAGCCGCCCAGGTGGCGGGCGCGCTCGCGGCTCTGGACCCTCCACATCCTGACGAGACGGACGACGGCACGCCATAACGCTCGCGTCGTGCGGATGGAGAGGAGTCAAGGCAGCCCTTCCGGCGGCTTCACGCGGACCGCCGCCCAGCGGTCCGGCGATACCGTCGACCGATCCTGCACCAGGCCGGCGGGGACGACCGCCAGTGACACGGGTACCCGGCGGTTGCCGGTACGTCAAGGGGCACCTCGCCAACATCCACCGCAAGCTCCAGGTCGCAACCGGGTCGAGATCGCCATCTGGGCACACGAGAACGGCTGCACCTGAGGCGGGACCTGCGCGCGTCGTGGCCCGCGCCAGCACACGGGCCACGACGCGTCGTGCGACGGGCGGGGCGTCAGCCGGTCAGCAGCCGGGCGGCGGCCAGGGCCAGGGGGTCGAACGCATCCGGCTCGGCCTCGGCCCGGGCCAGCAACTCGGCCCGCATCCGCGGATCCCAGAACGCCCGGATGTGCTCGGCGATCGCCGCCGCTGCCTGCTCGGGCGCCTGGTGCCGGAAGTGCACGGCGATCTCGTTGGCGAGCCTGACCTGCGGCGAGGTCCCGGTGTGGGTCGACATCTCAGTCCGCCATCGCCGGAAGCCGGGTCTCCGCCACGGTCGCCCCGGCCGGTGCCGGCGGATTCTTCAAACCGACCTGCACTGCCGTCACCTTGTATTCGGGACAGTTGGTCGCCCAGTCGGAGTTCTCCGTGGTGACCACGTTCGCCCCGGTGACCGGGTGGTGGAAGGTCGTGTAGACCACGCCGACCGGCATCCGGTCGGAGAGGACCGCGCGCAGCGAGGTGGCGCCGACCCGGCTGGCCAGGGTGACCTCGTCGCCGTCGTTGATGCCCCGGACCTCCGCGTCGTGCGGATGGATCTCGAGTACGTCCTCCGGGTGCCACTCCACGTTGCTGGTCCGCCGGGTCTGCGCCCCCACGTTGTACTGGCTGAGGATCCGGCCGGTGGTCAGGATCAGCGGGAACTTGCGGGTACTCCGCTCCCGGGTCGGCACGAACGGGGTCTGCACGAACCGCCCCCGGCCCCGGACGAAGCCCTCCATGTGCATGATCGGGGTACCCTCCGGCGCGCTGTCGTTGCAGGGCCACTGCACGCTGCCCAGCTTGTCGAGCTTGTCGAAGGAGACCCCGGCGAAGGTCGGGGTGAGCGCGGCGATCTCGTCCATGATCTGGCTCGGGTGGTCGTACCGCATCGGGTAGCCCATCGCCTGGGCGATCTCGGCGACGATCTCCCACTCGTGCTTGCCGGTCTTCGGCGGCATCACCGGGCGTACCCGGTTGATCCGGCGCTCGGCGTTGGTGAAGGTGCCGTCCTTCTCCAGGAAGGAGGTGCCGGGCAGGAAGACGTGGGCGAACTTCGCCGTCTCGTTGAGGAACAGGTCCTGCACCACGACCAGCTCCAGCGCCGCCAGCGCGGCGTGCACGTGCTTGATGTTCGGGTCGGACTGGGCGATGTCCTCGCCCTGCACGAAGAGCGCCCGGAAACTGCCGTCCAGCGCCGCGTCGAACATGTTCGGGATCCGCAGCCCCGGCTCGGCCAGCAGCTCGCGCCCCCACATGTTCTCGAAGACCCCGCGTACGACGTCGTCGGAGATGTGCCGGTAGCCGGGCAGCTCGTGCGGGAACGACCCCATGTCGCAGGAGCCCTGCACGTTGTTCTGCCCGCGCAGCGGGTTGACCCCGACGCCGTCCCGGCCGATGTTGCCGGTCGCCATCGCCAGGTTCGCCATCCCCATCACCATGGTCGAACCCTGGCTGTGCTCGGTGACACCGAGGCCGTAGTAGATCGCCGCGTTGCCGCCGGTCGCGTAGAGCCGGGCCGCCGCCCGCAGCTCCTCGGCCGGTACCCCGGTGAGCTCCTCGACCGCCTCCGGGCTGTTCTCCGGCCGGGCGATGAACTCGGCCCAGCCGTCGAAGTCCTCGCAGCGCTCCTCGACGAAGCTCCGGTCGACCAACCCCTCGGTGAGCACCACGTGCGCCATCGCGTTCACCACCGCCACGTTGGTGCCGGGGGCAAGCTGGAGGTGGTGCGCCGCCTCGACGTGCGGCGAGCGGACCAGGTCGATCCGGCGCGGGTCGACGACGATCACCTTGGCGCCCTCGCGGATCCGGCGCTTCATCCGGGAGGCGAAGACCGGGTGCGCGTCGGTCGGGTTCGCGCCGATCACCATGATCACGTCGGACTTGGCCACCGAGCGGAAGTCCTGGGTACCGGCGGAGGTGCCGAAGGTCTGCTTCAGGCCGTACCCGGTCGGCGAGTGGCAGACCCGGGCGCAGGTGTCCACGTTGTTGTTGCCGAACGCGGCCCGGATCATCTTCTGCACCACGTAGACCTCCTCGTTGGTGGTACGCGAGGAGGTGATGCCGCCGATCGAGCCGACCCCGTGCCGGGCCTGGATGTCCTTCAGCTTGGCGGCGGTGTAGGAGATCACCGTCTCCCAGTCGACCGGGCGCCACTCGTCGGTGATGCTCTCCCGGAGCATCGGGGTGAGCACCCGGTCCGGGTGGGTGGCGTAGCCGAACGCGAAGCGGCCCTTGACGCAGGAGTGCCCCTCGTTCGCCCCGCCGTCCTTGTGCGGCACCATCCGGACCAGCTCGGCGCCGCGCAGCTCGGCCTTGAACGAGCAGCCGACCCCGCAGTAGGCACAGGTGGTGACGACGCTGCGGGTCGGCATGCCGAGCTGCACCACCGTCTTCTCCTGAAGGGTGGCGGTCGGGCAGGCCTGCACGCAGGCGCCGCAGGAGACGCATTCGGAACTCATGAAGTCGGTGCCGCCGGCCGACACCTTGGAGCCGAAGCCACGCCCCTCGATGGTCAGCGCGAACGTCCCCTGCACCTCGCCGCAGGCCCGTACGCAGCGGGAGCAGGCGATGCACTTGGACGCCTCGAAGTCGAAGTACGGGTTGCTGGAGTCGGTCTTCTCGTCGAGGTGGTTGGCGCCGTCGTAGCCGTACCGGACCTGGCGCAGCCCGACCACACCGGACATGTCCTGCAACTCGCAGTCGCCGTTGGCCGAGCAGGTGAGGCAGTCCAGCGGGTGGTCGGAGATGTAGAGCTCCATCACGCCCTGGCGGAGCTTCTCCAGCTTCGGCGACTGGGTGGTCACCTTCATGCCCTCGGTGACCGGGGTGGTGCAGGACGCCGGGGTGCCGCGCCGGCCGTCGATCTCCACCAGGCAGAGCCGGCAGGAGCCGAACGCCTCCAGGCTGTCGGTGGCGCAGAGTTTCGGGATGTCGATCCCGCTCAGTGCCGCCGCCCGCATCACCGAGGTGCCCTCGGGGACCGCGACGGGGTGCCCGTCCACCTCGACGGTGACGGTCGCCGGGCCGGGCCTGGCCGGGGTACCGAGGTCGGGTTCCTTCAACAGGCTCACGGTGTGGCCTCCTCGTATCGGCCGGCGGACGGCTCCCCGCGAACGGTGAAGTCGTCCGGGAAGTGCAGCAGTGCGCTGCGTACCGGCATCGGTGTCAGGCCGCCCATCGCGCAGAGCGACCCCTCGGTCATCAGCTCGCAGAGATCACCCAGCAGGGCCAGGTTGCCGTCCGGGTCCTGACCGGCGGTGATCTTGTCGATCACCTCGACGCCCCGGACCGCTCCCACCCGGCAGGGGGTGCACTTGCCGCAGGACTCCTCGGCGCAGAACTCCATGGCGAATCTCGCCATCGCCGCCATATCGACGGTGTCGTCGAAGACCACGATGCCACCGTGGCCGAGCATCGCGCCGGCGGCGGCGAAGGCCTCGTACTCCATCGGCAGGTCCAGGCCGGTCGCCGGCAGGTACGCCCCGAGCGGGCCGCCGACCTGGACCGCCCGGACCGGCCGGCCGGTGCGGGTGCCGCCGCCGTAGGTGTGGATCAGCTCGCCGAGCGTCATCCCGAAGGCGGTCTCGAAGATCCCGCCCCGGGCGACGTTGCCGGCGAGTTGGAAGACCTGGGTGCCCCGGGACCGCTCCATCCCGAGCGCCTGGTACGCCGCCGCCCCGTCGGCGAGGATCGTCGGCACCGAGGCCAGGGTCAGCACGTTGTTCACCACGGTCGGCCTGCCGAAGAGGCCGGTGATCGCCGGGATCGGCGGCTTGGCCCGGACCATGCCGCGCTTGCCCTCCAGGCTCTCCAGCATCGCGGTCTCCTCGCCGCAGATGTAGGCGCCCGCGCCGACCCGGACGTGCAGGTCGAAGCGGAGCCCGGAGCCGAGGACGTCGCCGCCGAGCCAGCCCTGCTCCCGGGCCACCGCGATCGCCTGGCGCATCGTCCGGACCGCGTCCGGATATTCGGAGCGGATGTAGACGTAGCCCTCGGTGGCACCGACCGCGTGCGCGGCGATGGTCATCCCCTCGATCAGGGTGAAGGGGTCGCCCTCCATCAGCATCCGGTCGGCGAAGGTGCCGCTGTCGCCCTCGTCGGCGTTGCAGCAGACGAACTTCAGCGCGCCGGGGGTGTCCAGCACGGTCTTCCACTTGATCCCGGCGGGGAAGCCGGCGCCGCCCCGGCCGCGCAGTCCGGAGCCGGTGACCTCGGCGACCACCTCGGCCGGGGTGAGTTCGAGGGCGCGACGCAGTCCGGCCAGGCCGCCGTGTGCGAGGTAGTCGTCCGGGGAGAGCGGGTCGGTGACGCCGACCCGGGCGAAGCAGAGCCGGGTCTGGTCGCGCAGCCAGGGCAGTTCGGCGACGACGCCCTGGCAGAGTTCGTGGTCGGCACCGTCGAGCAGCCCGGCGGCGACCAGGTCGGCGACCGCCTCCGGCGCGACCGGCCCGTACCCGATCCGGCCGCGCTCGGTGACCACCTCGACCAGCGGTTCCAGCCAGAGCATGCCGTGCGAGCCGTTGCGGACCAGCCGGACCGGCCGGCCGGCCTCGGCGGCGGCTCGCTCGATCTCGGCGGCGACCAGGTCGGCGCCGACCGAGAGCGCCGCCGAGTCGCGGGGTACGTAGACCGTCACCGGGGCCGTCATGCGTCCACCGCCTTCGTCACCAGGGCGTCCAGCCGGGCGGGGGTGAGCCGCCCGTGCACCCGTTCGTCGATCTGACCGGCCGGGCCGAGCGCGCAGTTGCCCAGGCAGAACACCTGCTCCAGGGTGACCGAACCGTCCGATGTGGTCTGTCCTACCTTGACGCCCAGGGTCCGCTCCGCGTACGCGACGAGCTGCTCGGCGCCGACCGACTGGCAGGCCTCGGCCCGGCAGAGCTTGACCACCGTCCGCCCGGCGGGCTCGGCCCGGAAGTCGGTGTAGAAGGTGATCACGCCGTGCACGTCGGCACGGGAGATGTTCAGCTCGCTGGCCAGCACCGGCACGACGTCGGAGTCGACGTAGCCGAACTCGGCCTGGATCCGGTGCAGGATCGGCAACAGCGCACCGCGGTCACCACGATGCGCCGCGACCAGCGCGCGCACCCGATCCGTCACCGAGGGGTCCGGACTGGCCACGGGGATCCCACCTCCACTCGCGCCTACTGGACCTCCACCATACGTCGCCTTGGATACCGTATGCAATATCGCCGGGAGACGCCCCCCGAGGAGGGGTGTACCAGTTGATCAATTTCCAGTATCGCCTGCGGAAAGGCGTTCCGACAGAGGGTGCTCCACTCCGGACGGCGGCGCCGGTGTCGCGGCCGGGCCGGAATCCCGGCGACGGCAAGCCTCCCAAGTGCGGGTTGATCCGCCATAGCGACACAGCAGACGCCGATGGTGGCCGACACCGGCGGCTCCCCCGATCGCGGGCAGCCCGCCGCCGAGCGCGACGTCGCCGGAGACTCCCCGGATCAGCCGACCGTCGGGCTGCGCCGCTCCAGAAGCACCACGTCACGCCACTTGCCGTGGTGCCGCCCGACCCGCTCCCGTACGCCGACGACCCGGAAGCCGGCCCGCTCGTGCAGGGTGAGGCTGGCGGCGTTCTCCGGAAAGACCCCGGACTGGATCGTCCAGATCCCGGCGGCCTCGGTCGAGGCGATCAACGCGTCCAGCAGCGCACGCGCCACTCCCCTGCCCTGGGCGGCGGGATGGACGTAGACGGAGTGTTCGACCACCCCGGCGTAGACGGCCCGGGTGGAGACCGCGCTGACCGCGACCCAGCCGAGCAGCGTACCGTCGTCGTCCACCGCCACCAGCCGATGCGCGGCGAGCCGACCGGCGTCGAACGCCGGCCAGCTCGGCGCGACGGTCTCGAAGCTCGCCTGTCCGGTGTCCAGCCCGGCCTGGTAGATCGCGAGCACGGCGGCGGCGTCGCCCGGCTCCATCGCCCGGATCCGCATCAGCGGCCTCCGGCCGGCGGCGGGGCGGACCTGCCCCGCACCGCGTCGGCGTGGGCGTCGGCCATCTCCACCCTCGTCGTCAGACAGCGATAGACGGTGACACCCTATCCGAGGCGGGTGCGCGGCGTCAGTCGGTGAAGTGCGGATTGCCGGCGGTCAGCCGGAGGGTGAAGGCGCCCGGGCTCCGGTTGATCGACACGTGGTTGCACGACTGGTAGGTGATCCACAGGCCGAGCCCGCCCGCGCCGCCGTCGGCCGCCGGCAGCAGCCCGGCGAAGGGGTCCGCCGGGCCGCCTCCCTCGTCGCTGACCGCGACCACGATCCGGTCCACGCCGGCCCAGAGCCGGAACCGGACCGGCGGACGGCCGTGCCGCAGGGCGTTCGTCACCGTCTCGCTGACCGCGACGACCAGGTCCTCGACCTCCTCGATCGGGAGCACCCCGGAGTCGGCCTGGTAGACCGCCTGCCGGGCCCGGGTCGGCGACGGGTCGACGAGTTCGACGAGCGGCGGCGTCCGCTGGATCGGATCGGGCAGTGCCGCTCGCTCCTCGGTCAGGTACGCCTTCGGCTCGGTGTACGTCTCGCTCGGCCGGCGGCCGTCGGCGGTGACCACCCGGGGGTGGGTACGCAGCACGTCCTCGAGCACCGGCGCCGGAGTGATCCGGGTGTCGTACGCGCACATGCTCCAGAGCGGGAAGCTGTCGTACGCGTGGTTGATCGCCGACTCGTAGCGGGCCCACCAGTCCCAGGTCGCGCCGAGCGCGGCCCGGGGCACCTCCCCGATGATCCGGATCTGCCGGGCGCCCTCGGCGACGTATCCGGCCAACATCCGCTGGTAGGACCGGATCGCGACGGCCGGGCGGGCGTAGAGGTCACCGCCGGGCAGGAAGGTGACGCCGGAGCCGGCCGGCAGCGCGGCCCGGACCAGCGCCCCGGTCCGCTCGCCGAGGGAGACCACCGTCGGCTCCCCGGCCGAGACGCCGCCGAGCAGGAACGGCAGCACCACAGCGAGGAGTTCGTCGTCGGAGTGGTATGTCACGGCCTCGTGGTAGTAACCCTCGTGGCCGGCGGCGGCGCCTGTCCTCATCGGGCCGCCTCGACCCGCACCCCGGAGAGCCCGAGCATCTCCACCAGGCGGGCGGCGGCGCTCCACGGGGTCCGCAGCACGGCGGTGGCGTCCCGGCCACCGGCGTAGTCGTGCAGCCGGGTGAGGCAGTTGTGGTCGATGAACCGCAGGTCGCCGGCGCGCACCACCAGCTCGCCGTCGACCGGGTTCAGGTCGGCGTGCTCCAGGGCGGTGGCGAACATCTCGTGGTTGAGGGTGTCCAGCTCCCCCGCCAGCGCGGCGGCGCCGTCGCCGGGATGGCAGGCGTAGAGCCGGAACAGGACGTCCGGGACGTTGCTCACCGGGTGCAGGCAGGCCAGATCGGCGACCGTCCGGTCACCCAGCTCGGGCCGGTGGTAGGCGCACATCGCCGAGAGCGGCCGGACACGCATGTAACGGTCGATCACATGCTCGTAGCGGGCGAACGCCGCGAGCTGGGCCGGAGTACGCACCAGCGACGTCGCGTCCGCCACGACCCGCAGCCCGGTGTAGCCGGCGGCCAGGGCCGCCTCGGTCGCGGCCGTGTAGCGGCGTACCTGCTCCATGGGGTCGATGACGTCGCCCGGATAGGTCGAGTCGAGTGCGACCACCTCGGCGGCGCCCCGCCGCAGCGCGTCGGCGAACTCGACCAGCCCGGCCAGCCGCTCGACGACCGGCTCCGGCTTCCCGGGCAGGACATACCAGACACGCTCCCCGGCGGCCAGCCCCTCGGCGAGGAACCGCCGGGCCCGCTGGTCGAAGGCCGCCGGATCGTCGTAGGACCAGCAGACATGACCGTACGGCGCATCCGTACGAAGGTCGATCATGCTGGCTGCCACATCCGAGAGTGTAGTTCGGGCGCGCCCGACGGTCATCCGCCGGGTAACCGGCACGTCGCCCTCCGGTCGGCCCCTGACCTGCCCCGTCGACCGGGTTTGCCGCCGCGACGCCGGGGTAGCCGCCTGTCTGCTAGCACCGTCGCCGGACGGAAGGGGCGTGCGATGAGCGGTCCGGGACAAACCGTCGGAAGTCAGCCGTGGCTGCACCAGCACGACGGGCGGATCCAGGAGTTCGGCACCGTACGGCAGTTTCCGCTCGGGCTCTCCTCGAACGCCCGGATGTACTCCTGCCAGCGGCTCAACCAGGTGCTGGCGGACACCCAGATCCTGTACGCCCTCTACAAGAAGCACCACTGGTTGATGCGCGGCCCCACCTTCTACCAGCTCCACCTGCTGCTCGACAAGCACGCCGGCGAGCAACTGGCGCTCGTCGACATGCTCGCCGAGCGGGTGCAGACGCTCGGCGGGGTGGCGGTCGGCGATCCCCGGCACGTCGCCGAGATCACCCGGATCCCCCGGCCGCCGGACGGCGCCGAACAGGTGCCGGTGATGCTCTCCCGGCTGCTGGAGGCGCACGAGACGATCCTGATCGACGTACGCGACGCCGCCGGGCGGGTGGCCGAGGCGGGTGACGACGGCAGCAACGACCTGCTGGTGTCGAACGTGCTCCGCACCGGTGAGTTGCAGGCGTGGTTCCTCGCCGAACACCTGGTCGAGGTACCGCTGGCCCGGAGCTGACCACCTGGTCGAGGTGCCGTGGCCCGGCGCTGACATCAGCTCGGATAGACCTCCAGCTCGGAGAGCTGCCCGGCGGGCCAGCCGGTGTTGCCGGTGAACTCCAGCCGGACGTACCGGGTCGGGGTGGCCGGGAAGGTGACCGTGACGGTGTTGCCGGCGGCCGGGTCGAACCGGCGCGGTGCCGATGCCGACAGGGTGCCGAAGGAGTTGCCGTCGGTGCTGCCGCGTACCGCCAGGGTCTGGGTACGGGCGCCCCAGGCGGGCGAGGGCGGCAGCCTGAGCACGAGCCGCCCGACCGCCGTACCCGCCCCGAGGTCGACCTGCACCCACTGCGGGAAGGCGTGGTTGGGGCTCTCCCAGTAGCTGTCCGGGTTGCCGTCGACGATGTTGCCCGAGCCGTAGTGCTGGACGTGCCCGCTCTCGGCGGTCGGCCGGCCGCGCGCCAGGTTGGTGCCGGGCTGCGGACCGGGCCCACCACCGGCGACCGGCGGGGTGGGCCGGACCGGGGTCAGCGGGAGCTGGCCCTTGAGCATCCGGCCACCGTCGGCGGTGATCCGCAGGTAGTAGTCGGAGGAGCAGAACGTGCCGTCCTCGTCCAGCGCCCGGATGCCGGCGCCGGCCGGGGTGCTCGCCTGGGTCTCGCTGGTCTTGGCGATCTGGTTGCCCTCGTTGAACTCGTCGAACATCGAGACGTAGAGGCCCTGGGCCCCGAGCCGGATCATGTTGTAGAGGTGCCGCCAGTAGAAGTCGCCGTGCCGGCGGTGCCCCGCGGAGAGGTCGCCGGGCATCACGCACGGCTGGTAGTCGATCCCCCGGGCGTCGCAGTCGGCCTGGTCGGGCCGGTTGACGTTGGTGTAGAACCAGTCCAGCCCGTCGAGGGTGCCGGTGCGGCCGACCATCCACGGCGAGATCATGTTGAACGCGTGGTAGACGTCGAGGAAGCCGGGCCGGGAGTCGTTGATCCCCTCCCGCCAGTACGTCGGCACCCCGCCGATCACGTAGCAGCCCTGCGCCTTGAACCAGTTGACCACGTCCAGGCAGGGTGCCGGCGGGAACGGGCGGCCGGGGTCGTTGAAGCCGAAGCCCCAGACGCAGACGACGGGCCTGCCGTTCTGCCGCGCGTACGCCGGTGAGGAGGTGTGCGCCGACATCTTCGTCGACCAGTCGGTCTTGATCTCCGTCTGGAAGTTCGTCCAGCTCGTGACGTCGTACATGATGTAGTACTTGCGACCGAACCGTTCGGCGGCGGCCCGGACCTTGGCCGCCATCGCGTCCCGGGTCGGCCCCTCGTCGCCCATCGGGTTGAAGCGTTGCAGCGCGGCGGTGTCGCAGTTGTGCTCGCGCATCCACCGGAAGTGCGTGTCGACGGTCTGCTGGTCGTAGGAGGAGAAGAGTTCGGCCGGGGCGCCGTTGCCGAGGTTCGGGTATGCGGTGGGATAGCGCCGGTCCAGCTCGCGGAGGTCGGGCCAGGAGACGATGGTGGTGTTGGCCGGCGACGGCGGCTGGAACCGGTCGCGGCTCCAGTGCCACCAGCCGCCGATCGGTGCGCCGTCGCCGGGGCAGGCGAACCAGCCCTGGTAGCCGACCGAGATCTTGCCGACCACGTCGCCGGGCGGGCTGGCCGCGCCGGCCGGGCGGGTCATCGCCGTGAGCAGTTCGGTGGTGGCGACGGCGGCCAGGGCTCCGCCGGCGGCCGTGGAGGTCAGGAATCGTCGGCGTGGTAGCGCCATGGCTGCCGCTCCTCGGGGGGAAGGGATGCGGATCGATGCCTCAGCCTGCCAGGACACGACTCGCTCTCGCAATAGTTCGACACCAGCGTGAAAAATTATAGTGTCGAGCAGAAAGAAGGGAACTTCCTCTGTTCAGCCCCGGCCCGACCGCCGGCGCCGCCGGGGTTCGATCCGGGCCCGCGCCCGGGCGATCTTGACCGCCCGGGTCAGGGTCTCGATGTCGTACGCGCCGTAGTGCCGGCGGTCGTTGATGAAGAAGGTCGGGGTACCGGAGACCCCGCTGATGTCGGCCGAGTCCACGTCCCTGGCGACCCGGGCCGCGTGCTCGTTCGTCCTCAGGTCCGCCTCGAACTGCTCCCGGTCGAGGCCGAGTTCGCCGGCGAACCCGATCAGGTCGTCGATGCGCAGCCGGTCCTGGTGGTCGAACAGCAGGTCGTGCATCTCCCAGAAGGCGCCCTGCGCGGCCGCCGCCTCGGCCGCCTCCGCCGCGAGCTGTGCCTGCGGATGGACGTCCGTCAGCGGCAGGTGCCGCCAGACGTAGCGCAGGTCGACATCGGTCAACAGCTCGCGCACCGCCGGTTCGGCCTGACCGCAGTACGGGCACTGGAAGTCGCCGTACTCGACAACGGTCACCGAGGCGTCCGCCGGACCGCGGACATGGTCCCGGCGCGGGTCGACCGGCGGGACGAGGTCGAGGAGCTGGTCCGCGTCGCCGAGCAGCGCCCGGGTCCGCTGCGGCTTCGGCAACGCCGAGGTGATCCGGAAGACGACCCAGGTGAGCAGGGCGGCGACCAGCGAGGCTGCCAGCACCCCGACCTTCGCCTCGGCGAGCTGGTCGTCCTGGAAGGCGAGGGTGGCGATCAGCAGCGACAGGGTGAAGCCGATGCCGGAGATGGTGCCGCTGGCGAGTACCCCGGCCCAGCCGACCGCCGGCCGGATCCGGCCACCGGTGATCCGGTCCACCAGCCAGGAGACCCCGACCACCGCGACCGGCTTGCCGACGACGTACCCGAGGAAGACGCCGACGGTCACCGGCGCGGTGAGGGCCCGGGCGAGGAAGCCGGCGTCGAGCACGATGCCGGCGTTGGCCAGACCGAAGAGCGGGACGATGAGGAAACTCGACCACGGGTGGTAGATCCGCTGGAGCCGGTCGTTCGGCGACAGGGTACGGGTCAGCCCGACCGTGGCACTGCGGGCCAACTCGGCGGTGGGCTGCTCCCGGAAGAGCTTGAACAGGCCGCTGGCGTACTCCAGGGCACCCCGGGCCGGCGAGTACGCGGTCGCGGTGAGCCCGATGGCGAGCCCGGCCACCACCGGCTCCACGCCGCTGGCCAGCAGCGCCGCCCAGAGCGCGACGCAGAACGGCAGGTAGACCAGCCCGCGCCGCACCCCGAGCGCCCGCAGCCCGAGCAGTGCCGCGAAGAGCCCGATCGCCACCCCCAGCGGCACCACGGAGACGTGCTCGGTGTAGACCACCGCGATGACGACCAGCGCCACCAGGTCGTCGACCACGAAGACGGTCAACAGGAAGATCCGCACCTGGTCGGGTACGCCGCGCCCGAGCAGCGAGATCAGCCCGAGGGCGAGCGCGGTGTCGGTGGACATCGCCACACCCCAGCCGTGCGCGCCGGGACCGCCCCGGTTGACCAGCAGGTAGATCCCGACCGGGATCACCATGCCGAGCACGCCGGCCGCGAGCGGGAGCACGAACCGCCGCCGGTCCCGCAGGTCGCCGAGATCGAACTCCCGGCGCGCCTCCAGCCCCACCACCAAAAAGAAGATGGTCATCAGGCCGCTGTTGACCCAGGTACGCAGGTCGTGCGCCACGCCGACGCCGTCGAGCCGGATCGACAGCTCGGTGCCCCACACCGCCTCGTACGACGAGTTGTCGACGTTCGCCCAGACCAGCGCCGCGACGACGGCCGCGACCAGTACGCCGGAGCTGCCCGCCTCGGTACGCGCGAACCGCCGCAACGGCGCGGCGATGTCCTGGGCCCACGCCGTCCGACCGGACATCCGGGACGAAGGCCGCTCGGTCACCGGTATCCCCCGTCCGGTCAGCTATCCCCACTGCCGGGCACGAACCCGACGGACGGCCCGCCGGACCCGGCCCGCACGGCCCCGCACCCGAGTGCCCGCCGCCGGGAGTGTCGACTCCCCCGAGATTTACCACGTTCTCCCCGGTCACCTGGGCCGCTCCGCCGAACCCCGGCGGGAATCCGCACCCCGCGCCGGTGGTTGTGCCGGACGGAAACCGGCGGAGCAGCCGCCGGTACGAGGCGGAGGAGAGCAGTCATGAAGGTCCGCAGCTCGCTCCGGGCGTTGAAGCAGAAGCCGGGCTCGGTGGTCGTACGCCGGCGCGGCCGGGTAGTCGTGATCAACCGCGCCAACCCGAGGTGGAAGAGCCGCCAGGGCTGACCCGAGCGTCCCGGCGCGTCAGTGACGCGGTGGATGTGGCGTCGGTGACGCGGGGTGGATATGGCGTCAGTGACGCGGTGGATATGTCAGTGACGCGGGTAGATATATTGTGACCGTTCCACCACACTGCGCAGGTCGATGACCGCGAGCCATGGAGGACGGGTGACCGACCGGTCGGGCGAACGATCGCCGGGGCTGTCGCACCGGGAGGTGGCCCGGGTGGAGACCGTCGCCGAACTGGCCGCACTGCTGCGTCAACTCCGGCGTCGGGAGGCCCGGCTGGAGGGGGTGAGCCCGCTCACCTACCGGGAGCTGGCCGCCAAGACCGGCTGGTCGCGGGGCATCCTCGGCGAGTACTTCGCCGGCCGGGTGCTGCCACCCACCGACCGGTTCGACATCCTGATCCGGCTGCTCGGCGCCACCCCCGGCGAGCAGGGCGCCCTGGCCACCGCCCGGGACCGGGTCGAGGAACGACGCCGTTCCGCCGCGACGACGGTCACCCCGGCGGTCCCGTCCTCGCGCCAGCTTCCGCCGGCCGTGCCCGGCTTCGCCGGCCGGGCCAGCCAGCTCGCCGCACTCGACCGGCTGCTGGAGGCGGACCCGGCCGCGCCGGTCGCACTGATCACCGCCGTCTCCGGCACCGCCGGGGTCGGCAAGACCGCGCTGGCACTGCACTGGGCACACCGGGTCGCCGACCGGTTCGCCGACGGGCAGCTCTACCTCAACCTGCGCGGCTTCGACCCGACCGGAGCCCCGGTCGGCCCGGCCGAGGCGATCCGTACCCTGCTGGACGCCCTCGGGGTGCCGCCGCAGCGCATCCCGACGACCCTGGACGCACAGGCGGCCCTCTACCGGGGGCTGCTCGCCGAACGGCACGTCCTGGTGCTCCTCGACAACGCCCGGGACGCCGACCAGGTGCGCCCGCTGCTGCCCGGCGGTCCCGCCTGCCGGGTACTGGTGACCAGCCGCAACCAGCTCGCCGGTCTGGTCAGCACCGGAGGCGCCCGGCCGATCACCCTGGACCTGCTGACGAGTGCCGAGGCCCGGCAGCTGCTGGCCGCCCGGATCGGTCCGGCCCGGGTGGCGGCCGAACCGCAGGCCGTCGACGACATCATCACCGCCTGCACCCGACTGCCGCTGGGCCTGGCGATCGTGGCCGCCCGGGCCGCCCTGCACCCCGAGTTTCCGCTCGACGCGCTGGCCGGGGAACTCCGCGACGCCCGGGGCGGACTCGCCGCCTTCGCCGGCAGCGATCCCGCCTCCGACGTACGCGCCGTCTTCTCGTGGTCGTACCGGGCACTCGGCCCCGAGGCAGCACGGCTGTTCCGGCTGCTCGCCCTGCATCCCGGGCCCAGCGTCGGCGCACCGGCGGTGGCCAGCCTCGCCGGCCTGCCACCGTCCCGGGTCCGGCCACTGCTCGCCGAGCTGACCGACGCCAACCTGGTCGCCGAACAGGGCCCCGGGCGGTACGCCTGTCACGACCTGCTGGTCGCGTACGCGGCCGAACTGACCGCCGGGGTCGATCCGGAGCAGGAGCGGCGGGCCGCCACCGCGCGGGTACTCGACCACTACCTGCACACGGCGCACGCCGCGGATCGCCGACTGGACCCGCACCGTGACCCGATCCCGCTGCTCACCGCCTCGCCCGGCGTCACGCCGGGGCAGATCGCCGACCACTGCGCCGCGCTGGCCTGGTTCGACCTCGAACTGCCGGCGCTGCTCGCCATCGCCGAGGAGGCCGCCGCCGCCGGACTCGACCGGCACCTGTGCCGGCTGACCCGCACCATGGCGCACGTGATGGAGCGGCGCGGGCACTGGCACCGGTGGGCGGCGGTGCAGGAACTCGCCGTGGCGGCGGCCCGGCGGCTGAGCGATCCGGCCGAGGAGGCGCACGCCCGGCGCAGTCTCGGCCGGGCCCAGATCCACCTGGGACAGATCGACCGGGCCGTCGACCACCTGGACACCGCACGCGGGCTCTACCGGCTGGCCGCCGACCGGCTCGGCCAGGGCCGGATCCAGTTCGACCTGAGCTGGATCGCGGTCCGGCAGAACCGCTACCCCGACGCGCTGCGGCACAGCCGGGAGGCGCTCGAACTGTTCACCGCCGCCGGCAGCCGTTCCGGACAGGGCCGGGCGCTCAACAACATCGGCTGGTGCCTGAGCTGGCTCGGACACCACGAGGAGGCTGTCGAGTACTGCCGCCAGGCCCTCGACATACTGCTCGAACTCGACGACCGGTTCGGTGCCGCCGACGGCTGGGACAGCCTCGGGCATGCCCAGCACCAGCTCGGCCGGTACCGGGAGGCGGCCGAGTCGTACCAGCACTCGTACGCGCTCTGGCGGGAACTCGGACACCGCTACCAGGAGGCGGACCTGCTCACCCGGCTCGGCGAGACCCAGTCGGCGATCGGTGACCTCGACGCCGCCTCGGATGCCTGGCACCGGGCGCTGGACATCCTGGACGGCCTCGACCACCCGGACGCCGAGCAGGTGAAGGCCCGCCTCGACCGGCTCGGCCGGACACCGCGCCGCTGACCCGTCCCCCGGCTTTCCCGCCTCGATCGCCCCCCGCATCCCGGGTCGGCCCGACGGCCGCTGCGGGGTGCCGGGCCGACGGGTGGCCACGTCGGCCCGGCCCACCCGGACACCCCCTCGTCGTCCGGGCCACCCGGTGTGCGGGACCGACTTTGCCGCCCGGCGAGGCCCCAGGGGCTGGATCTTGGACCGGGTTGGACACCGTTGGACAGCACCGCCCGGCACGGCCGTCGCTGCCGCCTCCGCCGGACCGGCCACCGAACGGGCGGTGTCGGACGGTCTACGCCGGGTAGTCCGTCGGGCCGGCCCACCCGCGCCCGCACCGGGCACGGCGTCGGCGACCGGTAGGGGCGAAGTGAGGAGCGAGGGTGCGGTCCGGCGACCCGGATGAGCAGAGCCCGACGGTGGACCGGCGACAGCCCGGACCGTACGCGCTGCGCGAGTATGCGCTGCTCGCCGACGGTCACCGGGGTGCGCTCGTCGACCCGGCCGGGAACGTGAGCTGGCTCTGCGCCCCGCACTGGGACAGCCCGGCCGTGTTCAGCAGCCTGCTCGGCGGTGCCGGCCACTACAGCATCGTCCCGACCGATCCGCGCTTCGTCTGGGGCGGGTACTACGAACCCGACTCCCTGATCTGGACCAGCCGCTGGGTCGGTACCGACGGGATCATCGAGTACCAGGAGGCACTGGCCTTTCCCGCCGACCCGTCCCGGCTGGTCCTGCTGCGCCGGATCCGGACGCTCGGCTGCCCGATCCGGCTCTCGGTGTGGCTGGAGCCCCGGGCGAACTTCGGTCGGGAGCCGCTGCGTGACCTGCGTACCGTCGACGGGTCGTGGACGGCCCGCACCGGCCCGCTGCACCTGCGGTTCACTGCCGACGCCCCGTTCCGGCCGGTCGGCGACGGCGCACTGGAGGGGGTACTGAGCCTGCCGGCCGGCGGCCGCCACGACCTGGTCCTGGAGGTCTCCACCGCGGCGCTCGACCAGCGGGTGCCGGACCCGGACGAGACGTGGCGGACCACCGAGCACGCCTGGCGGTCGGCGGCCGTGCCGCTCACCGGCTGCCTGGCCCGCCGCGACGCCCGGTTCGCGCACGCGCTGCTGCGCGGGATGACCCGGCCCGGCGGTGGCCTGGTCGCCGCCGCCACCACCTCGCTGCCCGAGCGGGCCCGGGCGGGACGCAACTACGACTACCGCTACGCCTGGATCCGCGACCAGTGCTACGCGGGCCGGGCCGCCGCGACCGCCGGTGACCACAACCTGCTGGACGGTGCGGTCGCCTTCATCCGGGACCGGCTGCTCGCCGACGGCGCACGGACCGCCCCGGCCTACACGGTCGCCGGCGCACCGGTACCGGCGCAGGAGGCGCTGCCCTGGTTGCCCGGCTATCCGGGCGGCACGGTGCACACCGGCAACCTGGTCCGCGACCAGTTCCAGCTCGACGTCTTCGGCGAGTGCCTGCTGCTGCTCGCCGAGGCCGCCCGTCGGCAGCGGCTCGACCTGGACGGCTGGCGGGCCGTCGAAACGGCCGTCGAGGTGATCGGGAGGCGGTGGCGGGAGCCCGACTCCGGGATGTGGGAGCTGGAACCGCGGCAGTGGACGCACTCCAAGCTCACCTGCGTGGCCGGGCTGCGCGCGGTGGCCCGGCTGGCACCGGCGGCTCAGGCCGGGCGCTGGGCGGGCCTCGCCGACGCGGTACTGGCCGACGCCGGGCGGCACGGTGTGCATCCGTCCGGCCGCTGGCGCCGCTGCTACGACGACGACCGGGTCGACGCGGCGCTGCTGCTGCCGGTGATCCGGGGCGCCGTCCCGGCCTCCGACCCGCGCGCGGTCGCGACCCGGCACGCGGTCCTCGACACCCTCGCCGAGGACACCCACCTCTACCGGTTCCGCCCGGACGAGCGCCCGCTGGGCCACGCCGAGGGGGCGTTCCTGCTCTGCGGCTTCCTCGCCGCCCTCGCCGCGCACCAGGCCGGGGATCCGGTCGGCGCGGCGCGCTGGTTCGAACGCAACCGCTCCGGCTGCGGCTCGCCCGGCCTCTACAGCGAGGAGTACGACGTACCGCAGCGGCTGCTCCGGGGGAACCTGCCACAGGCGTTCGTGCACGCGTTGCTCCTGGAGACGGCGGTGACGCTGAGCGACGCCGCCGATGACGCGGACCGGCGCTGACCCCACCCGACGCGCACGGCCAGCGACGCTCACGGGCGGCGGGCCTCACGGGCGGCGGGGCTCACGGGCGGCGGCGGTCACGGGCGACGGCGCTCACGGCCAGCACCGGTCACGGGCGGCGGCAGTCACGGGCGGCGGTCAGGGGCGACGGCGGGCGCCGGCCAGGGCGGACAGCACGGCGGCGAGGGCGGCGGTACCGGCCATCCCGACCGCCGCGCCGACCAGGGCACGGACCGGTGAAGCCGGTGGACGGGGCCGGGCCGCCCAGCGCCGCTCCGGACAGGGCAGCGGCCGCTCGCCCCGCAGACCGGCCCGGAGCAGTTCGGCGAGGTGCACCGCCCGGCGACCGTTCGCGGCACCCTGCTCGATCTGGGTCCGGCAGCTGAACCCGTCCGCGAGTACCGCGACGTCCGGGTCGGCGGCGCGCACCGCGGGCAGCAGTACCCGCTCGGCACAGGCCACCGAGACGTCGTAGTGCCCCTGCTCGAAGCCGAAGTTGCCGGCCAGCCCGCAGCAGCCGGAGTCGAGGAAGGTGGCGGCGATCCCCGCCCCGGCCAGCACCGCCCGGTCGGCGGCGGTGCCGAGTACGGCGTGCTGGTGGCAGTGCGTCTGCACCAGGGCCTGGGCGGGCAGCGTCGGCGGACGCCAGTCGGGGGTGTGCTCGTGCAGCAGTTCGGCGAGCGTGACGGTCTGCCGGCGCAGCGTGGCGACGTCCTCGTCGTCGGGGAAGAGTTCGGCGGCGTCGGAGCGGAACACCGCCGTACAGCTCGGCTCCAGGCCGACGACGAGGGTACCGGCGCGCAGGTACGGCCGGAGGATCTCGACGCTGCGCCGCAGCACCCGCCGCGCGGTGTGCAGTTGCCCGGTGGAGATCCAGGTGAGCCCGCAGCAGAGCGCCTGCTCCGGAACCCGTACCCGCCAGCCGGCCGCCTCCAGCACCTCCACGGCGGCCTGCCCGACCGCCGGGGAGAAGTGGTTGCTGAAGGTGTCCGGCCAGAGCAGCACCTCGCCCCGGCTGCCGGTACCGCCGGGGCGACGAGCCCTGAACCAGCGCTGGAACGTCTGGTCGGCGAAGAGCGGCAGCTCGCGGCGCCGGTCGATCCCGCCGACCACCTTGACCAGCGGGGCCACCCCGGGCAGCCGGAACACCGCGTTGACCAGCCGGGGCGCCCGGGCGGCGAGGGCGGCGGCCAGCGGCAGCCAGCCCATCGAGTAGTGCGCCCGGGGCCGGAGCCGACCGGCGTAGTGGTGGGAGAGGAACTCCGCCTTGTAGGTCGCCATGTCCACGTTGAGCGGGCAGTCGGACTTGCAGCCCTTGCAGGCCAGGCAGAGGTCGAGGGCGTCGCGTACCTCCTCGGAGCGCCAGCCGGCCCCGACCGGCCCGCCCCGGGCGGTGCCGTCCAGCATCTCGAAGAGCAGTCGCGCCCGGCCCCGGGTGGAGTGCTTCTCCTCCCGGGTCACCTGGTACGACGGACACATCACCCCGCCGTGCTGGCGTCGGCACTTGCCCACCCCGACGCAGCGCAGTACGGCCCGGCCGAAGCTCCCGCCGTCGTCCGGATAGCCGAAGACGGTGTCGACGTCCCCGTGCCGGTAGTCGGGGCCGATCCGCAGCGTGCTGTCCAGCGGCAGCGGGGCGACCACCTTGCCCGGATTCATCCGGTCGTCCGGATCGAAGATCGCCTTGAGCTGGCCGAAGGCCCGGACCAGCCGGTCGCCGAACATCACCGGCAGCAGCTCGGCCCGGCCCTGCCCGTCGCCGTGCTCGCCGGAGAGCGAGCCGCCGTACGAGACGACGAGGCTGGCGGCGCGCTCCAGGAAGGAGCGGAACCGGGCGATCCCGTCGGCCGTGGTCAGCGGGAAGGGCAGCCGGTTGTGCAGGCAGCCCTGGCCGAAGTGGCCGTAGATCGAGGCCTGGTCGAGGTCGTACTCCCGGTAGAGCGTGCGCAGGTCGCGCAGGTACTCGCCGAGCCGGTCCGGTGCGACCGCCGAGTCCTCCCAGCCGGGCCAGGTGTCCGGCATCCCGGCGACGAAGGCGGTGGCGCCGAGCCCGGACTCCCGGACCGCCCAGAGCTGCGCCTCGTGCGCCGGGTCGACGAAGCGGCGCACGCTCGGCCCGCCCGGCCGGCGCATCGCCTCGGCGAACCGGGCGGCGGCCTCGTCCGCCTCCGGCTGGCTGTCGGCACCGAACTGCGCCATCAGCCAGCCGCCGGCCGGCGGCACCAGGTGCAGGGCCGCCGGGTGCAGGTGCTTGCGCTTCTCGAAGTCGATCAGCTTGTCGTCGACGCCCTCCAGCGCGATCGGCTGAAACGGCAACACCCGGGGCACGTCGTCGGCGGCCGCCGCGATGTCCGGATAGCCGAGCAGCACCAGCGAGCGGGCCCGAACCACAGGTACCAGCCGCAGCCGGGCCCGCAGGATCGTCACCAGGGTCCCCTCGGCACCGACCAGGGCCTGGGCGACGTGGAAGCCCCGCTCCGGCAGGAGACTGTCCAGGTTGTATCCGGAGACCCGGCGGGGGATGTCGGGATAGCGTCGCCGGATCTCGTCGGCGTACTCGTCGCGCAGCGCCCGGAGCTGCCGGTACACCTCGGCCGGGCGGCCGCCGCCGCGCTGGATCCCGGCGTACCGGTCGTCGTCGGTGGCGCCGACCCACATCCGGGTGCCGTCGTAGAGGAGTACCTCCAGCTCGACGACGTTGTCGACCACCTTGCCGGTGCGCTGGGCGCTCGCCCCGCAGGAGTTGTTGCCGATCATGCCGCCGACGGTGCAGTGGTCGTGGGTGGCCGGCTCCGGGCCGAACTCCAGGCCCAGCGGGGCGAGCCGCTCGTTGAGGGTGTCCCGGACGATGCCGGGCTCGACCAGGCAGGTACGTCGCTCGGCGTCCACGTCCAGCAGCCGCGAGCAGTACTTCGACCAGTCCAGCACCACCGCGACGTTGCTGGACTGGCCCGCCAGGCTGGTGCCGCCGCCCCGGGAGAGCACCGGGGCGCCGAAGCGCCGGCAGACCGCGACCGTCTCCACCGCCGCCTCGACGGTGCGCGGCACCACCACCCCGAGCGGGATCTGCCGGTAGTTGGAGGCGTCGGTGGAGTAGGCGGCCCGGCTGCCGGCGTCGAACCGCACCTCGCCGTCGACCGTGGCCCGCAGCTCGGCCGCCAGCCGGCCCAGGTCGACGTGGCCGCTCCCGGGGGCGCGCGTCACCGGGTCCGGCAGCGAGACGGTGCTCACGACCGGGACACCGGGCTCCGGCGCTGCCCGGCGCTCACGACCGGAGCTGCCGGATCTTGTCGCGGGCGACGGTGGCCAGGGTGGCGATCCGGTGCGGCTGCCCGCGCAGGAACGCCTCGGTGAACTCCTTGGCCTGCTCGTAGCGGATCCGGCCGGGCATCGGCGGCTCGTTCGGGTTGACGGTGCAGTCGACCAGTGCCGGACCCGGGTGCGCCAGCGCCGTCCGGACCGCGTCCGACACCTGCCCCGGCTCGGTCACCTTGACGCCGTACCCGCCGCAACTGCGCGCCCAGGCGGAGAAGTCCGCCGCCGGCTCCCGGTGCCGGACGGCGTACTCGGGATAGCCGAGCAGGATCTGCTCCCAGAGGATCTGCCCGTACGAGTTGTTGTTGTTCACGATCACCTTCACCGGCAGGTCGTGCCGGACGGCGGTGAGGAACTCGGCCATCAGCATCGCGAAGCCGCCGTCCCCGACGTACGCGATCACCTGCCGGCCCGGGAAGGCGAGCTGCATCGCGATCGCGTACGGCAGGCCGCAGGCCATCGTGGCCAGGTTGCCGGAGAGGTGGTATTCGCGGCCGCCCCGGATCGTCCAGTACCGGGCCGACCAGGTGGCGACGGTGCCCGAGTCGCAGGTCAGGATCGCGTCGTCGGCGGCCAGTTCGTCGACGCACCCGATCAGGTACTGCGGGGCGACCGGCCGCCGTCCCGGGTCGCGCAGCGCCGCCATCTCGGCCCGCCACCGCGTCGCGGCATCCTGGTACTTCTCCAGGAACGACCGTTCGGCGGCCCGGTCCAGCAGTGGCAGCAGCTGCCGCAGCGCGGTACCGGCGTCGGCGGAGATCGCCACCTCCACCGGCAGCCGCATGCCGATCTGGCTGGCGTCCCGGTCGATCTGCACCACCCGGACCCGGTCCGGTGCCGGCAGGTATTTGCGGTACGGGAAGCAGGTGCCCACCATCAGCAGGGTGTCGCACTCCTCCATCAGTTCCTCGCTGGGCCGGGTGCCGAGCAGTCCGAGGCCGCCGGTGGTCAGCGGATGCTCGTCCGGCACCACCTGCTTGCCGGGCAGCGTCTTCACGATCGGCGCGCCGAGGCGGTCGGCGACGGCCAGCACCTCGTCGCGGGCGTCCCGGGCGCCGACCCCGACCAGCATCGCGATCTTCCGGCCCTCGCCGAGCACCCGGGCGGCCCGGTCGAGTTCGTCGGCTGCGGCCGGCACCGGCGGGTAGGACAGCGCCGGACTGCTCACCGGCGGTGCTCCGGGGCTGACGTGCCGGTACGGGTCGGTGCCGGCCTCGGCCACCGAGATGTCGTTCGGGAAGGTCAGGTGTGCCACGTTCCGCCCGGCCAGGGCGCTGCGGATGGCGATGTCGACGACTCCCGGCACCTGCTGCGGGTTCGTCACCATCAGGTTGTACCCGGCGACGTCGGCGTACAGCTGGGTGGTGTGCACCTCCTGCTGGTACTGCGAGCCGAGGACCGAGGTCTCCTGCATGCCGGTGATCGCCAGCACCGGTACGTGGTCGAGCTTCGCGTCGTAGAGCCCGTTGAGCAGGTGGATGGCGCCGGGGCCGGAGGTGGCGACGCAGACCCCGAGCCGGCCGGTCGCCTTGGCGTAGCCGGTGGCCATGAAGGCCGCCGCCTCCTCGTGCTGCACCAGCACGAAGCGGAGCCGGTCACGGAGTCGGCGGAAGCCCTCCATCAGCCCGTTGATGCCGTCGCCGGGCAACCCGAAGACCGTGTCGACCCCCCAGTCGCACAGCCGGTCGGCCAGCGCCTCTCCGACTATCTTCCGCATCGCTGACCCCCCGGTGCCGTCTCCCGGCGACAGACCGAATTATTCCGGCAAAGCCGGAGGGCCGGCATCAAACCGGGTAAGTCCCATCCAACCGGCGGAGGTGTGCGCCGACGACGGCAGTAATTTCACCAATACCCGCACGCCGGGTCGCATCGGTACGTTCGAATCCCCAGGACGTGAGGAGAGGCCGTGACGGTTACTGTGTCCCAGCTCGGCGACCGCGTCGGCTCGGCACCGGCGACCCCGCGGTACACCATCGACACCCTCGCCCGGCTGGTCGGAATGTCCCCGCGCAACATCCGGGCGCACCAGGCCCGCGGCCTGCTCGCCCCGCCAGCCCGGTACGGCCGGACCGCCTACTACGGCGCCGGCCACGTACGCCGGCTGGAGAGCATCAAGGCGCTGCAACGGCAGGGCTTCAACCTGGTCGCCATCGAGGCGATGCTCGGGGTACGCCAGCCGCTGCCGCCGCCCGCCGAACCGCTGACGACCGCGCTGAACCGGCTGGCCGCCGAGCACCCCGCCCTGCTGCACAGCCTCGCCCGGCACGGCGTGCTGGTACGCGCCCAGGACGGCTCGGTCACCGCGGCCCGCCCCCGGGCCGTGCAGCCCGCACTCGACCTGCACCAGGCCGGCGTACCGGTGCTGGCCGCGCTGCGCCTGCTCGGCGAGGTACTGGACCGGCTCCGCCCGGTCACCGACGAGCTGGTGCCGGCCGCCGGCACCCGGTTGGCGCGGTTGCGCCGGACCGCGTCCCCGACCCCCGCCGGGCAGCAGCCGGAGACCGAGACGGCGGCGCTGGTCCCGGGCCTGGCCCGGCTGCTCAGCGAGGCGTTCCGGGTCGTCGCGGAGAACGCCTGCACCGCGGCCGCGGCCACCGGCCCGACCGCCCCGGACGGCGCCCCGACCGGCCACCCCGGCCCGGATCGCGACCCCGCCGCCCACCCCGGCACCGGCCGGGTCGCGCCCGGCGACCACTGACCGCCGTCAGCTCGCGGCTCGACGGCGGACGTAGCGGCCCGGTGTGGTGCCGAGGTGCCGGACGAAGTGCCGGTGCAGGTGGGCCTGGTCGTGGAAACCGACCGCCACGGCCACGCTCGCCGGTCGCTCCCCGGCCAGCAGCAGCCGGCGGGCCCGGTCGACGCGCCGGCCGGTCAGGTACGCGTGCGGCGGCAGGCCGTAGCTGCGGGTGAAGCACCGGATCAGGTGGCTGGGATGGGCGTCCAGGATCGTCGCCGCCTCCGCCAGGGACATCCCGACCGAGATCCTGGCGTCCAGCAGTTCCCGCAACCGGGTGGCGAGCCGATCCGACCGGCCACCCGGGGCAGCCGGTCCGAGCGCGTCGAGGTGCTCGTGCAGCCGTTCCCGGATCAGGGCGAGCCGGGACTCCGCCTCGAACCCGTCGCCGGGATGGCCGAGCGCGGCGTGCAACTGGTGGATCCGGTGCCGCAGCAGCCCGTCGTCCAGGACCGGGCCGTCCACCGCGCTGCCGCTCAGGCGCTCCGGCAGTACGGTCGTGTCGAGGTAGAGGACCCGCTTGCGGAAGCCGGCCGGGGTGACCGTCCGGCCGTCGTGGGTGACCCCGGGCGGGAGCAGCAGCACGGTGCTTCCGGCGGTCATCCCGTGCCGGTGCCGGTCGAGGGCGAAGTCCACCGATCCGCCGTCGAGGATCATCAAATCCCAGGTGTCGTGGGTGTGCGCCGGATAGGCGTGCTCGGTGAAGTGCGCGTGGAAGACCTCGGCGATCCCGGGCACCGTCGGCCGCCAGGCGCTGATCGTCGTACCGGGGCGCTCGCCTGCCATGTCAGGAACGTACAAGACCGGCGCGGCGGGGTGCGCGACGCTCGGTGCCGGGTCCGTCGACTGCCGGCGGGCCGACCGGAACTTCCGAAGGGCGTACGCGTGTCCGAGTCTCCCGTACCCGTCAACCTGGCCGAGCGGCTCGGCCGGTTCACCGAGCTGTGGACCCAGAAGAAGGTCGCCGACCTCAACGACTACGAGATCAAGCTCGCCAAGCTGAAGGGCGAGTTCGTCTGGCACCGCCACCCGGAGACCGACGAGCTGTTCCTGGTGCTCAGCGGCCGGCTCACCATCAGGCTGCGGACCGGAGACGTCGTCCTCGGCCCCGGCGAGCTGTTCGTGGTGCCCCGGGACGTCGAGCACTGCCCGGTGGCGGAGGAGGAGACCGCGATCCTGCTGGTCGAACCGGCCGGGACCCTCAACACCGGTACGGCGGGCGGCCCACTGACCCGCCCCGCCGAGCTCCTCGACGGTGCCGCCGACCGCCTTTGAGCAGGCTCGGCAGCTCATGACCCGCCAGCCTCCGCTGCGAGCTCTGCCAGGCTTCAGCCGGCCCGCACGTCAACGCGTAGCTCCGCGATGGTCATCTGAGTAAGTTCGGGGAGTTGGTCTTCGCCGAGGGTGACCCCGTGCAGGTTGATAAGCGCCGCCTTGAGACCACGGAGGTGGTTACCCCGGAGGTCAGCGCCTTGGAGCTGGCAGGATTCGAGTTCAAGGTCGGTCAACTGACAGGACCTGATGGCGATTTTGGGCAGTCGGCAGGACGACCACCTGGCGCTGCTGAGTGTGCAATCGGTAAAGGCCACAGCTCCAGCGGCGACGACGCGCTGGAAGGTGGCGTAGTCGAAGCGGCAGCCGTCGAAGAGGACGTCTTTGAGGCGTACATCTGTCAGCCGGGTACCGGTGAACCGCGAGCCGGTGAACGCGCAGCGTTCGATGGTGACCCCGGTCAGAGTCGCACCGGAAAAATCGGTGCGGGTGATCTCGCTGCCCCAGGTGGTGCCGGATTCCCAGGTGCTCTCACTGAAGTCCGCGCCACTGATCCGGCTGCTCCGGATGCTGACATCGTCCAGTTGTGCGCCGTGCCAGGAGACACCCTCGATGCTGGCCTCAGTGAGGTCGCTCGCCGAATCGTGGACGCTGTCAAGATCTTCCGATTCGAGATCCGGGAGCAGAAGTTTCACGTCACCGATGGTGGTCGTCCGCATGAGTCCTCAGTCTGCTTGGACGCGCGGCGGCGGCGCCACCCCGCGTACGAATGCCTACTCCTGTTTCAGCAGGTCACTTCTTCTTGTTCCAGTTGTCCCAGGCGGGCCGGCTGTCGAACCCTCCCTTGTTGTCCCAGGTGGGACGGTTGTCGAACTTGGCCGCGTCGATCGACGCTACCGCTCGAGACGGCTCGACGCCGAGACGTGCGAGGCGCTCCGGCGTGGCGGCCACGAGGCTCGCAAGGGCGTTGGTCACGGTGATCCTCCTAGCTGACGAGGTGGTTTGCGGTGGCGCGGACCAGGGCCTGCCGAGTGGTGCGGCAGTAGCTGGTCTCGCGGGCGGTGAAGGTTCGGTGCTCGAAGTAGCGGTTGCCGGCCTGCGCACCCCTGCAGAAGTTGTAGAACGTGCAATGGCTTGCGCACTCGTTGAGTCCCGCAATGAACTCGGTGACATACCGTAGCTTGCCGGCCCGGGCCAAGAGGTCGGTGATCGACTCGCGGAGCACGTTCCCCGCAATGAAATCTCCGTACTGCGAGTCCCTGACCCCGAGGAGTTCCGGTGACAGGAGGACAACGTGCCCGTCCCAGGAGACGGTGGGGATCGGTTCGTACGGCGCGTCGTTGACGAGCCCAGCGCGCGTGGCGGTGAGGTAGTCGGCCAAGCGGTCCACATCGCGGATGCTCAACGGACTGCCGTCGATCCGTCGTTGGACGAGTCGGTGCCAGAACTGGTAGGCCGCTTCCTCCGACACCGGTGTCCGTGCCGCACCCTCCTGTTCCTCGATGTTGAAGCCCACAGAGCGACAACCGGGCAAGTCGGTGAAGAAGTCAACAAGGTCGTCGGCGTGATCGATGGTTTCCGGGGTGACAACGCAAATCACTGAAAACCGCAATCCTGCCTCGGCGAGAGTCCGCATCCCTCGAAGGGTCCGGGCCGTTGTTGGATTGCCGGCCCGATCGAGTCTGTTGCGGTTCAGAGCGCCGGGGCCGTCGATGCTCACGCCAACTTCGAACTCGTAAGCGGCGAACAGCTCACACCATCGCTGATTGATCAGGGTGGCGTTGGTCTGGATCTCGTGGCGCACCTGTCCGGACTGCCTCAGCTCCTCGAACGGGGTAAGCAGCTCCCGGAGGGTGCCGAGAGGCGCGGCGGTGGGCTCACCGCCGTGCCACACCACGCTCACTGGATACGGGCTGCCCTGCTCCCCTACTGATCGGGCACACCCTGCGGCGGCTGGGACCGTCATGAGCCGTCGGGATCGTCGGTCGGGCAGGTAGCAGGTGCAGTCCAGGTTGCAGAAGCTGGTGGGCTGCAAGACCAGAGTGTGGAATGTACGGGCTATGGCGGCCCGCCCATCGGCGTTGATCACACCGATGCCGTTCACTGTCCTGCCTCCTTGGCCTCCACGCAGTCGTCGTGGTCAGTCGGTGCTGACGGGCGGGACGCGCGCAGCCAACCAAGAAACCGGTCGAATAGATCCGCGGTGCTTCCCGTCACGCTGGGATTAAGTTTGAGCAGGTCGTCGATGGCATCGCAGAGCAGAGTGGCCAGGTAGAGACACAGGCTCACACGGCTGCCCTGGTACTCGGCCAGAAGATCCAGCTTCGCCCGTCCGCATGGCCACGGGTGAGCGCAGGTCCGGCATAACCAAAGCGGGCGCATCGGCAGGTGCTCCCTCGACGCTTGCTCTCCTTGCCTAGAGGCGCGATGGTGAGGTGCGGCGTCGCGCTGAGCCTCCGTCATCGGCGCTTTCCCTCCCGGACCTGTCGCTCGAAATGCCGACGCCACGCGTGAGTGAGCAGCGGCGGCTCGGTCATCCGCTCCAGCGCCGTCGGACCGATGTACTCCGGCGGATCCAGCCACCACGGTCGGCCGGTCGTCACGTTGCGCGAGACGTACACCGTCATGGCCGCTCCCGGACGTGGGTGGACACCGGCAAGCGGTGGGCTCGCCTGGGTACGACGAGCCCACCGCCGCAGTGCGACGGCTGGGAGCAGACCGCCGCTCACCCTCCCGCGCAGCCCTCATGGCGGTACGCAGGCGGGGAGTTTCGGGAGCAGGCAAGGAGGTTTTCTGGGGCGATGCCGGCCGATGCGCCCGAAGACGCTTCTGACCTCGACTTGCCGCATCCTTCATCTCGACCCTCCCTGCTGAGAGACTGTGGGTCTGCCGACGGCCGGTCATCACGACGAGGCGGGCCGGGCAGATTCAGGTTTGCCGGAAATCGGAACGATGGAAATGTCCTATCGGTGCACTCGCGGCGCACTCACAGTGCACTCACCAACACGCCACGTGCCGCTACGATCGACAAGTTGAGACGGTCCCATCGAGAGGACATCCGATGGCCGCAGTGACTACTTGGACGGGCCGGGAGGCAAACGCCCTGCGGCAGGCATTACGGCTGAGCGTCACCGGCTTCGCCGAACATCTGGGCGCGGCCCGACGTACCGTGGCCAAGTGGAGCAGCCAGGGCGAGAAGGTCCAACTACGTGCCGACATGCAGGCCGCGCTCGATACGGTGCTCGCGCGGGCCGCCCCCGACGTTCTGGAACGTTTCGAGGTCCTGAGGAGGCGAGACACCAGCGGTGCATTTGCCGATGTCGCCGGACCGCCAGCCGCAGCGAACGCCGATACTGACAAGAACGGACCTGGCTCTGACTCGGACGGTGACGTGCGGCGTAGAAAGTTTCTGCAGGGTGCGACGGCTAGCGGCATGGCTGCCCTGCCCGGCGTCACGCCACTACTCGACGCGCTGGTTTCTCAACCGATGGCTCACAAGTCCGATCCGGTTGCACTGCCCCTCCGGCAGTTCGCTCACGACGTGGCCGCCGCCAAGGCTGCCTATCAGGCATGCCGGTACGAGCAGGTCCTCGGCAATCTCACGGCCCTGGTGCCCGCACTGGCACCGACACGATCGGAAGCCGAGGGTGATCAGCGGAGGCGGGTCGACGCCCTGGCCAGCGACCTGTACCACGTCGTGGGCAGCGTGCTACTCAAGGTCGGCGACCGAGGTATGGCTTTGGTGGCAGCGGAAAGAAGCGCCCGGGCGGGCTCGGCCAGCCGGGACCCGGTCGCGATGGCGACCAGTGCGCGGATCATGACCCATGCCTTGATGAGCAACGGCCACACCAGGCAGGCGAGGAGCCTGGCCGAGAACGCGGCCGGCGCTCTCGAACAGGAGACTCGCCTCATGTCCACCGATCAGGTGGCTGTCTACGGTGCCCTCCTGCTCCGTGGTGCGATCGCCGCCGCGCGCAGCGACGACCGGGACACCGCAGAAGCCATGATCGACGAGGCCACCCGCGCCGCCGCCCGGCTCGGCTACGACGGCAACGACCGGTGGACCGGCTTCGGCGCCACCAACATCCTGCTCCACCAGGTCAACATCGCGCTGACCCTGGGCGACGCCGGTACCGCGATCACCCTCGCCCGCCAGGTGCCGCTGGACAAGATCCGCCTCGCCGAACGCAAAGCCTCGCTCTTCGTCGACGTGGCGCGGGCCTACGCACAGTGGGGACGCTACGAACGCGGCCTGCACGCGCTGCGCATTGCGTACGAAGTGGCGCCCGAGGAACTCCGGTGCCGACCAGCCGTCCAGCGCATTGCCAGCGACCTCGCGGCCCTCAGCCGGGGCCACGTCCGCGCCGCGGTCGTCGAGTTCGCCCACCGCGTCGGGATACCGGTATGACAGCCGGTCACCTACAGATCGTCGTCTGCGGCGCTGGCCCTGCGGCAGACGTCACAAAACTGATCGATACCGCCAAGGGAAGGTCCTGGAGGGCGGCGGTCACCGCCACGCCGAGCGCCATCGACTTCATCGACACCCAAGCGATCGAGTCGATGACCGGGCACCCGGTCAGGTCCACCTACCTGTCGCCTCCGGGTGCTCGCCGTACGCTTCCTGGCGCCGACGCGCTCGTCATCGCCCCCGCGACGTACAACTCCATCAACAAGATTGCCCTCGGCATCGCCGACAACTACGCCATGACCTCGGTCGCCGAGCTGATCGGACGCCAGGTGCCGACCGTCATCGTCCCGTTCGTCAACGCCGCCCTGGCCGCCCGCGCACCGTTCCAACGCGCGGTGGCCGACCTTCGCCACGAACACGTACGCATCCTGCTCGGCGAAGACGACGGATGGGAGCCCCACCCGCCGGGCAGCGGCACCGACCGACAGGAAGTCTTCCCCTGGACGGCGGCGTTCGCGACAGCGGCCCGGCTCGTCCACGAGTCGCGCCCGGCTGCCAACTATCAGGGCTGACAGCCGTAGACGCCACCCAGTCACAATGCCCACCCGCCGGGCCTGTCCACGACAGCGGCGGACAATTCCAGTTCAGCAATCCGTACAATGGCTTTCGAGTACCCCTAGGGACGCGATCCGCGCCCGCATGACCAAACCGGCGAGACCTACCACCGGGCCGCCACCGCCCTATGTCGGGCAGTACCAGCCGCCTGGCTGCCCCCCGCGACCGACAGCGAATGCGTCGATCGGTGCGAATCGACCTATCGCGTACACGACACCGCCGGCGCCGACGGCTGCTCCCTGACCACCTGCGCGCACTGCCCGGGGTCAGTCTGTCTTGAGTGCTGCCTGTTCCGCCGGCAGGCTCCTGGGTCTGACCCAATTGAGCGGGCCAGACCCAGGATTCGACGAGCCAAGTACCGTCGAGTCGTCCAGCGACGTACCACTCCCGCATCTTGCCGGTCCGGTATGACCTGGGAGACGAGGCGATCGCGGGTGCCATCATCGCCCAGCTCAACGACGCGATACGTGTCGTCTGCTCAGCGACAGGCGCGGCCTCGCGCACCTCTAGTCGGTAGCGCATCCTACTCACGACCGAGACACTTGCAAACCTGCCCTTTCCGCCGGATCGGACCGGCAAAAGGAGGGATCAGTCCGTCTCTTTCGCGGCTCCACGCTACACGATCACTCGGTAACATCCCTCGTTGCCCTGGAATTTCGACTCGCCAACCCCCGGGAATGCAGGCAGCGTACGGCGCCTTGTCGCCTATTCCAAAGAAGGAGCGTGCTCAATGGAGTTCGATGAACGGGTCGCCGCACTCGCCACGAAGGTCCGGAATCAGCGGGATGCGATTCAGACGGAAGAAGCCGCCAAGAATGCTTTCGTCATGCCGTTCATCTCAATGATCCTTGGCTACGACGTCTTCGATCCGCTGGAGGTAATACCGGAGTTCACCGCCGACGTTGGGGTCAAGAAAGGCGAGAAGGTCGACTACGCGATCATGCGTGCCGGCGAGGTGCAGATCCTCATCGAATGCAAGCAGCCGCGCGACTCCCTGAAGATTGAACACGCGTCTCAGCTCTATCGATACTTCTCCGTTACGAATGCTCGGATCGCCGTCCTCACCAATGGACAGGTCTACCATTTCTACACCGATCTCGACGCCCCCAACAAGATGGACACCAAGCCCTTCCTCGTGTTAGACCTGGAAGATATCGACGACACCCTCTTGCCGGAACTGCGTAAGCTCACAAAGGAGGTATTCGATCTCGAATCCATCATCAGCGCGGCCGAAGAGTTGAAGTATCTCGGTCAGATCAAACGTTCGATGGCGACGCAGTTCAAGGAGCCCGAGGATGAGTGGGTCAGGTTCTTCGCGACGAGAGTGTACGACGGTTCGCTCACTCAAAGGAGGCGCGACCAGTTCAGGTCACTCGTTGCCAAAGCGGCCTCGCAGTTCGTCAGAGACCAGGTGAACGAACGACTGAAGGGCGCACTCTACGCAAGCCTTCCCAAGCAGGCCGCGGAGGCGCCCTCCGAAGTGCTCGAGAGCGAAGAGGTCGCGCTGAGCGATGTAGCCCGTGACACGGAGGTGGAAACCACGCTCGAAGAGCTTACCGGCTATCAGATAATCAAGGCGATTGCGTGTAGCGAAGTCAAACCCCAACGCATTGTGGGCCGTGATGCCAAGTCGTACTTCGCCGTCATTCTCGACGACAATAACCGCAGACCCATTGCGCGACTGCATTTCAACGGAAAGGCCAGAAAGTACATTGGAACGTTCGACGCCGACAAGACGGAGACTCGCCACCTGATCGGCTCTCTTGACGATATCTACCTCCACGCTGACGCAATACGGAATGCGGTAAGGGCTTTCATGGGCGAAGGCGGAAACAGAGATTCCGGTAGGACCGCAGTCGGATAGGAACGACCGCCCAGAACGGCAGCCATCAGACGCTCAACACGGTACGGCGGGTGGCCCGCTGACCCGCCCCGCCGAGATCCTCGACGGGGCGGCGGCCGACCGCCTCAACCCCGGGCCAGCAGACTGACCAGGGCGGTACGGGAGGTCACCCCGAGCTTGCGGTAGATCCGCATCAGGTGCGCGTCCACGGTACGCGGGCTGATCTGGAGCTGCCGGGCGATGGCCCGGGACGTGGCGCCGGTGACCGTCAACTCGGCGACCTCCCGTTCCCGCCCGGTCAGCAGTGCCAGCGGATGCGTCTCGTCCGGCACCGCCCCGGCCCGGTCCGCCGGCACGGCCCGCCGGGAGAGCCGGGCGGCCAGCCGGCGCTGCGCCCGATCCGCCTGCCCGGCCAGCCAGCGGGCACCGCTGGCCGAGAAGAGCCGCTTGGCCCGGCCGAGCTGTTCGCGGGCCGACCCCGGATCCCCGGTCGCCGCCCGCGCCTCGGCGAGCACCATCCGGGCCTGCCCCTCCGGCACCGGCATCCCGGCCGCGCCCAACTGGTCGATCGCCGGCACCACCTCCGCCACGGCGTCACCGGGGGCGCCGTGCGCCAGGGCCAGGGTCGCGCCGGCCATCCCGACCAGCCCGAGTCGTCCGGGCAGGTCGCCGGCGGCATCGGCGGCCCGGGCCAGCCAGCGCCGGGCCTGCGGTGGCAGCCCCGCCGGCCCCGCCGACCCCGATCCGGCCCGACCGGCTCCGGCGGCGGAGAGTGCCCGTACCACCAGGACACCCGCCTCGGCCGGCCCGAGGCAGCGGTACGTCTCCGCGTCGGCCAGCAACTCCTGGCAGCCGGTGTCGTCGCCTACCGCCGCGCTCGCCTCCGCCAGGTGCATCCGGACCACCGCCCGGTACAGGGTGGAGCGTGGCGCCGCGCTGCCGCGCAACCGGTCCAGGGCCGGGCGTACCGCGTCCGGCCCGGCGAGCCAGAGCAGCGGCCGGAGCCGTACCGCCGCCGCCAGCGTCGCCGCCTCGGCACCCCCCTGCCAGCGGGCGATCTCCTCGGCCTCCTCGGCGTCCCGCAGCGCGTCGTCGACCCGGCCCACGGTGCCGTAGAGCACGGACCGGGCCGCGTAGAGCAGCGGGTGCACGTGGATCCGCCCGTACCGCAGCCCCACCTCGATGCCCCGTTCGGCGTGTGCCAGCCCGTCGTCGACCCGGTCCAGCATCGCCTCGACCCAGGCGAGCAGGGCGATCGCGCCCAGCTCGTCCCGGAGCGCGACGTCGCCGAGGGCGTCGATCATCCGGGCGGCGTACGAGACCCGTAGCCGGGCGGTGGCCAGCGGCTCCCGGGCGACCGCACAGGTGGCGAGTACGGTGCTGGCGGCGGCCTCGATCCCCCGGTACCCGCCCTGGCGCGCCCGGTCCATGGTCTTGCCGGCGTGCCGGGCACCGGCCCGCCAGCGGCCGGCGAGCATCTCCGTCACCGCGAGTTCCAGCCGCAGCATCGCCTGCGACGTGCCGGTGGCGCCGAGCCGTTCCAGCTCGGTGCTGAGCAGCGCACTGGCCACGTCGAGCCGGCCGGCCAGCCGCTCCAGCACGGCGAGCTGCTCGACCGCCGCGTGCCGGTGCGGGCCGGCGACCGCGACGAGATCGTGCAGCACGGTCCGCGCCTCGTCGAACTGGCCGGTCACCCCGAGCGCCTTGGCGAAGAGCAGCCGCAGCTCGGCCCGCCGCTCCGATCGACCGGGCCCGTCCGGCAGCGCCGACAGCGCGACGCGCAGCCAGGCGGCGCTGGTGCTCGGCGCCGTACCCATGGTGGTCATCGCGGCGGTGGCGAGCACCCCGGCGGCGACCTCGTCGCCCGGCTGGATCGCCTTGGCCAGGTGGTGCGCCCGGAGCGTCAGCGGGGCGCCGCCCTGTTCCAGATGGGCCGCGGCCCGACGGTGGGCGGCCAGCCGCCAGGCCGGACCGGCCAGCCAGTACGCCACCGCGCGCACCAGCGAGTGCCGGAAATCGAGCTTCGCGCCGACCTGCCGGAGCAGGTCGCGGGCGACCAGCGCGTCGAGCGCGGCGGTGGTACGTCGGGCGTCAATTCCGGCCGCGGCGGCGACGGTGCCGATGTCGAGGCCCGGCCCGACCACGGCGGTGGCCTGGAGCACCAGGCGTTCGGTCGGGCCGAGCCCGCGGATCTCGATCGCCATCGCGCCGTGCAGGGCGCTGGTCACCGGCTCGTCGGGAAAGTCGCCCCGGCGCAGCGCGCCGAGGACCTGCGTCGAGGTGCCGGCGAGCAGTTCCAGATAGAGCGGGTTGCCGCCGCTGACCTGGTGCAGCAGCCGGCGCCGGGACGCCGGCTCGGCCGGCAGCAACTGGTCGACGTCGGCGCCGCGCAGCGGGTCGAGCCGGAGCCATTCGGGCAGCGGCGCCAGGTGGGCGAGTTCCTCGGCGAGTCTCGGCGGGCACTGCTCGGACCGGAACGCCAGCACCACCGTCATCCGGGCGTCCGGCGGATGCCGCAGCAGATAGCCGAGGAACTCGACGGAGGCGTCGTCGGCCCACTGCACGTCATCGAAGACCAGCAGCGCCCCGCCGGGTCGGGCGGCGGCGGTGACCAGGCTGCGCAGCCGGCGGTGCCGCCGGTGCCGCTCGACCGCGGCGGTGGCCGGCCCCGGCCCGTCGGGGTCGCGCGGCGCGAGGGTGTCGAGCGACGCGTGCAGTTCGGCCAGATGATCGGGTACGCCGGCCAGCGCGTCCAGCAGCACCCCGTACGGGAGGGAGCGCTCGAACTCGGTCGCCCGGCCGAGCAGCACCCTGCGGCCCCGGCCGGCGGCCACCTTCGCCAGCTCGGCCACGAGACGGCTCTTGCCGATCCCCGGTTCGCCGTGCAGCACCAGGAACCTGGGCCGTGACCTGTCCTCGTCGAGCAGCGCGACCGTCCGGGCCAGCTCGGCACCGCGACCGACCAGGGCGGCGACGGCGGGTGCCGCCGCCGGTCGCGGTACGGCCGTCGGCTCCGACGGCGATGTGACCGGCACCTGCGTACCTCCAGGACATGGGCTGATCCTGGTCCGAGGTAACCGCGTAGACGGTCGTCCATGCCAGAGCGATCGGGCCGAACTATAAGCAGTCATCAGTCCATTGACACCACCGCGCCGAGAACCTATGGCCGACGGCTCCGGGACGCACCCGGGCACCGGTGACGTTTCCGCAGCTCAGCGCTGCCGGGCGGGTGACCGCCGGGAGCGGCTGCCGGAGGCGTACTGCCGGTGCACGTCGCCCGGCCCGGTTGCGCGGTGTCGCGGATGGTGCCCGCTGCCGGGCACCACCTTCCCGCAGTACGGGACGACGGGGTCCCGCAGGTAGGACCCGCCGCCACCCGCGCGGCGGCACGTCGCCGCGAGGCGGGCGTCAGCGGCGGAACTTCGCCACCGCGCCCCGGGCCACCCGCATTCCGGCCACCCCGGGCAGCACCCTGGTCACCAGCCCCCGCGCGCCCTGACCGGCCATCCCGGGCATCCGCCGATCGAGCATCTCCCGCAGGCCCTTGCCGGTCATCCCGCCCATGCCGATGCCGGCCAGCCCACGCACCTGCTTGGTGGCCATCCCGCGCACGCCCCTGGCCCGGTGCCCGATCCCGTTCATCCGGTTCAGCACGCCCTGCACCACCTGGCCGGGCTTCTGCTGCTCACCGGCGAACGCGGTGACCACGATCAGTCCGCCGGTCAGGGCCGGGATCACCCACTGCAACACCCGCAACTGTCGCTGCCGCGCCGCGACGCCCGCCGGCGTGCCGTTCTCCGGTGCCGTCGTCGCCACCACCGGCGCCTTGCCGGTCTTCTCCAACTGCATCCCGAGCATCCGGCTGTAGCCGGTCGCCGCCAGCGCCGCCACCGTCAGCCCGGTCTTGACGGCGCTCATCCGGCCCACACCGGCCTGGACGAACATCCGTGGACTCTCGGTGATCAGCTCACCGGCGGCACCGGCGACATGTGTGCCGATCGCCGCCGCGTTCACCGGCGTCCATTTCGCCCAGCCGGCCGAGGCCACCCCGAGCCGCTGGGTCGAGTCGCTCACCTTCGCCGCCGCGCCGTTGACCCCGATCGCCCCCATCAGGGAGCCGCCGAACCAGGCAGCCAGGCCGAGATCGTGCATCGAGCGCAGTACGGTATGCCGCTCCGACATGTGCCAACCTCCGTCGTAGGAGATGCGCCGGGTACCCGCGCCGGAGGCTTCCAATCCCGTGACCGGGGCGCTAGTCCAACACCACGCCGTCGTCGGGTACGCCCAGGTCCTGGATCCGGTAGTCGATCCCGTGCAGCGGCAGGTTCCGGACGAAGAAGACCCGCGACGGCAGCCCGCTGGACCGCCGGGCCCCCTGGGTGATCCCGGTACCGGTGAAGCAGAGCCAACTGATCCCCAGTACCTCCCGGATGAAGTAGTCCGGACCCCACGGGGTGTACCGGCGCTCCCGGGTGGTGCAGCTCGAATACCACGCCTGCTGGTCGTCGGAGTAGTAGTTGCGGGGCGGCAGCCCGAGCAGGGTGCGTTCCTCGTCGGTCGCCTCGAAGCACCCCGCCCGGGTCGGGTCGGAGAGGATCCGGAACGCCGCCTTCCAGGTCGCCGGCAGCAGGTCCATCTTGCGGCGGTTCAGCTCGCCCAACTCGATGGTGAGGGCCAACCAGGGACCGTTGGAGTTGTCGACCTGCTCGAAGGCGTCCCCGATCCAGAGGTTGGAGAGGATCTCCCGCAGGGTACGGTGCCGCTGCTCCTCGTAGTCGCCGACGAAGACGTACTTGCGGGTCTCCAGGCCGAGCCGTCCGGCCGGATCGAAGCCGTCCCGGGGTACCAGCCGGACAACCCGCTCGACCGTCGTCCGCTCCTGGTAGCGGCGGAGCAGTTCGTCGGGCGGCAGCGCCAACCGATGCCGCAGGGTGCTGCGGAGCCGCTCGGCGACCTGCCGCAGGCCACCGGTGGCGGTGACCGGGACGGCCTGCTCGAACGGCATCCCGTGGGGCAGGTCGGCGGCTGTCGCCGTCTCGTCCAGCAGGATCGGCACGACCAGGTGCCGGCCGTCCTCCGCGTGCGACGGTTCGACCGCCCCGGCCGGCCCCGCCCACTGCTGGTAGGCGCCGTCGCTGCCGCCCCGGACCAGCAGCAGGGTGACCGCCGCCCGGCGCCGCCCGGCGGGGAGCCGACCGTCCCGGTCAGCGCCGGTGGCGCCCAGCGACGGGTCGCCGGAGGGCAGGCTGCGGTGGTCGAGAAGGACCCGGAAGGGCGGACTGAGCAGGTCGTACAGTTCCTCCGCGGCGGCGCGGTCCGCAGGCGCGTACGCGATGAAGAAGTCCCAACGGTCCTCTTGGGTCATTCCCCTGCTCCCTCTCCTCGGCCTCGTCGCCGATCGGGATCGCACCGACGCCTCATCCAAGCAGTCCACCCGGCGTCCGTCGATGTGCACCACCGGCACGTTGGTCGCCGGTCTGCCGACTTTCGCAGTCGGCCCGGAGCCGTTCGTCGGGATCGGTCCAGTACCCGGGCCGGTTCCGGCCGTTCGGCGGGGGTGGCGCGGTAGCCTGCTGACCGGGCGGCGGGATGTCGCCCCGCTGTGCCACACTCCGAGGCTGCGCCTGCACAGCAGGTGGCGATGACACCGGCCGCGCCACGCCGGAACCCCCAAAGAAACACGCCGGAACCCCCAAAGAAAAAGGAAACTGCCCATGCAGCTCGATGTGCTCCAGTCCCAGCGCCAGTTCCACATCCGGCAACGGATCCGGTTCATGGTGAACCAGTACGAGGTGCACGCGGTCAACCCGGACGGCTCCGAGGGTGAACTGCTGGCCTTCGCCCAGCAGAAGCGGCTCGCCTTCAAGGAGCAGGTGACGCTCTACGCGGACGACAGCAAGCAGCAGCCGGTGCTCGGCTTCAAGGCCCGTCAGGTGATGGACCTCGGCGCGACGTACGACGTGACCGACGCCGCCGGTACTCCGATCGGCCTGTTCCGCAAGGACTTCAAGTCGTCGCTGCTGCGCTCCACCTGGCATGTCGAGCAGCCCGGTCTCGGACAGGCCACCGGTCAGGAGCGCAGCCTGCCGGTCGCGCTGCTGCGCCGGTTCGTCGACTCGCTCTCCTGGCTCCCCTACCACTTCGACTTCACCATCGGCGGCCAGCCCGCCTTCTCGGTGGTGAAGAAGTGGGGCCTGCGCGACCGGTACGTGGTCGACGTCCACCTGCCGCAGCTCGACCGCCGGCTGGTCATCGCGATGGCGGTCGGCCTGGACGCGTTGCAGAGCCGCTGACCGGGGCGCCGACCGGGCCGGAGCGCCGGTGGGGCCGGCGTCGACGTACCGGCCCCACCGGAACACGGCCCGACCCCGGGGGCGGGTCGGCGCCGGCCGGGACCGTCGCCGGCCGCCGGACCGGATCGCGGGAAACTCCGACCGGAATTGCTGGACGCTCGGATCGGCCCTGGTCAGCGACGTACGGGCGGCGGGGCGGCCTCCGGCACCGGGGCGGAACGGCACCGCCGGACGGGTACCCGGCTGGCGCGGTACCCCGTGCAGGGGGCAGCATGGCTGGCGTGTCTCAGCCTCCACAACTTGCCGCCGTGCAGGGCCGCGCCCGGGCGCTCCGCGACGGCGGTGACGATCTGGGTGCCCGACGGCTGCTCGCACAGGCACTCGACGCGGCCCGGCCGGCGTACGGCAAGGACCATCCGGAGGTGCTCGGCACCGTCGGGCTGCTGGCACGGTGGCACCGCGAGGCCGACGACCCGGCGGCGGCTCGGCGGCTGCTCGAAGAGGCGATCGTCGACGGTCAGCGCCGGTGGGGTGACGCCGATCCGCTGATGCTGTCGCTCACCTTCGAACTCGGCGCCGTCGCCGAGGAGTTGGGCAACCGGCACGAGGCGCGGCGCAACTTCGGCCGGATCGCCTCGCTGGGGCCGGGTGTGCTCGGGGAGGACCACTGGCAGGTCCGGGCCGCCCGGGACTACCTCGGCGAGCCGCCCGGCGGCGCCGCACCGGATCAGGTCGGGCCGCTCTCGGCACCGCCCGCACCGCTCTCGGCACCACCGGCACCACTGTCGGCACCACCGGCACCGCTGTCGGCACCGCCGGCCGGGCCGCCGCTGGTCTCGGCGCCACCCGCCGCGCCGCTCTCCGCACCGCCGGCCCGACCGGCCGGGGACGGGCTGTTCCGCTCGGCCGCCACCGCACCGGGGTACCTGCCGGCCACCGAGCCGGTACCGGCCCGTCCGGCGGAGGCGCAGACCTCGCCGTACGCCCCGGGCGCCGCCGAGCAGGCGTCGTCGACGTACCCGCCGTACTCGGCGCAGTCGGTCGCGCAGCTCGAGTCGTACCCGGTGATCGCACCGACCCCGACCCCCGTGGCGCCGGCGCCGGCCCCCGAGCCGAGCCGGGGCCGCGGCTCGACGGTGGCCGCCGCGGTCGCCGCCGCCGCGGCGGTGGTCGCCGCGATCGTGGTGGTGGTCGCGGTGCTGGTGGACAAGAGCGGGTCGACGGAGCAGGGGCCGACCGACGAGCGCGGTGAGCCGGTCGTCGCCGGTGAGCCGCCGACCGACGTGAAGCTGGTCGACGAGGGCTCGGCGATCACCATCAGCTGGACCGATCCGAGCGGCGGGACGGTGCCGTTCGTCGTCGCGGGCGGCCGGGCGGGCCAGCCGACCAAGCCGATGACTACGGTCGGTGCCGGCGAGACCACGTTCAAGGTGAACGCGTTGAACTCCAAGCTCGATTACTGCTTCTCGGTGCTCGCCGTCTATTCGACCAACGAATTCGCCCCGTCGGATCTTGTCTGTACGAAGCGGGACGGCGCCGGGGCGACACCACGCTGATCACAATTCGACAACCGTTCCCACCGCACTGACCTGCGGAAACGGTGATGGCCACCCGGGCTTATCCACAATTCACGCCCCGTCTGTCCACAACGGCACGTTGCGGGTACCCGCAGCCAAAGCCTCGGGCCCTATGATGGCACGCGGTTTCGGGAAAGATTCGCTGACGACGGCGGTCGGACACGACCGCCCACGGGTGGGGAGGCGGCCGGCTGTGGTCACCACAGGCAACGGCTTGACAGGCAGTGACGGGATCGGCGGGGTCGACCCCGCCGGTGTGGCGCCGGACGCGCCGCCGGCCCGTCGCCGGTCCCGGCTCCGGGGTGGACTGGTCACCATCGCCACCGTGGCGGCGCTGGCCGCCGCGATGGGTCTGACCGTGCTCGGCCTCGGCGCTGCCGACAACGCCGTGGCCAGCTACGACGCCAGTTCCTGGCTGTGGAGCATGACCAAGAGCGAGATGGCCCGGGTCAACGGGGTGACCGGTCGGGTCGACACCCGGGTGCAGATCCCGCAGGGCCGCAACCACGAGATGCAGGTCGTGCAGACCGACCGGCTGCTGATCCTGCGCGACCTGAACACCGGCCAGATCAGCTCGCTCGACCTCGCCACGCTACAGATCATGGCGACCACCAAGACGACCGCAGGGCTCGGGGTCAACGTGGCCCTGCACGAGGACGCGGCGTTCGTCGTCGACGCCGTGCAGGGAATCGTGCGCCAGCTCGACCCCCGGACGCTGACCCCGGTGGGCGAGCAGATCAACTATCCGCCGGGCATCACCGGCGGCCAGTTCGACGGGACGGGGCGGCTCTGGGTCGCCGTGCCGAGCGAGGGAACCGTCTCCGCCATCACCGCCGCCAAACTTCCGGAGTCCGACAGCGGCGGCGCGGGCGGCAGCGTCAACCCGGAGCAGATCTTCAGCGAGGCGGTCGCCGACCCGAGCCACGACCTCAAGCTCTCCACCCTGGACGACGGCGTGGCGGTGCTGGACCGGACCACCAGCACGCTCACCACGCTGCGCGGCAAGGACAAGCGTCCGATCAAACTGCCGCTCACCGGCCCGGGTGACCTGCCGCCGCGGACCACCGGCCTCCGGGTGCCGGTGACCGTGCTCGACGACCGCAACATCGTGGTGGCCGACAACGGCGCCGTCGGGCAGCAGTTCAGGGTGCCGGGTGCCGGCACCAAGCTCAACCCCGCCGTCGCCTGGGCGGACCGGTTCTACTGCGCCGACGACGACACCGGGACGGTCTACTCCTTCGACGCCGGCGGGAAGCTGCTGGAGAAGATCGAGATCCCGGGTGCCAACGGCCCGCTGGAGCTGGAGGTCCGGGAGAACCACCTCTTCATCAACGCGCCGAACTCGGCCGTCGCCCGGGTCATCGACGACCAGCACCGGGTCAAGGACGTCAACAAGTACGCCAACGACATCCTCGGTGGGGACCCGCCGCCGAACCCGCCGCCGCCTCCGCCGCCGCCGAAGCCGGTGATCAGCAAGCCGAGCGCCCCGAAGTCGGTGACCGCCGCCGCCGGCAACGCCCAGGCCCGGGTGAGCTGGCGACCGGCCGCCGCCAACGGTGCCGCCATCACCCGCTACGTGGTGCAGGGCGCCGGCCGGACCTTCGAGGTGGGCGCCAACCAGCGCTCGCTGGAGGTGACCGGCCTGACCAACGGCGAGACCTACCAGTTCGCGGTGCACGCGGTGAACGCCAAGGGCGCCGGACCGGCGAAGAAGAGCAACCCGGTCGTGCCGACCTCCGAGGTGCCGGATCCACCGGCCAGCGTCACCGCCGAGGAACGCCCGGACGGCACCGTGCTGGTCAGGTGGGCGGCCGCCAACGGCCAGGGCTACAAAATCAAGAAGTACGCCGTGACCGCGATCTCGGCCGGCGCCAACGCACCCGTCGGCGAGTCGACCAAGACCGAGCTGGTGATCCCGGCCGGCGAACTCGACTACGGCAACCAGTACGCCTTCACCGTCGTATCGATCAACGAGAAGGGCGCCGGTTCGGCCGCCTCGCCGGCCAGCAACAGCGTCGTACCGTTCAGCACCCCGGCGGCGCCGGTCAACCTCCAGGCGAAGACGGTCGCCGGCTCGCGCGGCACCGTCTCGATGACCTGGAGCCCGCCGGCCGACAACGGCCGCCCGATCACGAAATACGTGGTCGAGGCGGGCGGCAAGAAGAGCGAGGTGACCGACACCCAGGCCACCGTGGGAGAACTGGGTGACGGGGCGAACGTCACCGTCCGGGTGCAGGCGGTCAACGAGGCCGGGGCCGGCGCCGCCGCCACCGACACCGCCAGGACGGTCGCGGCGCCCCGGGTCACCATCACCGGCACCAGCGCGGACGCCACCTCGGTCACGGTCAACTTCACCGTGGACGACGGCGGCGGCCAGGCGGCCTGCTCGGTGACCCCGGCCGGGCGGGCCAAGGTCAACGGCAACTGCTCCAGCATCCGGGTCACCGGGCTGACCCCGGGGACCGACTACAGCTTCACGGTGACCGCGACCAACGCGGCCGGACCCGGCACCGACAAGGTCGACAAGGCGACCGCCGCCGTCTACGGCATCGCCACCTGCAAGAACGGCTCCTCCGGCGAGCAGCGGACGTACTGCAACTCCGACGGTCCGGGCCGCAACGGCAACGAGATCTTCTCGGTGACCCAGCAGGACGACGACCGCCAGGTCGGCTGGGCGAAGCCCGGCACCCGGATCAAGGCGCTCTGCAAGAAGTCCGGTGAGGAGGTCTACGCCTACGTCTACAACGACGACAAGCGCAGCACCTGGTGGGTCCGGATCGAGTGGAACGGCGGTAAGCCGTACATCCCGTTCGCCTGGCTCAACCTCGAGGGGGGCGACAATATCAACGTCCTGCCGACCTGCTGACCGAGTCGCCCGGTAACAGGGAGCACCTCCGGTAACAAGGAGCACCACGACCGTGAACAACCACGAGCCGCTTACCCCGCACCACGTGCAGGGCTTCGCCAACCTGGCCGCCCGGATAGCCGACAACATCAGCTCGGTGGTGCTGGGTAAGCCGCACGTGGTCCGGCTGGCGCTCACCGCGCTCTTCGCCCAGGGGCACGTCCTGCTGGAGGACGTGCCCGGGGTGGGCAAGACCACCCTGGCCCGGGCGATCGCGGCGACGGTGCACGGCCAGTGGCGGCGCATCCAGTTCACCCCGGACCTGCTCCCCGCCGACGTCTCCGGGGTGACCATCTTCAACCAGGCGAGCCGGGGATTCGAGTTCCACCCCGGCCCGGTCTTCGCCAACATCGTCATCGCCGACGAGATCAACCGGGCCTCCCCGAAGACCCAGTCGGCGCTGCTGGAGGTGATGGAGGAGCGCAACGTCACGGTGGACGGCGTTCGGCACCCGGTCCCCCGGCCGTTCCTGGTGGTCGCCACCCAGAACCCGGTCGAGATGGACGGCACCTACCGGCTGCCCGAGGCACAGCTCGACCGGTTCCTGGTGAAACTCTCCGTCGGCTATCCCGACGAGGCCGTCGAGATCGAGGTGCTCCGGGGCGCCCCGATGCGCTCCCCGGAGGCGCTGGAGCCGGTCACCGACACCGCCACCGTCGGGGAGATGGTCCGGATGGCCCAGCGGGTGCACATCGCCGACCCGCTCTACGCGTACGCGGTCAGGCTGGCCGCGGCGACCCGCAACCACCCGCAGGTCCGGGTCGGGGTCAGCCCCCGGGGCGTGATCGCGCTGACCCGGGCCGCCTGCGCGTACGCCCTGATCGACGCACGCGGCTGGATCCTCCCCGAGGACCTCAAGACCCTCGCCGAGCCGGTCTTCGCGCACCGGATCCTGCTCTCCCCCGACGCCCAGGTCCGGGGCGTCACCGCGACCGAGGTGCTGCGCGAGGCGATCGCGTCGGTGCCGGTGCCGCTCCCCTCGGGGCAGCTCGCCTCGGCCGGCACCTGATCCCGGCGCCATGACGGTCACCTCGCGCGGCATCGGCCTCCTCGTCGGCGCCGCCATCCTCCTCGTCGCCGGTTTCCGGTTCGGCTATCCCGAACTCGCCCTGCTCGGCACCACCGCCGCCATCGCGGTCGGCTGCGCCGCCGGCAACGCCAGCTGGCGGCCCCGGCTCGACGTCACCCGGGTCGCCGACCCGGACCGGGTGGGCCGGGGCGAGCCGGCCACCATGACCCTGACGGTGCGCAACAGCGCCCGGCTCCGCTCGGCCAACCTGATCGCCGAGGACCGCTGCGGCAACCGGGCGGTGCCGGTGCCGCTGCTCCGGCTGCGTCCCGGCCGGGACACCACGGTCAGCTATCCGGTCCCGACCACCCGGCGCGGGGTGATCGCCGTCGGTCCGCTGCGGGTCACCGGGCGGGACGCGCTCGGGCTGATCACCGTCGCCCGCTCGCACGGCGAGACCGCCCAGGTCTGGGTGCATCCCCGGATCCACCCGCTGGCGGCGGTGCCGGCCGGGATCGCCCGGAGCATGGACGGGCGGATCGACAAGGTACCGCAGGGGTCGATCACCTTCGACTCGCTCCGGGAGTACGTCGTCGGCGACGAACTGCGCCGGGTGCACTGGCGGAGCAGCGCCAAGGTCGGCGAGTTGATGGTCAAGGAGCAGCTGGACACCAGCCTGCCCCGGATCGTCGTACTGCTGGACAACCGGGCCGGCGCCCATCCGGAGCGGGTCGACGGGATCGCCGAGACCTTCGAGTCGGCCTGCGAGACGGCCGCCTCGGTGGTGGTCGCCGCCCGCCGGGAGGACCTGCCGGTGACGCTGCTGCTGGTGGCCGACGCCGACGGCTCCGGGGAGTTCCTGGACCGGCTCGCCGCCGCCGACCTGGTGCCGGGGCCGCAGGGCACCGAGGGTGACCCGCTGCGCACCACGACGCTGCGGCTGCGGCAGGAGAAGCTCGGCGACACCCTGGTCTTCCTCACCGGTCCGGGCGCCGCCGCCGACCTCGGCTACGTCGGCGCGCTCCGCCCCGCGTACCCGTCGGTGGTGGCCGGGGTGTTCGGAGCCGGCGGGCAGATCCCGGCAGGCAGCGCCGGACTGGTCGTGATCGACGCGGCCGACGGGGCGGAGTTCGCGGCCGAGTGGGACGGGGTCCGCCGGTGGTGAAGTTCCTCCGGACGCTGCCGGTGCCGCTGGCCCTGGTGGCGATGATCGGCCTGGCCGGTGCCGTCCTCGGCGGGGTGTACGCCGATTCGCTGCTCAGCCGGCTCGTCCTCGGCGCGGCGGTCGGCTCGGTCGGGGTCAGCCTGGCCGCCCGCCGCCTGCCGTCCTGGCTGGTCGCCCCGCTCTCGGTGCTGGTCCTGCTCGGCTACACCGCGGCCGTGCTCCGGTTCACCGCGCAGCGGGCCGACCTGCCCGGCTCGCTCGGCGAGGTGGCGGCCGATGCCGCCCGCAACGGCATCCCCCGGCTGCTCACCGCGCTGATCCCGGTCGAGCCGGTGCCGGACACCGTGATCGTGCCGCTGGTCGCGGCCTGGCTGGCCGGGCTGGCCGGTGCCGAGGTCGGGATCCGGGCCGACCGGGTGCTGCTCGGCCTGACCGCCCCCGCCGCCCTCTACGCGGGCGCGCTCTACGTCGTCGGCCCGAACGCCGATCCGACGCCGTGGCTGACGGTCGCGTTCGCCGCCGCCGGTGCGGTGGCGCTGGCCGCCGGTGGACGGCCGACTCCGCCGGAACAGGGCCGCGCCCCCGATCCGGCCGGCGAGCTGAACCCGGGGGTCCGGGCCGCGCTGCGGGCCCGCACCCTGGCCAGTACCGCACTGGGCCTGGTGCTGGTGCTCGGCCTCGCCGTACTGGTGGCGCCACTGGTGGCCCGGCAGGTCGGCGCCACCCCGGTCGACCCGCGCCGCTACGTGCAACCGCCCCAGGTGGACAGTCTCGACGAGAATCCCCTGATCCGGATCTCCGGCTGGGCGCTGAACCCCGACCAGAAGCTGCTCGACGTGGCGACCGTGGGAGCGGGTGGGCCGCCGGCCGCCGGACAGCCGACCGGCACCGCCGGGCCGACCCCGGGGGGCGACGGCGCTGAGCCGGCCGTCGAGGAGGAGGAAGCTCCGTCGACCAGCCGGCGCATCCGGCTCGCCGTACTCGGCGACTACGACGGGGTCACCTGGCGGGTCGGCGCGACGTACCGGAACGCCGGTCGGGTGCTACCCGAGCCGGAACCGCTGCCCGACGCCCGGGTGCGGCAGGTGGTGCAGCAGATCACCATCGACAGCCTGACCGGAAAGCTGCTGCCGGCGGTCGCCACCCCGCGAGAGGTGACCGGCGCCCGGGTGGCGTACGACCAGGAGAGCGGGACGCTGATCCGGCCGGAGGGGCTGACGACGGGCCTGACCTACTCGGTCACCTCCCGGCAGGAGAGCCCCGACTACAGCCTGCTGCCCTCGGCGAGCGTACCGGCCGGCGACGCGGTGGCCCGGTTCCTCAGGGTCGAGCCGGGCGCACCGGAGCAGATGCAGCAGCTCGCCGCCCAGCTCGCCGAGGAGAACGGCGCGCCGTTCGCCCGGGCCGACGCGATCGAGACGTTCCTCGCCGAGCACTACCGGGTGGTCGCCGACGCGCCCAGCGGGCACGCCTATCCGAACCTCAACTTCTTCCTCTTCGGCCCGAGCAACGGTGGCGGGCAGCGGGGCACCTCGGAGCAGTTCGCCGCCGCGTTCGCCGTACTCGGCCGGATGACCGGGCTGCCCACCCGGGTGGTGGTCGGCTTCCAGTCGCCGGCCGGCACCGGGCCGGTACGCGGCGCGGACGCGCTCGCCTGGCCCGAGGTGCTCTTCGAGGGGCTCGGCTGGGTGGCGTTCGACCCGCTGCCGAAGCCGAACACCCGGCCCAAGCCGGTCGAGCAGGACTTCAAGCCGGAGCCGGAGGACCCGACCCCGCCGCCGGACGAGGCGTCGCAGAGCGCGGCGGCCACGCCGAGCGGCACCCCGGACCCGCAGGCCGGCCCGGGCCGGGGCGGCGGCCTCGGCACCCCGGTCCTGGTCGGCGGCGGTGCCGGCGGGCTGCTGCTCCTGCTCGCCGGGCTGGCCACCCTGATCGTCGGTCTGCGTCGGGGCCTGCGTCGGCGCCGGCTCGCCGAGGGGCCGCCCGCGCAGCGGATCGCCGGAGCCTGGCGGGAGGTGACCGACGCGCTGCGCCTGGCCGGGCGACCGGCGCCGGAGCACCTGGCGGCGACCGAGGTCGCCGAGCACGCCCGGTCCAGCCTGCCCGACGCGACGAAGCCGGGGCCGGAGCCAGGCCCGGGACCGGCCCTCGGCGGCGGACCGGAGCAGCCGGGCCGACCGGGTCCGCTCCGCCCGGCGACACCGCCGGTCGACGACCTGGCCGCGCTGGTCAACCTGGCCGCGTTCGCGCCCGGCAACGCCACCGACGAGCAGGCCCGCCGGGCCGGTGAGCTGGCGGTGGCGTACGCGGCCGAACTCCGCGCCGGCCGGCCGTGGTGGCGCCGGGTGCTCTGGTCGCTGCACCCCGGCCCGCTGCGCTGGCGTCGCTGAGCAGCCTCCGGCAACGCGGTCGGGCCGAGCGCACCCGGTGTCGGCCGGCGACCAGGCTCCGGTCAGGCCGGGACAGGGTCGCCGGACCGAGCTGAGCGATCAGCGATGCGGGTCAGGCCAGGGGCAGGGTCGCCGGGCCGAGCTGAGCGATCAGCGATGCGGGTCAGGCCAGGGGCAGCGTCGCCGGACCGAGCTGGGCGATCAGCGTGGTCAGCGCGGCGGCGCCGCCGGCCGTCACCTCCGGGGTGGGCAGCAGGGCCAGCACCGGAACGTCCACTCCGGCCGCCGCGTACCGCTCGATCCGCGCCCGGCACACCTCCGGGCTGCCGTGCACGACCAGCGCGTCGACCAGCTCGTCCGGAACCAGCTCGGCGGCACCCCGACGGTCACCGGCCGCCCAGGCCCGCCACATCGGAGCGAGCACCGACTCCCGGCCGAGCCACCGGTGGAACTCCGCGTACGCCGGGACGGTCAGGTAGGTGGCGATCAGCCGGCGGGCGGAGGCCCGGACGTACCCGGTGTCCTCGGTCGGACAGACGAAGATCCGGGCCGCCACCTCGAAGCCGGGGCGGCGCTCCCCCAACGCGGCGAGCACCTTCGGCACGTCGTCGTCGGCCAGCCAGTTCAGGATCGTCCCGTCCGCCTCGGCGCCGGCCAGCCGGAGCATCCGGGGCCGCAGCGCCGCCAGCAGGATCGGCGGCGGTACGGCCGGCGGCCGCTCCAACCGGAACCGCCGTACGGTGAAGGTGTCGTAGACCTCGTCGACGGTCTCGCCCCGTAGCGCCGCCCGCAGGAAACGCAGTACGTCGCGGCTGCGCCGGTACGGGTCCGCGAACCGTGTCGCGTTCCAGTCCTGCACCAGCACCGGTGACGACGCGCCGATCCCGAGCGAGAACCGCCCGGGGGCGGCCTCGGCCAGTGCCGCCGCGCTCATCGCCAGCAGCCCGGGTCCCCGGGTGAAGACCGGGGCGACGGCGGTGCCCAACCGCAGCGACGGTTGCCAGGCGGCGGCGAGCGCCAGCGGGGTGAAGGCGTCGCTGCCGGCCACCTCGGCGGACCACAGGTCGGTGAAACCCGCCTCGACGAGCGCGGCGTAGATCGCGTCGTGCCCGTCGAGCGGTACGCCGCCCAGCGGCACGGTCATTCCCCAGCGTGTGGTCATCGGTCGATGGTGCCCGCTCCCCCAGGCCCGGGCAACAGAACGGGCCCGTTCTTGTAGCCTCTGCCGGGTGACCTTCTCCATCGTGGCGCGCTCCGACGACGGCCGGCTGCACGGTGTCGCGGTAGCGAGCAAGTTCCTCGCCGTCGGCGCGGTGGTGCCGGCCGCCGAGGCCGAGGTGGGCGCCCTGGCCACCCAGGCGTACGCCAACCTGGCCTACCGGCCGCAGGGGCTGGCGTTCCTGCGTACCGGTCTGGCGGCGGCCGACGCGCTGGCCGGGCTGGTCGCCGCCGACTCCGGCCGTCCGCAGCGGCAGCTCGGGATCGTCGACGCCGACGGTACGGCCGCCACCTACACCGGCGTCGGCTGCCACGACTGGGCCGGTGGGCAGGCCGGTGCCGGTTGGGCGGTGCAGGGCAACATCCTGGTCGGGCCGCAGGTTGTCGACGAGATGCGGGACGCCTGGCTGGGCGGTGCCGACCGGCGCTTCCCGGACCGGCTGCTCGGCGCGCTCCGGGCCGGCGACCTGGCCGGCGGTGACCGGCGTGGCCGGCAGAGCGCGGCGCTGCTGGTCGTCGGTCGCGGCGGTGGGTACGGCGGCGGCAGCGACGTCATGGTGGACCTGCGGGTGGACGACCACCCGGATCCGGTGACCGAGCTGGCGCGGCTGCTGGACGTGCACCGGCTGCTCTTCGAGCGCCCCGATCCGGAGACGCTGCTCGACCTGACCGGTGACCTCGCCGACGAGGTGTCGCGGCTGCTCGCCGGGGTGGGCCATCCGGGCGACGGTGCGGCGCTGGAGGATCGGCTCGCCGCCTGGGCCGGCGTGGAGAACCTGGAGGAACGGATGGTGCCGGGCAAGATCGATCCGGTGGTCCTCGCCCACCTGCGCGCGCAGTCCTGACCGGCCGGTCCCGGCAGGTCAACCGAAGGAGAGCCAGCGCACCCCGCGGCGGTCGAGTTCGACCCGCTCCGCAGCGGTCAGCGGCCGCCGGCCGGTGGCCTTGGCCACCAGGGTCAGCCGGTCCCAGTGGTGCTCCTCGGCGAGGCCGGCTGCCGCCGGGCCGGCCGCCCGGACCAGCAGCTCGGCGATCAGCTCGCCGGCCGGTTCGGTCAGCCACGGCTCCCGGTCCAGGGCGGCGGCCAGGTCGAGCCCGTGCACCCCCAGCTCGACCACCCGGGTCACCAGGAACTCCTCCAGGGTCATCGGGTCGCCGTGCCGGGTCCGGACGAGCCGGCCGGGCGGCGCGGCGAGGCTCACCGCGTACCCGGCCCGCCAGGTCCGGGCGAATTCCTCGGCGATGTCCCGGCCGGTGCCGGATCCGGCGCCGTGCTGGCGAGCCGTGTCGATCCGGGCCGCGTCGGTCGCGGGGGCGAACTTCGCCGGCCCGAAGTAGGCGGCGGCGTCGACCTCGGCACGTGGTGGTGCCGGCTCGGCCAGCATCCCGACCATGCGACCGGCCCCGATGCTCACGTGTGCGACCAGCTCCCGGACGTTCCACGGTGCACAGTGCGTCGGTCGGGCGAAGTCGGACTCGGTCAGCCCGGCCAGTACTCCGGCGAGCCGGGCGGCCTCGCCCCGGAACACCTCGACCACCCGCACGCCAACAGGTTAGTCGGCCGGTGCGGTGGCGCCCCGACCGGTGTGCCGGGGCACCACCCGGTGCAGGGTGACGAGTACCAGGGCTGTCACCAGGGCGGCCGTGCCGGCGATCCCGGCCGCGCTGCCGCCGTACGCGATCATGAGCTGGCGTCGGTCGAACTCGGGGATCGGCGTCGAGCGCACCCCGTCGGTCCAGCCGAGGGCGAGCGCGGCGACCAGCAGCAGGGCGAGGCCGACGACGGCGAGTACCGCGGTGACCCGCCGGTTGCCGTCGGCCGCCGAGACCTGCGCGGTCTCGCGCTGGGTCAGCAGCAGTACCAGGCTGGCCGCCGACGCCCAGGCGCCGACCACCAGCAGCGCGGCCACGGCGTCGCTGGGCCGGTGCCAGCCCGCCGACAGGGTGGCGACCCCGGCGGCGGCGGAGTAGCCGGCGCCGACCAGCGCGCCCCAGCCACGGACCCGGGGCGGCAGCACCATGACCAGCGCGATGGCGACCGAGGCGGCGACGGCGGTGTGTCCGCTGGGCAGGCTGTTGCCGGCCGCCTCCCGGGCCTCGTCGACGTCGAAGTCGGGCCGCTCGATGAAGTACTTCAGGGCCTGGGTGGTGACGTTGGCGCCCACGATCAGCACGACCGTCACCACCGCCAGGGTGATCCGGACCCGGATCAGCGCGATGAAGCCGATGACCGCGGTGGCGACCAGCAGGGAGAGCAGGGAGACCGCGTTCAGCACGCCGCCGACGATGCCCTCGATCCGGTGTTGCCCGATCGAGTTGCCGGTCAGCGCGATCGTGTCCAGCAGTTGACCGTGTTCGGTGCCGACGGCGAACCGCCAGACCACGACGAACGCGAGTATCTGTAGTGCGGTCAACAGGATCAGCCAGGACGCTGTCAGGATGCCGCTTCGGCCACGCACGCCCGACACCGTATCGGACGCTCCCGGCATAGCCGACACCGCACTCGACCGGCGGGCGGCGAGGGGGCGGGAGAACAAGAAGCGGGAGGGGCCGCCACGGGGGAAGCGGCCCCTCCCACTGAGGCCAGGATACTCCGTCTTGCCGCACGGGGCACCCCGGACTGACTGGAAACTCAGTGCCTTTACCGGGCCGGGCCACGAAAATCTCCGCCACGACGCCGGCACGGACGACGTTGGTCCCGGGCCCGGACAGGCAAGGGCGGGCGGCACCCGCTGGTGCCGCCCGCCCTTGGGGCGGTGGTGGTCGCCCCTGTGCTGTCCGGAGTGGAACGGGAGTGGCGGGCCGGCCGGATCGCTGCGTTGGCCAATCCGGCCGGGCCCGCCACGGTTGGCCTGACCGTGGGAATCAGGCCCGTCTGGTGACCGGGATCAGCCGATCAGCCGGTCGTAGTCGTGCAGTGCCATGGCCACGTCGATCTGCGCCCAGAACCGGTGGTACGTGAACGTCGGCACCGGGCCGCCGTTCAGGTACGACTCCACCTTGGGCCAGTCCGGGTCGTCCTGGAGGAACGAGCGGATGCTCAGGAACGTGGAGTTCTGGTTGATCGGGTCGCCGTTCGGCATGGTGCCGGTGAAGCCCGGCGGGATGTAGAGACCCTGACCGGTGCTGGAGTTGTACTGGTCGTCGAAGCGGTTGTAGTCCGCCTTCGTCTCCGTCACCGCGACGCCCTTGTCGGTCTTGTGCTGGAGCACGGCGTCGAGCAGGGCCTTGGCGGTGTTCTTGGCCGCCGCGTGGTTGGCCTTGGCACCGTAGTAGATCAGCGTACGGGCGTAGGCACCCGCGACACCGACGTCCTGGGTGTGGTCGACCACCGAGACCCGCAGGTTGCTGTTGTTCACCGAGGTGGTGCCGGCGGTCCAGTTGCCACCGGGCTGACCGCTCCAGCTCAGCGTCGACGGGATCTGGTAGTTGGCACCGTTCACCGTGGTGTTGGCGATCGCCCAGTTCACCCACTTGTCGAGCAGCGCCTTGGCCCGGGCGTCACCACTCTCGTGGTAGTACTCCGCGACCCGCTCCATGCTCCACGCCTGGAAGCCGAACCACTGGTTCGACGGCGGGTCGTGGTAGACCGGCTTGACGTCGTACACCATGCCGTAGAAGGTCGGCACGCCGGCCGGGCGGGCGCTGTAGTCGCCGTTCCAGCTGTTGGTCGCGCCACCGGCGATGGCACCGTCGGCCGACTGGAGCCAGGTGTAGAAGTCGATCTGCCGGGTAAGGCTGGTGGCCCAGTCGGTCCGCGCGGTCGGCGACCGCGGGGTCAGCTCGGACACCGTGGAGAGGGCGTACGCGGCGAACGGGTTCTGGTAGCCGCCGTGGTTGTGGCTGGAACCGATCCGCCACGACCAGCTGCTGCTGCCACCCTGCGAGCCGCCCCAGGCGTAGTACCAGGAGAGCAGGTAGGCGGCGCTGTTCTTGCCGCTGCCGGCCGCGCAGGACGGCGAGGCGCACCCGGGCTGCTTGAAGTACTTGTCGTACATCGCGTAGCGCAGGTAGTCGCCCATCTTGGCGGCGTTCTGGATGGTGGCCGAGATCTGGCCCTGCGCGCCCTGCTCCTTGGCCCACTTCAGCGCCCAGTACGCGGCCTGGACGGCGCGCGCGTCGGCGTCGGGAGCGTTGGTGTAGCGCCACTGCTGGGCGTAGGACGAGTCACCGATGAAGATCGGCAGGTAGCCGTTCGGGCCACCGTGCCTGAACGTCTCGCAGGAGGGGTGCGGCACGGTCTCGAAGACCGACTCCTGCGGGCCGCGCTGGTAGGTGTTGATGTACGCCGGCTTGGTGGTGCCGTCGCCGCACTTGCCGAAGCCGTAGACGTTGTCCACGTCGAGCAGCCAGTGCATGCCGTAGACCCGGCCGCTGTTGTAGGTCGACTGGAGCTCGGCGGCGAGCGGGTCCTGACCGACCCGGACGCTGGAGTCGAGCTTGCCGCCCTGCTGCGGGTAGAGGTCCGGCCGGTTCGCCTCGGGGGCGTAGTCCGCCGGGTCGCTGGCGTTGTAGTTCGACTGGGTCTCGGACGGGATGATGTACCGGTCCATGACCTGCCAGGCGTTGTTGAACGGTCCCCACTCGCCGGTGGTCCGGCCGTACATGGCCTCCAGGAAGAGCCAGTAGCTGAACGCCTCGGAGGTGGTCTCGTGACCGTGGTCCGGGGCCTCGACCAGCAGCGTCTCGACGGAGTGGTACGGCACGCCCTCGGGGCTGAAGTAGCCGCTCGCCGGCGCCTTGATCTTGTTGTAGAGCTCCAGGAACTCCTCGCCGTACTCGCCGGCCGGTCCGCCGCCCTCGTCGTCGGTGACGGTCACCTGGGTGGTGCCGGGGGTACGCCCGCTGGCGCTGGCGGTGATCGTCGCCGTGTCGTTGGTGTCGTCGGCGTCCTGGGCGGCGTTGACCGCCACGTTGACCCCGGTGTTCCAGTTCGACGGGGTGATCGTCGCCGTGCTGGCGCCCAGCGTCACGTCCGCGTCGCCGGTCTTGGCCAGGTTGACGGTGACGTTGCTGGTCGGTGCGGCGCTGAGCCTGACGTTCAGGGCCGCGTTGCCGCCCTCGGGTATCGAGAGGGTCGCCGGGACGACCACGCTCGCCTGGCTGGTGCCGCCGACGGTGAAGGCCACCTCGTCGATGCCGCTCAGCCCGGCGCTGTCGTACGCGCGGGCCTGGGCGGTGTACGACCCGGCCGGCAGCGCGCTGTTGGTGTAGCTGTACGGCGCGCTGGTGTCGGTGCCGACCAGCAGGCCGTTGCGGTAGAACTCGACGCGCTCGACCGGTCCCTCGGCGTCGCTCGCGGTGGCCGAGACGGTGACGTCGGCCGGTGCGGTGAAGGTCGCGCCGTTGGCCGGGCTGCTGATGTCGACGGTCGGCGCGGTGTTCTGGGCGCCGTTGCAGGCGTTGCCGTTGATGGTGAACGCGGTGGGGCTGGCGTTGGTCCCCGAGTAGGTGCCGTTGAACCCGATGCTGGTCGAGGCACCGGTGGCCAGGTTGCCGTTCCAGGACACGTTCGTCGCGGTCACGTTCGCGCCGGACTGGGTCCAGTTCGCCGACCAGCCCTGGGTGATCCGCTGGTTGCCCGGGAAGGTGAACCCGAGGCTCCAGCTGGTCAACGGGTCGCCGACGTTCCGGATGGTGACGGACGCGCTGAATCCGGAGCCCCAGCTGTTGGCGGTGTAGGTGACGTCGCAGCCGGGGGCCGCGTAGGCGGTGCCGGGGACGACGGCCACACCTCCGACCACCAATATGCCGGCGGCGGCCATCGCCAGTCGGCGTCTTCCTAACCTCAACTTCATGTCGTGACTTCTCCTCGCGGACCGGGCCGCGGACTGCCGCGGCTTGGGCGCCTCCTGCGCGTGGTGCGGGGGCGATGCGCGTGGGTGGGTAGGCGCCGGAATGGTGGTGGTCAACCCGTCCCGGACCGGGGTCGGCGGACGCCGGAGGAGACGCCGGACGTGGCGGCTCCGAGCTGTGCAGGGGCGCCGTACCGAGAGACTCGGATGCCCTGGCGGCCCGTGATCGCGTCAGCTTGTGGCTCCCCTACCGCGATAGTTCGACAGTGTGGCATGGGAGCGCTCCCGCAGCAAGTGGAGCCGGTCCCGGCTGCACTGGGGACGTCCGAAGGGGCGCCCTGACCTGGGCATCGATGCGACCGAGGCAGCACAACGGAGTTTCCTCGACGTTGGCCGGATGTTTCGATCTTATTTTGGGTCTTTCACAAACCCGTGACGCGGGCTACAGTCCAACCAACGTCGATGGGAGCGCTTCCATTGATGATGATGTAAGTAGCTTGGATCGCACCACCACGGGGGTTGCGAGGACCCGGTCCGCCGGGTCGACCGCTCCCCGATGGGCGAGCTACGGCAATCGTACGTAGCCGCCGACCGCTCAGCCAGAGGGCTGAGGGCGGGCCAGCCCGGACTCCGCCGTCAGCCAGCTCACCACCGTCGGAAGGAGGTGGAACCAGAGCCACTCGCGTGGCCCGGCTCCCGCGCGGCACGCACGACCTGGACGCCAATTCCGTTCGTGCGTGTTTGTAACTCAAGCTGGGGACGGGGGTTGCCCTCCCCGTCCCCACACTAACCCCCCGCCAACGACGGGAAAATCGGTCATCGGTACAGCGTCTCGACGCGAACCGGTCGATCGGCTGCGTCATCGGCACCTCGGACGGCGACCGGCCTCGTCGCGACGCGACGAACGGTCGCCGTGGTCATGACGCACGTGGGGACGGGCAATGGACGAGGCCCAGACCCGCCATTGCCACCCGAACATCCCATACGCAATCGCTCGGTAGATCGCTACGCTCTTGTGTGGGAGCGCTCCCGGGCGTCGTGCGGAGGGCCCCACTCACGAGGAGACAGCATGTCCGTACTGACTCGGCGGCATCTGCTGCGCCGCGCCACGTTATCCGCCAGTGCCGTGCCCGCCGGCCCGCTGTCGACGAGCACGGCGGCAGCCGACGTCGCCGACGCGCCGCTGGCCGGCCGCGACGCCGACTCCGAGGCCGACGACGTGCGACGTACGGCACCGGAGACGCAGCTCGGACTCCGCTTTCCGGACGGCTTCGGGTGGGGCGCCGCCACCTCGGCATACCAGATCGAGGGCGCGGCCAAGGACGACGGACGGGGCGAGTCGGTCTGGGACACGTTCAGCCACACCCCGGGACGGGTCCGGGGCGGCGACACCGGCGACATCGCCGCCGACCACTACCACCGGTACGTCGAGGACCTGGACCTGATGAAGGATCTCGGGCTGCGGACGTACCGGTTCTCCATCTCCTGGCCACGGATCCAGGCCGACGGCACGGGCGCGCCCAACCAGCGCGGACTCGACTTCTACCGGCGCCTGGTCGACGGCCTGAACGACCGGGGCATCGCCCCGATGGCCACGCTCTTCCACTGGGACCTGCCGCAGTCGCTCCAGGACGTCGGCGGCTGGGAGTCCCGGGACGTCGCCTACCGCTTCGCCGACTACGCCGAGGCGATCTTCGAGGCGCTCGGTGCGAGCGTGCCGGTCTGGCTGACCATCAACGAGCCCAAGACCGTGGTGCAGAACGGCTACCTCCAGGGCCACCACGCCCCCGGCCTGCGCGAGCCGGACGCGGCCTACCTGGTCGCGCACCACCTGCAACTCGCGCACGGCCTGGCGGTACGCGCGCTGCGCGCCACCGGCAGCGACAGCCGGATCGGCCCCGCGCTCAACCTGCACCCCTGCTACCCGGCCGACGACACCGCCCCCGGTGCGCTCGAGGCGACCCGGCTCTACGACGGCTACGAGAACCGGCTCTACCTGGACTCCATCTTCAAGGGCGCCTACCCGGCCGACGTGCTGGCCGACCTCGGCCCGGAGAGCCGGATGGTCCGGGGCGTCCGGGACGGCGACCTGGCGATCATCTCCTCCCCGGTGGACCTGCTCGCCGTGCAGTACTACACGCCGATCTACGTCACCCCGGACGGCGGTACGGTCCGCAGGTGGCCGACCTCCGAGGCGGGCTGGCAGCAGATCTTCCCCGACGGGATGTACGACATCCTGACCCGGGTCACCCGCGACTACGGCGAGGTGCCGCTCACCGTCACCGAGAACGGCCTGCCCACCCCGGACCGGCTCGACGGGGACGGCACGGTCGACGACGTCGGCCGGATCGCCTTCCTCCGCGAGCACCTGGCGGCCGCGCACCGGGCCATCTCCGACGGCGTGCCGCTGGAGAGCTACCACGTCTGGTCGCTGATGGACAACTTCGAGTGGAACGAGGGCTATGAACAGCGGTGGGGATTGATCTATATTGATTTCCCCACCCAACGCCGGGTCCCCAAGCGCAGCGCGCACTGGTACCGGAGGGTGATCGCCGACAACACCGTCTGACCCCGGGTCCGGAACGTCACCTCGGGTCGGCACCGCCGCCCGACCGTACCGCCGAGGGGGGTCGCATGGAATACCAGAGCACGACCAGGAGGCACGTCTCCGAGAGCGAACTCCGGTCGCTGGTCCGGCGCGGCTTCGGTGACCGGACCGGGATCACCGGGTGGCGGGAACTGACCGGCGGCACCTACAACGCGGCCTACGCCGTGACTCTCGGCGAGAGCACGGAACTGGTGCTCAAGGTCGCCCCGCCACCCGAGCTGAAGCTGCTCAGCCACGAGGTCGACCTGATGCGCACCGAGGTCGACTTCTACCGTCGGGCCGCCCGGGTGGTGACCGTCGTACCCGAGGTCGTCTACGCCGACTTCAACCGGGACCTGATCGGCACCGACTTCGTCTTCCTCAGCCGGGTGGCCGGCGCGGACCTGCACGGTACCCGGGACGAGCTGACCCCGGCGCAGCTCGCCGCCGTACGCGGTGAGATCGCCGCGCACGCGGCCCGGCTGCACACCGTCACCGGCCCGGCGTACGGCTATCCGCTGCGCGGCAGCCGGAGCTGGCAGCCGTCCTGGCGGGCCGCCTTCGGCGCGATGCTCGACGACATCCTCGCCGACGCCATCCGGCTGGGCAGTGCGCTGCCCGCCCCGGCGGACCGGATCGGCGACCTGCTGCGCCGGCACGCCGACGTCCTCGACGAGGTACGCCGACCCGCGCTGGTCCACTTCGACCTCTGGGACGGCAACGTCTTCGTCGCCGCCGATCCTGCCGGCACGGTCCGGGTGACCGGCCTGATCGACGGCGAACGGGCCTTCTTCGGCGACCCGCTGGCCGAACTGGTCTCGATGACGCTCTTCCGCGAACTGGACGACGAACCGGAGATCCTCGCCGGCTACGCCTCCGCCGGACACGGCCGGCTCGAACTGACCACGACGGCCCGCCGCCGGCTCACGCTCTACACCATCTATCTCTATCTCATCATGTGCGTCGAGGGCGCCACCCGGGGCTGGGGCGGCCCGGAACGCGCCGAATACGAGCGATGGCTCGCGGGGTTGCTCGACGCGCAACTGGGTCGGCTGGACCAGGTCCGGCAGGCATGAGACGACGCCACACCGTCGCCCCGGCGACCGGACGCGGCCGGTCAGCGGGGCAGCGCCTGCTGGAGTTCGGCCCGCAGCGCCGGGGTCAGCATCTCACCGGCCGCCTTGGCCAGCTTCGCCATCTCGTAACCCACCACGCCGATGTCGGCGTCGTTGGCGGCGAGCGTGGCCAGGATGGAACCGTCCCGGATCTGCATGACCAGGAAGTAACCCCGACCCATCTCGACCACCGTCTGCTTGACGATGTCGCCGTCGAACATCTCCGCGGCCCCGGTGGTGATGCTGGACAATCCGGAGGTGACCGCGGCGAGCTTGTCCGCGTGGTCCCGGGGCAGGTGCTCGGAGACCGCCACCAGCAGTCCGTCGGCGGAGACGACGATGGCGTGCGCCACCCCGGGTACCCGCTCCGTGAACCCGCTCACCAGCCAGTTCAGATCCCGTGCCTCTTGACTGAGCGTGTTCAATACTTCTCCTCTTCGGTGCGCGCGCCGGCCGGCGCCATGGGTATCACCATCGTGTCTTCCGCCTCGGCCCGGCGGAGACCACCGTAGTACCGCGACAGCATCCCGCCCACCTGCTCCGGATCCGGCGCCTCACGCGGGGCGGGCGGCCGGGGCTGTGCGGGCTCCGCCTTCACCCGGAGCTGGGCCATCGGGACCCGGATCGGCAGCCCGTTGGCGTTGGTACCGCCGGTAACCGGTACCGCCGGTGGGGCGTTCCCGGTGACCAGCGCCCCGGCCGGGGCACCGCCGCCGGCAGCCGGGGCCGCCGCGCTCCCCTTGCCCTGCCGGGACCACCAGGTACTCGCCGGTGCGGAACCGGCACCGGCGGCCATCCCGAGCACGTCCTCGGCCCGGGTCGGTGTCTCCCGACGCCCGGTCCGGCGCAGCGGGCCGCCGTCGGCGCCGCCCTCGGCCGGTCGGCCGGTCGACGGATGCGTGCCGTTCGGGCTGGCGATCGCACCGGCGACGATCTCCAGCATCCGCCGTCCCGAGCCACCCGCCGGTTCCGCCGCCGGGGCCGGGGCGAGCAGGTTCGCCGGCAGCCAGACCGCCGCCACCAGGCCACCCTGTCCGGTGGTCCGCAACCGCACCCGGACGCCCTGCCGGGCGGCCAGGTGGCTGACCACGAAGAGACCCATCCGTTCCGACGCGGCGACGTCCGCGGCCGGCGGTACCGCGAGCACCTGGTTGGCCCGCTCCAGCGCGGTCGGGCTCATCCCCAGCCCCTGGTCCACGATCTCCACCAGGACGCTGCCGTCCCGCTGCCCGGCAACCTCGACCTGGACCACGGTGTCCGGGCGGGAGAAGGACGACGCGTTCTCCAGCAGCTCGGCGAGCAGGTGCACCAGGTCGGCGACGGCGTGCCCGACGACGTACAGCTCGTCGGCGACGTGGTGCCGGATCCGCTGGTACTGCTCGATCTCGGCGACCGCCGCGAGCATCACCGTGGCGAGCAGCACCGGACGGTTCCACCGCCGGGTGGCCTCGCTGCCGGCGAGCACCAGCAGGCTGTCGTCGTTACGGCGCATGCGGGCGGCGAGATGGTCCAGCTTGAACAGGTTGTCGAGCTGGTCCGGGTCGCTCTCGTCCTGCTCCAGCTCGTCCAGCAGCTCCAACTGCCGCTCGACCAGTACCTGGCTGCGGCGGGCCAGGTTGACGAACATCGCGTTGACGTGTCGACGCATGACCGCCTGCTCCAGCGCCACGGTCACCGCGCTGCGGTGCACCGCGACGAACGCCTCGGCGACCTCGCCGATCTCGTCCATCGACCGGACGTCGGCCGGCGGTACCTCGAACTCGGCGGCGACCGGGTCGACCGTACGCAGTCGTTCCAGGGTCTCCGGCAGCTCGACCTGGGCCACCCGCAACGCCTGGCTGCGCAGCATCCGCAGCGACCGGGCGACGGAGCGACCGATCGCGATCGAGGTGAAGAGGGCCGCCAGCAGTACGCCCAGCACGCCGCCCGCGGTGAGCAGCGTGCGGCGCAACTGCTCGGCACTGCGGGCGTCGGCCAGCGCGACCGCGTCGTCGACCGCACCCGACTCGACCTGGCGGAGCAGTTCCTGCCGCTGCTGGCTGATCGTCCACCAGCGACCCGGCTCCAGCACGGCGGCGGTACGCCCACCGGCGGAGAAGGTCGTCTCCTCCATCCGGACCGCGGCGACGAAGTTCGGATCGGTCGACGCCTGGTCGTAGCGTTCGATCTGCCGGTCGGTGGCCGAGAGCCGGAAGCCGGCGAGGCCGGTGAGCTGCTGCGCCCGCAGGTCGGTCAGCGTCACCAGGTCGTTCTGGTCGTACCGGCCGGCCCGGGCCGCGGCGTAGAGCTGGCCCCGGATCCGGGAGTTGATCTCCTTGACCTGGGCGAACTCGACGTACCGCAGCACCGCGTCGGTGAGGTCGCCGCGATCCGTACCGGGCGACGGCTCGGCCAGCAGCACCAACAGCACCTCGATGGTCCGGTCGTACTCGGCGAGTACCGGGTCGGGGTTCGAGCCGGCCGCCGGCACCGAGGCCCGGACCTCCGGCAGCCGTTCGAGTGCGTTGTCGACCCGGTCGTAGGAGATCCGCCACGACGCCTCGCCCCGGGCCAGTGGCGACGCCGCCGTCCGGAACCGTTCGGCGGCGCGGTCGGCGACCGGGTAGACCGACTCCAGCGCCGGCAGCGGGCGGCCGGGCTCGACCGGCGGCGCCGATCCGGTGTTCAGGGCCGCCAGCTCGCCCGCCGTCTGGTCGCGCTCGCGCTGCAACTCGTGCACCAGCGCGGTGATCTCGCGGCCGACCGTCACCTGGTCGGCGAACTCGTCGAGCAGGTCGGCCTGGCTGACCAGCGCGCTGGTCTGCGCCCCGGCGAGGACCAGGAACGCGACCGACGGGACCACGAGGACGGCGCCCAGCTTGGTACGCATCCGCCAGTCCCGTACCCGAAAGGGTGACCTGCGGCGATGTGGCACCACCCGGACGTCGAGACGGCGCCGGCGGTGACGCGAGACGGCGCCATGTGACGGGTCCGGGGCAACAGCCACCATGCCTCCTACCGTCCTCGATGCGGGGCGCGCCAAGGAGCGGAGCTATTTCAATTCAGGCCCGGACCTGCTGTCAATGATCAGGGGGGCGGAACAGCTCACGAAGGATACTGCGGGCGATCAGATCTTGTCGCTGTCGCCGACTCGTCCTCATCCGTCCGGACGATGCGCTCAAGTCCGGACGCTCCGTCCAGCCGACCGATCGCCACCAGAGCGGCGCCAACCGCACCGATCTCCGGATTTCGGACGTGATGCACCTCGCGCGGCGCCAGCGTGACCGAGAAGGAGCGCCGCCACCACCCGGACGCGGCGACGGCGCCACCACCGAGGACGACCTGGACCGGTCTGTCCACCGTGGACTCTATCGCCGCGACCCCCACCGCGACCTGACGGCAGAGCGCGTCCATCAGTCCGGCCAGGATCTCCACCGCCGTGGTGTTGAAGCCCAGCCCGGAGAGCCCGCCGGAGCCGGCCGGGGCGAGCCCGGGTGGACGGTCGCCGCCCAGCCGGGAATCGGCGGGCACACCGTCGCCCGGCGGCACCCGGGCCAGCGCCCGGTCGAGTTCCGCTCCATCGGGCAGCCGCATCTCCCGGCGGGCCCAGGCGTAGAGGTTGCCGCCACCGGAGAAGGCGGTACCCGTCACCACGTGCTCGTGGTCCACCCGGTAGCGCCAGAGCTCCTCCGGCAGCGGCGGCAGCTCGACGCCGGCCGGGACCGGCTGGACCAGCCGGACCGCCGCCGAGGTGCCGACGGTGACCGCCGCGCGTCGGCTGTCGTAGCAGCCGGAGCCCACGTTGGAGGCGGCACCGTCGCCGCTGGGCGGTGCCCACCGGGCGTCCCGCAGCGCCGGCCAGCGCCGGGCGTACCCGGCGCGGAGCCGGCCGTGCCAGGCCAGCGGAGCCAGCGTCGGCAGCTCCCCCGGGCGTACCCCGGCCAGCTCGCACGCCTCCGCGTCCCAGTCCAGGGTCCGCAGGTCGAGCAGGCCGGTACCGGAGGCCTGGGAGATCGACATGACCGCCTCGTCGAGGAGCCTGCCGAAGACGTACTCGATCAGGCCGGCGAACCGGATCGTGTCGTCCCCGCACCGCTCCCGCAGCCAGGGCAGCCGCACCGACCAGTAGAACCGGTGCCACCAGGTGCCGGTACGCCGGTGGTAGTCGTCCGGATCCGCCGGCCCGGCCACCCCGGCCGGTGCGGTGGCCCGGGTGTCCAACCAGGTCAGCACCGGGCCGAGCGGATCACCTGCGGCGTCCAGCGGCACCACCGAGTGCCACTGCGCCGAGGTGACGACGAGCCCGACGCCGTCGAGGTGGTCCGCGCCGGCCAGCTCGTCGAGGCACTCGACCAGGGCGGCGAAGTAGGCGGGCCCGTCCAGCGTGGCCCGGCCGTCGCCGCCGATCGTCACCTTGGCCGGTCGCCGGGCCAGCGCACCCGGCAGCGGTCGGGCGGCCGCGTCCAGCACCAGGCCGCGCACCGACGACGTACCCAGGTCGAGAGCGAGAATCCTCATCGACGAAAACCGTACCGGTTCCCCGGTGCCGACCAGGGCAAGGTCGCGCGGTACCGGCCGGACGGGCCGCGCCCACCGGGCGCCCACCTGGTGGACGGCTGGGCCGAAGGGGTGCCGCCGCGGGCGGTGGCTGGCCTAGACTCGGCCCGTGCTCGCGCGACTCAACTCCTGGTGGCCCGCCATTCCGGCGGCCGACCTCCGCGCGTAGCAATCTTCCACGCGGCCGCCCCACGCGGCGGCCGCCAGGGTTCCCTGCACGTCTCTCCGGCCACCGCTCGGGACGGCCCCCGGCTGTGAGGGACGACCGATGACCCTGCTCGACCACCTGCTCCGCACCATCGCCAGCGGCGCCGACCCCGGCCCGTTCGCCCTGCTGCGCCGGGACGGCGCCGCCAACCTGGAGGTCTTCACCGGTGTGTCGCACACCGTCGACACGCTCGCCGAGATCCCCCTGCCGGCCGGGCCGGCCGGCCCGCGCACCCTGGCCGTGGTGCCGTACCGGCAGGTCGCCGAGCGCGGCTTCGCCTGTGTCGACGACGGCGCCCCGCTGGAGTGTCTCGTCCTCGACGAGCCCGAACGGGTCCCGCTGGCCGACGCGCTGGCGGCCCTGCCCGAGGTGCCGGTACCGGTCCGGGACGCCGGCTTCGACATCGCCGACCCGGAGTACGCGGAGATCGTCGACCGGGTACTGGCCGACGAGATCGGCCTGGGCGAGGGGGCGAACTTCGTCATCCACCGCTGCTACCTCGGCACCCTGGCCGGTGCACCGCTGCCGGCGGCGCTGGCCGCACTGCGCCGGCTGCTGACCGGCGAGCGGGGCGCGTACTGGACGTTCCTGGTGCACACCGGCCGGCGGATCCTGGTCGGCGCCTCCCCGGAACGGCACGTCAGCGTCGAGGACGGGCTGGTCATGATGAACCCGATCAGCGGCACCCTGCGCCACCCGGGGCGGCCGGCGGACCGGGACGAACTGCTGCGCTTCCTTGCCGACCCCAAGGAGATCGACGAGCTGTACATGGTGCTCGACGAGGAGCTGAAGATGATGGCGACCGTCGCCGAGCAGGGTGGCCAGGTGATCGGGCCGTACCTCAAGGAGATGGCGAACCTGACCCACACCGAGTACCTGCTCGCCGGGCGCGGCTCCCTCGACGTCCGGGAGGTGCTCCGGGAGACGATGTTCGCCCCGACCGTCACCGGTTCGCCGATGGAGAACGCCTGCCGGGTGATCGCTCGGCACGAGCGGCGCGGCCGGGGCTACTACGCGGGGGTGATCGCGCTGCTCGGCCTCGACGAGGCCGGCCGGCAGACGCTGGACGCGCCGATCCTGATCCGTACCGCCGAGATCTCACCGACCGGACAACTGCGGGTACCGGTGGGCGCGACCCTGGTGCGGCACTCCACCGCCGCCGCCGAGGTGGCCGAGACGCACGCCAAGGCCGCCGGGGTGCTGGCCGCGCTGGGGCTGCGGTCGGCGCCGGCCGGTCCGGACGACGAGCGGGCCGGCGAGGGTGCCGGGGCGGCCGCCGTCGTGCCGGGGCGGATCGGCCCCGCGCCGGCCGCGGAGGTCCGGCTCGCCGACGATCCGGCGGTACGGGCGGCGCTGGCCGCCCGCAACGTCGGGCTCGCCCCGTTCTGGCTGGAGCAGCGGACCCCGGATGCTCCGGTACGACCCGAGTTCGCCGGCCGGCGGGTGGTGGTGGTCGACGGGGAGGACACCTTCACCGGCATGCTCGCGCACCAGTTGCGGGCCCTCGGCCTGACCGTGGCGGTACGCCCGTGGGCCGAGGTCACCGGGCCGGGCGGGTTCGATCCGGGCAGCGTCGACCTGACCGTGCTCGGCCCGGGACCGGGCGACCCGGGACACCCGACCGACCCGAAGATGGTCGCCCTGCGCGGCCTGGTCGGCCGGCTGCTCGACACCGGGGCACCGACGTTCGGCGTCTGCCTCGGACACCAGATGCTGGCCGCCCGGCTCGGCCTGACCCTGCACCGGCGCAGCGCGCCGTACCAGGGACTCTGCCGGGAGGTGTCGCTCTTCGGCACCGGGGCCCGGGTCGGCTTCTACTCCAGCTTCACGCCGCTGGCCGACGCGGACCGGCTCGACACCGGGTACGGGCCGGTGCGGCTGGCCCGGGACCCGGTCGACGGTGCGGTGCACGCGCTGCGCGGACCGACGTACGCCGGGGTGCAGTTCCATCCCGAGTCGGTGCTCAGCCGGGACGGGTTGGCGGTGCTGACCGGGATGGTGGGCCGGCTGCTTCCGACCCCGGCCGGCTCGGCGCCGGGCGCCGGGGTTTCCCAGCCGGGGCCGGCGGGCGCGACGATGCCGTCGGGAGCGGGGCGGGGCGCGGCCGGGGCGCATACTTCCCGGCATCCCGGGTAGGCATTCGCAAGCCGGTGGTCCGGGCGGGTTGAGAGCCCCCGCCCGGGCCGCCGGTCCGCGTGTGCCGCCCGCCCGGGCCGGCGTGGGACCATGGGTCGGCCCCGGGGCCGCTGCACGGTCCCGGTCCGCCCCCCCGCGTCCGGCGCGTTGGAGGTCTGCTGCGATGTCCGGCCACGTCCTGCCGAGCGGGCCGACCGGCGCCGCCCCGGATTCCGCTGCCGCCGGTCGAGCCGAGCCGGGCAGTTGGGCGGCACGTTACCGGTTCTGGGACGTCTACTTCGGGCTGGTCGGGCTCGGCGTCGCGGGCCTGCTGGCGGTCTACGGCGCCGATCCGTTGTCGCGGTTCGCGGCCCTGCTGCCGCTGGCCGGGCTGGCCGGCTGGTACGTCGGCTTCGGACGCCGGCTCATGCGCGACGAGATCGAGGACTGGCGCGGGTACGTCTATCTCGCCGGGGTCCTGGCGCTCTACGTACCGGCCGTACTGGTCGAGGGGTCGGCCTCGTTCGTGCTCTTCGCGCTCTGCCCGCAGGCGTACATGGTGGCGGCTCCGGTGCCGGCCACGGTCGCGGTGGTGGCGTTCAACTCGGTGCACCTCGTGGTGCTGCTGGCCAGGGGTGTCGAGCCGGCGGAGGTGGTGACCGGCCCGCTGCCGGTCGCGGCCCTGGGCGTGGTGCTCTCGGCGACGCTGGGCACCTGGAGCCGGCGGGTGGTCGCGCAGAGCCAGGAGCGGGCCCGGCTGATCCGCGAGCTGGACCGGTCCCGTTCGGAGGTGGCCCGGCTGTCGCACGAGGCGGGCGTCCTGGCCGAGCGGCAGCGGCTGGCCGGCGAGATCCACGACACCATCGCGCAGGGTCTGGCCAGCGTGGTGTTGCTGGTGCAGGCGGCCGACGACGACGTGGACGGTGACCCAGAGCGGGCGCACCGGCATCTGGCGCTCGCCGCGCGTACCGCCCGGGAGAACCTCGCGGAGACCCGCGAGTTGATCGCGGCGTTGACCCCGGCGGCGCTGGCCGGCTCCTCGCTGACCGACGCGCTCGCCCGGCTGGTCGACCGGTTCACCGCCGAGACCGGCATCCCGGCCGACTTCCGGTGCGTCGGTGATCCCGCCCCGCTGGCCATGTCGACCGAGGTGGTGCTGCTGCGGGCCGCCCAGGAGTCGCTGACGAACGTCCGCAAGCACGCCGACGCCGGGAGCGCCTCGGTGCGGCTCGACTTCGGGCCGGACCGGGTGCTGCTGACCGTGACCGACGACGGGCGTGGCCTGGCCGCGACCGCCGGCAGCGATCCGGCTCCCGGCGGTTACGGGCTGACGGCGATGCGGGCCCGGGTGGCGCACGCGTCGGGGGTGCTCACCGTCGGTCCGGGCACCGCCGAGGGATCGGGGACGACGGTACGGGTCGAGCTGCCGGCCTAATCACCCGTCACCCGGTCGCCCTGCCGGGCCCAGGTGTCGAGGCCGGTCAGCACCTCGCGGAGTCCGGCACCGCGCCCGGTGAGCAGGTAGCTGATCCGGGTGGGCGGCCCGGGGTCCACCCGGCGGCGCAGCAGCCCCGCGTCGGCGAGTTCGCGCAGCCGTTCGGTGAGCACCCGCCGGGAGATCCCCGGCAGCGCCTCGACGAGGTCGCGGAACCGGGCCTCGCCGTGGCCCAGCACGTGCAGCAGGTCGAGGGTCCAGCGCCGGCCGAGCGTCTCCAGTGCGGCCGAGGTGGCCGCCGGGAGTCGCCGGTCGAGGATGGTTACTTTTTCCAACCTGTTTTCGTCGGTTGCCGCCCCGGTCGGGTCATTCGCCGGCCGGCCGTCCGCCGGGTCGGCCGGGCCGCGCTCGCCGGACAGGAAGACGCCGATGCCGTCGAGGACCCGGCCCAGGCCGAACTCGAAGTCCTGCCGTACGGTCGCCGGGGCGGCACCGACCTCTTCGGTCAGCCGGGACAGCACCGGAAACTGGCCGGTGCCGAGCAGCCGGGCCAGCGCCGGCGCCTCGGCCGCCCACCACTGCTCGGCGTTCACCCCGGTCCGCCGCTCCTGCTCGACCTCGGTCTGCACATAGCGGGCGGCGCCCTGCACGTAGTCGCTGACGGTCAGATAGACCTGGAGCATCGTCGCCGGGTCGAGCCCGAAGCCGTCGACGGCGGCCAGTACCCACTCCACGCTGGCCAGCACGTTCGGCCCGAGCGGGGGGCGGCCGGTGCCGGCCACGATCGGCAGCACCCACGGATGCCGCTGGTACATCGCCCACTCCCGGCGGGCGCCCAGCTCGATCCTGGCCCGCCAGCCGGCCGGACCCGGCTCCGGATAGTCGATCTCGCCGAAGACGGTCTCCACCATCAGGTCCACCAGCTCGGCCTTGCCCGGCACGTACCGGTAGAGCGACATCACCCCGGCGTCCAGGGCGGTGGCGACCCGACGCATCGAGAGGGTCGCCAGGCCGTGCGCGTCGGCGAGCCCGACCGCCACCCGCACGATGCGGTCCAGGCTCAGCCCCGGGCCGCTCCCGGCACCGTCGCGTTCCATCCACCCCGCCCCGATCGTCGCCACCCGGTACGCATGCTCGCGTACACTGTACCCACGATCCGCGACCACGACGGGGTGACGATGACCGAGACGATGACGGTACGCCGGGCCGGGCTCGCCGATGCCCGGGCCGTCGCCGAGGCGGTGGGCCGGGCGGGGCTGGACGAGGCGGTCTTCAGCTGGGTGGTGCCGGACGAGGCCGCCCGACAGGCCTGCGCCGAGGCGTGGGTGGAGTTCGCCCCGGCCTGGGTCTCCGGCCTGTTGGAGACCGGGGAGATCCTGCTGATGCGGGACGGCTCGCTGGCGGTCGGCGGCCTGTCGGTGTGGGAGCTGCGCGGTCCCGGGCCGGACGAGTCGACCGCCCCGGTCGACCCGGTGGAGGCGCAACGGCAGGCCGCCTTCCTCGACCGGGCGTACGGCCGGTACGCGCCCCGGATGGCCCTGGTCGACGAGCTGATCGCGGCCCGCCACCCGGACCGGGAGCCGCACTGGTACCTCCAGCAGATGGCCGTACTGCCGGCGCTGCGCGGCCGGGGACTCGGCGGTGCGATGCTGCGCCACCAGCTCGACCGGGCCGACACCGACGGGATCGGCACATATCTGGAGGCGAGTACGCCGCGCAACCGCGCCCTCTACGAGCGGTACGGCTTCCGGGCCCAGGGTGAGCCGATCCGGCTGCCGGACGGCGGCCCCGCACTCCAGCCGATGTGGCGGGACCCACGCCCGCCCCGGACCACGACCGACGGCTGAGCCCACGACCGACGGCTGAGCCCACGACCGGGGTCGCGGGACTGCGGCCCCACCGGTCCGTCAACTCCCCTCGAAACCCTCGCGGCCGGTGGAGCGGGTACTGGCCAGCCAGATCCCGAAGCCCATCGCCAGGATCGCCGGCACCTCGACCAGGAGCCGGAGCCCGCCGAACGAGAGCGTCTCGTGGAAGGCGGTCACCCCGATCACCACGCTGGCGACGGGGTCCACCAGGGTGATCGCGGTGAGCGGCGCGGCGAGCGGACCGTTCTGGAAGGCGTTCTGGTTCAGCGCCACCGAGGCGAACCCGACCACGGCCAGCGCGTACAGGTGCCAGTCGGTCAGCGTCGAGAGCGGGTCGTGGGTGACCCGTTCGGCGACGGTCTTCAGCAGCGACGCGGTACCGGCGTAGAGCAGCCCGCTGGCGATACCGAGCAGGGTTCCCCGGGCGGCGCCGGTGGCCCGGTGGGCCAGGAGCAGGCAGGTCACGACCAGCGCACCGCCGATCAGCGCGACGCCGAGCCAGCCCATCAGGGACGGCTGGGCCACCCCCGCGCGGGGCCGGGCGGCGACGAGGAAGACGGTCAGCCCGAGGACGCAGGCGGCGACCGCGGTGACGTCCCGCGGATGCGGCCGCCGATGGTCGAGGGCCGCCTCCAGCGGGATCGCCAGGAACATCCCGCTGATCAGCAGGGGCTGGATCAGGGTCAGCGGCCCGAACCGGAGGGCGAGCGCCTGTAGCACCGTACCCGCCAGGTCGGGGACCTTGGCGAGCAGCCAGCTCCGGCGGCGCAGCAGCCGGATGAGCAGCCTGGGGTCGGCGGTGGCGTGCTGCGGCTCCCGCCTCGCGGCGCGCTGTTGCAGGGCGGCCCCCAGGGCGAAGCAGGCGGCGGCGCCGAGCGCCAGCACGACCGCCGGGGTGGTCACGCGGCGGTCCCGGCGACCGACGGCGGCCCGTACTCCGTACCCACACAGCTACGCTACGTGGTGAATTCGCCGCCCACGGACGGTTCCGGACCGGCCGACGAACCCGTCGCCGGTACGTCCGGACCGCCGCCCGGCACGGCGACGGTGCCCGAACCGGCCGGAAGCCTCCCGGCCCGTCCGGGCACCGTCGACGCCGCGCGCCAGCCCCCCGCCCGGGGCTCGACGCGCTTTCCGGTTCAGGACGCCAGCGCTCCGGCGGCCCGCCCCTCGTGCAGGGTGAGGTTGCGCCCGTTCGACGGGTCGAAGAGGTGGATCTTCTCCAGGTTGAACCAGATCCGGTGGTTGCCCCCCTCGGTGACCGGGGACTCCGCCGACAGTCGGGTCACCAGGTTCCCGCCACCGCCGCCGAAGCCGTCCGCGCCCACGTCGGCGGCGAGTTCCTCCAGCTCCGCCGCGCTGGCCCGCTCGCCGGAGACGGTGAGGTAGACGTACTTGTCGGAGCCCATCGACTCGACGATGTCGACCGGCGCCTCGAACTCCAGCCCCCGACCCCGGGTCTGCTCGTCGATCAGCCCGGCGTCCTCGAAGTGCTCCGGCCGGATGCCGAGGATCAGCTCCCGGGGGGCGTCCTCCGCCGCCAGCTCGCGACGGAGCCGGTCCCCGAGGGGTACGTCGCCGATCGCCGTCCGCAACCGGTCGTCCTCGACCGCGGCGTGCAGGAAGTTCATCGACGGCGAGCCGATGAACCCGGCGACGAAGAGGTTCGCCGGGTGGTCGTAGAGCTCCTGCGGCGGGCCGACCTGCTGCACCGCACCGCCCCGCATGATCACCACCCGGTCGCCGAGGGTCATCGCCTCGGTCTGGTCGTGCGTGACGTAGACGGTGGTGGTGCCGAGCTGCTTCTGCAACCGGGACACCACGGTACGCATCTGCACCCGCAACTTGGCGTCGAGGTTGGAGAGCGGCTCGTCCATCAGGAACGCCTTCGGGTTGCGGACGATCGCCCGCCCCATCGCCACCCGCTGGCGCTGCCCGCCGGAGAGGTTCGCCGGCTTGCGGTCCAGCAGCGGCGTCAGTTCCAGCACCTTGGCCGCCTCGGCCACCTTCTGCTCGATGGTCGCCTTGTCGAGCTTGGCGAGCCGGAGCGGGAACGCCATGTTCTCCCGGACGGTCATGTTGGGATAGAGGGCGTACGACTGGAACACCATCGCGATGTCCCGGTCCCGGGGCGCCTTGTCGTTGACCCGTTCGCCGTCGATCCGCAGCTCGCCGGAGCTGATGTCCTCCAGTCCGGCGATCATGTTCAGCGTGGTCGACTTCCCGCAGCCCGACGGGCCGACCAGGATCACGAACTCGCCGTCGGCGATCTCCAGGTCGACGTCCCGGACCGCGACCGTCCCGTCCGGGAAGCTCTTGCTCACCTTGTCCAGCACGATGTCAGCCACTGCGACCTCACCCCTTGACGGCGCCGGACGTCAGGCCCGACACGATGCGACGCTGGAAGAACAGCACGAACAGAATGATCGGAATCGTGATCACCACGGCGGCGGCGGAGATCGCCCCGGTCGGGTCCTCGAACTGCGACTCCCCGGTGAAGAACGACAGCGCCACCGGTACCGTGCGGGACCGCTCGGTGGAGGTCAGCGAGATCGCGAAGAGGAAGTCGTTCCAGCAGAAGATGAAGACCAGGATCGCGGTGGTGAAGACCCCGGGGGCGGCCAACGGCGCGATGACCCGGCGGAACGCCTGCCCCGAGGTGGCGCCGTCCATCTTGGCGGCCTTCTCCAGGTCCCACGGGATCTGCTTGAAGAACGCCGACAGCGTGTAGATGGCCAGCGGCAGCGAGAAGGTGATGTACGGCAGGATCAGCCCCGGCCAGGTGTCGAAGAGCCCGAGCGACCGCTCGATCTCGAACAGCGGCGAGACGAGCGAGACCTGCGGAAACATCGCGATCAGCAGGGAGACCCCGACCAGCGCCTTCTTGCCCGGAAAGTCCAGCCGGGCCACCGCGTACGCGGCCATGGTGCCGAGCACCACCGCGATGGCGGTGGCGATCAGGGCGATCCCGATCGAGTTGCCCAGCGCCCGGACGAACTGGTTGGTGGAGAAGATCGTGCGGTAGTTGTCCAGCGTCCACTCCCGGGGGATGAAGTTCCCGTCGGTGAGCGTGCCGGTGGTCTTGAACGACAGCGACGCGATCCACAGCACCGGGACCAGTGCGAAGACCACCACCACGACGTCCAACAGTCCCCACCGCCACTTCGCGGCGGCAGTGGTGTCACTCGCGGCCATCAGAACTTCCTTTCGTTCGCGACTGCGGTGCTCCGCTTCGCTGCGCTCCTCGCGCTCACCGGCGGCTCCCCTCGTCCGTGCTGCCCGGGGCAGCCGTGCCGAACAGCTTCACGAAGACGAACGCGATGATCGCCACGGCCAGGAAGATCAGCACCGACATGGTCGACCCGATCCCGAGGTTGAGCCCGCGCATCAGGTTGTTGTAGGCGAGCATCGACACCGACGACGTCTCGTTCGACCCGGCGGTCAGCACGAAGATGTTGTCGAAGACCCGGAACGCGTCCAGGGTGCGGAACAGCAGCGCCACCAGGATCGCCGGCTTCATCACCGGCAACATGACCTTGACGAACCGCTGCCAGGCGGTGGCACCGTCCATCGAGGCGGCCTTGAGCAGGTCCTCCGGCACCAGCGCCAGGCCCGCCATCAGCAGCAGCGCCATGAACGGGGTGGTCTTCCAGATCTCCGCCAGCATGATGATCGCCAGCGCGCTGGCCCGTTCGGTCAGCGGCGCCCCCTCGCCGAAGAGGTTGGCCAGATATCCGGTGCCGGGCGTCCAGGCGTACCGCCAGGAGAAGGCCGCGACCACCGTGACGATGCCGTACGGGATCAGCGCCGAGGTGCGGACCAGCCCGCGCCCGACGATGGTCCGGTGCATCACGACGGCCAGCCCCATGCCGAGTACCAGTTCGACGGCGACCGTCACGACGGTGATCAGCATGGTCACCCCGAACGCGGTCCACCAGTAGTCGTTGGTCAGCACCGTGGCGTAGTTGGCCAGCCCGACGAACTCCCGCTCGTCCGGGAACTTGAGGTCGAAGCGCTGCAACGACAGCCAGACCGAGTAGAGGATCGGATAGGCGGTCACCGCCAGCATCACCAGCGCGGCCGGCGCGCAGAGCAGCCAGCCGAGCCGGCGCTCGGCCCGCTTCCCCTCGCTCAGCGCCGCCCGTCCGGGACGGCCGCGCCGGGGCGCCGGCACGCTCCGGCCGGCCCCGCTCCGGTCCACGGCGGTCGCGGTCCCGGTCTCGGTCTCCGTGCTCACGGCAGCACCCCCTTCGAGTCGAGCGCGTCCTGCGTCGCCTCCCGCATCCGGTCCGCGGTCCGCTCCGGATCGATCGCCGACGGCGGGGAGAGCGTCGCCGACAGCACCGTCGAGATGTTCTGGTACGCCGGGCTGCGCGGCCGGGTCGCCGGATCCTTCAGCTCCTCGAGGATGGTGTCCCGCATCGGGTACGCCTCGGCCATCTCCGGCTCCGCGTAGACGCTCTCGATGGTCGGCGGCACCCCGTCGTTGATCGCGGAGAACTTCTGGTGCTCGGCGTCGCGCAGGCAGGTGGCGGCGTCGAAGGACTCCTCGGGATGCTCGGTGTACCGGCTGATCCCCAGGTTGAACCCGCCGATCGTCACCTTGCTCGGTGTCCCCGGGTCCACGCCCGGATAGCGGGCCCACCTGACCTTCTTCGCCAGCTCCGGGTCGGCCTCCTGCATCGCCGGATAGACGAACGGCCAGTTGAGCTGGAACGCGCCCGCCCCGGACTGGAAGTCGAGCCGGGCCTGGTCCTCGATGGTGTTCGAGAAGGAGGAGGTGGTGATCCCGGCGGTGGCGAAGTTGCGCAGTACCTCCAGGGCCCGGACGGCACCCTCGTCGAAGACCGCCTTGCTGCCGTCGTCGTTGATGATCTGGCCGCCGGCGCTGGCCACCAGGGTGTTGTAGAGCACCACCAGTCCCTCGTACTGGGCGCCCATGGTGATCACCCGGTACGGCTGGCCCCGCCCCCGCAGGTCCTGGGCCATCCTGATCATCTCGTCCCAGGTCTGTGGCGGCTGCGGCACCAGGTCGGAGCGGTACCAGAGCAGTTGCACGTTGGTGTTCTTCGGCGCGGCGTAGAGCTTGCCTTCGTAACGGGCGGTCTCCAGCGGGCCGGCCAGGGTGCCGCGCTCGACCTCGGCCCGGCGCTCGCCGGTCCACTCCAGCAGCCAGCCGGCGCTGGCGAACTCCTGGGTCCAGGTGACGTCCAGGCCCAGGATGTCCATCCCGGTGTCCTCGGCGGCCAGCCGCCGGACCAACTGCACCCGCTGGTCGTCGGCGGCCCGGGGCAGCACCCGGTACGCGATCCGGTACCGGCCGCCCGCCTTCGCGTTGCAGTCGTCGACCACCTTCTGGATGTTCTGCTCGGTGGTGTAGTAGAGGTTGATCGTCGGTACGCCGCCGTCGTCGCCGGAGCCGCAGGCGGCGAGTGGCCCCAGCAGCGTCAGCGCCGCGAGTGCCGCCGCCAGCCGGGACCGGCGGCTCCGGCCCGGGCCGCCCCGCTCGGGCTCAGCCATGCCGGCACCCCGCTCTCCCCCCGGCCGTCCCGCCCACGTCGGCGTCCGCCGACCATGACCGCCGGTGGTGGCCCGCCGACCACACGTCGCGCACCCGGTGACCGCTCATCGCGCCGTCCTCCCTCCCACGGCGCCGGGGCGGGGTCCGTCCCGGCACACGGCGAAAGCACCCCGCCTCCAGCCGCAGGCGAACCGCCGGACCGGGCGTAGGTGTCGGACTCCCCCACTGCCCCGACGCCGATCGGCCGAAACATCGACAGGCGTGCGCGGCGCCGCGCTCCGGACGCCCGTCACCGGGCGGTACCCGGCACCACGGGCCCCGCGGTCCTCGGCCGGGGACCCGCCGATCGGGGCTCCACTGTGGTATTCCCGGCGGGCGACGCCTCGGATACCGTGGGTGCTACCTCCGGTGCCAGCAGGTCGCCGTCGATGCCGACCGCCCGGTGGACCGGCCACTCCGCCCGCGCGCGGCCCGGCCCGGATCCGTCCCGGGCGGCAGGTCCCGACAGCCGAACCGCGCCCCGTCCCCGCGATCCCTGGGCAGGATCGCCGCAAGAGGAGGTGCCGCCGTGCAGAACACCCGGGCGCTCACCCTGTCCTTCGAGGTCAGCGGGCCGCCGCCGGTGAAGACCGAGGCGCTGTCGATCTTCGCGGCCGGGCACCGGCAGGCGGCCCGGGTCCGTACCCTGCTCCAGGCCGCCTGCACCGCCGCGCAGCGCAGCGGCTGGACGGCGCTGTCCGGACCGGTCGCCCTGGAGATCGTGCTGCGCTGCCCGCCGGGTCGGCGGACCTCCGACGCCGCGACCCTGATCGGCGGGATTGGCGCCGTGCTCCAGGACAAGAAGCGGGCCGCCGACATCGGCCTCGCCCACCTCGGGGTACTCGCCGACGTCGCGCTCTACGTCGACGACCGGCAGGTCCAGCAGGTGTCGTACCGGGAGGAGCCGGCCGAGGAGCTGTCGTACCTGGTCCGGGTGACCAGCCTGCCGCCCGTGGCCTGAGCCGGTGCCGCCCGTACGCGCCGAGCCGGGCGCCGGCCGGCACCGCCCCGGCGGAACGACGGCGACACCGGTACGCCGGAACCGGTTTGACCCTCGCCCACCGCTGGGTACGCGGACGCGACCGGCGGGTGACGGGGACCGGCGGGCAACGGCACCGGCGACGAAGGGAGCGGTCATGTCGGAGCCACACGTCACGCTCGACCCCACCGGCCTGGACCCGGCGCGGCAGCATCTGCGCGGACCGCTGGAGGAGCAGCTCAACTCCGCGTTGCGGGCGGCCACCGAACGGGTCCGGGCCGACTACGCAGGTGAACCGGTCGAGGAGGTCTGCCGTCGGCTGCTCGACGAGACCCGGTCGGGGCTGCATCCGGACATCGCGGCCGGATTCACCCCGGACATGGACGAGTTCTGCCGGGTCGCCGTGGCGATCGTCCGGCGGGACGGCTCCGGGTCCCGCTGACCCGCGCCCGGACCCCGGGCAAGATCGACGGCTGTCGGCGCGGGGGCGTTGGCCGTGGACGTCCGGCCTCCGTACACTCAGTGCGCCGTCACGGCCGACCGTGCACGTCCCGCGTCCCCTGCACCGGATCCGGTCGATCTCTACGGGAGGCCCAGTGCCCGCACTGCCGTCCAGCGTGCCCGCCGCGGTGCTCGACACCACCTCCACCGCCCTGCTGACCACGGCCGAGAACGGCGAGGTGACCTGGTACAACCGGGCGGCGCAGCGACTCGGCCAACTCGTCGGGGCGGACATCGGCTCGCTGCCCTTCGACACCGCCACCCCGGGCGGACCGCCGGTCGAGTTGCGCTGCCCGACGGCCGACGGCACGGTACGGCACCTGCGGGTCACCTGCCGGCGGCTGCCGCCGCTGCCGCGTACCGACCCGGAGCCGGACGGCCACCTGGTGTACGAGCTGATCGACGTCACCGAGCAGCGTGCCGACCGGCGCCGTGCCGACGACTACGCCTGGCGGCTCTCCCACATCGAGCAGTTGGCCCGGGTCGGCACCTGGGAGTGGCACCTCCCCACCGACCAGGTGGTCTGGTCACCCACCCTGAAGGCCATGATCGGGCTGGCCCCGGAGACCGCGCTGGACTACCCGACCTACCGGACGATGATCCATCCGGACGACCTCGGGATGATCGAGGCGACCCTGGACCGGGCGATCCGGGAGGCGAGCCCGTTCACCTACACCCACCGGATGTACCTGGCGAACAGCCGTCAGATGCGCGTCCTGGAGTGCTACGGCGAGGTCTTCACCGACGAGTCCGGCCGGCCGCTGCGGATGCTCGGTACGGCGCACGACATCACCGAGATCCGGCAGGTCCAGGACGAGCTGGCGTACCTCGCCGAGCACGATCCGCTGACCGGGCTGCCGAACCGGCGGGCGCTGACCGCGAAGCTGAGCCAGCTCACCGGCACCGACGGGGCGACGGCGGCGGCCCTGCTCCTGATCGACATCGACAACTTCAAGGACATCAACGACCTGCGCGGGCACGCCATCGGCGACGAGGTGCTCCGGCTGCTGGCCCGGCTGCTCCCCGACCACCTGCCCGCCGACGCGGTACTCGGCCGGCTCGGCGGGGACGAGTTCGCCGTGCTGCTCCCCTCCTGTGACGCCGACGGGGCGCTGGCGATCGGGGCCGGGCTCTGCGACCTGGTCGCGCACACCCCGCTCGCGGTGCGCGGCGAGCCGCTGCGGGTGACGCTGAGCATCGGCGCCGCCCCGCTGGACGCCGCCGACGACGACGCCCTGCTGCTCGCGCACGCCGACCTGGCGCTCTATCAGGCCAAGGGCGAGGGTCGAAACCGGGCCCGGCTCTTCGCGCCGGAGCAGCAGCGGCTGGCCGCCCAGCGGGTCGACCTGGTCTCCCGGGTACGCCGGGCGCTGGACACCGGTCAGTTGCAGCTCGACGCCCAGCCGATCATCGACCTCGGCGACGACCAGGTGCGCAGCTACGAGCTGCTGATGCGGGTACGCGACGACCAGCACCGGCAGATCGGTCCCGGGGACTTCCTGCCGGCGCTGGAGCGCGGCGACATGATCTACGAGCTGGACCGTTGGGTGGTGGAGACCGCCACCGGAGCGCTCGCCGCGGCCCGGGGCGCCGGGGTGGAGCTGCGGCTGGACGTGAACATCTCCAGCCGTTCCCTGGAGGATCCGAGCTTCGGTGACTGGGTGGTCGGCACCCTGGCCGCCGCGGGCGTACCGGCGACCCAGCTCGGCCTGGAGATCACCGAGACCACCGCGATCGCCAACCTGGCCGCCGCCCGCCGGCTCGCCTCCACGCTCACCTCGGCCGGCTGCCGGTTCAGCCTGGACGACTTCGGCGCCGGATACGGCTCCTTCGTCTACCTCAAGCACCTGCCGTTCAGCGCGGTCAAGATCGCGGGTGAGTTCGTCCGGCACGCCGACCACGGCGGCTCCGACCCGATCCTGATCGACGCCGTGGTGCGGGCCGCGCACGGGCTCGGGATGCGGACCGTCGCCGAGCACATCGACCGGCCCGAGCTGGTGCCGGTGCTGCGCGACCTCGGCGTCGACCGGGGCCAGGGATACCACCTGGGCCGGCCCGAGCCGCTGCACGAGCTGATGGCCCGGACCATCGCCCGGTCCGGCGTCTCCGCCACCATCCGGTAGCCGCGCCGTCAGTCGGCGGCGAGTGCCGCCACCTCGTCGGCGCAGCCCCAGCCGAGGGTGACCCCGGCGCCGCCGTGCCCGTAGTTGTGGATCAGCCGGGCCGGTCCGGCCAGCCCGGTGGCGTCCTGCGCCAGCCGGGCTCCGCCGAGCCGGCCGGGCCGCAGCCCGGCGAGCTGCCCGAGCACCGGCGCCCCGGCCAGTTCCGGGACCAGCGCGACGCACCGGGCCAGGATCGCGGCGCCGGCCTCGTCGTCGGGCCCGGTCTCCGTCCGGTACGGCTCGAAGGTGCCGCCCAGCACCACGTCCCGGGAGCGCGGGTGTACGTAGGTGATGCCGGCCGGGTTCTGCTCGTCGCGTACCGAGGTGTCCAGGCCCGGGTTGCCGACCAGCACGATCCGGCCCCGGATCGGGTGCACGGCCGGGTCGTCGGCGAGTTTGCCGGCGGCCAGCCCGGTCGCGTTGACCACCAGCGGTGCCCGCCGCGCCGACGGCCACACCTCGGCCGCGATCGCGGGTACGTCGGCGAGCCGGTCCACCCGGTGCCGGCGTACCGGCACGTCCAGCCGGCCGAGCCGGTCGACCAGCCAGTCGAGGTACGGGCCCATCTCGACGGTCGGCACGGTGAACCGCCACTGTCCGGCGTACCCGGCCGGGGGCGCGGCGGTGCGGAAGTCGGGGACCGCCGGGGCCCACCACGGGTGCCCGGTCACCGGCTCGCGCAGCAGCATCCGGGTCGGCCGCATCACCACCCCCGGCACCTCCCGCCGGGCCTGTCCGGCGAGCACCTCGAAGGTGCGCCGGGCCCAGCCCAGCACCCGGGGGTCGCCGCTGGTCCGGGTCGGGTACCACACGGCGGCGGCGATCCGGGAGACCGTGTCGGCCGGTTCGTCGGCGGTCAGCACCGTCACCCGGGCACCGGCCTCGGCCAGCCGGATCGCGGTGGTCAGCCCGACCACCCCCGCGCCCAGCACCACGACGTCGCGCATCCGACCAGCCTGCCGGTCGATCCCGAGACAGACAACCTCCCGCAGGGTAATCGAATTCTCACTCAATGTCCATACAGGAAGACCCCTAAAGTGCGCCGGAACCCCGTAAGTAAATAAACTTGCTTGACGAGGGATCAATGAGGGTTTCTGCGCATGAAAGGTACGACTATGCTCAGGACCGTGAAGGAAGAGATGGACAGCGAGCTCAGCGCTTCCACCCGGACCCAGCGCTACGTGGTGGTGTCCGAGGTCGTCGTCGAGGTCGAGAACGACTATCGACTTCGGGCGGCGGCACTGGTCAAGCTGGACGCCGTGGCGTCCAGCACCCCGGAGGGGCTGGAGCGGATGCGCAGCCGCATCGAGGGCGACACCGCGGTCGCGCTCGACTTCCTCACCGATCCCGTCGCGGCGATCGCCGCCGCCGACGGCATCCGCGCACACGGCCACGGCATCCGGGTGCGCCGGTATCTGCCCCGGGACGACGGCGACGGCGGCCCCGGAGCCGAGGAGCGGTAACGGATCCCGGGCCGGGCCGCCCCGGCGTCACCGGGGCAGGATCCGCTCCAGCAGCAGCGGGACCAGCCGATCCGCCTGGTCGTCCAGATAGAAGTGGCCGCCGGGCAGCGAGTGCACGTCGAGCCCGGCGTTGGTGTGCACCACCCACCGCCGGGCGTCGGCGGCGGTGAAGGTGTGGTCCCGGTCCCCGACGATCGCGGTGATCGGGCAGTTCAGCGGCTCGCCGGCCGCGTAGCGGTAGGTCTCGATCAGCCGCAGGTCGCCCCGGACCATCGGCAGCGTCAACTGCCGGATCTCGTCGAGTTCCAGCAGTTCCACGCCGCTGCCGCCGAGTTCCCGCAGATACGCGACCACCCCGTCGTCGTCGCGCAGATGCACCCCGATCGAATGTCGGGCCGACGGTGCCGGACCGGCCGACACGAAGAGCCGGCGCACCGTCAACGAGTCGCTGCGGCGCAACCGGCGGGCCACCTCGAAGGCGACCACGGTGCCCATGCTGTGCCCGAAGAAGACCACCGGTCCGGTCAGTTCCCGCTCGACCGCCGCGACGATCTCGTCGACCAGTACGCCCATGTCGTCGATGACCGGCTCGCCGTACCGGTTCTGCCGGCCCGGGTACTGCACCCCGATCACCTCGATCGAGTCGGGCACCAGTTCCGCCCAGCGCCGGTAGCCCGCCGCCCCGCCGCCCGCGTGCGGGAAGCAGACGAGCCGTACGGTGGCCCGGGGCGCGGCCGCGAAGCGGAGGAACCAGTCGTTCGTGACCCTGCCGTACGTGCTCACCGGCGCAGCCCTTTCCCTCGGTGGAGTTGTCCCGGGCGGAGCCGGGTGGTCAGCCGTTCTCCTTGGCGCCCGGGCCCGGGCGGCTGCCGAACGTCCGGTCCAGCGCCGCGTACCGCTCGTCGGCCGTCTCCTCGTCCGCGGCCTGTTCCATGGCGAGCGCCCGGACCAGGTCGTGGAAGAAGTATCGCGCCTGGCTCGAACCGTCGACCTGGACGACGTCCAGCAGTCGGGCGTCGACCAGTTGCTCCAGCAGCTCCCGCGCGGTGGCGAGGGTGACGTCGAGCAGCACCGCCGCGGTCCAGATGGCGAACCGGGGCGCGTCCAGCAGGGCCAGCAGCCGGAAGGCACGCCGGGCCGGCTCGTCCAGGCCCTGGAGGCTCAGCGCCACGCTGGCCCGTACCTCCAGGTCGCCGATCCGCAGCTCGTCCAGCCGCCGACGCTGGCTGGAGAGCCGGTCGGCGAGCCGGGCCAGCCGCCAGTGCGGCTTGGCGGTGAGCCGGGCACCCGCGATGCGTACGCCGAGCGGCAGGTGCCCGCAGAGTTCGACGATGCGTACCGCGGACTCCGGCTCGGCGGCCACCCGGGCGGCACCGACGATCTTGGAGAGCAGCTCCAGCGCCTGCCGGTGTTCGAGGACGTCCAGGTCGATCAGGGGTACGCCCTCCAGCGCCGCCAGCCGGGCCCGGCTGGTCACCATCGCCGCGCAGGTCGGGCTCTCCGGCAGCAGCGGGCGTACCTGCTGCTCGCTGGCGGCGTTGTCGAGCAGCACCAGTACCCGCCGCCCGGCGAGCCGGTTCTGGTAGAGCTGGACCCGCTCCGCCATCGACGGCGGGATCTCCGACGCCTCCACCCCGAGCGCCCGCAGGATGGTGCCGAGCAGGTCCACCGGGTCCGCCGGCTGTGGTCCGGCGCCGCGCAGGTCCAGATAGATCTGCCCGTCCGGGTACGACGAGCGCAGCAGGTGTCCGACGTGGATCGCCAGGGCGGTCTTGCCCAGCCCGGCCATCCCGCCGATCACGCAGGCGAGCCGCCGCCCACCGTTGTCCGCCCGGGTACGCAGCAGCGCGACCACCTGGGCGGCCTCCCGGTCCCGGCCGGTGAAGTCGGCCACGTCCGGCGGGAGCCGGGCCGGCAGCGGTTCGGCCGGGGTACGCCGGACGGCCACCCGGACCTCCGGCGCCGGCAGGGTCAGCGACGCCTCGGCGGCCAGGATGGACTTGTGCAGGTCCTGTAGCTCGCGTCCCGGGTCGATGCCGAGTTCCTCGGCGAGCAGGTGCCGGTAGTCCTGGTAGCTGGCGAGCGCGTCGGCCTGCCGGCCGCAGCGGTAGAGCGTCAGCATGAGCTGGCCGCGCAACTGCTCGCGCAGCGGGTCCGCCGCGACCAGCCCGGTCAGCTCGACGACCAGCCGCCCGTGCTGGCCGAGCGCCAGTTCCGCGTCGATCCGGTCGCCGAGCGCGGCCAGCCGCGCCTCCTCCAGGCGGGGCCGCTCCGCGTCGCTGAGGAACTCGGTCACCCCGGCGAGGGCGGGGCCGCGCCACAGCGCGAGGGCGCCGCGCAGCGCCTCGGCGGCGTCGGCGGGCCGGCCCTCGGCGAGGGCGTCCCGGCCCCGCGCCGCGAGCTGCTCGAAACGCACCAGGTCGAACCGCTCGGGTGCGACCCGCAGCACGTAGCCGGGGCGCTGCCGGACGATCTCGGCGTCCGGTGCGAGCTTGGCGCGCAGCCGGGAGACGTACGTCTGGATCTGCGCGGCGGCGGTGACCGGCGGGTCGTCGCCCCAGAGCACCACGGCGAGCCGCGAGTCGGAGACCACCCGACCCCGGGCGAGCAGCAGTACGGCGAGCACGGTGCGTACCTTGGACGCGCTGAGTTCGACCAGGCCGGTCGAGTCGACCACCTCGACCGAGCCGAGGATCCGGAATTCCATCTCCCCGGGCCGGGGGTGGCCGGTCACGCCCGGCCCGGTGGAATCGACCGGTGCCGGAGCCGGCGGGGTTCCGAACATCAGGACCTCCCCGCCGGACGTCATCGGAAGTCCTTGCCGTGGCTCACCGCGAGCGGCCGGCCGACCGCGCGGTAACGGCGCCGGGTCTCGATGTCCAGGTCCTCGTAGACCGGGTCGAGGGCGTCGGCCATGAACAGCTCCCGCATCAGCGCCCGCTGCACCTTGCCGCCGGGCGACTTGCGCACCTTGCCGGGGCGCAGGAAGGCCACGTTGGCCACCCGTACCCCGAAGCACCGGCTGAGCCAGTCCTTGACGCCACGGGCCAGCGACGAGAGCGTCGCCGGGTCGGCCGGCTCCGCCTCGACCTCGTGCAGGACGACGATCTCCTGTCGGGGCGACGGCACCGCGAAGACGGTGCCGGTCAGATCGGCGAACCGGGTGTCGGAGGTGCGGACCGCCTTCTCCATGTCGTGCGGATAGAGGCTCCGCCCGCCGATGACCAGCATCTCGCGCATCCGGCCGAGCACGTAGAGCTCGGCGCCGGCCCAGACGCCGAGGTCACCGGTACGCAGGTAGCCGCCCTCGCCGTCGGCGGTGGTCGCCTCGAAGGCCCGGTCGCTCTCCACCTCGCGCCGCCAGTAGCCACGGGCCACGCTCCGGCCCCGGATCCAGATCTCGCCGAGCCGTCCGTCGGGCAGTATCGCGGTGGTGTCCGGGTCGACGATCCTGACGTCAAGACCATTTACCGTGCCGCTACTGACAAGCGATCTCGCCGCGGCCGCATCGGTCGCCGCCGGCAGCAGGATGTTCTGTTCCAACCGGCTCGGATCGAACCGTTCCACCGCGAGCGGACGACCGGGTCGGGTGCCGGAGACGAACAATGTCGACTCGGTGATGTGATAGCCGACCCGCACCGCTTCGCGACGGAACCCGGCCGGCGCGAACCGGTCGGCGAATTCGATCAGCGGCTCGGGCTCGATCGGATCCGCCCCGCCGACGCAGGCGTGCTCCCACCGGGCCAGGTCCAAGCCTCTGACCTGCTCGTCGGTCACCCCGCGCGCGCACATCCGGTAGGCGAAACCGGGCGCGGAACTGATCCGCACATCGCATTTGTCGATAGCTTTCAACCAACGGAACGGATCGGTGAAAAAATCATCGGGCGACATGAGCACGGTGGTGGCGCCGCGATAGAGCGGTTCGAGCAGCATTTTGAGCAGACCGGCGCCGTCGTGCAGTGGCAACCAACCGAGGGAACGGTCCTGCGGCGTCAGCGAAAACGCGTCCCTGAACATTTCGAAGTTGTGCGCCAGGTTCTCATGGCTGATCATCACACCTTTTGGATCGCTCATGGACCCGGTCGTATAGCGCAGCAGTGCCAAGGTGCTCGAACCGATGTGCGTCGGCCCGTCCCAGGCACCCGGGGCAGCCGGCCCGGCGAGGTCGGTGGCGGTGCAGAGCAGCCGGTCCAGCCCGTCCTGGCTCATCCAGTCGGAGACCGTGACCAGGCTTCCGCTGTCGGTCAGCACGATCCTCGGGTCGGAGTCCAGCGCGATCCCGGTGGCCCGCATGAGGTGGTGCTTGTCCCCGTCGGGCAGCGGGGCCGGCACCGGGACGACACCGGCATACATACAGCCCAGGATGCTTTTGACGAACTCTAGGCCCGTCGGATAGAGCAGTAGTGCGCGATCGCCGGGACGACAGCGGTCCCGGAGTCTGCCGGCCAACTGCCGGGCAGCCCGGTCCAGCTCGCCGTAGCTCAAGGACTCCGAACGTTCTTCACGTTCGTCCCAACGGAGGAGGACAACAGCCTCCCGGTCCGGATCCTGGTCGGCGTGTCGGGCGACCCGCTCCACCAAACCCACGATTCCCACCCGCATTTCCCCCCAAAATGTTGGCTACAGGAAGCGTGGCCAACCACGGCGGGCCGCCGAATGAGCGACAGGCTCCCAGCGGCCACGACCGCGGACGCCAGTACTCCCAAACGCTCACGGACGGTTCCGCCTACGATATCGGTGCACCGATATTCAATCAAGTCAGGTTGGAGACAGCGATAAGAACTTCGAGCGAAACATCGGGATAACGTCCCGTCGCTTATCGAGTCCGGGCCTTCACTACCGAATGGTAACCTTGTCTGCATTGCCGCAATGTCCCGCCCACCAGGGCAATTGGCCCGGCCGGCCGGGATACTCACCGTTTCTTTGCCGACGCAAACAACATAGTCGGGCGTCGTGTGGATACGGCCGCGTATCCAGAAGACAAGACAGTTTCACATACTCGTCCGTAACCAGGGCGATCCGCAGCCGGAACAGGCCGGGCGGAGTCGGAAATAGGGGACGGCATGCGAGAAGCCCGCCCTGGCGGCCGGGTGGCTGCCAGGGCGGGCTTCCGCTCGCGCTGGGTCGGGCTGGGGTCAGGCGTTCGACGGCTCCGCCATCGCCACCGCGATCTGCCGAGGGCCGGTGAACGGCTCGCGGCCGTGCGCCGCGAGCATGTTGTCGACCACCAGCACGTCGTCGTACTGCCAGTCGAACCGTACGGTCGCGGCACGGTAACAGTCGCGCAGGTGGGAGATGACGTCGTCCGGGATCCGGGCCCCGTCACCGTAGTAGGTGTTCGTCGGCAGGTCCTCCTCGTCGAACATCTCCAGGACCCCCTCCCGGACGTCCCTCGGCAGCGTCGTCACGTGGAAGAACGTGGCGTGGTTGAACCACACCGCCTCGCCGCTGACCGGGTGCGTGTGCACCGGCTTGCGGACCGCCCGGGTCCGCAACCCGCCGCCGTCCCGCCATTCGGTCTCGATCCCGTTGCCCGCGCAGTACTCCGTGACGGCCGCCCGGTCGTCGGTGTTGAAGATCTGCTGCCACGAGGTGCCGAACGAGCCGTGGAAGTTGCGCACCACCATCCAGCCCCGCCGGACGAACTCCTCGCGGATGGTCGGGTCGATCGACCGGTACACCTTGCGGATGTCGGCCAGCGGGGTGGCCCCCCGGGTGGCCGGCGCCTGTCGGCAGTAGAAGTAGAGGGTCAGCGGCCACACCGCCTGGTAGGAGTTCTCGTTGTGCAGGAAGATCTCCTCTTCCGGCGGGTAATCGGTCGAGGTGTAGACCTGGCCCTTGATCGTGCTCCGCGGCGAGGAGCGCTCCGAATAGGTCAGCGGCGGGCCGGAGAGCGCGCGCACCACCGCGTCGAAGCCGTCGACCCCACCGACGGAGAAGCCACGCAGCAGCAGCGCACCCCGCTCGTTGAGGATCTTCCGCAGGCCGGCACGCTCGGCCCGGATCAGCTCCCCGATCTCGGCGCCGGCCGACTCGCGGGTGACCAGGTGCGGCATTGTTCCGATGTCAGTAGTGGAGGAAGTCATGGTCCGGCCCTTCGGTCTGGACAACTCCGCGCGGCGATCCGGCGGCTCAGTCGGACATGGCAACCAGGACCCGGCGCCGTCCGGTGAACGGACGCCGGCCGTGGCCGACCAGTACATTGTCGATCAGCAACACGTCGCCCTGGCACCAGTTGACATCGACGGCGCTCTCCAGACCGCGATCGCGTACCTGGATAACGTAGTCGTCGGGGATCGGAGTGCCGTCGGCGAAGGTGACCGACTGCGGAAGCTCGTCCGGCGGCAACACCTCGGCCAGCGACTTCGCGGTCTCGTCACCGAGCGCCGCCGGGTGCCACTGGTCGGACTGGTTGAACCACACCTCGACCCCGGTCACCGGGTGCCGGGTGGTGGAGGGGCGGTCCTGGGTGACTCGCAGCCCACCGTCGGACTTCCACTCCCACTTCGCCTCGGTGCTGCTCAGGAACGCCTCGACCTCGTCCCGGTCGGCGGTCTCGAAGGTGTCCTGCCAGCTCTTGCCGAGACCGAAGCCGTCGTGCAGGTTCTGGGTGTAGCGCACCCCACCGGCGTACGCGGCGCGCACCTCCGGGTCCAGCGAGTGCAGCCAGAGTGCGGCGTCGACCACCGGAGTGGCGCCACCGGTCTCCGCCGCCGTGTGGCAGAAGAACATCAGCCGGGACGGCCACTGGTGGGCGTACGACAGCTCGTTGTGCATCGAGATGGTGAACTCGGGCGGGTACTCGGTGGAGGTGTAGACGTTCTTCCCCACCTTGGTGCGCGGCGAGTTGCCGTGCACGTACGCCAGCCGGTTGGGCAGCAGCCGGTCCATGACCGGGTCGAGCGTCTCCTCCGTCACCTGGAAGCCGCGGAAGACCAGCGCCTTCTCGGCGGTCAGCAGCTTCTCCAGGTCCGGCGTCGTCGAGAGGTAGTCGACCAGCCCCTGCGGGCTCGCCGCCACCCCGGCGGCCGCCGGGTCGATCTCCATCGGTCTCCAGGTCTGGTGACCTTCCATCGGACTCTCCCTTCGAGGGGACTCCCGCGAAAGGTGGAGACCGGTAGCGGGAATCGGAAGGTAATGCGTCGGTGACACAGCCGTCATCCAGTCCAAGGATGCAGGCAAGATCTATACTTTCTCGATACTGCGGCCATTGGCCGACTGAGCTGCGGCAACGGTCGGGCCGGCGGCGCCGTTCCCGGTCCGGACACCGGCCGCCGGAGGCACGTTGTTGCGGCCGGGCGCCGCGTGCCGGCCGAGTCGGCGGACCATCCGGGCGTTGTCCGGAGTCCGGGCGATGCCCCGCACCGCCGGACTGAGCACGGCGAGCACCACCAGCGACGACATCACCGCGCTGAGCCACAGCACCGTCGGCCGGATCCCGGCGCCGGCCAGCAGCACCCCGCCACCCAGCGCGCCGAGGAAGTTCGACCCCGAGGCCAGCAGCGTGGCCACCGCGCCGACCCGACCCATCATCGGATCCGGGGTGATCCGGACCATGTACACCATGCCGACCACGTTGAAGAGTCCGCCGACGTAGCTGTTGGCGGCGAAGATCACCGACAGGTGGACCGGGTTGGTGGTGAAGGCCATCAGCGGCACCGTCACCGCCCAGGCGGCCAGCCCGCCCACCACCAGGGCCCGCAGGGTGGCCCGGCGCAGCCACCACATGCCGCTCAGCGCGCCGAGCATCCCGCCGATGCCACTGGCCCCGATCACCGCGCCGACCACGGCGGCCGAACCGCCGCCGTTGCGGATGATGACCATCAGCGCCAGGGTGAGCGCCTGGAAGACGGCATTGCTGATCGCCACGAACCCCAACACGGTACGCAGGAAGCGCTGTTGCCACATCCAGGCCAGCCCCTCGGCGATGTCGGCGCGCAGCGTGGTGACGCGTCGCTCCGTACGGGCCTGTTGGAAGGGCTTGCGGATCAGCAGCAGCGCGATCAGGGAGCCGAGGTGGGCGATCGTGGTGAAGAGGAACGGCGCCCACTTGGCCGCCGTGAAGAGCACCCCGCCGACCGGCTGGCCGATCAGCACCGCCGCGCGGCCCCGGGCCTCGTTCTGGGTCAGCGCGGTCGACAGCTGATCGGCCGGGACGAGCTGCCGGACGGCGGCCCGCTCGCCGAGCTGGTAGAAGACGCTCAGGCTGGTCTGCACGAACGCCACGACCATGAGCTGAGGCACCCAGATCCGGTCGAGCAGCACGGCCAGGGCCACGCTGCCGGTGGCGACGAGACAGCCCAGATCACAGAAGATCATCATCCGGCGGCGGTCCCAGCGGTCGACGAACGCACCCGCCGGCAGCTGGACCAGCAAATGTGGCAGCAGCGCCGCGGCGCCGACCAGGCCCGCGTTCCCGGCCGAGCCGGTGTACCAGAGCACCAGCATCGGGTACGCGATCGAGGTGATCCGGGCCCCGATCAGGGTGCCGGCCGCCCCGACCCAGAGCAGCAGGAAGTCCCGGTTGCGGCGCAGCGGGACACTCGGCGGGCCTGGTTCGGCCGGCGCCGGAGGTTCACCGGGAGGTGGCGGCGGGGCACCACGCGGCGCCGCCCCGCCGGATGGCGGGGCGGGCTCCTCCACGATGCTCACGATCCGGACCCCGGCGGCCCGTCGACCGGGCCACGGCGGCACCACTCCAACACCGCCATCGCGCTGTGCATCTTGTTCTCCGCCTGCTCGAAGGCGATGCTCGCCGGGCCGTCCAGCACCTCGGCGGTGACCTCCTCGCCCCGGTGCGCCGGCAGGTCGTGCATGAAGACCGCGTCCGGGCTGCCGACCCAGAGCCCGGCGTCGACCTGGAACGGCGCGAAGATCTCCCGCCAGTTCGGGTCGGGCTTGCTGGTGCCGGTGGTCTGCCAGCGGGTGGTGTAGACGACGTCGAAACCGCCGGGCAGCTCCGCCATGTCGTGCCGCTCGCGGATCGTCGCCGTACCCCGGGCCGCCTGCGCCGAGGCGGTCGCCCTGATCTCCTCGGTCAGCCCGTACCCCGGCGGGGTACGCAGCTCCAGGTGGGTGCCGGCGTACCGGGTCAGGGCCAAGGCCAGCGCGGCGGCACTGTTGTTGCCCTCGCCGACGTAGAGCACCCGCAGCCCGTCGATCCGTCCGAAGTGGTCGAGCATCGTGGTCAGGTCGGTCAGCGCCTGGGTCGGGTGCTCGTCGGCGCTCATCGCGTTGACCACCGACATCCGGTCCTGGTCGGCCAGTTGCCGCAACTCCGCCGGGTCACCCGAGGTGCGGGCCACCAGCACGTCGAGCATCCGGGACATCACCCGGCCGGTGTCGGCGTGCGTCTCGCCGGTGTTGAGCTGGAGGTCCTCCGGCCCGTACGCGACGATCTGCGCGCCGAGCCGCAGCGCGCCGCTGGAGAACGCGGTCCGGGTCCGGGTCGAGGTCCGCTTGAAGTAGACGCCGACCACGTCGCCGTCGAGCGGCCGCTCCCGCCGGGCCTGCCCGGACCGGAACCGTACCCCCCGGGCGACGATGGACCGCAGGTCCTCGTCGGTCAGGTCGTTGATCGAGATCAGGTGTCGCACCGTCCGCGCCTCCTCCCGCACCGGACCGGTGGCCGGCGCCGCGTCCCGGGTCAGGTCGGCCTCGGTTCCGGCGCGGCCGGCCGGCTCGCCGACCCGGATGGTCTCGCCGTCCTCGGCGGCGGCGTAACCCGCCGTCGCCGCCGCGCCGCCGGGCCGCTCGACCCAGCCGGCCAGTTCGGTGGCGACGAACGACTGCACCGCCTTGCCGGACTCGGAGTTGGTCAGCACCACGAAGCCGTCACCGGCGCGGAGCCGGCCCATGGTCATCGCCCGGTAGCCGACCGTCTCGCCCGGGTGCCCGAACTCCAGGTCCGGCGCGGTGTCGTCGACGACCGTGCCGAGACCGTAGAAGGTGCCCGGCGAGGCGACCGCCACCAGTTCGGCGGCGAGTTCCGGGGTGAGCAGCTCGCCGCCGCCCAGGTGCGCACGGTGGATCTCGACCAGCACCCGGGCCAGGTCCGCGGCGGTCGTCCAGAGACCCCCGGCGGCCAGCGCCGGACGGTTGCGCCAGCCACCGGGTACGGGTACCCCGTGCTCGTCGTGACCGAGCGCGACCCGCCGGGCGGGGTCGGCCGGGAACGCCGGGTCGAAACTGCTGTCGGTCATGCCCAGCGGTGCCAGGACGAGCCGGCGGAGCAGCTCCGGGAACGGCTCCCCGGTCAGGTCGACCAGCACCTGTTGCAGCACCGCGTAGTGGCTGTTGGTCTTCCGGAACGACTCCCCCGGCACCAGTTCGGGCCGGACCGGCTCGGAGGTCGCCGGCGGGCGGCCGTGCAACACGTCGAGCAGGTCCGGCATCGGCTCGGTCGGGGCGTACCCGGTGTTCGGGCTGGTGGAGAGGCCGGAGAGGTTCGCCAGCAGGTGCCGTACGGTGACCGGCGCCGGCCCGTCCGGCACCCGCCACGAGGTGAGGTACCGGTTCACGTCGGCGTCCAGCTCCAGCCGCCCCTGACCGACCAGCCGGAGTACGCCGAGCGCGGTCACGTGCTTGCTGATCGAGGCGACCTGGAACGGGGTCTCCGGGGTGACCGGCTCGGCCCCACCGGCGACGAGTACGCCGTAGCCGCGTACCTCGGCGACCTGGCCGGCCCGGACCAGCGCGACACTCGCCCCGGGTATCTGATGCGCGGCCATGGTGGGCAGCGGCGACGGCCCGGCGGCGAGCCGACCCACCGGACGCGACTCGACCCGGGTGGCCGGCACCGGCTCGGTGGTGCCGGCGGTGACCGGCTCGGCTGTGACGGCGACCGCTGCCGGTGCGGCGGCGACCGGTTCCGGTGCGGCGGCTGCCACCGCTTCCGGTGCGGCGGCTGCCACCGCTTCCGGTGCGGGGGCTGCGGCCCTGTCCCGGCCCGGTGTGATGACGGGCAGCAGCTGGGTCGGCTCGACGAGCAGACTGGCCGGAGCCGGTGCGCCGAGGGCGACGGCCAGCTCGGCGACGCTGCCGTGCTGGTAGAGCATCCGCAACGACACCGGAAGATCGGCCTTCCGGGCGGCGGTGACGAGCTGCACGATCCGCATCGAGTCGGCGCCCAGGTCGAAGAACCTGTCGTGCACCCCCACCCGGTCGATGCCGAGCACCTCCACGCAGATCCGGGCGATCCGCCGCTCGATCTCGTTGCGCGGCGCCACGAACTCGCGCTCGCCGCCGAAGGACGTGCGCTCCGGCGCCGGCAGCGCCCGCCGGTCCACCTTGCCGGCCGAGTTCAACGGCAACGCGTCCAGGGTGACGAACGCGACCGGCACCATGTAGCCGGGCAGCGCCTCGGCCAGGAAGTCACGCAGCCCGGCCGGCTCGATCGGCCGGCCGTCCACCGGTACGACGTAGCCGGCGAGCCACTTCTCGCCGCCCTGGTCCTCCCGGGCCACCACCACCCCGTTGCGGACGTCCGGGTGGGCGAGCAGCCGCTCCTCGATCTCGGGCAGCTCGATCCGGTGCCCCCGGATCTTCACCTGGTGGTCCGCCCGACCCAGGAACTCCAGGTTCCCGTCCGGCCCGTACCGGACCAGGTCACCGGTGCGGTACATCCGGGTCCCGGCCGCCTTGCCGAACGGCTCCGGCAGGAACTTCTCGGCGGTCAGCTCGGGGCGGTTGACGTACCCCCGGGCGACGCCGTCACCGGCGATGTACAGCTCGCCGACGACGCCGACCGCGACCGGCTGGAAGTCCCGGTCCAGCACGTACGTCCGGGTGTTCGCGATCGGCCGGCCGATCGGCACCACCTCGACGTCCCCGGGCACGTCCCAACTCGTCGACCAGATCGCGGTCTCGGTCGGACCGTACACGTTGACCAGTCGCTTCACCCGGCCGCGCAGGTCACCGGCGAGCGCCGGCGGCAGCGCCTCGCCGCCGACCAGCGCGACCACCGGCCGTTGCCCGAAACCCGCGTCCAGCAGCAGCTTCCAGCCCGACGGCGTCGCCTGGACGTGCGTCACCGGATAGCGGTCGAGCAGGCTGAGCAGCTCCGGACTGTCTCCCACCTCGTCGTCGTCGGCCAGCACCAGCCGGCCGCCGGTGACCAGCGGGAGATACAGCTCCAGCCCGGAGATGTCGAAGGAGAGCGAGGTGGCGGCGAGCCAGACGTCGTCGGTGCCGGCGTCCAGCAGCCGGCGCATCGAGAAGAGCAGGTTCAGCAGCGCCCGGTGCGAGATCTGCACGCCCTTCGGCCGCCCGGTCGAGCCGGAGGTGAAGATGATGTACGCCAGCTGGTGCTGGTCGTCGCGGCGGGGCACCGGCTCCGCCGGCCGGGACTCGATCACGTTCTCGTCCCGGTCGGCGAGGACGTGCCGGCCGGCGTAGACCCCGTCCAGCCGGCCGACCAGCCTCGACTCGCTCACCACCAGTTCCGCGCCGGCGGTCTCCAGCATGTAGCCCAGCCGTTCCGCCGGCAGCTCCGGGTCCAGCGGCACGTACGCCGCACCGGCCTTCCAGACCGCCAGCAGCCAGGCCACCAGGGACGGCTCCCGCCCCAGCAGCACCCCGACCACCGACTCCGGCCCGACCCCGACCGCCCGCAGGTGCTGGGCGTACCGGTTCGCCAGCGCGTCGAGTTCGGCGTACCGGACCCGCTCGCCGCCCTGGACCACCGCCACCGACTTCGGGGTGGCCGCGGCCTGCGCCTCGACAATGTGGTGCACCGATCGACTCATCTTCTTCACCACTCCACCGCTGTGTCGTTCCAGTCGGTCAACACCGCGTCCAGCTCCCCCGCCGGCACGTACGTCGCCCGGGCGTCACCGTCGGCACCCGCGGCCATCGACTCCAGCACCGTCCGGTACATCGCGACCACCCGCTCGGCGTTCTCCGGGGTCAGCGCGGAGCGCCGGACCCGCAGCATCAGGTGCCCGGGACCGGTCGACACCGCGAGCGCGAACTCGTTGGCGGCGTCGCCCGCACCGGCCCGCACGTCGACGAGATCCGTGTCGACCTGGTGGAAGTCCTGATAGCTGAACATCACCTCGATGAGCTGCCGCCCGCCGAGCCGGCGTTGGATCGCCGGCATCGGATAGCGCCGGTGCGGCCAGAGTTCGACCTCGCGGTCGAAGACCTGCCGGACCAGGTCGCCCCAGGTGCCGGCCGTCCGGTCGTGCGGGAACGGCAGGGTGTTGAGGTACATCCCGTACACCTTCTCGGCGCCGTCGATCTCCGGCCGGGCGCTGCACACCAGGCCGGTGAAGAACGCCGGCTCGTCGGTGAGCTGGCTCATCACCTTCAGGTGCGCCGCGTGCAGCACCGCCTTCATCGACGTACGGGTCGCCGTCGCCAGCGCCCGCAGCCCCGGCTCCAGGTCCGGGAACCCGACCGGGACCCGGAAGCTGCCGGCCTCGTCGGCGGCGCCACCCCAACCGGCCGGCAGGGTGAACCGGGCGTGCCGGGTGACGATCCCCTGCCAGTAGTCCCGGTCCTCGGTCGAGGCCAGCGAGTCGAGTTCGGCGGCGATGAAGTCCGCGTACCGCACCCCGGGCGCGACGACCGGCTCGGGTTCCCGGCCGGCGGCGAGCTGCCGGTAGAGGTCGAGCACCTCCATCAGCAGCGACTGCTGGCTCCAGCCCTCGGTGATCGCGTGGCACTGGGTGAAGCCGAGCCGCCAGGCGTCGTCGCCCTCCACGAACCCGGCCATCCGGAGCAGCGGCGGGTCGGCCAGGTCGAACAGGTTCGCCCGCTCCCGGGCGATCAGGTCGTGCAGCGCCTGCTCCCGGCCCGGGTCGTCCAGGTGCCGTACGTCGCAGACCTCGACCGGCATCTCGGCGGTGTCGTGCACGAGCTGCATCGGCACCGAGTAGCTGGTCAGGTCGAACGAGGTACGCAGCAGCTCGTGCCGCCCGACGACGATCCGGGCCGCCTCGCGCAACGCCTCCGGCTGGAAGGGCTGCTCGTCACGGATCCGGAAGAAGCTGGTGTTGTGGTAGCGGTTGCCACCGACCCCGCCGAGCATCTCCACCACCATGCCGAGCTGCACCTGCGACAGCGGGTACGCGTCGACCACCCCGGCCGGCAACGCGGCCCGGTCCTCGGCGGAGAGCAGCGCGTACGGCGCGATCGGACCGGACTCGACCGACTGGTCGGCAACCGACTGTCCGGAGAGCTTCTCGGCGAGTTCGGCGATGGTGCGGTACTGGAACACGTCCCGGACCGCCACCTCGAACCCGGCCGCCCGCAACTTCCCGACCAACGCCACCGCCCGAATCGAATGCCCACCCAGATCGAAGAAACTCTCCGTCACCCCCACCCGCTCCAGGCCCAGCACCGCACACCACACCGAAGCGATCCGCTCCTCCACCGGCGTGCGCGGACCCACGAACACCGGCCCTGCATCCACCACGGCAGAATCCGGATCCGGCAACGCCCGACGATCCACCTTCCCGTTCGCGTTCAACGGCAACGCATCCAACACCACGAACGCCGCCGGCACCATGTACTCCGGCAACCGGGTCGCCGCATGCCCGGTCAACCCGGCAACATCCAACTCGCCGGACGAGGCCGGCACGCAGTAGGCGACCAGACGCTTGTCCGACGCCGCACCCACCGCCACCACCACCGCGTCCCGAACCGACCCATGCTCCAGCAACACCGACCGGATCTCACCCAACTCGATCCGATACCCGTGCACCTTCACCTGATCGTCGACCCGACCGACGAACTCCACATCACCGCTCGGCAACACCCGGACCAGGTCGCCGGTCCGATACAACCGAGACCCCGCCGACCCGAACGGATCCGGCACGAACCGCTCCGCCGTCAACTCCGGCCGGTTCACATAACCCCGGGCCACACCGACCCCACCGACATACAACTCACCCAGCACACCCACCGGAACCGGCGACAGGTCGGCGTCGAGGACGTACATCGACATGCCGGGCAGCGGACGACCGATCGGCACCACGTCCGAGTCGGGCGTACGGGTGACGGGATAGGTGCAGGTGCCGACGGACGCCTCGGTCGGGCCGTACTCGTTGACCAGGCGGCCGTCGCCGAGGATCCGGCGCCAGTTCTCGGCGACCGGGCCGGGCAGGGCCTCGCCGGCCACCACCACGATCTCGGCCAGCGCGGCGAGCTGGGCGTCCTCGGCCTGCTGGCCGATGATCTCCAGGTGGCCGGGGGTCAGCTTCAGGAAGCTGAACGGACCGGCGGCCACCAACTCCCGACCCAGATCCGCCATGTCCAGATCCGGACCCGCCAACCACACCCGCTGACCCGACACCAACGGCGCCCACACATTCGGCACCACCAGATCGAACGCCACCGACGAGAACAACGCCGAACCACCAACACCACGACCAGCCAACTCCCGCGCCGCCCACGACACATGGTTGACCAACCCACGGTGCGACACCGCCACACCCTTCGGCCGCCCCGTCGACCCCGACGTGAAAATCACGTACGCGAGCCGATCGAGGTCGGCGGGTTCGGCGATAGGGGTCGCCGGACGGTTGCCGATCTCCAGGCGCTCGGTGTCGACGAGGACACAGTCCAGCGTCGGGTCGAACCGGTCCGCGTGCCGGGACCGGGTGACCACCACCCGGGCACCGGCGTCGGTGAGCATCGTGTTCACCCGGTCGGCCGGGAACGAGGGGTCCAGCGGCACGTACGCGCCACCGGTCTTCCAGACCGCCAGGAAGGTGGCGATCAGGTCCGGTCCCCGGTCCAGCAGCACCCCGACCAGCGACTCTGGGCCCACGCCCCGGGACCGCAGGTGCCGGGCCAGCCGGTTCGCCCGGGCGTCCAGCTCGGCGTAGTCGAGTTCCAGCTCGCCGAGGGCCACCGCGATCCGGTCCGGATGCGCGGCGGCGACGTCGGCGACCAGCTCCGGAACGGTACGGGTCGGCGCGGCGGTGGGGTTGACGGCGTACTCGCCGAGCAGCCGCTCCCGCTCCTCCGCCGGCAGGTGGTTCTGCCGGGCGTCGCCGCCGGCACCGGTCGCCGCCATCGCCGCCAGAACCGCCCGGTACATCGCGCCGAGCCGGGTCGCGTCCGGCCGGCTCAGCATGTGCGTGTCGGCGGTCAGCACCAGGCTCCCGGTCATCGCGGCGACGGCCAGGCCGAACTCGGTGGCCCCCTCGCCGAGCCCGGACTCCACGTCGACCAGTTCGGTGTCGACCGCGTCGAAGTCCTGGTAGCTGAACCGCACGTCGAGCAGGCGCTGGCCGTCGGCCAGCTCACGCTGGATCGCCGGCATCGGATAGCGCCGGTGCGGCCACAGCTCGACCTCGCGGTCGAAGACCTGCCGGACCAGCTCACCCCAGGTCGCCGCTCCGCGCCGGTGCGCGAAGGGCAGGGTGTTCAGGTACATCCCGTAGACCTTGTCGGCGCCGTCGACCTCGGGCCGGGCGCTGCACACCAGGCCGGTGTAGAAGACCGGCTCGTCGGTGAGCTGGCTCATCACCTTCAGGTGCGCCGCGTGCAGCACCGCCTTCAAGGAGGTACGCGTCGACGTGGCCAGCGCCCGCAGCTCCGGCTCCAGGTCGCGGACCGGCACGGTGACCGAGTACGGCTCCCGGGGCGTCGACGGGTCGGCGGCCCAGCCGGTCGGCAGTGACAGCTTGGTGTAGCCGTCGACGATTCCGCGCCAGTAGTCGCGGTCCTCGGTCGAGGCCAGCGAGTCGAGTTCGGCGGCGATGAAGTCCGCGTACCGGACCGCCGGGCGGGTCGCCGGTGTCGGTGTTCCGCCGGCCCGGATCTGCTGGTACAGCTCCAGCAGCTCGGTCAGCATCGCCCGGTGGCTCCACCCCTCGGTGATCGGGTGGGAGACCGTGACGGACATCCACCACGCCTCGTCGCTCTCCTCGTGCACGGTGAACCGCAGCAGCGGGGCCACCCCGAGGTCGAACAGCTTGGCCCGTTCCGCCGTGGTGAACTCCCGGATCGCCTGCTTCCGCCCGGCCGCGTCGAGCTGCCGGATGTCGCGTACGCCGATCGGGATCTCGGCGGTGTCGTGCACGAGCTGCATCGGCACCGAATAGCTGGTCAGGTCGAACGAGGTACGCAGCAGCTCGTGCCGCTCGACCACGATCCGGGCCGCCTCGCGCAGCGCGTCCAGCCCGAACGACTGCTCGGTGCGCAGCCGGAACGAGGTGACGTTGTGGTAGGCGTGCAGATCGTTGTCGGCCAGCATCTCGACGACCATGCCGAGCTGCACCTGCGACAGCGGGTACGCGTCGACCACCCCGGCCGGCAACGCGGCCCGGTCCTCGGCGGAGAGCAGCGCGTACGGCGCGATCGGACCGGACTCGACCGACTGGTCGGCAACCGACTGTCCGGAGAGCTTCTCGGCGAGTTCGGCGATGGTGCGGTACTGGAACACGTCCCGGACCGCCACCTCGAACCCGGCCGCCCGCAACTTCCCGACCAACGCCACCGCCCGAATCGAATGCCCACCCAGATCGAAGAAACTCTCCGTCACCCCCACCCGCTCCAGGCCCAGCACCGCACACCACACCGAAGCGATCCGCTCCTCCACCGGCGTGCGCGGACCCACGAACACCGGCCCTGCATCCACCACGGCAGAATCCGGATCCGGCAACGCCCGACGATCCACCTTCCCGTTCGCGTTCAACGGCAACGCATCCAACACCACGAACGCCGCCGGCACCATGTACTCCGGCAACCGGGTCGCCGCATGCCCGGTCAACCCGGCAACATCCAACTCGCCGGACGAGGCCGGCACGCAGTAGGCGACCAGACGCTTGTCCGACGCCGCACCCACCGCCACCACCACCGCGTCCCGAACCGACCCATGCTCCAGCAACACCGACCGGATCTCACCCAACTCGATCCGATACCCGTGCACCTTCACCTGATCGTCGACCCGACCGACGAACTCCACATCACCGCTCGGCAACACCCGGACCAGGTCGCCGGTCCGATACAACCGAGACCCCGCCGACCCGAACGGATCCGGCACGAACCGCTCCGCCGTCAACTCCGGCCGGTTCACATAACCCCGGGCCACACCGACCCCACCGACATACAACTCACCCAGCACACCCACCGGAACCGGCGACAGGTCGGCGTCGAGGACGTACATCGACATGCCGGGCAGCGGACGACCGATCGGCACCACGTCCGAGTCGGGCGTACGGGTGACGGGATAGGTGCAGGTGCCGACGGACGCCTCGGTCGGGCCGTACTCGTTGACCAGGCGGCCGTCGCCGAGGATCCGGCGCCAGTTCTCGGCGACCGGGCCGGGCAGGGCCTCGCCGGCCACCACCACGATCTCGGCCAGCGCGGCGAGCTGGGCGTCCTCGGCCTGCTGGCCGATGATCTCCAGGTGGCCGGGGGTCAGCTTCAGGAAGCTGAACGGACCGGCGGCCACCAACTCCCGACCCAGATCCGCCATGTCCAGATCCGGACCCGCCAACCACACCCGCTGACCCGACACCAACGGCGCCCACACATTCGGCACCACCAGATCGAACGCCACCGACGAGAACAACGCCGAACCACCAACACCACGACCAGCCAACTCCCGCGCCGCCCACGACACATGGTTGACCAACCCACGATGCGACACCGCCACACCCTTCGGCCGACCCGTCGACCCCGACGTGAAAATCACGTACGCGAGCCGGTCGAGATCGGTCGGGACCACGAGCGGTGTGGCCGGCTGCTCGGCGATGGCCGGCGCGTCCCGGTCCACCAGGACCCGCACCGGGATCTCCGGGAACCGGTCGGCGTAGCCGGAGCCGGTCACCACCACCCGGGTGCCGGCGTCGGCCAGCATGTCGGCGAGCCGGTCGGCCGGGTGGGCCGGGTCGAGCGGCACGTACGCGCCGCCGGCCTTCCAGACCGCCAGCATCGCCACCAGCAGCTCGGGGCCCCGGTCCAGCAGCACTCCGACGACGGACTCCGGCACCACCCCGCAGGCGCGCAGGTGCCGGGAGAGCCGGTTCGCCCGGGCGTCCAGTTCGGCGTACGTGAGCTGCTGGCCGGCGCACTCGACCGCCACCGTGTGCGGGGTGGCCGACATCTGTGCGACGAAGCGCTCCGGCACGGCCGGTCCGGTCGGTTCGGCGGTGGTGCGGTTCCACTCCACCACCAGCCGTTGCCGCTCCTCGTCGGCGAGGAAGGTGCCCCGGGCGTCGCCCTCCGGGTCCGCCGCCATCGCCTCCAGCACGGCCCGGTACATGGCGCCCATCCGGTCGCCGTTGGCCCGGCTCAGCACCCGGGGGTTGACCGCCATCGTCACGTAGCCGAGCCGGACCGCCACGGCGAGCGGGAACTCGGTCGGGCTGTCGTCGATGCTGGCCATGTAGTCGACGAGGTCCCGGTCGACCTGGTCGAAGTCGTGGTAGCTGAACCGGACGTCCATCAGCCGCTGGCCGTCGCCGAACTCGCGCTGGATCTCCGGCATCGGGAACCGGCGGCGGGGCCAGATCTCCATCTCCCGGGCGTACGTCCGCGCCACCAGTTCCAGCCAGGTCCGGGCGCCCCGGTCGTAGCCGAACGGCAGGCTGTTCAGGTACATCCCGTAGACCCGGTCGGCGCCGACCACCTCGGGCCGGCCGTGCAGCACCAGACCGGTCAGGAACGACTCCTCGGCGGTGAGCTGGCTCATCACCTTCAGGTGGGCGGCGAGCAGCACCGTCTTCAGCGACGCCTTCGCCCGGCTGGCCAGCTTGCGCAGGTCGGACTCCAGGTCGTGGAAGGGCACCCCGAGCATCAGCGACTCGCGCGGCGCGTCCTCGTCACCCCAGCCGGTGGGCAGGGTGAACCGGGCGTACCGGCCGACGATGTCCCGCCAGTAGTCCCGGTCGTCCGACGACGCCAGCGAGCGCAGCTCGGCGCCGATGAAGTCGGCGAACCGCACCGGCGGCGGCTCGACCTCGGCCGGCGTACCGCCGTCGCGGATCTCCCGGTAGAGGTCGAGCACCTCCATCAGCAGCGAGTGGTGGCTCCAGCCCTCGATGATGGCGTGGCACTCGGTGACCGAGAGCCACCAGGTCTTGTCGTCGCAGACGTGCGCGTGCAGCCGCATCAGGGCCGGCTGGGCCAGGTCGAAGACGTCGGCCCGCTCCACCGCGGTGAACTCCCGCAGCGACCGGTCCAGCTCGGCGGCGTCCAGGTGCCGCAGGTCCCGCTCCCCGACCGGCATCTCGGCGGTCGGGTACACCACCTGCATCGGCACCGAGTACGTGGTCAGGTCGATCGCGGTCCGCAGCACCTCGTGCCGGGCCACCACGATCCGGGCCGCCTCGCGGAGCGCCTCCAGCGCGAACGGCTGCTCGTCACGGATCCGGAACGACGTCACGTTGTGGTACGCGTGCAGCTCCCCGTCGGAGAGCATCTCGACGACCATGCCGGCCTGGACCCGGGAGAGCGGGTACGCGTCGCTGGCGCCGGCCGGCACCTTCGCCCGGTCCTCGGCGGAGAGCAGCTCGAACGGCGCCACCGGGCGCTCCTGCGCGGCCGGCGCGGACCGGCCGTCGAGGATCCCGCAGAGTTCCGCGACGGTCCGGTGTGCGAAGACGTCCCGGACGGAGACGTCCAGTCCGATCGACCGCAGCTCGCCGACCAGGGCGACCGCCCGGATCGAGTGCCCGCCGAGGTCGAAGAAGCTGTCGTGCACGCCGACCCGCTCGACCCCGAGCACGCTCCGCCAGATCGCCGCGACCCGCTCCTCGACCGGGGTACGCGGCGGCACGTAGGCCTGCTCCCCGGAGAGTGCGGCGCGGTCCGGCGCGGGTAGCGCGCGGCGGTCGAGTTTGCCGTTGGCGGTCAGCGGAATCTTCTCCAGCGGCACGAACGCGGCCGGCACCATGTATTCCGGCAGGCCGCGGGCGAGGAACTCGCGCAGCTCGGCCGGGCTCGGCACCTGGTCGCCCTCGGCCACCAGATAGCCGACGAGTCGCTTGTCGCCGGGGATGTCCTCCCGGACCACCACCACCGCGTCCCGGACCCCCGGGTACGCGGCGAGCACGGTCTCGATCTCGCCCAGCTCGACCCGGTAGCCACGGATCTGCACCTGGTCGTCGATCCGGCCGAGGAAGTCCAGCCCGCCGTCGGGGCGGCGCCTCGCCAGGTCGCCACTGCGGTACATCCGGGCCCCCGGCTCGGAAGCGAACGGGTCCGGCACGAACCGCTGCGCGGTCAGCTCCGGCCGCTTGAGGTAGCCCCGGGCCACCCCGGGACCACCCACGTGGATCTCACCCGGCACGCCGACCGGGACCAGGTTGCCGTACCGGTCGAGGAGATAGATCCGCAGGTCGCCGAGGGGGTAGCCGACCGGGTTGCCGGGGTCGCCGATGTCCTGCGGGCGTACCTGGTGGAAGCTGGAGTGCACCGTCGTCTCGGTGATGCCGTACATGTTGAGCAGGGCCGGGCGGTCCAGGCCGAACCGGTCGGTCCAGGGGGCCAGCTCGGCCATCTCCAGCTTCTCGCCGGCGAAGACCACCGCCCGCAGCTCCAGGGCGGCGAGCCGGGGATCGTCGTCCCGGGCGAAGCCGACCAGGCTGCGGAACGCCGACGGGGTCTGGTTGAGCACCGTGACCCGCTCCCGGACGAGCAGCTCCAGGAACTCGTCCGGCACCCGGGTCACCTCGCGCGGCACCACCACCAGCCGGCCGCCGTAGAGCAGCGCGCCCCAGAGTTCCCAGACGGAGACGTCGAAGGCGTACGAGTGGAACAGCGGCCAGACGTCGGCGGCGGAGAACCGGTAGTGGGTGTCGCCGACGGTCAGCAGCCGGAGCACGTTGGCGTGGGTCAGGCAGACGCCCTTCGGCCGCCCCGTCGACCCCGAGGTGTAGATGACGTAGATCAGGTTCTCCGGGCCGGTGAGCGGGGCCAGGTTCTCCGCCGGCTGCCCCGACAGGTCCTCCTCGTCGAGGTTGACCACGGCACCGTCGGAGAAGCCGGCGACCGTCCCGGCCAGCGACGACTGGGTCACGATCACCGACGCGCCCGCGTCGCCGACCATGAAACCGAGCCGATCCACCGGCTGCGCCGGATCCAGCGGCAGGTACGCCGCACCGGACTTCAGCACCCCGAGCAGGGTCGGGACCAGGTCGATGCCCCGCTCCAGGCAGACCCCGACCAGGGACTCCGGTCCCGCGCCGAGCGCGCGGAGCCGGTGCGCCAGCCGGTTCGCCCGGGCGTTCACCTCGGCGTACGTCAACGAGACGCCCTCGAAGGTCACCGCGACGGCGTCCGGGGCGGCGGCCACCCGCTCCTCGAAGACCTGGTGCACGGTCCGGGTCGGCGGCACCGCCTCGATCCGGAACGGGTCGGCGACCCCGGTGACCTCGGCCCGCTCGGCGTCGTCGAGCAGGTCGACCGCCGAGAGCGCCCGATCCGGGTCGGCGACGACGGCCTGGAGCAGCCGGACCAGGTGCCCGCCGAGGCGGCGCATCGTGGCCCCGTCGAAGAGCGCGGTCGCGTACTCCAGGTGGGCCCGGAGCCCACCGTCGGCGGCCTCCCGGATCTGGAGCGTCAGGTCGAAGCGGGAGACCTGGGAGAGCGCGTCCAGCGCCGAGACGGTCAGCCCCGGCATCGCGTACGCCCCGGCGCCCGCCTCGTGCATGGTGAAGGCGACCTGGAACAGCGGGGTACGGGACATGTCCCGCTCCGGCTGGAGTTCGTCGACGAGCTGCCCGAACGGCACCTCCTGGTGGTCGAAGGCGGCCAGCACGGTCTGCCGGTTGGCGGCCAGCAGCTCGCCGAAGGTGATGTCGGAGTCCCAGCGGGCCCGCATCACCAGGCTGTTGATGCCGTACCCGATCAGCTTGGAAAGCTCGGGCCGGTTGCGTCCGGAGACCACCGTGCCGACCGGGATGTCGGTGCCGCCGGTGTACCGGGACAGCAGCGCCTGGTAGCCGGTGAGCAGCACCATGAACAGGGTGGCGTCGTGCCGCCGGGCGAGGTCCCGGAGCTGCCCGCCGAGCGCGGCCGGCAGCTCCACCTCGACCACCGCACCGGCCCAGTCCCGGGTCACCGGGCGGGGCCGGTCCGCCGGCAGGTCCAGCGGCGGCACCCCGGCGAGCTGCTGCCGCCAGTAGTCCAGGTGCCGCTGGTGCTCCGCCTCCGAGCGGTTCCGCTCCCAGGCGGCGTAGTCGGCGTACTGCACCGGCAGCGGGGCGAGGGTGCTGGGCCGGCCGGCGAGCGCGGCCGCGTACAGCTCGCTGAGTTCCTCGGCGAAGACCCCGACCGACCAGGCGTCGCAGGCGACGTGGTGGAAGACCACGACCAGCAGGTGGTCGTCGTCGGCCAGCCGGACCAGCCGGGCCCGGACCGGCCACTGGGTGGCCAGGTCGAACGGGATCGACGGCTCCTCGGCGGCCCGGTCGAAGCCCCGGCGCTCCCGCTCCGCCTCGGGCAGGTCGGTCAGGTCCGTCACCGCCAGCTCGACCGGCCCGGCCGGGTCGATCACCTGGACCGGCTCGCCGCCGACCAGCGCGTACCGGGTACGCAGGATCTCGTGCCGGCCGACCAGTTCGGTCAGCGCCCGGCGCAGCGCGGCGGAGTCCAGCGGACCGCGCAGCCGCAGCGCGAGCGGTACCAGATATTCCCAGCTGCCCGGGTCCAGCCTGCTCAGGAACCACATCTGCTGCTGTCCGAAGGAGAGCGGCAGTGGACCGCTCCGGTCGACCCGGGTCAGTGCCGCGCGGCGACCGCCGCGCAGCCGCCCGGCGAGCCGGGCCCGGAGCAGTTCCTCCCGGGCCGCCTCGACACCGCGTTCGATCGTGCCCTCGACCGTGCTCATACCTCTTGCTCCTTCAGCAACGCCAGGCCGGCCAGCAGGTCGGACTCGGAAAGCTCGTCGATCTCGGCGCGGATCCGCTCCTCGACCGCCTCGGCGATCCGCGCGATCGTGGGCCGTTCGAAGACGGTCCGCACCGGTAGGTCGATCTCGAACTCCTCCTGGATCCGGGAGGCCAGCCGGACCGCGAGGATCGAGTGGCCGCCGACGGTGAAGAAGTTCGTCTGGGTACCGGCGTCGACGTCGAGCAGCTCGGCCCAGATCTCGGCGATCCGCTCCTCGACCGGACCCTGCGGTGCGACGTAGCCCGCCGCGTCCACCTCGGCGACCGTCCGGGCCGGGGTCGGCAGCGCGCGACGGTCGAGCTTGCCGTTGGGGGTCAGCGGAATCTTCTCCAGCGGCACGAAGACGCCCGGCACCATGTAGTCGGGCAGCCGGCTGCCGCAGTAGCCGACCAGGTCGGGGACGAGCGGCGGGTCGTCGGCGTCGGGTACGTAGTAGGCGACGACCCTCGGCTGGCCCGGCTCCGGCTCGTCGGTCAGCACGACCGCGTTCCGGACGCCGGGGTGCGCGGCGAGCACGGTCTCGATCTCGCCCAGCTCGACCCGGTAGCCGCGGATCTGCACCTGGTGGTCGATCCGGCCGAGGAAGTCGAGCCCGCCGTCGGGGCGGCGCCGGGCCAGGTCGCCGCTGCGGTACATCCTGGCCCCCGGCTCGGCCGCGAACGGGTCCGGCACGAACCGCTGCGCGGTCAGCTCCGGCCGGTTCAGGTAGCCCCGGGCCACCGCCGGACCGCCGACGTGGATCTCGCCGGGGACCCCGACCGGGACCAGGTTGCCGTAGCCGTCCAGCAGGTAGATCCGGGAGTCGCTCAGCGGATAGCCGATCGGGTTGCCGGAACCGGTGATGTCCTGCGGACGTACCAGGTGGTAGGTGGAGTGCACCGTCGTCTCGGTGATGCCGTACATGTTGACCAGTGCCGGACGCTCACCGAACCGGGCCATCCAGGGGGCCAGCTCGGCCATCTCCAGCTTCTCGCCGGCGAAGACCACGGCCCGCAGCGACAGCCGGTCCAGCCGGGGGTTGCCGTCCCGGGCGAACCCGACCATGGCGCGGAACGCCGACGGGGTCTGGCTGAGCACGGTGACCCGCTCGGTGACCAGCAGCTCCAGGAACTCGTCCGGCAGCCGGGTCACCTCGCGCGGCACCACCACCAGCCGGCCGCCGTAGGCCAGCGCGCCCCAGAGTTCCCAGACGGAGACGTCGAAGGCGTACGAGTGGAACAGCGTCCACACGTCGTCGGCGGAGAAGCCGTACTGCGGGTGGGTGGTGGTGAAGAGCCGGAGCACGTTGGCGTGGCTCAGGCAGACGCCCTTCGGCCGCCCCGTCGACCCCGAGGTGTAGATCACGTAGATCAGGTCCTCGGGGTGCGAGACCGGCGTCGGGTTCGCCACCGGCTGCCCCGACAGGTCCTCCCGGTCGAGCACCAGCAGGTCGCCGTCGAAGAACCCGGAGACCGTGCCGACCAGCGACGACTGCGTCACGACCACCGGAGCACCCGCGTCGTCGACCATGAGGCCGAGCCGGTCCACCGGCTGCGCCGGATCCAGCGGCAGGTACGCCGCACCGGACTTCAGCACTCCGATCAGGGTCGGGACCAGGTCGATCCCGCGCTCCAGGCAGACGCCGACCAGCGAGCCGGGCCCGATCCCGCCGGCCCGCAGCCGGTGTGCCAGCCGGTTCGCCCGGGCGTTCACCTCGGCGTACGTCAACGAGACGTCCTGGAAGGTCACCGCCACCGCCTCCGGGGCGAGCAGCACCCGCTCCTCGAAGACCTGGTGCAGGCAGCGGTCCGGGGCACCGGTGCGGAACGGGTCGATCCGGCCGGTGCCGACCAGCTCGTCGACCGGGTCGAGGAAGTCCACCGCGCCGAGCCGCAGCTCCGGGTCGGCGGTGACCGCCTGGAGCAGCCGGACCAGGTGGCCGCCCATCCGGTCCACCGTGGAGCGGTCGAAGAGCGCGGTCGCGTACTCCAGGGCGCCGAGCATCGCGCCGTCTTCCTGCACCCGGACGAAGAGCGTCAGGTCGGTCTTGGCGATCTGCCACGCCTCGGTGAACGCGGCCAGGTCGTCGGCGCGCACCGCACCGCCGGTCAGCCCCTCGTCGTGCAGGTCGAAGGCGACCTGGAACAGCGGGGTACGGGACATGTCCCGGTCCGGCTGGAGGTCGTCGACGAGCTGCTCGAACGGCAGCGTCTGGTGCGCGAACGCGGCCCGGCAGACCTCCCGGGTCGCCTCCAGCGCCTCGCCGAACCGCATCCCGGCGGTCAGGTTCGGCCGCAGCACCAGCGAGTTGAGGAAGAAGCCGACCATCTCCTCCAGCTCGGGCCGGTTGCGGCCGGCCACCGGAGTGCCGACGGCGACGTCCCAGCGTCCGGCGTACCGGGCGAGGAGCGTGCTGAACGCGGTCAGCATCGTCATGTACGGCGAGGCGCCGTACCGCCGGCCGAGGTCACGGATCGCGGCGGCGAGGTCGGTCGGGATGGTGAACGGGGCGAGCGCGCCCGACGGGTCGCGGCGGGCCGGTCGGGGCCGGTCGGTCGGCAGGTCCAGCGGGCCGAGCCCGTCCAGGGTCTTCCGCCAGTACGCCAGCTCCGCCGCCAGCACCTCCTCGGTCAGCCAGCCCTGCTGCCAGCTCGCGAAGTCGGGGTACTGGATCGGCTGCTCCGGCAGTTCCGGGGCGCGGCCGGCAACCGTCGCCGCGCAGAGTTCCCGCAGCTCCCGCTCCAGCACCACCGACGACCAGCCGTCGCAGGCGATGTGGTGCAGGGTGAGCAGCAGCACCGACTCGCCGGCCGGGGTACGCCCGGCCGTGGCCGGGATCCGCACCGAGGTCGGCGGGGCCGGCGTCGGCGTACCCGGGAAGCGGACCAGCAGCGCCCGCCAGACCGGGCCGGTGGCCAGGTCGAAGCCGCGCTCGAACTCGCCGCGGAACACCGTCTCCAGGTCGGCGGCGTCGGCCTCGACCACCCGCAGCTCGACCGGGCCGGGCGCGTCGACCACCTGGCGGGGCTCGCCACCGAACTCGACGTAGCGGGTGCGGAGGATCTCGTGCCGCCCGGCCAGCGCGTCCAGCGCCCGCCGGACCGTGCTCTGGCTGACCTCCCTGCCGAGCCGGACGAAGAGCGGGGCGACCCACTCGGTGTTGCCCGGCTCCAGCCGGTCCAGGAACCAGAGCCGGCGCTGCCCGAACGACAGCGGCAGCGGCCCGGTCCGGGGCACCGGGACGATCGGCGGGCCGTCGTCGGAGGGCACCGAGATCAGCTTCGCCTGCTGCTCGACGGTGGGTGCGGTGAAGAGGCCGCGCAGCGGTACCTTGCTGCCGGAGGCCGCCCGGAGCTGGTTGGCGAGCCGGGTGAGCAGCAGCGAGGAGCCGCCGAGCGAGAAGAAGTCGTCGTGCGCGCCGACCCGGTCCACCCTGAGCAGTTCCGCCCAGGAGCGGGCGACCAGCCGCTCGGCGGCGGTGCGCGGCGCCACGTACGGCGGGCGGCCGTCCTCGGCGCCGATCTCCGGGGCCGGCAGTGCGGCCCGGTCCACCTTGCCGCTGCTGTTCAGCGGGAACTCGGGCAGGGCCACGAAGGCGGCCGGGATCATCGGGTCGGGCAGCCGGTCCCGGAGGAAGGTACGCAGCCGGTCGGCGGTCGGCACCCGCTCGCCGGTGACGTACCCGACGAGCCGCTTGCCGCCCTCGGCGGTCTCCACGGCCAACACCACGGCGGCGTCGACGTCCGGGTTGGCGACCAGTGCGGACTCCACCTCGCCGGGCTCGATCCGGACGCCGTTCACCTTCACCTGGTGGTCGAGCCGCCCGATGTACTCCAGGGTCGCGTCGGTCCGCCACCGCACCAGGTCGCCGGTGCGGTAGAGCCGGGACCCCGGCGGCCCGTACGGGTCGGGGACGAACTTCTCGGCGGTCAGCTCCGGCCGGCCGAGGTAGCCCCGGGCCACCCCGACCCCGCCGGCGTGCAGTTCACCGGCGACCCCGACCGGCACCGGGTCCCCGTTCGGGTCGAGCACCAGCACCCGGAGGTTGGCCAGGGGCCGGCCGATCGGCACCGGGCCGGTCGGCAGCGCCGGGTCGTACGGGTGCGCGGTCACGTCGATGGCGCACTCGGTCGGCCCGTACGTGTTCCAGAGGGTGACCTTGAGTCCGTCGGTGAGCCGCCGGCACAGCTCGGCGTGCAGCGGCTCGCCGGCCGAGAAGAGCAGTCGCAGCGAGGTGCAGTCCCGCCAGCCCGGATCGTCGGCGACCAGCCGGAGCACCGACGGCACGCCCTGGAAGACGGTGACGCCGTACCGGCTGATCGCCCGGACCAGTGCCGCCGGGTCGCGCTCGGCGCCGACCGGGGCGAGCACCACCGCACCGCCGCTGACCAGCGGGGCGAAGAACTCCCAGCAGGCAGCGTCGAAGGTCAGCGCGGTCTTCTGCAACACCCGGTCGGCCGGGCCGAGGCCGTGCTGCCGGACCGCCCAGTCGACCCGGTTGGCGATCGCCGCGTGGCTGATCATGACGCCCTTGGGCCGGCCGGTGGAGCCGGAGGTGTAGATCGCGTAGGCGAGGTCGTCCCCGGTCGCCGGGTTGACCGGCGCCTCGTCGGGCAGCCCGGCGAGTTCGGCGGCGATGTCGTCGAGGTGGAGCACCCGGGCGCCGGTGCCGGCCACCAGCTCGGCGTGGGCCGAGCCGGTGAGCACGATCCCGGCGCCGGTGTCGGTCAGCACCCAGGTCGCCCAGTCCCGAGGGTGGTCCGGGCTCAGCGGCAGGTAGCCGGCACCCGCCTTCCAGACGCCGAGCAGCGCGACGACCAGGTCGACGCCGCGGGGCAGGCAGACCCCGACCAGCGTGTCGGGCCCGGCACCGAGGCCGCGCAGGTACCGGGCCAGCCGGTTGGCCCGGCGGTCCAGTTCGGCGTACGTCACCTCGACGTCGCCGGCCAGCACGGCGACCGCGTCGGGCGTGGCCGCCACCTGGCGGGCGACCAGCGCCGGCAGGATGTTGGCGGACCCGGCGACGCTCGCCGGCCCGCTGGAGTCGCCGACCAGGTCAGTCCGGCTTCGATCGGGGTTCATGGGTGCTCCTCACCTCGTTGCGGGGGCGGTCAGCTCTGCGCTGCCGCCATCCGCTGGCGCAGGCTCAGCGGGCGCATGTCGGTCCAGACCTCGCCGATCCGGGCGAGGCAGTCGGCACGCGGGCCCTCGGTGCCCTCGGCGTGCCAGCCCGCCGGCAGATCCCGGTCGGCGGGCCAGATGGAGTACTGCTCCTCGTCGTTGCGGACCACCCGGTACACCCGGTCGTCGGTCTGCTCGTCAGCCATCGGAACTCCTTGTGGTTGGTCGAGGCTCCGGCCGGGGCCGGATCACCTGGGATAGGCGGTGCCGCCGGTGGCGGGCAGGAAGTCGTCGACGCGGATGCCGAGGCCCCGCTCGACGGCGGCGGCCCGGACGAACTCCGCGAGGGCGATGTCCAGGGCGCCGAGGCCGAACGGCGAGAAGACCACCATCCGGCCGGGATCGCGGCGGAAGCCGCCGGTGCCGCGCAGGATCTGACCGATCGGCGCGTCGATGAAGTCGCGGTGCCCGACCTGCTGTTCGGTCAGGTGCAGCGAGGTCCGTTCCCGGCAGACGTGGTCGACGTCGTCGACCACGTTCTGGCTGGCCAGGATCGTCGCCGGGGTCAGGTCGCGCAGCGAGACGTGCAGCACGAGCGTGCCGGGGCGGGCCGGGCCGAGGTCGAGGTGCGGCTCGGCCGCCGTGGTGGCGATCGAGACCAGGTCGTGCGCCGCGACGGCCCGGCCGGCGTCGGCGGCCAGCGTCACGTGCAGGGTCGGCGAGAGGTCCGCGCACTGCCGGGCGAACGCCGCCGCCCGGGTGCAGTCGCTGTCGAAGAGGGTCACCTCGGTCAGCGTCGGCAGCGCGGCGAGCAGGAAGCGCAGCACCTCGAGGTTGATCACGCCGCAGCCGATCAGCGTCACCCCGCTCGGCCCGGGCTCGCGGACCAGCAGCCGGGCCGCCAGCGCGGCACTGGCCGCGGTCCGCTTGGCGGAGATCACCGAGCCTTCGAGCAGCGCCGTCGGCGCTCCGGTGTCCAGGTCGTTGATCACGATCGAGGCGCTGGCCCGGGCCAGCCCGGAGGCGATGTTCCCCGGCCAGGAGGCGATCCACTTCATCCCGGCGGCCGGCGACTTCCCGCCGACGTACGCGGGCAGCCCGATGATCCGGTTGCGCGGCTGGTCGGGAAAGCGGAGGAAGATCGAGTGCGGTACCGCGGTGGCACCCTCGTCGTGCAACCGGTACGCCTCGCCGACCAGCTCGATCAGCGCGAGTTCGCGCTCGGCGAGGATCTGCCGCACGTCGTCATGTCGAAGGATCAGCATCAGGCCTGATCACCCACCGGAGGCTTCCTTCCAGAGGTGCGAAACTTCACCGAAGCGGCTCCGTACCCAGTCGTCGGAATAGATCGTGTCGAGGTAGCGGTCGCCACCGTCGGGGAAGATGAGCACGCACTTCGCGTCCTCGGGGATGCTCGGAACGCGCCGCTCCAGGGCCGCCACGGTGGCCCCGGAGGAGCCGCCGGCCAGGATCGCCTCCCGGGCGGTGAGCCGGCGGCAGGCGGCGACGCACTCCAGGTCGGTCACGTGGATGACCTCGTCGGCGGCGTCCGGGTCGAAGAGTCCCGGCCGCAGCGACGCGCCGTGCCCGGGAAGCAGCCGCTCGATCGGCTGCTGCCCCTCGAAGATCATGCTGCCGACCGCGTCGACCGCGACGATCTTCGTGTTCAGCCCGTGCTGCCGGACGTAGTCCGCGCAACCGCGCAGGGTGCCGCAGGAGCTGACCGCGCAGAACAGGTAGTCGACGGAACCGTCGAGCGCCTCGACGATCTCGGCCATCGTCTGCCGGTGCGCGACCGGGTTGAGCGGGTTCGCGTACTGGTTGGGCCAGAACGCGTGCGGGGTGTTCGAGACCAGTTCGCGGACCCGGCGTACCCGCACCGGCAGATACTCGCCGCTGTCGGGATCGGGCCGGTTCACCACCTCGACCGACGCCTGGTACGCCCGCAGTATCGCGAGGTTCTGTTCGGTCGTCTTCGCGTCCACGACGCAGACGAACCGGAGCCCGAAATACCGGCAGATCTGGGCGAGCCCGACGGCCAGGTTTCCCGAGCTCGACTCGACCACCACCGACCGGCCCGGCTGGAGTTCGCCGCTGCGGATTTTCTCCAACAGCATGCTCAGCGCGGTCCGGTCCTTGACGCTGCCGCCGGGATTGAAGCGCTCCAGCTTGGCGAACACCTTGATTCGAGAATCGGGGACCAGGCGTTCGAGTTCCACCAGGGGTGTGTTCCCGACGGCCGCGAGGATGCCCTTCAGCGCGTGCGGTGAACCTTTTTCAACCTCCCCTTGAGGTTGGTCGTGGCCGCCGGTGAGAGCCGGCGTGCAGGCGCCGTGCTCTCCAGGTCGTAAAAGGTCCATTGGCACGGCTTTCCCTTCGCGGGTCAGTTACGTTCCCCGGAAACGTCACCCCAGGTGCCGTTCCCACGGTTGGCGCCGGCCTGCTTTCTCGGCTCCTAGTCATCCTGCGACCCGCGGCTATACCAGCCCCATATCGAAACTATCTTCGAAAACGAACCGGGCTCCGCCACCTGAGGAAACAGGTGACGGAGCCCGGAAAGGGTCCGATGTGGGCGGTTATTCGCGTACGCCGGCCAGCTCGACCGCGCCGGACCGGAAGGCGAGCCGGACCGGTACCACCGCACCGAGTACGGCCAGCGCGGCGCTGACCACCGTGATCACCGCGACGGTGCCCCACGGCACGCTGACCGGGGTCGCCCCGACGAGCTGCCCCAGGGCGAGCCGCAGCCCGGCCAGGTTCACCGCCGACGCCCCGACCGCGAGCAGCACCCCGACGCCGGCCACCAGCAGCGACTCGGCGGCGAAGACCCGGAGCACCTGTCGCGGGGTGGCGCCGGCCAGCCGCAGGATCGCCAGGTCCCGGAGCCGGTCCGAGGTCGCCATCACCAGCGTGTTGACGATGGCGATGAGGCAGAAGACGATCGCGATGCCGAGCACCAGCAGCATGCCCAGCGTGCTGGCCTGGCTGTTCTCGCTGCTCTCCTCGCCGAGCCAGTCCTCCGCCGCGACCGCCCGGGCACCCAGCCCGGCGGTGGCGCTGCCCAGCGCCGACCGGACGGCCGCCGCGTCGGTGCCGTCCTGCACCGAGACGTAGACCCGGCGGGCCAGGCCGGTGAAGGCGTACCTGGCGGTGCCGGCGTACTTCGTGCTCAGGTAGGCGACGTCGTTGCTGCCCGAGGTGGTGTCGAGCACCGCCACCACCCGCAGCGGCACGCTGCTGCCGTCGGCCATGAAGACCTCGACGGTCTCGCCGACCCCGACTCCCCAGTCGTCGTTGACGATGATGGTGTCGTCGCGCAGGTCGGCCGGGTTGCCCTCGTCGACCGGCAGGCTGAGGGTGCCCGACAGCGCCGCCGGGTCGACGGCCAGCGCCTCGTAGTCGGCGAGCCGGGCGTCGTCCCGGACGTACACCATGGTCGGCAGCGCGGCGACCACGTCGACGCCGGGGATCGCCCGGACCCGCTCGGTGACCGCCTCGTTGATCCCGGGCGTACCGTTCGGGGTGACCACGAAGTCGGCGGTGACCTGGTTGCGCCGGCCGCTGTCCTTGGCCCGGTCGATGGTGGCGGCGGCGCCGAGCAGCGAGATGGAGAGCCCGACGGTGAGCAGCACCGGCGCGGCGGTGGCCGCGGTACGCCGCACCGAGGTCAGCGCGCTCTCCCGGACCAGCATCCCGGCGGCACCGCGGAGCCGGCCGAGCGGCCAGGTGATCAGTCGGGCGATCGGCTTCACCACCACCGGGGCGAGCAGCGCGAAGGCGAGGATCGGCAGCATCAGCACCCCGATGTACCGGGTCGGCACCATCACCATGCCCGGGTTCACCACCGCCACCCAGCCGATGGTGACCAGTCCGAAGGCGAGCGCGAGCAGGCCGTAGAGCCACCGGCCGGAGGTCATGGTGCGGGAGTCGACGGCGGCGTCCCGGAGCGCCTCGATCGGGCGTACGTCACCGGCCCGGCGGGACGCCGCCCAGACCCCGGCCAGCGCCACTCCCAGCCCCACGCAGAAGGCGATCAGCAGCGGCACCCAGACCGCCGGCCCGGTGGAGAACCCGACGGTGAACCACGGCGGGGCGAGCCCCAGGTCGACCATCCAGCCGGCCAGCAGCGGCGCGACGGCGAGCCCGAGGGCGCAGCCGGCGACCGCGGAGGCGAGCCCGACCACGAACGCCTCGGTGAGCACCATCCGGCGTACCTGCCGGGGCGTGGCGCCGACCGTGCGGAGCAGGGCGATCTCCCGGCGCCGCTGGGCGACCGCGAAGGCGAAGGTCGAGGCGACCAGGAAGATCGAGACGAAGCCGGCGACCACGGCGGTGATCGGCAGCAGCGTCTGGGTGTTGTCGATCGCCTCCCGGTCGGCGTTGTAGCTCGGGTCGAGTACGTTGCGCCGCTGACCGGTGAGCACCTCGGCGTCCCCGCCGACGGCCTGGCGTACCGCCTCCGGCGCCCCGTAGGCGACCAGCGCCTCGACCCGGGGCGAGAGCCGGGCCGCCTCGGCGTCGGTGAAGAAGACCGCGGACTCGAAGTCGGCCGGCGCCGTCACCCCGGCGACGGTGTAGTCGCGTGGCCCGCCGGTGGTGAAGACGGTGACCCGGTCGCCCGGCCCGGCACCGCCGCTCGGCACCACGACCTCGGTGTCGGCCTGCGGCGGCCGGCCGGCGGCCAGCGCGTACGGCGCGAACTCGGCGCTGGACCAGCCGTGCCCGACCTGGTCGTCGGGGCCGCCGGCGAGCTGGGCGTAGAAGTTGCGGACCGGTACCGTCCGGCCCAGCGCGCCGACCTCGGCGGCCAGCGCGTCGGAGATGCCCCGGGCCTGGATCAGGGAGCGGCTGCCCGGATCGTGCCGGGCCGGATCCCACTCCGGGTCGAGCGCGGCGACCACCACCGGGGCGGCGGCGAACCGCTGCGGTGCCCGCTCGGGCAGCCCCAGGGTGGCGCCGATCTCCAGCCCCATCGCGGCGATCATGCCGGCGCCCAGGGTCAGCGCGACGAAGGTACCGACGAACGCGGCCCAGCGCACCCGCAGGGTCTGCAACGCGATGCTCAGCACGCGCCGACCTCCATCCGGGTCATCCGGGCGGCGATCGTCTCCGCCGTCGGGTTGACCAGCTCACCGGCGAGCACCCCGTCGGCGAGGAAGACCACCCGGTCGGCGTTGGCGGCGGTCACCGGGTCGTGCGTGACCATCACGATGGTCTGCTGGTGCCGGTCGACCAGGCCGCGCAGCAGCGCCAGCACCTCCCGGCTGGTGCTGGTGTCCAGCGCACCGGTCGGCTCGTCGGCGAAGAGCACCGCCGGCTTCGTGACCAGGGCGCGGGCGATCGCCACCCGCTGCTGCTGGCCGCCGGAGAGCTGCGCCGGCCGGTGCCCGCCCCGGTTGCCGAGCCCCACCTCGGCGAGTACCTCCGCCACCTCGGACCGGCTCGGCTTGCGGCCGGCCAGCCGCAGCGGCAGCGCCACGTTCTGCTCGGCGGTCAGCGACGGCAGCAGGTTGAAGGCCTGGAAGACGAAGCCGATCTTGTCCCGCCGGAGGAGCGTCAACGCGGTCTCGCTCAGCCCGGTCAGGTCGGTGCCGCCGATCACCACCCGGCCGCCGGTCGGCCGGTCCAGCCCGGCCGCGCACTGTAGGAGGGTCGACTTGCCCGAGCCGGACGGCCCCATGATCGCCGTGAAGCTTCCGGCCCGCAGATCGAGCGACACGCCTCTCAGGGCGGTCACCTCGTTCTGACCCGAACCGTACGTCTTGCTCAGCGACTCCAGCCGCACAGCCTGCTCCATAGCGAGCATCCAATCACTGATCGTTAGATCGACACATGAGATACCACCCTGAGAACCCCCGGACCGGCGACCCTGAGGTGTCCCGGGTTTCGGGCGGTTCCCCCCGGGATCCGGGTGTTCCCCGGTTCACTGCCCGGGCGAGACGCCGCCGGTACCCAACGCGAGCAGTTGTTCCAGTTGTGCGCTGTCGACAAGGGAGACCCGGTCGATCCGGCGCGTCGGGTCGGCGGTAGCCGCCTCCAGCAGCCGGCGGTAGTGCCCGGTAAGCCGCTCTATGGTCGCACCGTCGAACAAATCCGTGTTGTACCGGAAGGCACCGGTGAATGAATCCTCCGTCTGGCGCAGCTCCACGTTGAGGTCGAACTGCCCCTCCAGCTGCGGTACGTCGAACGCGGCCAGCCGAAGCCCCCGGTAGGAGATCTCCGGGCCCACGGCGGAGCCCTCCGGCACCAGTGGCAGCGGCGGGTCCAGCCGGTCCGCCGCGACCATCGTGAAGGCGATTCGGAACAGCGGCGACCGGGTGCTGCCCCGGGCCCCGCCGAGCATCCGGTCCAGCAGCGGGAACGGGTAGCCGACGTGGGCCAGTCCGGAGAGGAGTTCCCGGTGTGCCGCCGCCACCGCGTCGGCGAAGGTGGCCCCGGTGGCGAAGGACGAACGCAACACCAGGGTGTTGACCAGATAGCCGACCACCTCCCGCAGCCCCCGGCCGTGCCGGGTCGCCACCGGACAGCCGACCGCGAAGTCGTCCTGGCCGCCGTACCGGTACAGGGTGGCCTGGAAGACCCCGAGCAGGAAGGCGAACGGGGTCACCCCGGCCGCCGAGGCCGCCGCCCGGACCCGGGCCGCCAGCTCGTCGGGGAGCCGCAGGTGGTAGGTCGCCCCGTCGAAGGTCTGCCGCTCCGGTCGGGGCCGGTCGACCGGGATCGCCCCGGCCGACACGCCGGTGCAGCGATTCCGCCAGTACCGTTCCAGCCGCTCCCGTCGGGGCGAGTCGAGGAGTACCCGCTCCGCCTCGACATAGTCCAGGAAGCTGCCGGTCAGCGGCGCCCAGTCCGGTGCGCCACCGGCCGCGATCCCCTGGTATCCGGCCAGCAGGTCCCGCAGCAGCAGCCACTGCGAGGTGGCGTCGCTGATGATGTGGTGGGTGACCACGACCAGGGCGGCGTCCTCGGCGGAGCGGCGCAGCAGCACCACCCGGAAGACGTCGCCGGCACCGAGCCGGAACGGCACCTCGCCGACCGACCGGGCCAGCCCGAGCAGCGCCTCGTCGGTGCGGCCCGGAACGTCCCGGACCTCCAGCCACCGGGAGCCGTCCGCCGGCCCGGCACCGGCCGGCGGGACGAACTGCCGGGGTACCCCGTCGACCTCGGCGAAGGCCGTGCCGAGCACCGGGTGCCGGGCCACCAGCGCGCCGACCGCCCGGCCCAGCGCCGCGACGTCCAGCGCGGACCGGACCCGGACCGCGAGGGTGATGTTGTACGCCGGGCTCTCCGGCGCGAGCTGGTAGAGGAACCAGAGCGCCTCCTGCCCGACCGAGAGTGGATGGCCGGGGCCGGACAGCGGACCGGCCGGCCCGGCCGCCGACTCGTCCGGGCGGATGCCCTGCACGGTCATCCCCGGGCGCCCAGCACGCCGTGCAGGTGCTTGGCGAGGGCGTTGACGCTCGGGTGGTCCCAGGCCATCGTGGGCTCCACCTCGATGTCGAACCGCTCCTCCACGTCCCCGCTCAGGGTCATCGCGTAGACCGAGTCGAGGCCGATCTCGACCAGCGGGGCGTCGGCGTCGATCTCCTCGGCCGACCGTTGCAGATAGAAGGCGATCCGGCCGACCAGCCAGCTACGGATGGCGTCGACGGAGGTGTCTTGGATGGTTCCGGACATGGTGCACTCCTTTGGCGTACGGACGGAGACGGTCAGCCGGCGAGACGCCGGTTGACCAGATCGAAGCCGCGGTTGTCCTGGTGCCGCTCCAGCAGCTCGACGAAGAGGTGCCGCTCCAGCCCGTCCGGTGCCGCGCCCGGGTCGAGGCCCAGCCGTCCGGCGAGCCGGGTCAGCGCGGCGAGCAGCCACGGGGTGTCCCGCAGGAACGGGTCGTCCTGGTTGTGCCGCCACACCCCGAGGCAGGCGGCGGCGGCCAGCACGGTCGTGTACCGGTCGGTCAGCTCGAAGCTGCGCCGGCCGGCGATCACGGTACGGTCCCGGGGCGGCAGGTCGGCGCAGACCTCGGCGAGCCGGTCGAGTTCGGCGGTGAAGAGGCCGCAGAGCCGGGCGAGGGCCGGCTCGGCACCCGGTTCGGCGCCGTGTTCCCGGAGCGTGCCGGCCAGGCTGTCCACGCCCCGGGCGGAGAGCCCGAGAGCGCCGAAGTCCAGCGGCGGCAACGAACCGCCGAGCCGGAACAGCTCCGGCGGCGGTGCCGGCGACGAGCGCCAGCCCTGCTGGGCCAGCCGGGGCAGCTGCGGGATGATCGTCGCCTGGCAGACCGCCGCGCTGGCGTGGGTGAGCGTCGCGGCGAGCAGGTCCCGCAGGTTCTTCTGGAAGATCGCGTACGGGCCGTCCCGCAGGTACGACCGGGCGCCCAGCACCACCGAGAGCCGGTGCACCGCCTCCTGCAACATCTTCGGCACCAGGTATTTCACGGCGGCGCTGTAGACACTGGTCTGCCCCGGCAGCACGTGCAGGGCCCGGGCCACCACGGTGGCCAGACAGTCGCTGACCAGCAGGTCCAGGAAGGCGTCGACCAGGGTGGTCCGGGCGTGCGGCAGCTCGGCCACCGGCAGCCCGTACAGCCGGCGGTCGAGGGCGAACCGCAGCACCGTACGCAGTTGGGTGTCGACGATCCCGACCGCCATCCCGGGCAGTACGCCCCGGGTCACCTGGAAGGCCCGCAGCACCGTCTCCATCGCGCCGCCGGGTTCGCCGACGACCGCGTCGGCCGGCACCGGGCAGCCGTCGAACTCCAGCCCGCCGAGCAGCACCCCGCGCACCCCGGCGGTGCGGTAGCGGCGCAACTGCCGCAGGTGCTCCGCCGGCAGCGCGGCCATGTCCAGCAGCAGGTGCGAGTGGCTGCGGCTGCCCGGCCGGTCGTCGGTGCGGGCGAAGAGCGTCACCGCGTCCGCCCGGCTCAGGTTGCCGACCATCTCCTTGCGACCGGTCACCAGGAAGCGGTCGCCGTCGGGCCGGGCCCGCAGCTCGGCCCGGCCGAAGTCGGTGCCGTGCGCCAGCTCGTTGTAGCCGGCCGACGCCTTCCCGTGCCGCAGCAGCAGGTCGGCCATCCAGCGCCGCTGCCGCGCGGTGCCGTCGGTCCAGACCGGGGTGGCGGCGATGAAGGTGGTGACCCCGTAGCCGACCCCGAGGGTGGTGTCCCGGCGGAACACCGCGCGCAGCACCTGGGCCAGCCGGTCGGCCCGGTCGAACCGGCCGCCGAGGGCCCGGGGCACGAACTCGGCGTTCAGCCCGTACCCGTCGAGCGCCCGCTCGCCGTCGGCGAGCAGTTCGCCGCGCTCGTCGGCGGCGAGCAGCGCCGGATAGCCGACCGGGTTCGTCGGATCGTGCGGATTCCCGAGGTACGTCTCCAGGTCCGGGTCAGCGTCGGGAGCCGGGACCGGGCCGGGGACGCGGGCGGTGTCGACGCTCATCGGGCTGCCACCTCGGAAAGCTCTGCGGCCGGCTCGGCGGAGCGCGCCGCGGGCTCGGACGTCTGCGGGCCCGCCTCGGCGAGCCGGGCCGGGAGCAGGGAGAAGAGCCGGCCCTCCCGGTGCTGGGCCCGCAGGTCCGGCAGCAGCCGGTCGTAGTCCTCGCCGTCGTCGGTCTCGGAGCCGGTCCCGGCGGCCGGGCGGAGCTGCCCGATCAGCCGGTGCAGGCAGGCGCGCAGCCAGCGGGCGTCCGCCCAGAGCGGGGCGGTCGGGCCGTCGGAGAGCCAGTGCCGGTTGCGCAGCCAGAGTTGCAGGCAGGCGGCGGCGGCGAAGGCGAGCGCGTACTCGCCGGCCATCGCGAACGCCTCGGCCGGCACCTGCCGGGGCTGCGGCCGGTACGCGGCCATCCGCTCGTGCAGCCGGTCGACCAGCCCGGCCAGCGTCTCGGCCTGGCCGGCCAGCGCCTGCGGGGCGATGCCGGCGTCGACGAGTTCCAGTACCTCGGCGACGGCGACCGGCAACCGCTGCACCACGCTGCACCCGGTCCGGGAGAGCAGCGCCAGCCGGCTCCGGTCGAAGTCGGGCAGCGGCCGGGCCAGCTCGACGGTGTCGGCCAGCCCGGGGTCGACCACGCCCCGCCGGTATCCGCGTACCAGGCCCGGGAACTGGTTGACCAGGGTGTTCAGGTTGACCAGGGTGTTGCCGTCGAAGATGCCGACGATCCGGTGGTCGCGTTCGATCTTCTGGAACAGCCCGTCGGCGTGGTCGGCGGTGAGCAGGGCGCGGGCCCCGAGCACCTGGCCCAGCCTCGGGATGGTCCGGTCCATCATCGTCGGCACCAGGTATTTGGCGACCGCCGAGGTGACGCTCAGCTCGCCGGGGATGGCGTGGATGCCGCGCGCGGTCAGCATGCTGGTGGCCTCACCGATCAGCAGGTCGACGTACGCCTCGGTGAGGGTGCGGTTCGCGTGCGGCAGGTCGACCAGCGGCCGGTCGTAGAGCCGGTGCCCGGTGGCGAAGTCGAGGACCAGCCGCAGCGCCTGGTCACCCAGGCCGAGCGACATCGCCGCGCACATGGTGCGGGTGAGCTGGACGCTCTTCAGCACGATCTCCGGGCCGACGCCGGTCGAGCCGACCAGTGCGTCGGCCGGCACCTCGGCGCCGGTGAAGGCGATCCCGCTGATGTCCGCCCCGCGTACCCCGTGGGTGCGCTCCTTGGGCAGGCAGCGGAAGGTGCCGGGGGCGAGCCGCCGCTTGTCCACCATCAACAGGCTGAAGCCCCGAGTGCCGCCGGCCGGTTCGGTCCGGGCGAGTACGCAGACCACGTCCCCCCGGCTGGCGTTGTTGATCAGCCACTTCTCGCCGTCGACCCGGTAGCCGTCCCCGGTCGGCACCGCCGACACCTCACCGGCGAGCAGGTCGCTGCCGTGCTCCCGCTCGGTCAGCGCCAGCGAGATCACGCTGCCGGCGAGCACCTCGGCACCGACCCGGCGGGCCTGCTCCGGGGTGGCGCCGACCCAGGCCGAGACGGCACCGAGGTAGGTCTTGCCGTGCCCGATCGCGACGGTCAGGTCCCGGCGGGCCAGGATCCGCACCGCGTGCAGCAGCTCCTCGTAGTCGCGCAGCTCGCCGCCGAACTCGGCCGGCACGTACCAGCGGGGCAGGCCGAGCCGGTCCAGCTCGGCGCAGATCTCGGCCGGGAACTCCTCCCGGGCGTCCAGCGCGACGCAGCGGGCGAACGAGGCCGGCCGGTCCGGGTCGTGCGGGTCGCCGAGGCCGTGGTCGAGATGCTCGGCGAGGGCGAAGGCCGGATAGCGCATCCCGGTCACCCCCGCCCGGCCGGCACCGGCTGCGCGGCCCGCCCGGCCCGGTAGCGGTCCCGGACCTCCGGATCGAGATCCTCGTACGTCGCGTCGAGCACGCCGGAGACGAAGAGTTCCCGCATCATGGTGCGCTGGATCTTTCCGCTGGTGGTACGCCGGACCTGACCGACCCGGACGAAGACGACGTTCGCCACCCGGAGCCCGAGGATCCGGCTCAGCGTCGACTTGACCGCACCGGCCAGCCCGGCGATCTCGGCGGCGTCCCGGGCCCGGGTGCGCAGCTCCTGGACCACCACGATCTCCTCCCGGGGCGCCGGCACCGAGAAGACCGCGCAGGGCAGCCCGGCGAACGCCTCGGCGACCTCCCGGACCTCCCGCTCCACGTCGTGCGGGTAGAGGTTGCGGCCGTGCACGATCATCATTTCCTTGATCCGGCCGGTGACGTACAGCTCGCCGTCGTCGAGGGTGCCGAGGTCACCGGTACGCAGGAAGCCGCCGTCGCCGTCCGCGGTCACCGCGCCGAAGGCCCGCCGGGTCGCCTCCGGGTCCCCCCAGTAGCCTCGGGTCACGCTGCCGCCCCGGATCCACACCTCGCCGACCCGGCCGTCCGGCAGCACCGTGGAGGTGCCGGGGTCGATGATCCGTACGTCCAGCGCGTTGACCCGGCCGCTGCCGACCAGGGCCAGCCCGGAGGGCGTACCGGCGGGCAGCGGGGTGAAGACGTCCCGGGCCAGCTCGGCGGGGTCGACGTACGCCGTCACCGGGGCACCGGCCGGGCGGGCCCCGGTGACGCAGAGCGTCGCCTCGGCCAGCCCGTACGTCGGCAGGAACGACTCGTAGCGGAAACCGGCCGGGGCGAACCGGGCGGCGAACCGCTCCAGGGTGGCCGGGTCGATCGGCTCGGCACCGTTGCAGGCGTACCGCCAGCGGGACAGGTCCAGCGCGGCGACCTGCTCGTCGGTGAGCAGCCGGGCGCAGAGGTCGTACGCGAAGTTCGGCGCGCAGGCCACCTCGGCGCCGTACCGGTCGATCGCCTCCAGCCACAGCTGCGGCCGCTTGAGGAAGTCGTTCGGCCGGATCAGCACGGCGGTGCTGCCGAGATAGAGCGGCGCGATCAGCATCGCGATCAGGCCCATGTCGTGATAGAGCGGCAGCCAGCTACAGAACCGGGTCTGGTCGGTCCAGCCGAGGGTGCGGTGCACCGAGCCGATGTTGTGCAGCACGTTGCCGTGGGTGACCATCACGCCCTTCGGGTCGCTGGTCGAGCCCGAGGTGTACTGGAGGAACGCGATGTCGTCGGGACGGGCCGGATACGGCAGCCACCCGTCCGCGGCCGTCCCGGCACCGTCGGTCGGCTCCCCGCCCGGGTCGCCCGCGCCGCCGCCCCCACCCGGGGCGTCCAGGTCGGTCGCCGCGAAGGCCAGGTGGTCCAGTCCCTCCTGGAGCATCCAGTCGTCGACCGCGCCCAGGTTCCCCGGATCGGTCAGCACCACCGCCACGTCCGCGTTCCGGGCGATCGCGCTGGTCCGGTCGGCGTGGTGCCGGTAGTTCGCCGGCAGCGGCACCGGCACCGGGATCACGCCCGCGTAGAGGCAGCCGAGGAAGCCGGCCACGAACTCCAACCCGGTCGGATACAGCAGCAGCGCCCGGTCACCCGGCCGGCACCGCCGGCCCAGCCAGGCCGCCGTCGACCGGGCCGCCCGGTCGAGTTCGGCGTACGTCAGGGACGTCTCGACGAACCGCTCCCCCGCACCACGGCAGAACACCACCGCCTGCCGTTCCGGCGATCCGGCCACGTTGTGCCGGACCGCCTCGACGATGCTTCCCTTGGACACGTTTGTTTCCCCGGCTTCTCCGCACGGCGTCCACCGCGCCATCGGCGTTTCCGTGGCAGACCGTACGATCGACGTCCATATTCGGGCTATATCAACGGGCTCAGCCGCAGCCGCCGGCATGCCCCTCGTCGGTCCGGCCCGGCGCACCCACCGGCACCGGCTCCGGTGCCGCCCCCTCACCGTTCCCCGGCACCTGCGGCGGCTCGGCGGGACGGGGCTTCGCGGTCCCGCGCTTGGCGGCGACCGAGGCGGCGAACGCGGCCAGCCGGTCCACCCCCCAGAACCGGTCGAAGCCGTGTACGAAGAACGGCACCCCGAACACGCCGTCGCGGTAGATGTCGAGCAGCGCCCCGACGCCCTGGCGACGTACCTCCGGATCGTCCGCCGCCCCGGAGACCTCGGCCGGGTCGAGCCCCAGCTCGGCGGCGATCTCGGCGACCGTGGACCGGTCGCAGATGTTCCGCCCCTCCTCCCACCTGGCCCGGTACGCCCGCTCCAGGTAGGCCGGTCCGGCACCGTGCCGCGCCGCCACCAGGTAGCCGAGGTGCGGGATCTCCCAGACCGGCTCCCGGTCGACCGGCCAGCTGAACGTCAGCCCGCGCTCGGCGGTGAGCCGCCGGACGTCCTGGAGCACGTAGAGGTGCTTGGCCCGGGACATCGCGGTGTAGACGAACTCGCCGCCGGCCTCGGCGAGCAGCCGCGAACTCTGCTCGTCCGGCTCCCAGAACGGCACCCAGTCCAACTCGGACACTAGCTCCGGATACCGCTGGTGCAGGTCCCGGTAGGCGAGCCAGGAGTACGGGCTGCGCAGGCTGAAGTAGAACCGTGGGGTGCGGCGCACCGCCATGGGAAACTCCTCGGGTGCTTCGGGGCGGGCGCGCTACAGCGCGATGCCGCCGTCGACTTGGAAGACCTGGCCGGTGACGTAGGAGGCCCGGTCCGAGACGAGGAAGCCGACCAGGTCGGCGGTCTCCTCCGCCCGGCCGAACCGGCCCAGCGGGATCCGGCCCAGCATCTCCTTGGTGACCGCCGGCGGCAGCCCCGCGGTCATGTCGGTCTCGATGAAGCCGGGTGCGACGACGTTGGCGCGGATGCCGTACCGACCCATCTCCTTGGCCAGCGCCTTGGTGAAGCCGATGATCCCGGCCTTGGACGCCGAGTAGTTGGTCTGCCCGGCGTTGCCGGCCACCCCGGCCACCGAGGAGAGCGTCACCACCGCGCCGCGCCGCCGCTTCATCATCGCGAAGACCGCGGACCGGCACACCGTGTAGGTGCCGTCCAGGTTGGTCCGCAGCACGCTGTGCCACTCGTCCTCGCCCATCAGCACCAGCGGCCGGTCCCGGGTCACCCCGGCGACGGTCACCACCGCGTCGATCGGGCCCAACTCGTCCTCGGTGGCGGAGACGAAGTCGCGTACCTGCGCCAGGTCCACCACGTCGACCTGCCGGGTCAGTACCCGGGCCCCGGCCTCGCGGGCCGCCTTGGCCGCCAGTTCCGCCGCCTCCGCGTTGGCCTGGAAGCAGAAGGCCACGTCGAAGCCGTCGGCGGCCAGTCGGCTCACCACCGCCCGGCCGATGCCCCGGGATCCGCCGCTGACCAGCGCGACCCGTCGCTCGTTCTCGCTCATGTCGCTCCTCACACCCCGACCGGGGTCGGGCCGGCCGGGCGCAGCGCGTCCAGCGGGCGCAGGGTCTGCACGAACTGGCCGAGCCGCATCACCGGCTCGCCGCCGACCACGGTCTCGCCCTCGAGGATCACCGTCTCGCCGATGACCTTGACCAGCCGGACCCGGTGTTCGAGGACGTCCCCGGGGTAGACCGGGTTGCCGAAGGTGACGTTGCTGATCGACCCGGCCAGCACCACCTTCCCGGCCAGCACGTCCGGGTTGGGGGTCTCCCAGCTCGCCAGCAGCACCGCCGCCTGGGCCCAGGACTCGACGATCAACGTCCCCGGGTACGCGTAGTCGCGGTCCACGGACGTCTCGTCGAGCAGTTCGTAGCAGGCCTCGCTACAGGTCACCGCCTTGAGCGCGGCCAGCCGCTCACCCGGCACCAGCTCGACCACCCGGTCGAGCAGCAGGATCGGATACCGCTGGGGTATCACCTTCCTGATCCCGGCAACCCCGATCATCGGTTCTCCTCGAAGCGGTAGCGCAGGCGCAGGTCGGCGGCCGGACCGCGCCCCGTGTTGATCTTGGCTGTGCAGCGCAGTTCCGGCCCGGCCCAGGAGAACTTCGCCTCGATCCGCAGTTCGTCGCCGGGCGCGACCGGACTGAGGAAACGGCACCGGTCCATCGCGGCCAGCTCGGGGCGGCGCCCCTCGCCCAGCGCCGCCCGTACGGTCTGGCCGACCAGTTCGACCACGTACACCCCGGGCAGCACCGGGAAGCCCGGGAAGTGCCCGGTGAAGACCGGATCGGCGGGATCCACCTTCGCGGTCGAGACCGCCGAGGAGTCGTCGGCCTCGACCAGTTCCACCAGGTCCGCCAGGGGCGCGCAGCGCGGCGTCACGAGCCGCCCCGCAGCTTGCCGTCGAGGAGCTGGTAGGTGCTGTCCAGCGTGCTGACGGCGATCAGCTCGCTCTCCTCCATCTTGACGCCGTACCGCTTCTCCAGCCGGACGGTGATCTCCAGGGCCATCAGGGAGTCCACCTCCAGGTCGTTGACGAAGTGCGCGTCGTCGGTGACGTCGGAGAGGTCGACGTCGATGGTGTCGGCGATGAGCTGCCGGAGGTCTTCCTTGTCGAGCCTCGTGGTGAGCTGGTCAGACATGACTTTCCGTCCTTTCGGTGTGGATCTCGTGGTCCTCGGAGTGGGCGTCCTCGCCCGGGGATGGCTCGGCGAGCACGGACTCGACGACGCCGAGCTGGTAGTCGCCGGAGCGGAAGCCGGGATGGCGCAGCAGCCGGCGGTGGAAGCCGACGTTCGTGGTCACCCCCGCCGACCGGTACTCGGCCAGCGCCCGGTCCAGCCGGCGCAGCGCCTCCTCCCGGGTGGCGCCGTGCGTGACGACCTTGGCCAGCAGCGAGTCGTAGAACGGCGGTACGACGTAGCCGTCGTAGAGGTGGCTGTCCACCCGTACGCCGGGACCGGCCGGCATCCGCAGCCCGTGCAGCCGGCCGGTCGAACCGGCCCAGTCCCGGTCGACGTCCTCGGCGTTGATCCGCGCCTCGATCGAGTGCCCCTCGAACCGGACGTCGGACTGGGTCAGGTCCAGCCGTTCCCCGGCGGCGATCCGGATCATCCAGGCGACGATGTCGATCCCGGTACGTACCTCGGTGATCGGGTGCTCGACCTGGAGCCGGGTGTTCATCTCCATGAAGTACGCCGCACCGTCCGGCGCGACCAGGAACTCGAAGGTGCCGGCGCTGACGTAGCCGATGTCCCGGGCCCCGGCCACCGCCGCCGCGCACAGCCGCTCCCGCAGCCCCGGGTCCAGCGCCGGGGACGGGGACTCCTCGACCAGCTTCTGGTGCCGGCGCTGGACCGAGCAGTCCCGCTCGCCGAGGTGCAGCACGGTGCCGTGCCCGTCGGCGAGTATCTGCACCTCGATGTGCCGGGCGGCCGGCAGGTAGCGCTCCAGGTAGACCCGGTCGTCGCCGAAGAGGGTCCGCGCGGCGGACCGGGTCGTCTCGTACGCCAGCGGCAGGTCCTCGGCCTGGTGCACCACCGCGATGCCCCGGCCACCGCCGCCGGCCACCGCCTTGACGATCAGCGGGAAGCCGATCTCGGCGCCGACCGTCACCGCGTCGCCGAGCGAGTCGACGGTGCCGTCCGAGCCGGGCAGCACCGGTACCCCGGCGGCCCGCATCGCCGCCCGGGCGGCCACCTTGTCGCCCATCAGCGCGATGTGCTCGGCGGCCGGGCCGACGAAGGTGAGCCCGACGTTGCGGCAGGAGGCGGCGAAGACCGGGTCCTCGGAGACGAAGCCGCAGCCCGGGTGCACCGCGTCGGCGCCGGACTTGGCGGCGGCGTAGAGGATGGCCGGGATGTTGGTGTAGCTGCGGGCGACCGGGCCCGGTCCGATGTGCACCGCCTGGTCGGCGAGCTGCACCGCCAGGCTGTCCCGGTCGGCGGAGGAGTAGACCTGCACGCTCTCCAGGCCGAGGTCGCGGCAGGCGCGGATGATCCGGACGGCGATCTCGCCCCGGTTGCAGATGAGTACCCGGTTGACCATCGTCGGCACCTCAGCCCGGCTCGATGCTGAGCAGCGGCTGCTCGTACTCGACGACCTCGCCGTCGGTGACGTGCACGGCCCGGACGATCCCGGCCCGGTCGGTGAGGACCGGGTTCATCATCTTCATCGCCTCCACGATCGCGACCTGGTCGCCGGCCTCGACCCGCTGGCCGATCTCGGCGAAGGGCGGCTGGTCCGGGCCGGGAGACCGGTAGAAGACCCCCATCAGCGGTGCCGTCACCGGCACGGTGCCGGCCGCCGGGGCGACCGCCGTGGCGACGGCGGCCACGGCCGCGCCCGGTACCGCCGCCACGGCCGCGCCGGGCACGGCGGAGAGCGCCGCGCCGGTCACCGCCGGGTCGCCGGTGACGGTGACGACCGCCTCCCGGCCCGGCTCGGCACCCTCGACCTCGATCTGGACGTCGGCCACCCGCACCCGGACCCGCCGGATCGCCGGGTCCCGGACCAGTTCCGCCACCTCGGCGGCGGCCCGTACCGCCCCACGCAGCGCGGCGTCGCCCGGCCCGGCACCGGCCGGCACCGCCGCTCCAGCCGAGTGCGCTCCGCCGCCGTTCGCTGCCGTCGGCCCGGTGCCGTTCGCGGTCACCGGGCCGGTGCCGTTGGCCGCCCGGACGGCGGCCGATTCGCGGACCTGCTCAGACATGCGCGCCTTCCTTCCAGGGTTCCGCCACCGGGCTGCCGGTGGCGGTGCCGTCCGGGGCCAGCACGCCGTAGCCGCGCAGCCGGCGGTAGCGGGCGGCCAGCAGTTCCTCGACCGGGACCCCGGCGAGCTGGCGCAGCAGCCGGCCGACCGCCTCGGCGACGAGTCCGGCGGCCCGCTCCGGGTCGCCGGGCGGCTCCGGCAGGATCTCGTCGACCACACCGAGCCGGCCGAGGTCCTCGGCGCGCAGCCGCAGCGCCCGGGCGGCCACCGGGGCCTGCCCGGCGTCGCCGAAGAGGATCGCGGCGCAGCCCTCCGGGCTGATCACCGAGAAGACGCCGTTCTCCTGGATCAGCAGCCGGTCCGCGACCGCCAGCGCCAGGGCGCCGCCACTGCCACCCTCGCCGGTGATCACCGCGACCACCGGGGTACGCAGCCCCGCCGCCAGCGCCAGCGTCTCGGCGATCGCGGCGCTCTGGTTGCCCTCCTCGGCGGCGAGTCCGGGGTACGCCCCCGGGGTGTCCACCAGGGTCACCACCGGTACGCCCCAGCGCTGCGCCAGCTCGAAGAGCCGCATCACCTTGCGATAGCCCGCCGGGTGCGGCATGCCGAAGTTGTTCGCCACGTTCTCCCTGGTGTCCCGCCCCTTGGCGTGCCCGACCACCACCACCGGGCTGCCGTCCAGCCGGGCCAGCCCGCCGACGATCGCGGAGTCGTCGCGTTCCCAGCGGTCGCCGTGCAGCTCGACGAAGTCGCCGAAGATCCGCTCGATGTGCTGCCGCACCGTCGGCCGGTCGGCGGCCCGGGCCCGGCCCACCGCCGTCCAGGCGTCCACCGAACGCTCGGGCCGGTCGTCGTGGCCCGGGGCACGGGACGGCCGGCGAGCGGCGGCCGCCACCGGGTTCCCGGCCGAGGTGCCGGCCGCCGCCGCGCAGAAGCCGACCAGCCGGGCCAGTACGCCCCGCAGCTCCTGACGGCGTACCACCAGGTCGACGTGGCCGTGCTCGTGCAGGAAGCGTGCGGTCTGGAAGCCCGCCGGCAGCGGCTGCCGGATCGTCTGCTCGATCACCCGGGGTCCGGCGAAACCGGCCCGGGTCCCCTCCTCGGCGATGATCACGTCGCCGAGGCTGGCGAAGGAGGCGGCCACCCCGCCGTACACCGGGTCGGTGAGCACGCTGACGTAGGGCACCCCGGCGTCCCGGAGCAGCCGGATCGCGGCGGCGGTCTTGGCCATCTGCAACAGCGAGAGCACGCCCTCCTGCATCCGGGCCCCACCGGAGGCGCTGACCGCGACCAGCGGTACCCCGTGGTCCAGCGCCGTCTCGGCGGCCCGGGCGACCTTCTCGCCGACGACCGAGCCCATGCTGCCGCCGAGGAAGGCGAAGTCGAGCACCACCAGCGCGACCCGGTGCCCGCCGATGGTCGCCATCCCCAGCACGGCGCCGTCGGCCCGGCCGGTCCTGGCCCGGGCCCGGGCCAGCCGCTGCGGGTACGGCATCCGGTCGGTGAACTCCAGCGGGTCGGCGGCGGCGAGTTCGGCGTCGTGCTCGACGAAGCTGTCCGGGTCGACCAGCAGCGCGATCCGGTCGTCGGCACGCAGCGGCAGGTGGTGACCGCACTCCGGGCAGGTGTGCAGGGCCCGGGCGAGCCGGTCCCGGTGCAGCAGCGCCGCGCAGCGCGGACACGGCTGCCACACGCCGTCCGGAAGCCCGTTGATCAGGTCCAGTGTGGAGGCTCCCACGACTCAGCCCACCGCGCCGAGCAGGGTGGCCCCGACCTGGCCGTCCCGGTCCACCCCGGTGACCAGCGCGATGCCGTCGGGACGGTCGGTGAGTTCGGCGAGCGCACCGGCGAGCTGGAACGCCGACGAGGCCGCCGAGGTGTCGCCGAGCAGCGCCCGGCAGTGCACCCGGGTCGGCCGGGCCGCACCGAGCACGTCGGCCAGCGCGGCCTCCTCCTGCGCGCCGAACTCGTCACCGCTGTCCGAGGCGGCCAGCACCGTCACGTCCGCCGGGCTCAGGCCGGCTCCGGCCAGCGCCTCCGCGACGGCCCGGGCCAGCACGGTACGCACCGCCGACGGGTCGGCGAAGGCGAGGAACCGGGAGCCCCGGACCGCCGCCAGCGGCTGGCGCTGCTGCCGGACCGCACTGGAGTACGACTCCAGCAGGAAGATCGCGCACCCCTCGCCGAGCGCCGTCGCACCGTCGGCCGGGGCGGCGCCGTTTCGGGACCGGGCGTGCCACTCCAGCCAGCCGCGCGCCACCGAGTACTCCTCGACCGCGCCGCAGAGCACCGGCTCGGAGTGGCCGCACCGGTGCAGCCGTACCGCGTAGTTCAGCGCCAGCAGGCCGGTCAGCGAGCCGCCCGCGATGGTGGTGTTCGGGCCCTTCAGCCCGTACCAGATCGCGCTCTGCCCGGCGGCACGGTTCATCACCGTGTTCGGGAAGCGCGCCGGGTCGACGTGGAACGGCTTCGCCCCGGTCAGCGACTCCCGGGTGAAGTCCATGATGCTCTGCACGCTGCCGGAGTTGGTGCCCAGCACCAGGCCGAGCCGTTCGGGCTCGCCGAGCCGCTCCCGGCCGTACCGGTCGAGCAGCATCCCGACGGTGGCCACGGCGATCCCGGTGGCCCGGTCCATCGACCGGGTGCCCTTCTTGCCGAGCACCTCGGCGACGTCGAAGCCGGGCATCAGCCCGGCCCGCTCGTACGGTCCGGGCCAGACCTCCCGGTCCAGCGAGGTCACCGCGGCGGCCCCGGCCCGCAGGCCGGCGGTGAACCGCTCGGCGCCGAGCCCGAATGCCGACGCGGCCGACCAGCCGGAGAGCACCAGTTCGTCCGCGGCGATGGTGGTGACGGTCATCTCTCTCCCTCTCAGACCGCGACCGGCGCCGCGACCGGCGCCCCGCTCGGCTCGGGCGTGACGTCCGGCTCGACGGCCTCGGCGTGCCGGGGACTCCAGGCCGGAATTCCGGCGATGTTCTCGGCCCCGTCGACCCCGATCGTGTTGCCGGTGATCCAGGACGAGTCGGTACGGGACAGCAGCAGGATCGCCTCGGCCACGTCCTCCGGCTGGGTCAGCCGGCCGTGCGGGTTGGTGGCGCCGGCCTGGGCGACGAACTGGGTGTGCTCCGGGATCCGCTCCAGCGCCGGGGTGACAGTGACTCCGGCGCAGAGCGCGTTCACGGCGACGCCGTACCGGGCGAGTTCGCAGGCGAGCTGCCGGACGTGCGACTCCAGCGCACACTTGGCGGCCGACACCGCGCCGTAGCTCGGCATCACCGAGGTGGCGCCGGAGCTGGTCATCGCGTAGACCTTGGCGCCCCGGTGCAGCAGCTTCGCCGCCATCAGGTCCTGCACCCAGTAGACGAGGCTGTGCGCCATCACGTCGACGGTCATCTCCATCTGCCGCTGGCCCAGCGTCCGGTCCCAGCCGGCGCGCGGCAGGTACGGCAGCAGCGAGCCGAACGCCAGCGAGTGCATCACGACGTGCAGCCCGCGCGGCCCGGTCAGCTCGGCGATGGTGGGCAGCAGTTGCTCCCGGGTGGACCGGCTGGACGCGTTGACGTTGAAGAAATGCGCCTCGACCCCGTACCCGCGCAGTTCCGCTTCGAGCTCCCTGGCCGCCTGGGCCCGCTCGCCCATGTCCAGGTGCACCCCGATGACGTTGCCGCCCTCCCGGGCCAGCGCCAACGCGGTCGCCCGCCCCATGCCGCTGGACGCGCCCAGCAGCAGACTCCACGTGCCTTCCAGGGGAATCAGCATCCCGCGCTCCTTTGTGTCGATCCGGCGGTACGCCAGATCCGGACCATCGCCACGTTTCCGGTGCCGGCCGCGGTGACCAGCAGGCTGTCCCCGTCGGCGGCACGCAGCCGGTCGGCCAGCCGGAGCATCGGGGTGAGGCTGCCGGCGGCGGGCGGGCCCGCGTCGCGCACCGGGCCGACGGCGGCCGGCACCGCCCCGGCCACCAGCTCGCTGACCGGCGAGTCGTCCAGCACGGCGTGCACCGGGACCTGGTCGGCGCCGAGGCTGTGCGCCGCCTCCCGGAGCACGGCCACGGCCCGCTCCCGGCCCGCCCCGGCGGCGAGCCCGTGCGGCGGCAGCAGCAGGGTGCGGACCGCGCACCGGCCGTAGCCGGTGGCGCCGCGCGCCGCCGCCCGCTCCGGCGGCTCCAGCACCAGCACCACCGCGCCCTCCTCCGGTGCCGCCGCCTCGGGTGCCGGCACCGCCTGCTCCATCGCACCGACGAGCAGCAGGTCGGCGCGGCCGGCCGCGAAGGCCCGCGCCCCGACCTGCACCGACTCCAGACCGGCGACGAGCGGCGAGATCAGGGTCAGGCTGATCCCGGTGAACCCGTGCTCCATCGACAGCCGGCTGGTCAGCACGTTGACCGCGCCGTACGGGGCGGTGACCGGGCTCAGCTCGCTGGCGTGCTCGGCGATCACGGTGCGGTCCTGCTCGTCGTGCAGCGCCGCCGCACCGTTGTTGGTGCCGATCACCACGCCCCGGTCCTGCTCGGCGGCACCGGTGAGGCAGTCTCCGGCGTCGTCGAGGGCCTGCCGCCCGGCGACCAGCAGGTACTGGCAGGCCGCCGGCAGGTACTTGTAGCCGCGCCGCCCGAGCTGGGTGCGTACGTCGAACCAGGCCCCGTCGGCCGCCGGCCGCTCCACCGGCGGCGCGCATACGCCGATCCCGGTGACCACGACCTGGCCGGCGGGCGGCATCCGGCCGGCCACCCGGCCGACCGACGGCAGCGGAGGCCGCGCCTGCTCGAGCGTGGCGTTCCGGGTCGGCCCGGCGACCGGAGAGAACCCGGCCGAGAGACTGTCGAGCTGCCCCGGCGGTGCGCCCACCCCGGGCGGCCGGCCAGCCACCCCGACACCGTCCCGGCTCATCCGCCGGCCCCCGCGAGCACCAGCGACACGTTGTTGCCGCCGAAGGCGTACCCGTTGACCATGATCCGGTCGGACCCGAGCGGGGTGACCATGCCCTGCGGTAGCCAGACCCGGCACTCCGGGTCCTGCTCGGCGATCGGCACGTTCGGCGGCACGGTCCGGTGCCGCAGGATCAGCGCCGCCGCCACCGCCGCGACCGCGGCCGCCGCCCCGCCGGTGTGCCCGATCAGCGCCTTGAGGCTGTAGAGCGGCACGTCGGCGCCGAGCACCTCGTTGAGGGCCCGGCTCTCCACCACGTCGTTGAGCTGGGTACCGGTACCGTGCGGCAGGACGCAGCCGATCCGTTGGTCGGCACCGGTGGAGTCCAGCGCCGCCCGCATCGCCCGGACGATCTGGGTCCCCTCCGGCTCCGGCGCGGTCAGGTGGTAGGCGTCGCAGGTCCAGCCGGAGCCCTCCACCACGGCCTGCACGGTGGCGCCCCGGGCCCGGGCGTGCTCCGCCGACTCGACCACCAGGACGCCGGCGGCCTCGCCGAACGACGTACCCCGGCGGTTCAGGTCGAAGGGGCGGCACCGGACCGGGTCCACCGCGCCCATCCGGTTGAAGCAGGCCAGCATCACCCGGCTGTACGCGTCCGCGCCGACCGTCAGCACCACGTCCGCCTCGCCGGAGCGGACCAGGTCGGCGGCGGCGCCGAGGGCGAAGCCGCCGGCCGCGCAGGCGTTGCTGATCGTGGTCACGACGCTCAGCGGCCCGAGCCGGTCGGCGACCGCCGAGGCGACGCCGACCTCGGTGGTGAACCGGGCGGCCGGCTTGCCGCCGTCCGCCCGCCACTGCTCGTGCAGGCTCGCGTCACCCATGCAGGTGCCCAGGGCCAGGCCGATCCGGGACCCCGCCGTCGCCGGCCCGCCCAGCGGCAGGCCGGCGTCGGCGATGGCCTCGTCGATCGCGGTCAGCGCCAGCCGGGACGTCCGGGCGAGCGCCTGCGACTGTGCCGGCAGGTCGGCGTCGGGGACGCCCTGCACCGCCGGCACGTCCATGTTCGCGTACGGGTCCGGCACGGGACCCGGGTCGGTAACCGGTGCCGCCATCATCGCGTCCCAGAGGGCGCGCGTACCACTGCCGTGGCACGTGACGACACCGAGGCCGGTGATGGCGACGCCGGTCATCGACGCGTACTCGGAGCAGCCGGCGTGCCTTCCAGCGCGCTGGCGAGACGGTCGTCGAAGTCCACCAGGCTCCAGTCGCGGCGGTTCTCGATCACCGCGTACCCGTGGGTGATCTTCCCCGTGGCGGTCGGCACCAGGATGCCGTCCCGGAGCACGTAGCAGTCCATCCGCGAGGTGTAGGTGAGCCGCTTGAAGACGTTCTCGACGGTGAAGACGGTGTAGAGGTCCTCCTCCATCCGCGCCTCGTCCAGGATGGTGATCCGGGAGTGCGGCACCACCGGGATCCAGTCCTGCTCGTCCAGCAGCCGCTTGATCGAGACGTTCCGGTCGGCCAGGAAGAGGTCGACGACCTCCTCCATCTGCCGCAGGTAGCCGGACATCTGCATCCGCTCGGTGAAGTGGCAGTAGAAGTACGGGATCCGCCACTTCCAGGCGTACGCGTTGCGCCCGGCGGTGAGCCCGGCCAGCAGGTCGCCCTCGGGCGCCGGACCGGAGGCGGCCGGCCGGGTCACCTTGACCGGCGACTGCCCCAGCCGGGACACCGTGTACGGGGCAAGCTCGGCCGGCACCTGCTGCACCGGGTGCCCGTGCGGGTCGAGGCGCAGCTCCACCCGGACCTTGGCGGTGACCGCCTTGATCGGCGGTGCGCCGTTGACCGAGATCTCCACCGCGAAGGCGAGCGCGTCGCCGGGCAGCGGCCGGACCTCGGCGGTCGCCACGTCGTCGATGTGGAAGGCGTGGGTGATCCGGCTGTCGATGTCGACGATGTCGACGCAGAGGCCGTGCCGCTCGTAGAGCCCGCCGGGCGCGAAGCCGCGCTGCCGCAGGTGGTCGAGGACGGCCTCCTCGACCAGGTAGTTGACGTGCTTGAAGCCGATCCAGGTGCAGATGTTGGACCCCTCGTACCGGGGCCGCAGCTCCACACGGGTCACGCCGTCCGCGGCTGGTTCGGAGACGGGACGGGGTGCCAGGGTCGTCGAGTTCACGTGCGCTCCAGGTGTGTGTCGAGGATCGGTTCCGGGCTTGTGTCGGGGGGCGACAGCGGGTGGGCGAAGTCCGCCACCAGGGCGGCGAACCGGTCGGGGTGCTCGGCCATCGCGAAGTGGCCGCAGTCGGCGAGCAGGGCGTACCGGCCGGCGGGTGCGGCGTCGGCGAGCGCCCGCCCGTCGCCGGGCCGGGCGGCGAAGTCGCCGTCGCCGGAGATCACCAGCAGCGGCAGCGCCAGGTCGGCGACGGGCAGGAACGGGGTACGCAGGTAGGCGTCGAAGAAGCGCATCCAGCCGTACGGGCCGATCCGCTCCCGGACCCGCTCGCCCATCGCGACGCGTACCTCGGCGGGCAGCCCGGCCGGGGCGCTGACCCGGATCCCCTCTTCGAGGATCCGGTGGAAGTGGTTGAGATAGAAGTCGATCGCCGCCCAGTCGAAGTCGTCGGCGGCCGGTCGGTAGAAGGGCGAGACCAGCACCACCGCCCGGGGCAGCGGCATCGCGCCCGCAACCGTCGGAGCCATCGCCATCGCCGGCCGGATGGTCTCCGGCTCCGCCGGCCCGCCGACCCGGCCGGCCCGGCCGAGCAGCTCCAGCAGGGTGTTCGCGGCGAACGAGTGCGCGACCACCAGGTCCGCGCCGCCGGGGACCGCGGCCAGCGCCTGCGCCGCCGCGCCGGTGGCGTCGGCCCGGTGGCTCCAGCCGGTGTCGCCGGCGCTCGCCCAGGGCAGCTCGGCGTCCCACAGCTCCAGCCAGGCGGGTGCCCGCGACTCGAAACGGTCCCAGATGGCCCGGCTGCTGCCGAGGCCGTGCAGCAGCAGGGTGCGCACCGGTCGGGTGCCGGCACCGGGCCGCCGGCACCGGACCGGTACCCCGGTCCCGTGCGGCAGGGCGCGGTCCGGTCTCGGCGGCGCGGAGGTGCTCATCGCCGGTCTCCCCCGGCGGTCAGCAGCAGCGCGGCCGCCGCGTCCGAACCGTCGCCGTCGGCGGTGGCGAGTACGGCACCCCGGTCGTGCCCGTTCAGCCAGGCGGTACCGGCGACGCACTGGAGCACGCCGAGCGCCCCCGAGCAGTGCCCGTGGTACGCGGTCAGGTCGTGGCTGGTCTGCTCGGTCATCCCGGTCGGTCCACCCGCCCCGGCCCCGAACCACATGTCCACCGGACGCGGGTCGGTACGCCGGATCGCGGCCACCGCCGCCGGCTGGTCCGCCTTGCGGGCGTACGGGCCGAGTTCGGCGAGCGCCTCGACGCCCCGGTCCCGGACCGCCGTCGCCGACTCCAGCACCAGCGCCGCGGCACCGTCGAAGAGCCGGAGGTCGTCGTCGTCCTTGCTCCGGCCGCCGCTGACCAGGTGCCGGACCGGCGCGTTCGCCGGTTCGACCCCGACCACCAGCACCCGGTCGACCCGGCCGGCCAGCACCAGCAGCCGACCCCAGTTGACCGCGTCCAGTCCGGAGGTCGCCCCGTTGCACATGGTCAGGTTGGCGCCGCGCAGCCGGAACCAGATCGCCAGCCAGGACGCGATCACGTTGCTCGCGGTGGCCGGCAGGTTCATCGGGCTCAGCCCGACGTAGGTCTCCTCGGCGATCGTCGACACCGTGTCGCAGACCGTGTCGACGTTGCCGTAGTTGGAGCTGACCACCACGCCGACGGTCTCGCCGGGGACGGTCAGGCCCGGGTCGCCGAGCAGTCCGGCGTCGGCGAGCGCGTCCCGGCCGGCGCAGAGGGCGAGCCGGGTGGCCCGGTCCTTGTAGCGCAGTCCCTTGCGGTCCAGGCGGCGGGTCGGGTCGTCGCCGTCGGCACCGGCCGGGGTACGCCGGAGCAGGTCGTCGGGGCCGGCGATCCCGGAGACCGCCACCCCCACCCCGCTGACCACCACGTCGACCGGAGCCATCAGGACACCTTCTCCACGATCGCGACGGCGTTCAGTCCGCCGAAGCCGAACGAGTCCACCTGGGCGACCCGCAGGGTGGCCAGCTCGGCGTGCTCGCGTACCAGTCGGAAGCCGTCGACCTCGTCGATCGGGTTCTCCAGGCCGAGGATCGGCGGCACCACGCCGGAGCGCAGCGCCTCGACCGCCACCACCAGGCTGTGCAGCCCGGAGGCACCGGCGGTGTGCCCGGTCATCGACTTGATGGCGGTCATGTACGGCGAGGGCGACACCCCGGAGTAGACCTCCCGGACGGCCTGCGCCTCGGCCTCGTCGTTCAGAGCCGTACCGGTGCCGTGCAGCATCAGCAGGTCGACGTCGGCCGGCTCCACCCCGGCCCGCCGGTGCGCCTCCCGGGTGACCAGGGCGATGCTCTTGGCGTCCGGCGCCGATGGGTGGTACGCGTCGCAGTTCACCGCCACGCCCCGGACCCGGGCGTGCCGGTGCCCGGCACCGGGGCCGTCGGCCTCCCGGCGCAGCACCACGGCGACCGCGCCCTCGCCCTGGAGCATGCCCCGGCGGTCCCGGTCGAACGGCCGCACCTGCTCGGGCGCCTCCGCGTAGCAGCGGTCCAGCAGCCCGTAGGTGCTCTCGGTGATGGTGTCGACCCCGGCCACCACGACGGTGTCGGCGACACCGAGGTCGAGCAGGTCCATGCCGAGGCCGAGGGTGTAGAGCGAGGCCGAGCAGGCGTTCGCCACGGTGTGCGTGTCGGTGGCTCCGAACCGCTTCCGCAGCGCGCTGCCGAAGTGCAGGTCGCGGGCGTCGAACGGCACCCCGTCGCGCCAGCTCAGCTCGACCGAGCGCAGTTCCCGCAGGGTGGTGCCGACCAGCACCGGGGTGTCGCCGAGGTCGCCGTCGAGGCCGGCGTCGGCCAGCGCGGCAGCGACCGCCTGCTCCAGCCACCGGCTGGCCCGCAGGGTCTCGTCGCAGCCGGGACCCGGCCGGTCGTCGATCTCGTACGCGTGCTGCGCCCGGTAACGGGAGCGGTCGAAGCCGCGCAGTTCGGCCAGCCCGCTGTAGCCGGCGCAGAGCGAGTCGAAGAACTCGACGGTACTGCCGCCGATGCTGGCCACCGCGCCCATCCCGACCACCAGCGCGGTCATGGCGTCACCTCGTCGTACCTGCCGAGGATCAGCACCGCGTTGTTGCCGCCGAAGGCGAGCGCGTTGTTCTGCACCACCCGCAGATCGGCGTCCTGGGCCACGTTCGGTACGCAGTCGAGCCCGCACTCGGGGTCGGTCTCGACGTGGTTGATGGTCGGCGGGATGAATTTGTGGGTGATCGCCAGGGCGCAGGCGGCCGAGGCCAGCGCACTCGCCGCCCCCATGGTGTGCCCGATCATTCCCTTGATCGAGACCGTCCGGGGCGCCCCCTGCCCGAAGACCTGCCGGATGGCGCCGGCCTCGGTGACGTCGTTCGCCTTGGTCCCGGTGCCGTGCGCGGAGATGAAGTCGATGTCCTCCGGCTTCACCCCGGCGTTGCGGTGGGCCAGCTCGATGCAGCGGGCGATGCTGTTCTGGTCCGGCGCGACCGGGTGGTACGCGTCGCAGTTGAGCCCGTAGCCGAGCACCTCGGCGTAGATCCGGGCACCCCGGGCCCGGGCCGAGTCGAGGCTCTCCATCAGCAGGATGCCGGCGCCCTCGCCGGTGAGGATGCCCTTGCGGTTGCGGTCGAACGGCTGGCACGCCTCCGGGGCGATGGTGCCGAGCCGGTAGAAGCCGGTGAAGGTCTTCCGGCACAGCGCGTCGGCACCGCCGCAGAGGGCGACGTCCACGTCACCGCTGCGGATCGCGTCCAGGCCGTACCCGACGGCGTAGTTGCCGGCCGCGCAGGCGGTCGGGATCGTCACCGCCTCGACATCGGTCAGCCCGAGTTCGGCGACGATGCTCGACGAGAGGCGGCCGGCGGGAACCCGACGCGCCACGACCGGGTCGAAGTGTTCCGCACCCCGGTCGACCTGGACCCCGACCAGTTGGTCGAGGTCGTGCGATTCGCCGTCCGTGGTTCCCACCGACACCAGTGCGCGGCGGGACCGCAGCTCCCCGAGAGACATGCCCGCGTCCGCGACCGCCATGCCGGCGGCGGCGGCCGAGAGCTGGCTCGCCCGGCCGAGCTGTGCCGGGTCGACGTTGTGCAGCCAGCGGGCCGGGTCGAAGTCGGTGATCTCGCACCCGTTGGCGTACGCGAACCCGGTCGTGTCGAACGCGGTGATCGGCTTGACCCCGCTCCGACCGGCCCGCAGTCCGGCGAGAAACTTCTCGACCCCGATTCCGATGCTGGTCACCACGCCGAGCCCGGTGACGACCACCCGGCGGGGCGATCGAGCATCGCCTGGCAGAACGCTCATCATCGCGCCTCACTCACCTGTAGTCCTCCGACCCGACTCCGCCGTCCGCGCGACGCGCTCAGGCGTTCGACGCCTCGCCGACGACGGCGTAAACGCCCTGCAGATTCACCATTCGGCTCAGTTCCGCCTGGTCGATCGTGACGTGCAGATTCCGCTCCAGGGCGGCGAGAATTTCGATCGCGAGCAGCGAGTCGGCACCGTGGTCCTCTTTGAACAGACTGGTCTCGGTGACCTCGTCCGCGTCGATTTCCAGAATCTCGCAGACGATCTCCTTGACCTGCTCGCGGTCGATGTCGGTGCTGGTGGTGGGGGTCGTGCTGCTCATGTCGCCTCCAGAAACGGATCGGTTGAGTGAATATCTCGATGACTGGCCTTGGCTGGCGGCGCCGTGCGCCTCACCGCCCGATACCGTTTGCCGCCTCGGCCGTCTGGCGGCACCATCGGATCGCGGTACTGTCCCGAGTCTGTGAGCCGCGACTATATTTCTCCTATATGGCGACGGGCGGTCCGCCATATCCACCGCCGGACTCCGGTAACGAGTGAAGCGATCGCCGCCCGTACGGATGGCAGGGTGGGGACATGGCGGTCGACATCGTCTACGAGACGCACGCGACGACCACCGACAACGAGGCCGGGCTGGCCACCGGCTGGCGGCCCGGCCAGCTCTCCGAGCAGGGCCGGCGGGAGGCCCGCGAGCTGGGCGAGCGGCGCCGCGACGACGGGCTGCACGTCGTCTTCTGCTCCGACCTGGCCCGGGCGGTGGAGACCGTCGAGCTGGCGTTCCCGCTGCGGGAGCTGCCGGTGCACCGGGACACCCGGCTACGCGAGTGCGACTACGGCGACCTGACCGGCCGGCCCGTGGCCGAGCTGGCCCCGCTGCGGGTCGGATATCTGGACGAGCCCTTTCCGGGCGGGCAGAGCTACCGGCAGGTGGTGGAGCAGACCCGCGGCTTCCTCCGGGACCTGGCCGCCGCCTGGGACGGCTTCCGGGTGTTGATCGTGGCGCACTCGGCGAACCGGTGGGCGCTGGACCACCTGCTGCACGGGGTACCGCTGGCCGAGCTGGTGGCGGCGCCGTTCGACTGGCGCCCGGGGTGGACGTACCGGCTGCCGTCGGGCTGGGGCACGGACCGTCCGACGCCGGCCCGACGCCAACCGGGGCGGCCGGCGCCGGAAGGTGGGTAACTCACGGGCGGTCACGGCCGGGGCCTGCCTATTCTTGGCGACGACATGCAGACGCCACCGCCCGCCCCTGCCGTACCCGCCGCCGACCTTCCCGCGCTCCGGGCCCGGCTGCCGGAGTTGATGTTCCGCGACCAGCGCCGGATCCAGCGCCGGATGGAGGGGCTCGCCAAGATCCGTGATCTCGGGCGGCGGCAGGCGGCCACCGCCGAGATCGCCGCCGAGATCGGTACCGCGGAGGAGCGGCTCGCCCGCCGCCGGGCCGCCGTACCGGTGATCACCTATCCGGCCGGGCTGCCGGTCAGCGAGCGCAAGGACGACCTGCTCGCCGCGATCCGGGACCACCAGGTGGTGATCGTGGCCGGCGAGACCGGCTCCGGCAAGACGACCCAGCTGCCCAAGATCTGTCTGGAGCTGGGTCGGGGCGTCCGGGGGCTGATCGGGCACACCCAGCCCCGCCGGCTGGCCGCGCGCACGGTGGCGGACCGGATCGCCGACGAGCTCGGCACCGAGCTGGGCGGGGTGGTGGGCTACAAGGTCCGCTTCACCGACCAGGTCGGCGACAACACGCTGGTGAAGCTGATGACCGACGGCATCCTGCTCGCCGAGCTTCAGCAGGACCGGATGCTGCGGCAGTACGACACGCTGATCATCGACGAGGCGCACGAGCGCAGCCTCAACATCGACTTCATCCTCGGGTACCTCCGGCAGCTCCTCCCCCGCCGGCCCGACCTCAAGGTGATCATCACCTCGGCGACCATCGACCCGGAACGCTTCGCCCGGCACTTCGCCTCCGGCGACGAGCCGGCGCCGGTGCTGGAGGTCTCCGGCCGGACCTATCCGGTGGAAACCCGCTACCGGCCACTGGTCGAGCTGGGCGACGGCGAGGACCCGGACGACGACGGGGAGACCGTACGGGACCAGATCCAGGCGATCGGCGACGCGGTGCAGGAGCTGGCCGCCGAGGGGCCCGGGGACATCCTGGTCTTCCTCAGCGGAGAACGGGAGATCCGGGACACCGCCGACGCGCTGGGCAAACTCGTGCAGAATCGCCCGGCGCTGCGGGACACCGAGATCCTGCCGCTCTTCGCCCGGCTCTCCACCGCCGAGCAGCACCGGGTCTTCCAGTCGCACCGGGGTCGCCGGGTCGTACTCGCCACCAACGTCGCCGAGACCTCGCTGACGGTGCCCGGCATCAAGTACGTGGTGGATCCCGGCACGGCCAGGATCTCCCGCTACAGTCACCGGCTCAAGGTGCAGCGGCTGCCGATCGAGCCGGTCTCGCAGGCGTCGGCGAACCAGCGCAAGGGGCGCTGCGGGCGTACCTCGGACGGGATCTGCATCCGGCTCTACGACGAGTCGGACTTCCTGTCCCGGCCCGAGTTCACCGACCCGGAGATCCTGCGCACCAACCTCGCCTCGGTCATTCTCCAGATGACCGCGATCGGGCTGGGCGACATCGCCGCGTTCCCGTTCATCGACCCGCCGGACAGGCGCAACATCGCCGACGGGGTCAACCTGCTGCGCGAGCTGGGCGCGCTGGAGGAGACCGGCGAGGAGGCCGGGCACCGGCTGACCCCGCTGGGCCGCCGGCTGGCGCAGCTCCCGGTCGACCCCCGGCTGGCCCGGATGGTGCTGGAGGGCGAGCGCAACGGCTGCGCCACCGAGGTGTCGGTGATCGCCGCCGCCCTCTCCATCCAGGATCCCCGGGAGCGGCCCGCCGACAGGCAGGCCCAGGCCGACCAGGCGCACGCCCGGTTCACCGACAAGGAGTCGGACTTCGCCGCCCTGCTCAACCTCTGGCGATATCTCCAGGAACAGCAGCGAGCACTCTCGTCCAGCGGTTTCCGCCGGATGTGCAAGGCCGAATACCTCAACTACCTGCGGGTCCGGGAGTGGCAGGACATCCACTCCCAACTCCGCCAGGTGCTCCGCAGCACCGGCGGCGCGGCGTCCGACGCCCGTCCCGGGCGCGGCCGGCGCGGCGGCGACTCCGGCACCGACGCCCCCGCCAGTGGTACGCCGACGGCACCGGCCGGCGACGCGACCCCGGAGAACCTCGACACCGACCGGATCCACCAGTCGCTGCTGGCCGGACTGCTCTCGCACGTCGGGCTGAAGGAGACGCAGAAGAACGAATACCTGGGCGCCCGGGGCGCCAGATTCGCCCTCTTCCCCGGCTCGGCGCTGTTCCGCAAGCCGCCGCGCTGGGTGATGGCCGCCGAGCTGGTCGAGACGTCCCGGCTCTGGGGCCGGGTCGCCGCCCGGATCGAGCCGGAGTGGGTCGAGGCGCTCGCCCAGCACCTGGTGAAGCGCAGCTACAGCGAGCCGCACTGGGAAAAGAAGCAGGCCGCGGTGATGGCCTTCGAGAAGGTCACCCTCTACGGCATCCCGCTGGTCAGCGGCCGGAAGGTCAACTTCGGTCGGATCGACCCGGCGCAGAGCCGGGAACTGTTCATCCGGCACGCGCTGGTGGAGGGTGACTGGCAGACCCACCACCGGTTCTTCCACGACAACCGCGCGCTGCTCGACGAGGTGGAGGAGCTGGAGCACCGGGCCCGGCGCCGGGACATCCTGGTCGACGACGAGACGCTGTACGCCTTCTACGAGCAGCGGATCCCCGCCGAGGTGGTCTCCGGCCGGCACTTCGACGCCTGGTGGAAAAAGACCCGCCGGGACCGGCCCGACCTGCTCACCTTCGACCGGCAGATGCTGGTCAACGAGGGGCGGGGCGGGGTCGACGCGGCCGACTACCCCGACGAGTGGCACTCGGACGGGGTGGCGCTGCCGCTGACGTACCGGTTCGAGCCGGGGACCGAGACCGACGGGGTGACGGTGGACATCCCGCTGCCGATGCTCAACCAGGTCGACGCGGAGAGCTTCGACTGGCAGGTACCGGGGCTGCGCGAGGAACTCGTGGTGGCGCTGATCCGGTCGCTGCCGAAGGCGGTGCGCCGGAATTTCGTCCCGGTGCCGGACTACGCCCGGGCGGTGCTGGCCTCGATCACACCCGGCCGGGAGCCGCTGCTCGACGCGCTGACCCGGGAGCTGCGCCGGATGACCGGGGTGACCGTGCCCCGGGACGCCTGGGACCTGGCGAAGCTGCCGGCACACCTGCGCCCCACCTTCCGGGTGGTCGGCGAGGAGCGGCAGACCGTCGCCGAGGGCAAGGACCTGCCGGCGCTGCAACGGCAGCTCACCACCCAGGTACGCCGGATGGTGGCCGCCGCCGCCCCGGACGTCGAACGGTCCGGGCTGCGGGAGTGGAGCATCGGCACGCTGCCGCGCTCGATCGAGCAGGATCGGGCCGGCTACCTGGTGACCGCCTACCCGGCCCTGGTCGACGAGGGCGACAGCGTCGGGGTACGGGTCTTCGAGACCGAGGCCGAGCAGGGTCGCCAGATGTGGGCCGGTACCCGGCGACTGCTCCGGCTGACCCTCGGCTCGCCGCAGAAGTTCGTCTCCGGTCGGCTCTCCAACGAGGCGAAGCTGGCGCTGAGCCGCAACCCGCACCGCAACGTGCAGGAGCTGCTCGACGACGCCGCCGACGCGGCGGTGGACAAGTTGATCGCCGACGCCGGCGGGCCGGCCTGGGACGCCGAGGGGTTCGCCGCGCTGCGCGACCGGGTCCGGGCGGATCTGGTCGACACCACCGTCGAGGTCGTCGACCGGGTACGCCGGGTGCTCGCCGCCGCCTACGCGGTCGAGCAGCGGCTGGCCCGGACCAACGACCTGACCATGGTGGCGGCGTTAACCGACATCCGGGCCCAGCTCTCCGGGCTGGTGCACCGCGGCTTCGTCACCGAGACCGGGTACGCCCGCCTCGCCGACCTGCCCCGCTATCTGACCGCGATCGAGCGTCGCCTCGACCGGCTGCCGCAGAACCCGCAGCGGGACCGCGACCAGCAGGCCCGGATCGAGCAGGTGCAGCAGGAGTACCGGGAGATGGTCGACGCGCTGCCACCCGCCCGCCGGGGTTCCGACGCGGTACGGCAGATCCGCTGGATGATCGAGGAACTCCGGGTGAACGTCTTCGCCCAGGCGCTCGGTACGCCGTACCCGATCTCGGAACAGCGGATCTACCGGGCGATGGACGTCGCCGAGGCGGGCTGAGGCCCCGCACCGGCCGGACGCCCCGGGGCGGCGGGTGGCGAGCGACACAGCCATCCCGGCCCTGACCAGTTGGAATGTCGGTACCCGGGTTTAGTAGGCTGACCTCCGGCCATCCAGAGCGACCGAGAGACCTGGCTCGTCGACGTCGCAGCAACCCCCCACCGTGGGTGCGGGTGCTACCGCCAGGACCGATGGAGGTTCAGCAGTGCGCAGCATCCGAGCCGGGCGGGCGAGCCGGCTGCATGTCGTCTGGCACCGGTGGCGTCGACACGTCGACCTCTGCCGGACCAGCACCATGCTCTGTCGGGCCTCGGCCTGACCGCGACCGCCGGTCGGCGGCATTCCGACCATCTCGTCAGCACCCCCTGAGCGACGCCGTCGGCGTACCGCCCGCGACCTGACCGGTCCGGGTGGTTCTCCGGCACGCCGTCGCCGGATATTTCATGGAGTTTCAGCACAATGCGCATCAACCCTCTCGCCACCCGCCTCCTCTCCGGCGTCGCCGCCGTCGCGCTGCTCGGCGCGGTCGCCGCCTGCGGCGGCTCGTCGTCGGGCGACACCGCCGACAACCCGTACGACCTGCTGCAACCCGGGACCCTGCGGGTCGGCACCCTGACCGACGCGCCGCCGAACGTCTTCCTCTCCGACGGCAAGTTCACCGGCTTCGACAACGACCTGATGACCGCCGTCGCGGGCAAGCTCGGGCTCAAGGTCGAGTTCGTCGGCACCGAGTTCTCCGCGCTGCTCGCCCAGGTCAACAACCACAAGTTCGACGCCGGCTCGTCGTCGATCACCATCACCGAGGCGCGGCGCAAGACCGTCGACTTCACCAACGGGTACGACTTCGGCTACTTCGGACTCGACGTACCGGCCGGCTCGCCGATCAGGAGCTTCGCCGAGCTGAAGGGGAAGCGGGTGGTCGTGGTGCAGGGCACCGTGCAGGACGACTACGCCACCAAGGAGGGCCTGGACCCGGTCCGGGTACCCGACTACAACGGCGCGATCAACCAGCTCAGGTCGAAGACCGCCGACGCCTGGATCGCGCCCGCCGAGATCGGCGAGAAGTCCGCACAGGAGAGCGGCGGCAAGATCGTACTGGCCGAGAAGCAGCTCAGCTCGGCACCGACCGCGTTCGCGGTGGCCAAGGGCGCCGACCCGCTGCGCGAGGCGCTGAACTCCGCACTCGACCAGGTGATCGAGGACGGCACCTGGACCCGCCTCCAGGAGCAGTACTACCCCGGTCGGCCGGTACCGGAGAGCTTCAAGCCGGGCAGCGGCACGGTGACGTACCCGCCGGTCAAGGCCGGTCCGACGAGCCCGGCCGCCACCCCGGCGAGCTGACCCGGCCAGCACATCAGACAGTCGTCGGCCGGCCGCCCGGGGCGGCCGGCCGACGACTGGTGGATCCGAGACAGGTGAGGCGATGGAGACCCTGGCGACGTTGTGGGAGACGTTCTTCGACTGGGAGTCGATGCGCGAGGCGCTGCCCGAGATGCTCACGGTCGGGCTGCCCAACACGCTGCTGCTGGCGCTGCTCTCCGCCATCGTGGGGACGCTGCTCGGCATGCTGCTGGCGATGGCCGGGCTGTCCCGGAGCCGGTGGCTGCGCTGGCCGGCCCGGATCTACACCGACGTGTTCCGGGGACTGCCGGCCGCCGTCACCATCCTGCTGATCGGGGTCGGGCTGGCACCGCTCGGGCTCGCCTGGTGGGGACCGAACCCCTATCCGCTGGGCATCCTGGCGCTGTCGCTGATCGCGGCGGCGTACATCGGGGAGATCTTCCGGTCCGGCATCCAGAGCGTGGAGGCCAGCCAACTGGAGGCGACCCGGGCGCTGGGACTGTCGCACGGCGCCGCCATGCGCCTGGTGATCATCCCGCAGGGCGTACGCCGGGTGCTGCCGGCCTGGGTCAACCAGCTCATCGCGCTGATCAAGGACTCCAGCCTGGTCTACTTCCTCGGCCTGGTGGCCAGCCAGCGGGAACTGTTCCGGATCGGCCAGGACTACGCGGCGAACACCGGCAACGAGTCCGCGCTGCTGCTCGCCGGACTCTTCTACCTGGTCATCACCGTGCCGCTGACCCACCTCGTCAACTGGGTCGACCGGCGGCTGCGCGACGGCCGGGCCGGTGGCCCGGAACCCGACGAGGAGGACCCGGTGGCGCTGGCCGGCGAGACCGCGCTACCGACGGGTGGAAGGGGAACCCAGCATGCCTGAGTCTGTCAGTCCGACGGTGTCGGCCCGGCCCGCCGAGGCGGGTCCCGGATACGAGTCGGTGAGCGTCGCGACCCGGGACGTACATCTGGCGTTCGGCCGGAACCAGGTGCTGCGCGGCATCGACCTGGAGGTCGGCCGGGGCGAGACCGCCTGCGTGATCGGCCCCTCCGGCTCCGGTAAGTCCACCCTGCTCCGGGTCGTCAACCGGCTGCTGGAGCCGGACCGCGGCGACGTACTGCTGGACGGCGTGAGCGTGCTCGACCAGGACCCGGACGCGCTGCGCCAGCGGATCGGCATGGTCTTCCAGCAGTTCAACCTCTTCCCGCACATGACGGTACTGCGCAACGTCACACTCGCCCTCCGGCAGCTCAGGAAGCTCTCCAAGGACGAGGCCACCGAGCTGGCGCTGCGCCAGCTCGACCTGGTGGGGCTACGACACAAGGCGGACGTACGGCCCGGCCGGCTCTCCGGCGGCCAGCAGCAGCGGGTGGCCATCGCCCGGGCGCTGGCGATGTCGCCCCGGGTGATGCTCTTCGACGAGGCGACCTCGGCGCTCGACCCCGAACTGGTCAAGGGCGTGCTCTCGCTGATGGCGGACCTGGCCGGTCAGGGCATGACGATGCTGGTCGTCACCCACGAGATGGGCTTCGCCCGGCAGGTCGCCGACCAGGTCGTCTTCCTCGACCGGGGCCGGGTGGTCGAGGCCGGCCCACCGGCACAGGTCTTCGAGGACCCGCGAAGCGCCCGGCTCGGGCAGTTCCTCTCCCAGGTCCTCTGACAGTGAGGATGTAGGAGCGGGTCACCCGGCCGGTCTGACTCAGCCTCTGACTGACCTTGGGTGTCTTCTAGGGGATTCGTCGGTCTGCCCGGGTGACCCGTTCCTGCACTCACCGACCGGGCGCCGCCGCCGCACCCAGGGCAAAACCGACCGCGAGATCAAACGCTGCCTCAAGCGCTACATCACCCGAGAGCTCTACCGACGCCTCGAAACACCACCCTCAACCACTTGACGCACCATAGGAGCGTCCCGGTACCCGTCACCCGCCACCCGGTACGCCGTTGTGCACAGTGCCCGACCCGGCGGCTCGCCGGTTTTCCACAGCTCCGGGGCCGGTGGGACGGCGGTTCTGCACAGCTCCGGTCGAGGTTGTGCACACCCTTGTGGATAACCTCGACCGCCTGTGGAAAACTCTCGTGTCCCCGGTGCCGCTGACCGCACCGGATCAGCCCGGTACGCCCCGAGCCTGGCCCGCCGCCGGCCCGAGGTTGCCGGTCGGGAGCTCGGCGCGGGGCGCGAGGGACGACGTGGCCGCAACGGCCGGCGGGGCGTACTCCGGAACGGCCTGGACCGGCGCCTCGGCCGGCAGCAGGACCGTCACGACCAGCCCACCCCCGTGCCGGGGCTCGGCCCGGACCGACCCGCCGTGCGCACCCGCGACCGCCCGCACGATCGACAGCCCGAGCCCGAAGCCGCGACCGCCGCCGACCCGCTCCTGACGCAGCCGTCGGAACGGCTGGAAGATCGTCTCGATCTCGTACCCCGGCACCACCGGCCCGGTGTTCGCCACCACCAGGCTCGCCCAGCCGTCGACCGTCGCGGTGTTGAGCCAGACCTGACCGCCGGTCGGGACGTTGTGCCGCAGCGCGTTCTCCAGCAGGTTCTGGGTCAGCCGCTCCAGCAGCACCGGATCGCCGGTGGTGGGTGCCGGAGCCAGGTGCCGGTAGACCGGCAGTTCGGTCCGCATCTGCTCGGCCACGTGCCCGACCACCTCGGCGAGGTCGAGCGGGGTGCGCTCCACCACCTGCTGCTCCGAGTCGGCCAGGGTGAGCAGCCCGTCGATCAGCCGCTCGTGTCGCTCGTTGACCGCGAGCAGCGTCTCGCCGAGCTGCCGCAACTCGGCCGGCGCGCCCGGCCGGGTGACCGCCAGTTCCAGCAGTGACCGGTTCAGCGCCAGTGGCGTACGCAGCTCGTGCGAGGCGTTGGCGACGAACCGCCGCTGCCCGTCGAAGGACTGGTGCAGCCGTTCCAGCATCAGGTCGAAGGTGTCGGCGAGTTCCTTGACCTCGTCGCGGGGGCCGTCCAGCGCGATCCGCTCGTGCAGTCCGCGACCGGCGATGCCGGCACCGGCGATCCGCCGGGCGGTACCGGTGATCTGGTGCAGCGGTTGCAGCGCCCGCCCGGCGATCAGCCAGCCGAAGGCGAAGGCGGTCGCCGAGACCAGGGCGAGGGCGATGCCGCCCTGGGTGAGCAGGGTCTCCAGGGCGTTCTGCCGGGCCTCGTCCTGGATCTGGCGGGCGAAGATCCGGAGCTGCTCGGCGTCGCCCGGACTGACGATCCGGGTGGGTGCGGGGGCCGGCGGCCGGTTCAGCGTCACGCCGAAGGTGGCGGGCATCCGCTGCTCGACGAGTACGTAGGTGACGGCGAGCAGCACCACCCCGGCAAGCAGGAAGAGGCCGCCGTAGACCAGGGTCAGGCGGGCCCGAATCGTCAGTCTTTTCACCTGATCTGATACCCCACTCCCGGCACGGTCTCGACGATCTGCGGATCGCCGAGCTTGCGGCGCAGCTTCATCACGGTCACCCGGACCACGTTGGTGAACGGGTCGATGTGCTCGTCCCAGGCCCGTTCCAGGAGTTCCTCGGCGGAGACCACCGCGCCGCCGGCCCGCATCAGCTCGGCCAGCACCGCGAACTCCTTGCGGGACAGTGCCACGTACCGGCCGTCGCGGTAGACCTCGTGCCGGGCCGGGTCGACGACCAGGCCGGCCCGGGTCAGCTTCGGCGGCGCGGCCGGTCGGGCCCGCCGGGTCAGCGCGTGTACTCGGGCGGAGAGTTCGACCAGCGCGAACGGCTTGATCAGGTAGTCGTCGGCGCCGAGGGCCAACCCGGCCACCCGGTCCCGGACCGCGGCCGCGGCGGTGAGCATCAGCACGCGGGTCTCGCCCCCGCCCTCCACGATCGCCCGGCACACGTCGTCGCCGTGCACCACCGGCAGGTCCCGGTCGAGTACCACCACGTCGTAGTCGTTGACGCCGAGCCGCTCCAGGGCCGCGTCGCCGTCGTACGCGACGTCGACCGCGAACGCCTCCCGGCGCAGCCACTCGGCGACGGCGTCCGCCAACAGCTTCTCGTCCTCGACCACCAGTACCCGCACCGTCCCATCCTGACTCGGTGCCGGATAACCCCGCCGTAAACGTCGACGGTTACGCCCCGGATACGCGTCGCAGACTTCACTTTGTCCGTATCGGCCGGCGAACCGCGCCGGCCCACGGAAGGAGTTGTGCCATGCGCCGACGAATGTCGGGCATCTGGCTGGCCCTCCCCGTCCTCGGCCTGGCGCTCGCCGGTTGCGCCGGGGCCGACGAGGGGCCGGGGGTGGCCACCGCCCAGGGTGGCACCGGAGCCGGGCCTACCGCCAGTGCCAGCGCCGCCGCGCTCAGTGACGAGGACCGCCGCCTGGAGTTCGCCAAGTGCATGCGGGAGAACGGAGTGGAGATGCCGGACCCGGAGCCGGGTCAGGGCGGCATCCGGATCCAGCGCAACCCGGGCGACGATCCGGCCAAGACGCAGGCGGCGATGGAGAAGTGCCGCCACCTGCTGCCGAACGGCGGTCAGTTGCAGCTCAACCCGGAGCAGGTCGAGCAGGTGCGCAAGATGGCGAAGTGCATGCGGGAGAACGGTGTGCCGAACTTCCCGGACCCGCAGCCGGACGGCACCATGCGGTTCGACCAGGGCAGTGGGATCAAGCGGGACGATCCGACGTTCCAGGCCGCGATGGAGAAGTGCCGGGGCGACTTCCCGGTCCGGATCCAGGGTGGTGGCCGATGACGGTGGGTACCTCCACGACCGAGACCGGCCCGTCCCCGGACGGGCCGGTTCCGGCCGGCACCGGGCCGGACACCGCCGCCGGGACTGTTCCGGCCGCCGGGGGCCGGTCGGGGCGTCGGCGCCGGGGCGGCCGGGGCCGGGCGGTGGCGGTGGGGACCGCCGCCGCGCTGGCGGTCGCCGCCGGGGTCGCCGCCGCCGTCGGCTTCGGCGGTGACGATCCGGGTACGGCCACCGCCAGCAATCTGCCACCGGCGAACGCACAGGTGACCCGGCAGACGCTGATCGACTCGGAGACCGCCGACGGCGAACTCGGGTACGGCGAGACCCGGACCGTGGCGGTACGCAAGGCGGGCACGATCACCTCGATCGCCGCCGCCGGTACCCGGGTCACCCGGGGCAAGCCGCTCTACTCCATCGACAACAACAGGGTGGTGCTGCTCTACGGCGGGCTGCCGGCGTACCGGACGCTGCGCTCCGGCGACAGCGGCGAGGACGTCGAGCAGTTCGAGAAGAACCTGAGCACGCTCGGCTACGACGGGTTCACCGTCGACGACGAGTACACCTCGGCCACCGCCGAGGCGGTGCGGGAGTGGCAGGAGGATCTCGGCCTCGACGAGACCGGCCGGGTCGAGTTGGGCCAGGTCGTCTACGCCACCGGCGAGATCCGGGTGGACAGCACCGACGTCGAGGTCGGCGACGCCGTACAGCCCGGCGGTGGAGTGCTCAGCTACAGCGGTACCTCCCGGGTGGTCACCGTCTCGCTGGAGGTGGACGACCAGCGGCTGGCCAAGCGGGGTGCCAAGGTCACGGTGACGCTGCCGGACGGCAAGGAGGTGGCCGGCACCATCGCCGCCACGGAGACGATCATCGAGACCGGTACCGGCGCCAACGGCGCACAGGGCGAGCCGGAGACCAAGATCGAGGTGACCGTCACCGCCGCCGACCCGAAGGCGCTGGCCGGATTCGACAGCGCCTCGGTCGACGTGGCGTTCACCGCCGCGCAGCGGGAGAACGTGCTCACCGTCCCGGTCGCCGCGCTGCTCGCCCTCGCCGAGGGCGGCTACGGGGTGGAGGTCGTGGAGGGCGACGCGACCCGGATCGTGGCGGTGCGGACCGGACTCTTCGCCTCCGGCCGGGTGGAGGTGACCGGCGACGGGCTGGTCGAGGGGGCGACCGTGGGGATGCCGAAGTGAGCCGGGACGTGGCGGCTGCGGGTACCGCACTCGTCGATCCGCCGGCCGGCACCGACGGGGTGGTCGTGCTGGACCGGGTCACGAAGGTCTATCCGGGCGGCGTGACCGCGCTCGGTGGCGTCACCCTGACCGTCCGGCCGGGCGAACTGGTGGCGATCGTCGGGCCGTCCGGCTCCGGCAAGTCCACCATGCTGCACCTGATCGGCACCCTCGACCGACCGTCGACCGGCACCGTGCACATCGACGGGTACGACGTGGCGAAGCTGTCGGACCGGCAACTCTCCGCGCTGCGGTCGTCCCGGATCGGGTTCGTGTTCCAGCAGTTCCACCTCGCACCGGGCGTACCGGTGCTGGACAACGTGGCGGACGGGCTGCTCTATGCCGGCGTACCCCTCGGGGAGCGGCGGCGGCGCGCGGAGGCCGCGCTGGTCCGGGTCGGGCTCGGGCAACGGCTGGACCACCGGCCGCACGAACTCTCCGGCGGCGAACGGCAGCGGGTGGCGATCGCCCGGGCCGTGGTGGGCAACCCGGCGCTGCTGCTGGCCGACGAGCCGACCGGCAACCTCGACTCGACGTCCGGGGCCGGGGTGCTGGCGCTGCTGCGTGAGCTGAACGCCGCCGGGACCACGGTGGTGGTGATCACGCACGACCGGGAGATCGCGGCGAGCCTGCCCCGGCAGGTGCAGATGCGCGACGGCCTGGTGCTCACCGACAGCGCCGCCGGCGATGATTCCGCCGTCGGCGGTGGCTCCGTCGGCGGTGGTGGCTTCGTCGGCGGTGGTGGCTTCGTCGGCGGTGGGCTCGCGCCGATCGCGTCGAACGGGGTCGGCTGATGGCCGGGGCGAACGGCGGGGCGGGACCCCGGCTGGTACCGGCCCGGATGCGTCCCCGCGACATCCTCCGGGTCGGCGGCGTCGGGCTGCGTACCCGGCCGCTGCGGGCCTTCCTCTCCGCGCTCGGCATCGCGATCGGTATCGCCGCGATGGTCGCGGTGGTCGGCATCTCCTCGTCGTCCCGGGCGGAACTGGACCGGATGCTCGACTCGCTCGGCACCAACCTGCTGACCGTCGCGCCCGGCAACACCATGTTCGGCGACGCGGCCCAGTTGCCCGAGGAGTCGGTGGCGATGATCGGCCGGATCGGCCCGGTCCAGCAGGTCTCCGCCACCGGGCAGCTCGGCGAGGCCCGGGTCTACCGCTCGGACCGGATCCCCGAGGTGGAGAGCGGCGGGATCGCCGCCCGGGCGACCCGGCTGGACCTGCTCGACACGGTCGGGGCGACCATGGCCAGCGGTACCTGGCTGAACGGGGCGACGGCGCGCTATCCGGCCGTCGTCCTCGGGGCCACCGCGGCGGAACGGCTCGGGCTCGGCAGCGCCGGACCGGACGTACAGGTCTATCTCGGCAGCCGGTGGTTCACCGTGGTCGGGATCATGGCACCGGTACCGCTGGCGCCGGAGCTGGACCTCTCCGCGCTGATCGGCTGGGAGGCGGCGGCGACGTACCTGGGCTTCGACGGGCACCCGACCACCGTCTACACCCGGTCGGTCGAGCAGTCGGTCGAGGCGGTGCAGGCGGTACTCGGTGCCACCGCCAACCCGGAGGCGCCGAACGAGGTCAAGGTGTCCCGGCCGTCCGACGCGCTGGAGGCGCAGCAGGCCACCGACGAGGCGTTCACCGGGCTGCTGCTCGGGCTCGGCGCGGTCGCGCTGCTGGTCGGCGGGGTCGGGGTGGCGAACACGATGGTGATCTCGGTACTCGAACGGCGGGCCGAGATCGGGTTGCGCCGCTCGCTCGGCGCGACCCGTGGCCAGGTACGCACCCAGTTCCTCGCCGAGTCGCTGCTGCTCTCCGCCCTCGGCGGCGTCGGCGGAGTGCTGATCGGCATCGGGGTGACCTCGGGCTACGCCCTGTCCCGGGACTGGCCGACGGTCGTGCCGAGCTGGGCGATGGTCGGCGGCGTCGGTGCGACGCTGCTGATCGGCGCCTTCGCCGGCCTCTACCCGGCGATCCGGGCTGCCCGGCTGGCCCCGACCGAGGCACTCGCCACCCCGTGACGGGGGTGCGGGGAGGGGCCCCTTCTTGTCGCGTTCTGTGAAAGAAGGGGCCCCTCCCTGTGTTGTCGATCAGGCGACGATGGTGTCGAGGGCGATCTCGACCATCTGGCTGAAGGTCTGCTCGCGCTCCTGCGCGGTGGTCTGCTCGCCCCGCTTGATGTGGTCGCTGACGGTCAGCAGGGTCAACGCCCGCGCCCTGAACCGGGCCGCGATCGTGTAGAGCGCCGCCGACTCCATCTCCACCGCCAGTACGCCATAGTCGGCGAGGGTGTCGTAGAGGTCCGGACGGTCGGTGTAGAAGGCGTCGGCGGCCAGGATCGGCCCGACCCGCATCGCGATGCCGCGCCGCTCCGCCACCTCCACCGAGGTACGCAGCAGCCCGAAGTCGGCGACCGGGGCGTAGTCGATCAACCCGTCGAACCGCATCCGGTTCATGTTCGAGTCGGTCGACGAGCCGCTGGCCGCGATCACGTCCCGGAGTTGGAGGTCCTCGCTGAGGGCGCCGCACGAGCCGACCCGGATCAGCGACTTCACGCCGTAGTCGTTGATCAGCTCGTGCGCGTAGATGGAGGCGGACGGCATGCCCATGCCGGAACCCTGGATCGAAACCTCGGTGCCGGACCAGCGGCCGGTGAAGCCGAGCATGCCGCGCACCGTCGAGTAGCACTTGGCGTCCTCGAGGTAGGTCTCCGCGATCCACTTGGCCCGCAGCGGGTCACCCGGCATCAGGACCCGCTCGGCGATCTCGCCAGGCTTGGCGCCAATGTGCGTACTCATGTGAGGTGATCCTGCCAGGTCGCTCCGGCCGATACCGCCGCGACGTCGCACCGGGGCGTCGGGTACCCTTCTCGGCGGTGGTGTGTCCGAGTGGCCTAAGGAGCACGCCTCGAAAGCGTGTGAGGGTTTACGCCCTCCGCGGGTTCAAATCCCGCCGCCACCGCCACTGAACAGGCAAAACGCCCGGCAGGTCGGAAACGACCTACCGGGCGTTCGGCTTGTGGGCCCGGTCCGTCGTGCGGCGACGGGTGGCCGGTTACGGCGTCCAGAGGCCGAGGTCGATGGTCCGGGTCAGGGTCGCCTGCTCGTCGTCGCCGTCCAGCGACCAGATCATCGCGCCACCCAACCGCTCCGCGCGGATGAACAGCGTCTTCTGGAGTACGACGGCCGGGTCGTCGTACGTCCAGAAGGTCGTACCGTCGTAGAGCCATGCCGTTCCGGCGCGGAGGTCGCGGTAGACCCGGTAGCCGTCCTTGCCGGCCCTGGTCTTCAGCACCTTGTAGTCCTCGTAGCCGGGCTCGAAGGTGGCCGGGGCGGCGCCGCCGGTGGAGGTGCCGAACAGGCCGTTGCGCCCGCCGGTCACCCCGGTCCAGCCGCGCCCGTAGTAGGGGATGCCCAGCACCAGCTTGCGGCGCTCGGCGCCCCGGTCGAGCCAGGCGTCGATGGTGCGGTCGACGGCGAAGTCCGGCTCGGTGGCCCCGGCCGGTACCCGCAGCGCGGACTGCTGGTTGGCGACCGGCTCCCAGGTGCCGTGGAAGTCATAGCCCTGCACGGTGGCGAAGTCCAGGTTCTTGAAGACCTTCCGGACCTCGAAGCCGGCGTCGATCGCGGCCGGGTTCGCCGGTACGAACGCGGTCAGCTCGTAGTGCTTCCGGGCCGGCTTGCCGAGCGCGTCGAGCTGGCGGCGGAACTCGGCGACGAGCGCGGTGAAGTTCTGCTTGTCCTCGGGCCGGTAGACCGTGTCGACGTCACCGGCCGAGCCGGGCCACTCCCAGTCCAGGTCGATGCCGTCGAAGACTCCGGCGAGCGAGCCGGGTCCACCGGCGCTGCCGTCCGGGTTGGGCAGGTTGCCCCTGAGGTAGAGGTCGATGCAGGAGGCGACGAACTTCCGCCGCGACTCGGGGGTCAGCGCCGCGTCGGAGAAGTGTGTCGACCAGCTCCATCCGCCCAGCGAGATCAGCACCTTCAGGTCGGGGTGGATCGCCTTGAGCTTCTGGAGCTGCCCGAAGTTGCCGTTCAGCGGTTCACCCCAGGTGTCGGCGACGCCGTCCACGCTCTCCTCGGCCGGTACCGGTCGCTGGTAGTCGGCCCAGGCGTCGCCCTCGCCCGGCCCGCCGTCGACGTAGCAGCGGCCGTCCGGGCTGACGTTGCCGAAGGCGTAGTTGAGGTGGGTCAGCCGGCTGGCCGCGCCCGAGTCGTGCAGCTTCTTGACGGTGAAGGCCCGGCCGTAGATGCCCCACTGGGTGAAGTATCCGACCTTGACGAAGTCGCCGCGCTGGCCGCCATCGTGCCGGGACGGTGCGCCGGGAGCGGCCGAGGCCGGGGGTACGGCGACGCCGGCGAGCAGGGCGGTGACGGCGGTGGCCGCGGTGAGGGTACTGAGTCGACGGAGAACGGATCCGCGCATATGCACTCCTGAACGGGGGATGGAGCGTCGGCAGAACAGTTAGGAAACTTTCCGGTGCCTGCCCTGCAAGGTAGGGCGGTCGATGTCGGGTGGTCAAGTGCGCCGCGCCGGATCGCACCGAAGGTGTAGCGGTGGGTAGTTAAAGAACATTTAGGAATCTGAACTGATCCACTTCGTACCGTCCGCCGTACCCATCGGTAGCTGCAACCGGGCAGCGGACCATCGAGGGAGCGGTGTATGTACAGGCGACGCAGGACGACCAGCCGGGCGCGCAAGGTGTTCCTGGGCGTGGCGGCGGCGGCCCTGCTCGGCGGTGCGCTGGCCGTCGGCACCGGACTCGGCAACGCGGGTGAGAGCTGCGCCGGCCTGGACACCGCACTGCGCAACAACCTGAACTTCATCGCCGGCCAGCAGGCCAACCCGGACGCTCAGTCCGAGGCCCGGATCGCCAACCGGCAGGCCGTGGTCGACCTGATCCAGCAGCGTCGGGCCACCGCCGGCTGCACCGCCGACGTACGCGCGGACGCGTCCGCGCCGCCCGCCGCCCCGCCGGCGGCCGAGCCGACCAGGACCCCGGCGAAGCCCCCGGCCCAGCCGCCCAAGGCACCCGCCCGGCCGCCGGCCAACCCCGGCGGCGGCACCGGCTCCAACGGCGGTGGTGCCACCGGCGCGGGTGAGGTGGTCTGCAAGGGTTCGACGGTCACGCTCTTCAACGAGGACGCCGGCCCGGCGGCGTCCAGCGGCACCTTCCCGATCGGTACCACGTTGAAGGTCACCAACCTGGACAACAACAAGAGCGTCACGGTCAGGGTGACCAGCCCGTCCGGCAGTTGCGTACTGCTCAACAACGCCGCGTTCGAGCAGGTACGGGAGCCGGGCAAGTTCCTGATCCGGCGACCGGTGATCGAGCGGATCGGCTGACACCCGGGCTCGGGTGGCCCGGCCCGCACCGCCGACCGGTCCGGGCCACCCTTCCGGACAGTCCTTCACCGCTCCGCGTACGATCACGCCTGCCGAAGATATCTGACACGATCTAACGTTTTCGGCGCCGATTGCCACGAGGTCGTCAGCCACAAGGCTCCTACCAGGCGCAATACGGCATTCTGCGGCCTCCGCCGTGCTATGTTCCATCGGCCGACGGGTCCTTGGCAGGCATGGCTCTTCAGGTCAGTGAGGAAAGGGAAACGGTGGGCTCCGACCGGACGGTTTCTGATCAGCCAACGTGGCGGCGCAGTTCGCGGTGCGTCACCGAACACCATTGTGTCGAGTTCACCCTGATGGGTGACGGTGTCGCGCTGCGGAATTCCCAGCGGCCGATGGACATGCTCCTGATCCGGCGCAGCAGGTGGTCTGCTCTCGTTGCCGCGATCAGGGCTGGTGCCTTCGACGCGCCGGCTGCCGACGCATAGATAACCTCGCCGTCCTATTCCGTGGCCCGCGACTCCCGACGTCGCTGCGGTCGTACGACCTTGTCGCCGAGTCGGGTCGACTTGGCGAAGCCGTTCCAGGGCGGGTTGACCGGGAACCCGGGTGGTTCGTACGGGCGTGACGGCGGGCCGACCTTGACGGCGCGGAGGTATTCCTCGTTCACCAGGGCCATGAAACGGGCGGCCCGGGTACGTGGCTTGCGGTAGAGGTGCCAGTCGCCGTGCCGCTGCCAGAACAGCCGGGGAACCTCGCTGTCGAAGAACTGTGCCAGGAAGTTGCGGGCCTCGGGGGCGGTCAGACCGCCCCGCTCCCAGGCCCGGGTCCAGGACTTGATGATCAGGCTGCAGTAGTAGAACAATCGTTCGTCGACGTGTTCCGGTGAGACCCGAGAGCCCCAGCACTGGCAGTATTCTGGATTTTCGATGGCGAGCTTGACGAGGTCCTCGGTACGTTGGTGGATCGCCTGTATCCGTTCGTATCTGAACTGGCCGTACTGAACGGCCAGCGAGGCGGAGACGACCAGCAGAGCGAGCGCGGCCAGGAGGGCTGAGGCGGCCCCGTACGCCTGCCCGATGTCGCTGGCTCGCGAGTAGTCGTCACCACTGGTATAGAGACGATTGAGGATTGCCGGCGACACCGTCGCGACGAGTAGCGTGCCGCCCATCAGGAACGTTGACACGACGAGCAGTGCGCGTCGACTGAGTGTGCGCCCCAGTTCACCCAGAGGGTAGGGCTCGCGAACCGCCATCCGTGACTCCTCCGTCGGCCGGGGTCAGATAGCAATTCTGCGGGTTGCCCTCCGATGACTTCTCCTGTCATGCATGTTCATTCACAATCCAACGGGAGGCCTGGGGATTTGCCCGGTATCATGCCCCGTCAATCCGTGGAAGTTCCATTCCCGCCGACGTGCCGATCTTAGTTCGTGCCGCGACCGCCGGAAATGCCGTTGTCGCCTCCGATATCCGATGGCCGTTGTTCGATCATTATCGAGGCTTCGGCGTCGACAGCGCCGGGAGCCGGTGTGGCAGCTGCCAGCCGTCGGCGAGCCTCGACGGATGCACATTGCGGCCGCCGCCGAAGAACTCGCAGAACTTCATGATCAGTGGATCCCAGCCCAGCGGGTCGACGTGGTGCGTACCGGGGATGACCAGGGACTCGTCGACGTGCGCGCGGAGTACCTCGACCTGGAAGGCGGTGCAGTCCGGCGTCGGCTCGGCCATCGGCAGCACCGAGACGACCCGGCACTCCAACTGGATCGGGCACTGCGCGACCCGGGGCGCCCGGACCAGCTCGGACGGCTGCTCGGTCAGCCCGGCGAGAGCGAACTTCTCCGGCTCGTACCGGTAGCCCTGCGCCAGCTTGTGCTCCGGCACGTCCCGCTTCCCGGTGGTGAGCGCGATCCGGTCCACCGCTCCGACCAATGTCGACGACGGCAGGTTGAGTACGCACTCCCGCTCCCGCCGCAGGTTCGCCGTCGTCTGACCGCTGTTGCCCAGCCCCAGCATGCCGGACTGCCCCAGCCACCAGGCCGAGGACATCGGTGCGAGATTGGCGCTGCCGTCCTCGTTGCGGGAACTGATCAACACCACCGGGGTGCCGAAGTACAGCACCCTGAGCCCGGGAACGATGTGCATGCGGCAACCCTCGCCCTCCCGGCCGGTGGTTGCTGGCGGTCATCGGACGTCGCGCTCCGGCAGCTCAGTCACGTAAGTCCGGGACCGTGGAACCGGGAAGGCGGGTCAGCAGGTGCCGAAGCCCTCGTCGAAGAGGCGCCTCGCGTAGTCGGTGTAGCCGGCGACGGTCTTGCGGACCGTCCGCCCGTCGTGCAGGAACAGGTAGGCCCGGTCGCCCTGCATCGCCAGCAGCCCGTCGTAGCGGTAGCTGCCGGGTGGTGCGGTCAGCCGGGTGGCGGCCGGGTAGGCGGCCTCGACCTGGTCGACCGGGGTGCCGGCGGTGACACCCTCCGGGGTACGCACCGGAGGGCTGGCCCAGAGCAGCACCAGTCGGTCGTCGGCGAAGACCGGACTGACCGTGGTCGGATCGGTCAGGCTGGGACCGCAGGCCAGCGCCGGTTCGGCGTCGAGTTCACCGCGTCGGAGCAACTCCTGCTCGGTGTCGCCGAACCTGATGTCGCGGACGCCCGTGAGGTGGAGGACGTCCGGCCCGTAGGCGGGTGTCGTCGCCGGCTCGTCCGAGACCGTCCGGTACGCATGGCAGAGCGCCACCGCGCCCGCCACGAGTACGGCCACGAGACGTACGACTTTTCGTGCCTCCATGTAACCCTCCGGTGGCACAGCGTAGTTTACCCCTGATTTGTCCAGTTCGCCGGGGTGTGGATCCGCATCCACACCCTGTGGATAGCACATGTGTACGAGCAAAACCGGTTACCTTCCGCTGGCCACGCCGGCACAATCCCGGTGATGGTGATCATCGCGGAGCCGCTGCACGCGCGGCCTCGACCGGCGGAAAATCTGGCCTGGCTCGGCGACGGCTGGCCGGAGTTCGTCTTCCACGACCAGGAGACCGGCCGGCACATCGGGCGGATCCGCGAACTCTTCGCCAATCTGGAACTCGTCCTCCTCGACGACGACGTCGACCGGCCCGCCGGAGGTGCCGACGTCGACCGGCACGTCAGGGGTGACGGCGAGATCGTGGCCGCCGGCTGGGCGGTACCGCTGCGCTGGACCGGCGCCGTCGACGACCTACCGACCGGCTACACCGACTCGCTGGCCCGTGCGCTGGAGGCGTACGACGCCGGTGAGCCGCCGGACACGCTCGCGATTCTCGCCGCACAGGTAAGGCCCGATCGGCAGGGGCGAGGGCTGGCCGGGAAGTTGCTGCGGGCACTCGGCGACCTCGCCCCCGCGCACCACCGCGTGATCTGCCCGGTCCGGCCGACCCGCAAGGCCCGCTATCCGCTCACTCCGATCGACCGGTACGCCGGCTGGACCCGGCCGGACGGGACGCCGTTCGACCCGTGGCTGCGTACCCACGTCCGGTTGGGTGGGCGGGTCCTGACGACGGCGCCCAGTTCGCAGGTGATCACGGGCACCGTAACGGAGTGGCAGCGCTGGACCGGTATGGAGTTTCCCGACTCCGGCGAGTTCGTCATCCCGGACGGCCTGAGCACGCTGCACGTCGACCTGGCCACCGACTCGGCCACCTACGTCGAACCCAACATCTGGGTCCGGCATCGCTGACCTCGACACGCCCCGGACTCGTACGCCGCCGCCCCGGTCAGCATCGAGTCCTGCTCCGGGATAGCGGTCCAGGCGGCCCGGGTTACGGGGCCGGGAGCAGGTCCTTCGCCACCAGTTTGCCGTGCGCGGCGCAGACCCGGTAGACGTCCAGCCGAGGCTGGAGCACATCCCCGTGCGAGCGGTAGTACCGGCAGTCGGCGCCGGCCGGACTCGACAGTGGATCCGGATCCGGCGGCTCCAGCATCTCGCGGCGGGGCAGCAGCGGGAGCGCGCTGGCCCAGTCCTGCCCGACCCGCAGTTCGGCGTACCGGTCGGGGCTGAGTACCGAGTTGCTGGTCGCGTAGAGGTAGTAGCCAAGGGCGGCACCGCCGAGCGTTCCGGCGAACGCGGCCAGCACCATCGTCGCCGCGACCAGTCCCCGCCGGGCCTCCCGGTGCACCCGGCGCCGCCGGTCGGCGGCCGACCCGACCGGCGGGACCACGCCGGACGGCACCGGATCCGGCAGCGCCGCCGCCCGGGAGCCGCCGACCTGACCGGGCGGTCGGGCTTGGCCAGGCGGTAGGGGCTGACCGGACAGTCGGGCCACCACCTCGAAACCGCCGTCCCGCGCGCCGGTGTGCAGCGTGCCGCCGGCGAGCCGTACCCGCTCGCGGAGCCCGACCAGGCCGCGCCCACCCCCGACCGGGACCGGAGCGGGCCGCTGTGCCGTCGGCGGCCGGGCATTCGTCACGGCCACCAGCACCGTCCCGGTGTCGTCGACGTCGAGCCGTACGCTCACCGCCGCGCCGGGCGCGTACTTGTTGGCGTTGGTCAGCGACTCCCGCACCACCCGGTAGACGGTCCGCCCCACCAGCGGCGGAAGCGGTTCGGCCGGGCGCCTGTCGTGCAGTTCCACCGGCATACCGGCCGCCCGCGCCCGGTGCACCATATCGGCGACATCTCCGGTCTCGGCCCGCAACGCCGAACGGGCCGTCGACCCCGCCCCCGACCCCCGCCCCGGCTCCAGTCCCGACTCCGGTTCCGCCGGGGAAGAGGCACCCGTCGGGTCGGCGTCGTCCCGGAGGACGTCGATGATGTCCCGCAACTGCCCGGTGGCGGCGGCCGCGCCGGCCCGGAGCTGGCCGGCCACCGCCCGGGTCCGCTCGTCCAGGTCGGCCGACACCTCCAGGGCGCCGGCCCGGAGCGCGAGCAGGCTCAGCTCGTGGCCGAGCGAGTCGTGCATCTCCTCGGCGATCCGGGCCCGCTCGCGCAGCCGTACCTCGCGGGTCAGCATCCGCTGTTCGCGTTCGAGCTGCTCGGCCTGCTCCCAACCTGCGGCGACCAGCGCGCGCTGCTGCCGCCGGTACCGTCCGACCAGCCAGGGGAAGAGTCCGGCGTAGACCAGTGCGCCGGCCATCGTCGCCCAGTCCACGAAGCCGGACCAGCTCAACACCAGCGGGGTGCCGAAGACCGCCAGCGCGGAGTAGCTCGCCGCCGCCGGCCAGGTGCTGTCCGTACGCCGGCCGAGCAGATAGCTGACCAGCGGCAGGCCGAGGGAGTAGTTTCCGTCCAGCGCGCAGAGCAGCACCACCGCGAAGAGCGGGACCAGCGGCAGCCGGCGCCCCGCCGCGACCGCGCCGCCCCAGACCGCCAGGCCGCCGAGCAGCAGCCCCAGCGGGTACGCCCGGTGCCCGGTCCAGGACCAGCCGACCGGTGCCGCCAGCGACGCCCAGAGCAGCACGTCCAGCAGGAGAGCCCGGTAACGCCACCGCCCGCTCCCGAACCGGTCTGCCTGGGCCACGGGTCGCACCGTTCCGACGGTACGCAGCGAAGCGCCGCCCGACGATCCGGGACCTCGCCCGGCCGACCCGGAAATGCCGGCGTCATCGACCCTGAGAAAGGTCAGGGTCGGCAGGTGACCATCGGGTGCAGCCGACCTGCGGCCCGGCTTCGTAGCTTCGAGCCATGCTGACAACCGAGGCCGGGCTGAGTACCGCCCAGGTCGCCGAACGGATCGCGGCGGGACAGGTCAACGACGTACCGGTGCGGTCGGGGCGGAGCGTCGGGGAGATCGTCAAGGCGAACCTCTTCACCCGGATCAACGCGATCATGGGTGTGCTGTTCGGGGTGATCCTCGCGGTGGGACCGATCCAGGACGCCCTCTTCGGCGGGGTGATCATCGCCAACACCCTGATCGGGGTGGTGCAGGAGCTGCGGGCCAAGCGCACCCTGGACCGGCTGGCGATCGTCGGCGCGGCCCGTCCGGTGGTACGCCGGGACGGCCACGCCGTCGAGGTGACCTCCGCCGACCTGGTCCTGGACGACCTGATCGAGATGGGACCCGGCGACCAGATCGCGGTCGACGGGGTGGTGGTCGAGGCGGAGCAACTGGAGGTCGACGAGTCGTTGCTGACCGGCGAGGCCGACCCGGTGGTGAAGCAGCCCGGCGACCCGCTGCTCTCCGGCAGTTTCGTCACGGCCGGTGTCGGGGCGATGCGGGCCACCAAGGTCGGCCGGGCGGCGTACGCGGCCCGGCTCGCCGAGGAGGCCAGCAGGTTCACCCTGGTCAACTCGGAGCTGCGCGGCGGACTCAACACCATTCTGCGGTTCGTCACCTGGCTGATCGTCCCGACCGGACTGGCCCTGATCGTCAGCCAGTACCTGGTCAACTCCGACGACCTGCCGGAGGCGGTACGCCGGATGGTCGCCGGGCTGGTCCCGATGGTGCCGGAGGGGCTGGTCCTGCTCACCTCGGTCGCGTTCGCGGTCGGGGTGATCCGGCTCGGCCGGCGGCGCTGCCTGGTGCAGGAGTTGCCGGCGATCGAGGGACTGGCCCGGGTCAGCGTGGTCTGCCTGGACAAGACCGGCACCCTCACCGACGCGGCGATGACGGTGGCCGAGGTACGCCGGCTCGACCCGACCGCCCCGGTTCCGGAGGTACTGGGTCTGCTCGGCGCGGCCGACGAGCGGCCGAACGCCAGCCTGCGGGCGGTCGCCGAGGCGTACCCGGCGCCGCCGCACGGCACCGGGGCGAGGGCGGGGTGGCGGATCGGGGAGCGGATCCCGTTCTCGTCCGCCCGGAAGTGGGGCGGGGCCACCCTCACCGACCCGGACGGGATCAGCCGGCAGTGGCGGCTCGGCGCTCCGGACGTACTGCTGCCGGCCGGCCATCCGGCGCTGGCCGAGGCGGACGCGTACGGTGCCCGGGGTTTGCGGGTACTGCTGCTGGCCAGGGCCACCGCCGACGGGTCGGGGCGCGATCCGGTGCACGCGGTCGCGCTGGTGGTACTCGCCCAGCGGCTGCGGTCGGAGGCGCCGGACACGCTGCGCTACTTCGCCGAGCAGGGGGTGGCGGTCAAGGTCCTCTCCGGCGACAACGCGCTCTCGGTGGGCGCGGTCGCCCGCAGCCTCGGACTGCCCGGCGCCGAGCACCCGGTCGACGCCCGCGAACTGCCGACCGATCCGGCGGCACTCGCCGAGGTGCTGGGCCGGCACACCGTGTTCGGCCGGGTCGGGCCGCAGCAGAAGCGGGACATGGTGGCGGCGCTCCAGGGCGCCGGGCACACCGTGGCGATGACCGGGGACGGGGTCAACGACGTACTCGCGCTCAAGGACGCGGACATCGGGGTGGCGATGGGCTCGGGCAGCCCGGCCAGCCGGGCGGTGGCGCAGATCGTGTTGCTGGACAACAACTTCGGCGCGCTGCCGGCGGTGGTCGCGCAGGGGCGGCGGGTGATCGGCAACATCGAGCGGGTCGCGAACCTGTTCCTGACCAAGACGGTCTACTCGGTGCTGCTCGCCGTGATCGTGGTGTTGAGCCAGGTGCCGTACCCGTTCCTGCCCCGGCACCTGACCATCATCTCGTCGCTGACCATCGGCATCCCGGCGTTCTTCCTGGCGCTCGCGCCGAACTCGGAGCGGGCCCGGCCCGGTTTCGTGGGCCGGGTGCTGCGGTTCGCCGTACCGTCCGGGTTGGTGGCGATGGCGGCGACGATCACCTCGTACCTCTTCGCCCGGAGCGTCTACGGCGGTGACCTGGCCGCGGAGACCTCGGCCGCGACGCTGACCCTCTTCCTGGTCGGGCTCTGGGCGGTGGCGATCATCGCCCGGCCGTACACCTGGTGGCGGATCCTGCTGGTGCTCGCCCTCGGCCTGGCCTTCGTGACCATCCTGGTGGTGCCGTTCCTCCAGGAGTTCTTCCAGTTGAGCCTGGTCGGCACGACGGCGCCGGGTGTGGCGGTGGGCCTCGCGGTCGCCGCCGGGGCGCTGCTGGAACTGGTCCGGGTCGCCGTGCGCCGGACGGTACGCCATTCCTCGTGACTACTCGGCAGGGCGGCACGAATTGGTGAGTCGGGTGTGGACTCCTCTCCCGTAATCTCGTTCTCGGCCGGGAAAAACCCAGGTCGGAGACGGGTCGGACCCGAAAGAAACGGGTTCGGGAAACTGTCGGGGAATTGACAGTCCGGGCGACCCGAACAGCGGCGAGAAATGAGGAGAGCTGCCCCATGTACGTACGACGGAATGGCGCTGGGCGTACCCGACGGATCGTCACCACGGCGGGCCTGGCGTCCGCCGCGCTGCTGGCGACCCAGTTGGCGCTGGTCGCGCCGGCCAGCGCCGTGCCCGGCCTGGTGTTGAAGGTGACGGGCGGCCCCAGCAACAGCGGCTGGAAGACGACGAACGCGCAGTGTCCGCCCGGCACGACGGTGCTCGGCGGCGGCGGCCGGATCGTGAACGGCGACGGCCAGGTGACCATGGACACCATGCTGCCGCTGGTCGGCGGCGAGGCGTACTCGGTGACCGGGCGCGAGGACGGCGACGGCTACGGCAACTCCTGGTCGATCACCACCAGCGCGCTCTGCGCCCCGGCCCCGGCCGGCCTGGAGACCCGGACGCAGTTCTCCGACCACGACTCGAATGTCGGCAAGACGATGGAGGTCGAGTGCCCGCCCGGCAAGAAGGTCCTCGGGCTCGGTGCGGAGATGTCCGGCGGTCTGGGGCGGGTGGTCATCGACGACCTGCGGCCGAGCGCCGACCTGACCGGGATGACGGTGACCGGCATGGAGGACGGCGGCCCCGACCACCTCGGGAAGTGGACGATGGTCGGCAAGGCGATCTGCGCGACCCCGCCGGCCGGACTGGTCCGGGTGACCGGCTTCGGGATCCTGGACTCGCAGACCCCGAAGACCGCGACCGCGCGCTGCCCGGAGGGCAAGCGGGTGCACGGCGTCGGCGGTGAGATCGACAACGGCCAGGGCGAGGTACGGATGACCGCGATGTGGGCGAACTCGTCGACCACGGTCACGGTGACCGGTGCCGAGGAGGAGGGTGGCTACGGCAACTCCTGGGCCGTCAAGGCGTACGCGATCTGCGCCTGACCGTTCCCGTATCCCGGATCCCCGTACGCCCGCGCAGGGCGGTACGGGGACCCGGGTCGCCCGTGCTCCGGCCAGCTGGTCGAGGCGCATGTCGAGAATCGGGAGTGGCCGACGACCTGTCAGTAGAGATCCGAACGAAGGGAACAGTGAAATGGGAAAGGTCATCACCGGCGGCACGATGTCGCTCGACGGCTACATCGCCGGCCCGGACGAGAGCGGCTTCGACCTGCTGTTCCGGTGGTACGGCAACGGTGACGTCGAGATACCGACCGCCAGCCCGGACGTGCCGCCACTGCGGCTGTCGGCGGCGAGCGCGGAACTCCTCCAGGAAGAGTGGGGGAAGACCGGAGCCCTGGTCGTCGGCCGGCACCTCTACGACATGACCAACGCGTGGGGCGGCCGGCACCCGATGGATGTCACGGTGGTCGTGCTCACCCACCGCCTGCCGGAGGACCGGCCGGTGGCGGACGAGAACTTCGTGTTCGTCACCGAGGGCATCGAGGCCGCCGTCGCGAAGGCACAGGAGATCGCCGGCGACCGGACCGTTGTCGTCAACGGTGGCCAGATGGCCCGGCAGTGCCTCGAAGCCGGGCTGCTCGACGAGATCGGCGTCGAACTCGTACCGGTGGTGCTCGGCGGCGGCACACGTCTCTTTGCCGACCTCGGCGCCGTACCAGCGCAGTTCGACGGCCCGATCAAGGTGGTCGAGGGCGCGGGCGTCACCCATCTCCGGTACCGCGTGAAGAAGTGAGCCGACGCGGGTGACTGGCGGCCGGGCCGGCGTCCGGCCGGCCAGTCAACCCCGAACCGGTCCGAGCCGGTCCGATCCGGTCAGCGATGCAGGAGCGTGTGGCCGATGTTGTACACCCCGAGATCCGAGCCGGTCCAGACGTCGGACACGGTCAGGCCGGCGAGGGTCCGGCTGTCGGTGGGGCGGCGCTTCACCGTGTACCAGAGGTCCAGTTCGGCCACCAGCCCGCTGCCGCCGACCTGGCTCCCCGCGGCGAGCATGTCGAGCGGGCCGGTGCCGTCGAGGTTGAGGATCGAGGTCGACTCGCCGAAGTAGTCCCCCTCGGCAGGCGACCCGAGGAGGTTCGGCTGCTGGTCGTGCAGCGGTCCGTTCGGGCCACCCGGAATCAGCATGACCGAGCCGGCGCCGGTCAGCCCCTGGGCGGTACCGGGGATGAGCAGCACCGCTCCGGCGTCCCGCACCGTACCGACGTCGTACGCCATCGCCCCGGTGAGTACGTCGGCGCGTCCGTCGCCGGTCACGTCCCCGGTCGACAGTGCGTGGCCGAAGGAGACGTGCGGCGAGCCACCCTCCAGGTAGGCGTGCGGGTCGCCGGGGACTCCCGGCGTGTCCATGCTGATCACCGTTGCCTTCGCGACGTCCATGCCGGCAGGCACGCCGGGAGCGTAGGCGATGTAGCCGACCCAGCTCCTTGGGGCACTCGCGACCACGTCGCCGTCCCCGTCCCCGTCGATGTCGGCGATCGCCGTCTCGTCGCCGAGAGCGCTTACGCCGAGATCGGTACCGAGCAGGGTGGTGGCTCCGGTGGTCGTGATCCCGCCGGGACCGCCGCGCAGCAGCCTGACGAACCCGCCCCGGTACGGGCTCCCGTAGTTGTCGCCGTGCACCGGAGCGCCGACGGCAAGTTCGGCGTACCCGTCCCCGGTGGTGTCGCCGATCGCCACCGATTCGCCGAATCCGGCGATGGGGACGGCGACCGGGTCCGGGGTGGTGAAGAGTTGGACGTTCACCGTCGTGAGTCCCGTCGGGCTGCCGTAGAACAGCGTGACGGTGCCGGCGCTGCGCGATCCGTTGATCGTCTCACCGGGAGCGCCGACCGCGAGATCGTCCCGGCCGTCGCCGTTGACGTCACCGGCGGCGAGCGCGGCACCGAACTGGTTGTAGTAGCTCATCTCGCCCGGCACTCCGGCCGTGTCCTGGTTCAGATGCTGGGGACGGTCGATGTCGAGTCCGGTGGCGCTGCCGTAGAAGATCCAGGCCGCACCGCCGAAGGCATCGCCGGTGGCGGTGAACTCTCCCGGGTTGGCGACCACGAGATCCGCGTACCCGTCGCCGTTGAAGTCACCGGAGGTCATCGAGTCGCCGAAGTTCGGCCGGGTGGGCGAGGTGATCGGTGCGGTGATGTGGTCGCGGTACGGCAGGCCGGAGTAGGTGACGACGACGCCGTAGCCGCGCAGCAGGAAGCCACCGGCGACGACCTCGTCCCTACCGTCCCGATCGATGTCGAGCCGGGAGGTCGTGGCGGCGGCGGCGAGTTTCGGGGCGGTCGTGCCCGAGGTCCGTACCCGCTGGACGTCGATCCCCGGGTTGTCCCGGGTGATGGTGGTGCCGGGCCGTGGTTTGACGGGTGCTCCGGCGGCGGTGGTGGGCAGCAGTCCCACCAGGAGCGTGACGACACATGTCGCTCCGGCGAACGAGCGCAGCCGAGTACCCATGGAATTTTCTCCCCGTGATTAGCAGTGGGCACATGATGCCAGGCCCGTCCCCGGATCGGCTCCGCCGTTCGGAGGACGACCGGACGCTGTGCCGCCACCGTGACTCCACACAGGACTGTTCACGGCACAGGTGCGGTCAGCCCTGCTGGTAGCGCTCGTTCTGCCGCAGGGCCTCGGCTAGCTGGTCCTCGAGGATGATGATGCGGCAGGCGGACGCCATGTCGGTGCCCTGGTCGCACATCTCCCGCGCCCGCGCGGCCAGCCGCAGTTGGTAGCGGGAGTAGCGGCGGTGCCCGCCACCGGAGCGGTACGGGTCGATCAGTTTCGCTTCGCCGAGCCGGCGCAGGAAATCCGGTGTGCAGCCCACGATCTCCGCTGCGCGGCCCATCGTGTATGCCGGGTAGTCCTCGTCGTCGAGCATGTCGTCGGGTTGGGCCATGAAACCTCCATCACGAGGGCCCCGGCGCTCGAAAGCGCCGGGGCCCAAGGGTTAACGGGTCTGAAACACCATCTACCGGCAGAATCGCCGGCTTGTCGTATCCGCACCACCCGTGCGTGACGGGTTCTGGTGCGAGGATCGCATAAGCGTGACCGGAGACCACCTCTCGTTCGATGGAAGCTGCGGTGTCCGCGCCCAGCCCGGAACTGCGGCCGGCAGCGGGCGATCCAACGGTGTAAGAGCCCTCCCTTTCCTCTGACTTCCTCTGTCGTACTCCGTGCTGTCCGCCGGTGTCGGAGCCCACGCGACTTCATGGCCCCGCACACGTGCGGCGGACGTACTCGTACCTACTGCTACTCGTGCGTACTGCTCAACTGCGATGGATCTTTACTTCGGTGGATCTCTGTTGCCTAGCCGAGCGGAGCCGGAACGAGCCTCGGCCCCTGCTCCTCCGCCCTCGGGTGGGGCGGTTGCGTCAGCGTCTTTTCTTCACCCTTGACCTGAGGAAGATTAGCCGACGACGGCGAGAATATCTAGTACTTCGCACATAGATTTCCTCGCAGGACGCGGACAGCTCTCCGGCCGCTCAGGGATCGTCGGGGCAGCTCGTCCGACACCGCCCGCGTGCCGCGAGGGCATGCCGGCTAGGCCGGCGACCGTCCGTCTGTCGCCGCGACAAGAGCGTCGACCCGCACAATGACCTGTAGGCACGGTGGGTGCGGGTCGACATCCGCCCAGGTGCAGGCAGGATGCTTGTGCCCGACCACCCAGACCCAGAGCCCCGCCGGGGCCGTGCGGACGGCGTTGCGGTGGATTCGAGACAAGGTCATCTCCAGGTACGTGCCGAGCGGCACCGTGGCGCAGTGCGACCACTCGCCGGGGCCGAGCCGGAGCAGGGTGCCGACCGGCAGCTCCGGGATCTCGACGGCGGGGGTGACGGTTGGGCGCGGCCCGGTCACCGCCACTCCCGGTACCGGCGCCAGCGGCGACCATCCCAGCGGTAGTCGAGTACATAGCCCGGCAGACGCCGCAGCCACCACCACCGGAGCCAGCTCAGCACTGCTGTCCTGCCCTTTGCGGCAGTTGCAGGCCGAGGAGGAGGATCTGATCACACGAGGCCCGGGCCGGCTGGGCGGCGTCGGAGTCGTTCCCGTGGCCCAAATCGTCGCGCTGCCGGCGAGCCATTTCGAGCACCCGCTGACGCGCGGCCTCCGCTTCAGCCGCGTCGTGCTCCCGCGCTGCCCGCTCGACCGCTGCGATCCGGCGCTCTTTCCACCGTCCCAATATGTCCACCGCTCGCGCTCCTTCCGGATCGGAAAGCGCCGGCCCGGGGCTCGGCGGGGGATTGGCCCCGGGCGGGCGGGGCGCTCGGGTTGCGACCTCTGACACCGTGAAGACACCGGTCGCGCGCCCCGCTCGTAGCCTCGCCGTAGCCGTGGGTGAGGGACAGGGTCGGCGCGTCCTCCGGCCGTCCGCCACTGATTCGATGTGCGTCCGCAGACGGTGGGACCACTACGCTCTTCCCACGTGACGGACTATCTCCAGGTGGCTACCGCGACCGAGACGCGCGACGCGGCGGTTGATCTCGCCCAATATGTCGTTGGCGCCCGGCTGGCTGGCAATGCTCAGATCGTCGGACCCGTGACCAGCGTCTTCTGGCATCTTGGTCAGCAGGGCACCGGGGAGGAGTGGCGACTGTTGCTCTATACGACAAGAGACCGATACGCAGAGCTTGAGGCCGCCCTAATAGCCCGGCACCCCTGGGACAATCCGCAGATAACCGCTACTCAGATTGTGGCTGGCTCTGCGGAGTGTCTGCGCTGGTTGCGGGAGTCCGTTGCCGAGCAAGCTGGGCGATGACCATCTCCCGGAGATCCGCGACACAGCCCAGCCTCGCGTACGGGTCGAGTCGTCTGAGTAGGGATTCGATCCGCTGACGGGGTCGAACGGAGGCGACATCGGCGGAGAGCCGGAGCGCCTTCGCCGCAGTCGTGCAACACTGCTCGACCTCGTTGGCGTCCAGGTAGGCGTCAGCCAGCCAGGACAGGTACAGGGCCTTGTCCCGTGCGTGAGTGTCGTCATAGCGGTTGAGTACCGATTCCAGGATGGGAATCGCGCGCAGCGGCCGGTGCAGGACTGTCCAGCACCGTCCGGTCATGATCTCCGCTTCCTCATGGTCGACCCAGTACACCCAGTCGGGATCGGGTCGTTCATCCTGCTCGGTCAGGCAGGTCACGCCGATGCCGAGATGCCGTTCGGCTTCGTGATGCTGCTGGTCAACCGCGTGTATCCAGGCACGGCGCATGTGCAGTAGGGCGCGGACGCCGGGCGTGGCAGTCGGCTCGGCAGTGTCACAAGCCGCGGTGATGGTCGGCGTGGCGGGCCGGCCCAGCGTCAGGTCCTGATAGGCGAGGAAGGCCATGGCGTTGCCGGCCAGCGGCGGGTCGTCGGCATCGCGAGCTGCGGAAAGGCTCGTGCGGTAAAGCTGCTCGGCGTCGCCGTACCGCCCTGCGTCAAATGCTGCCCAACCGGCCATCTGTGCCTGCTCGGCGCAGACTGAGAGCAGCGCGCGACCGGTGGTGTCCGCGTAGTCGCCCTGTTCGATGAGACGGACGGTAGAACGCAACTCGGCGGTGTACATCTCGTAGGTGTCGGCGCCGCCGAGGTAGTCGTCGATCCGTCGGAGCCGGGCGGTGCGTTCGGCGATCTGTCGGGGCACTTCAGGGCCGACGCGGCGCCCGTAGTCGAGCATTGTCTGGGGCAGAGCGACTGCCATCCCCGCGCGTGCTATCACCTCCCGGCGCCGGATGCCGGTTGTGGCCAGAGCCGTCAACTCGCCACGTGCGCCGAGCGCGTCGTCGATCCGTTGAGCCGCCTGCTGCGTCGGCTCCTTTGCTCCGGTCTCCAGCTCGTGCAGATAACTCTTGCCATAGAAGGCGACCCGGGCGAGTTCGCGGAGAGATATCCCGCGCTCGGCGCGTAGCTGCCGCATCCGAGCCCCGAACCCCGGCGTGGAAGTTGCGAACATTGGCGCCTCTCATGTTGAGGACCCAGCCGTTGACCTCTGCTTTTCGACAGCGGTCGTTGTGGACGATACCGGGTAGAGACATGCGCCGACACCGATTGCCACGAGGATTTCGGCCCGAGGTTGTGCGGGCAGGCGTCCTCGTGCTTCCGGAGCCACCTGCGGTGGAGCTAGTCGAACCACACGACCAGGCGTACCCCGTCAACCTCGAAGCGCTGACTGACGGCGCGCCTCACGGCGATGACGTGTTCCCAACCGCTGTCCGGCCCGAGAAGGTCGTGCCGTGTCATGGGGGCGTGCTCGAATCTGGCCTCGACAGTGGTCCAACGATCCGGCCGCGCCTCCGCTGGGGACGCGCCCGGCGGGGGATTTGATACGTCCACCGGCAGGCCAAGAGAGCGGGGTTAACGGCATCGAACATTTACACGGCTCCCCTGAGTACCGATTTTCTTCGACAAAGGGGTTTCGGACTTCAATAGAGCCAGAGCCGTAAATGTCGGACGGCGCGCAGTGCTCATCTCGTCAGCGTCGCCACGAGGAAGTCGTCGGGGCGTCGAGCAGGACTGCCTGTCGACGTCCCAACGGCGGTCGTCCGGCGAACCAACTCGTACGACACGAGAAACGCCCGGCAGATCCGTGCGGTCTGCCGGGCGTTTGCGCTGCTCAGGTGAGCGGAGGATACGAGATTCGAACTCGTGAGGGTGTGAACCCAACACGCTTTCCAAGTCTGCCAGGCCCTGTCCGGTGTGCGGGACGGCCGGCTACACGATGCCCGGCATACTGCCGCAACCGCGCTCCTGGTCCTGGGCGTCTCCGGCCGCGCTGTGATGGGCATCATGGGCTGGTCGAACTCGGCCATGGCGGTTCGCTACCAGCACATGACCAACCAGGTACGGCGGGACATTGCCCAGCAACTCGGCATACTGCTCTGGGGAGAGCCGTCGGCGGATCAGGCAGGAAGTACGATTGGGTAACGACAGTTTTGCCTGGTCAAGCGGTTGAAGTGAATGCGTTAGCGGCATCTGCGACTGATCTTGAACAGGTTGATCGTAGCGGTGTCGCACCCTTCCGGCATAATCAGCGCCATGGAAGTTAGATCCGACTGGGCACTTGAGCTGCAGTTGCGGCAAATCGAAAAGGTAGCGGAGCGGCAAGAGGTCAAGACTGCCCTTTCGGCGGTGTTAGCGCACATTGCTGGTGGAGGCCGGAATCGCCGAGGCGGGCGGCAGTTGCTAACACTTCTAGGAGAGGCTCGTGACGAGGCGGCTGCTGCTGCCGAATGGCAGGTGGTACGGCTGGTTCTAGACTCAATCGATTACGCGGAAGGGCGGATCCTGAAGCCTGAGTTCGAGGAACGATATCGACTCTTTCAGGATGGAGCGGACCGCGATAGGCATCTCCGAGATGCATTGGGGGGATCTTTGAGGGGGGCATTTCAAATTGCCGCAGATGAAGGCGCGAATTATCTGAGCAAGAATCCTGAGGCTAGTGTGGAGGAGGTGATAGAGCACATGCGGGGCATAGGGAAGGATGCTCAATTCCTTCATGCGCCAGTCGATCGGCCAGGCCGTTATCGCATTGTTCGTGGACAAGCGGAGCTGTCTTTGTGGCTAGAGCAGGTCCTCCGAGGTAAAAGGATCGATGTAGAGGACGTCGAGATAATTGCCCGAGAGCTAGCCATGTCTCCTGAAGCCCTGGCGGTACTTGCCGCAGATAGGAACGGGCAGCTGATATTTGGTGCCGCAGAACTTCAGCGGCGTGCGTCTGACCTGAGAGGCTTGCGTAGGGTTGTTGAGGACCGGCGCGCTTCCGAGCTTGACCTTCAACGAGCCCTCGAAGGGCAGCACTGGATTTTCGGTGGGAGATTTATTGGGGAGGCCGCACACCGTAGGCTGGTACCCGGTGACGAAGTCGATATACCGCTGATTCGCGGTGACGGTGCCCTGCATGTGGTTGAACTGAAGCTGTCGATGAATTTGAGCGGTCCATTAGTGAAGCGGCATCGGAACGCGTGGGTGCCGTCGGGGAAGGTGCACGACGCTGTCGGGCAGGCAGTGAACTACCTGGTCGGCTTGGATGAGAATCGGGAACGTATCCGTCGTGATTTTGGGGTAGAGACTCGCCGGGCGAGCGCGCTGGTGCTGATCGGGCATCCGGCGTTGCAGTCGGAGGTGCCGGAAGACGAGATTAACGAGACGCTACGGACTCTCAACACGCATCTGAGCCGTGTGGAGGTCCTCACCTACAAGGAGCTTGTCGACAATGCCGAGCGCAGCCTTGGCGGGTCCGTCGGGGTGGCCTCTGTGCCGTCCCCCTGACGTTGGCACCGTTCGGCGGAGATCCACTCTCCTGGGCGCTTGTCTCCTGGGATGCCAGACCAAGCAGGCGGTCGACTGACTCGAACCGGACAACTGAGACGGAAATTGAGACGAGAGTGCTCAGAGTGACGTCGAGGCCGGTCCCGTGCGGGGCCGGCCTCGACGTTTCTGCTGCTCAGGCGAGCGGAGGATACGAGATTCGAACTCGTGAGGGTGTTAACCCAACACGCTTTCCAAGCGTGCGCCCTAGGCCTCTAGGCGAATCCTCCGTCCGACAGGATACAGGCTGCCCGCCGCCTGCCCACCCCGCCGGTCCCCCCGAAGATCCCGGAGCGGGCCGGGTACACTTGGCGGCACCCCCCGTGTGGCGTCACCTCGTGAACCTCCCCAGGGCCGGAAGGCAGCAAGGATAAGCGAGCTCTGGCGGGTGCACGGGGGGCCTTGTCTTCCCCCCCACGAGTGGTCCCTGACCAGCCCGGGACCGCCGCCTCGGTCCGACCGGCCGGTCGAGACGCCACCTGCCTCCCGTGATTGCCCGCCGCTCAACCGTCCGGTGGCCGGTGGCGGTGGAAATCGTCGGGCGCGCGTGACAACCTTGGCACTCGGCAGCGCGGCGGCGGGTGGAGAATGGCCCGGTCGAGAGGAGGCGGGACGAGTGGCACTGGCGCTCTACCGCAAGTACCGGCCCCGCACGTTCGCCGAGGTGATCGGCCAGGAGCACGTCACCGAGCCGCTGTCCCAGGCGCTGCGTACCGGTCGGTTGAACCACGCCTACCTCTTCTCCGGTCCCCGTGGCTGCGGCAAGACCTCCAGCGCCCGGATCCTGGCCCGTTCGCTCAACTGCGAGCAGGGGCCGACCCCGGAGCCCTGTGGCGTCTGCGACTCGTGCAAGAGCCTGGCCGCCGACGGGGCCGGCTCGATCGACGTGATCGAGATCGACGCGGCCAGCCACGGCGGTGTCGACGATGCCCGTGAACTGCGCGAACGTGCCTTTTTCGCCCCGGCCAGCAGCCGCTTCAAGATCTATGTGATCGACGAGGCGCACATGGTCTCGACCCAGGGCTTCAACGCCCTGCTGAAGCTGGTCGAGGAGCCGCCGGAGTACGTCAAGTTCATCTTCGCCACCACCGAGCCGGAGAAGGTCCTCGGCACGATCAAGTCGCGGACCCACCACTACCCGTTCCGGCTGATTCCTCCGGGCGTGCTCCGGCCGTACCTGGAGCAGCTCGCCTCGGCCGAGGGCGTCAAGATCGAGCCGGCGGTCTTCCCGCTCGTCGTCCGGGCCGGCGGCGGGAGCGCCCGGGACTCGCTCTCGGTGCTCGACCAACTTATCGCCGGTGCCGGCCCCGAGGGGGTCAGCTACGCCCGCGCGGTCGCCCTGCTCGGGGTGACCGACGCGGCCCTGATCGACGAGATGTGCGACGCGCTCGCCGCCGGGGACGGTGCCGCCGCGTACGCCACCATCGACCGGGTCGCCGAGGCCGGGCACGACCCCCGCCGGTTCGCCTCCGACCTGCTCGAACGGCTCCGCGACCTGATCGTCATGCGCCAGGTGCCGGACGCGGTCGCCAAGGGCCTGATCGACGGCCCGGCCGACCAGATCGAGCGGATGGCCGCCCAGGCCGAACGGCTCGGCCCCGCCACACTGTCCCGCTGCGCCGACATCGTGCACAACGGCCTGGTCGAGATGCGCGGCACCACCGCCCCCCGGCTGCTGCTCGAACTGATCTGCGCCCGGATGCTGCTGCCCGGCGCCGAGGACTCCACCGGCAGCCTGCTGCAACGCCTCGAACGCATGGAGCGCCGGCTCACCCTCTCCGGTGACGCGGCCCCGGCCGCCGCCCCGATCCGCCCGCCGGCCGCCGCCGCAGACCCGGGCACGCCCCCCGCGCCCACTCCCGCACCGCCGGCCGCCGCCAGCGCCGCGCCGGTCGCTCCCCCTCCGCAGGTACGCGAAACCACCGCATCCGGGCCCAGCCAGGCGCCCGCCGTTCCGGCTGAGGAGCGGCCGGAGCCACCGGCCCGGCGGCCGGTCCCGCCGGAGGCGGTGATGCCCGACCCGGCCACCCCGGATCCGATGCCGGCCGGTGCCGAGCCGACGGGCGAACTCGACGCCGCCGCCGTACGCCGGGTCTGGGGCGAGGTCGTCGGCATGGTCAACCGGAGCAACAAGCGGATCGCCGCCCTGATGCGCGACGCGGTCGTACGCGACCTCGACGGTGACACCCTGGTGTTGACCGTCAAGTCTCCGGTACTCGCCCAGATGCTCGCCAACTCCGCCAGTGTGCTCACCGACGCCCTCTACGAGGAGTTGGGCGGGCGTTGGCAGATCCGGTGCGAGGTGGCCGGCGAGCAGCGCGGGCCGGCGCCGACCGCCCCGCCCCGCCAGTCGACCGGCAGCGGACCGGCCGCGAACGGCACCCCGCCCCGGGGCGGCAACGGCTCGGCCCCGTCCGGTGGTGGCCGGGGCGCGAGCGGCGGCCGGGAGCGCACGACCGGACCCTCCGGCGCGGGCGGTTCGACGCCGTCCAGCGCCGATGACGACGACTGGCCGGAGCCGGCCCGACCCGGTGGTGTCGCACCCGGTGCGGCGGCCGACGACGACTGGCCCGAGCCGACGCCGCCGGGCGGCACCGCTGCCGCCGCCACGACAGGCGCGACACCCGCAGCGGCGTCGTCCCCCGGTGGCACCGGCACGCCGGCCGTCGGCGGTGGCTCGACCGGCGGCGCCGGCAGCCGTACCAACGGCAGCACCGCACCGGGCGGTGGCCCCGGGGCCACGGGCGCCGGCAACAGCGCCTCCGCCGGTAAGAGCGCGTCCGTCGGTAAGAGCGCGTCCGTCGGTAAGAGCGCGTCCGCCGGCAACAGCGCCGCCGTCGGTAGCGGAGTGTCGGGCGGTCATGGCTCGGGCGGCAGCGGCGTCGGTGTGCCGAACGGTGGGCGTACCGGTGCGGGACCCGGCGGTGGCGCGGTCAGTTCCGGGCTCGCGGCGGCCCGGGCGGCGGCGGCCGGCCGTGGACCGAAACCGGCCCCGGCGCCGGAGCGGACGGCGGACCGGGACTGGGCCGGCGAGCCGCCCTACGACCCCGACTACGACAGCCCGCGCCCGTCGACGGCGACGATCGGCTACGAGGGCTTCGACCCCGGGGACGAGCCCCTCGACGAGGTGATCGACGAGCGGACCGCCCGGCAGACCAGTGAGCAGCAGGCGGTGCAGTTGTTGCAGCAGACCCTCGGCGCGGAGCGGATCGGCGAGGTCGACCTCAAGTAGCGACGCCCCCCTTCGGCCGACCGGCCACCGGAACTCGACCGTCGGCTCCCGGCACCCGCCGGAAAACCGGACGCCGTCATGATCGACGATCTCCTACCATCGGTCGCCCGTCCCGGTTTTCTGTGATTCTGCTGTGAGTGTGGTGTGCGCGAGTTCTCGGTACCCGAGCGGCTCGGCGTGTTCGGTCTGGGCGTGGCGGCCAACCCGCTGATCGTCGGCCTGGCGGTGCTCACCGCCGCCGTGCCGCCGTTGCTCCTCCTGCGGGCGTCCGGCGTACTGCCGCCGCCGGTGGGTTGGTCCGACCGGGCACGGCGGCGTACGGGATGGGGCGCCGGCCTGCTCGCCGGCGCGAGTTGGCTGTCCCAGCTACACCGGCTCGGCCTGGGCTGAGCCACGACCCTTCTTCCACACCCTTCGTTTCTTCCACACCCTTCGTTTCGAGGAGCACTACTTGAAGTACGCCACCTGGGGGCCGCGGTTCGGCGCCCACATCATCGACCAGCTCGTGGTCCTGCCGCTCTACATCGTCGCCGCGGTCTTCGACCGCTCGGGCGTGGACGCGGAGACGGGCGAGGTCACCGGTGAGGGCCCGCTCTACTGGGTCTTCGTGGCGCTGGCGCTCGCGCTCTGGGGTTACAACCGGTGGTACATGACCGGCAGGACCGGGCAGAGCTGGGGCAAGCGGGCGCTGGCCATCCGGCTGATCGACGCGACGGCCGGGGAACCGATCGGTGCCGGCAAGGCGTTCCTGCGGGACCTGGCGCACTTCGTCGACGGCATCATCTGCTACATCGGCTACCTCTTCCCGCTCTGGGACGCCAAGCGGCAGACCATCGCCGACAAGATCATGAGGACCGTGGTCGTCGGCTGAGACGACGCGCCGGCCGGTCGCGGGCCGTCGAAGCGCCCGCGGCCGGCCGGACTAGGCTGGACGCGACCAGTTTCCGCAACCGAGGAGTCGCCGTGCGCCCGGGTGGACAGCCCAACCTGCAGCAGATGATGAAGCAGGCGCAGAAGATGCAGCAGCAGCTCGCCGCCGCGCAGGCGGAGCTGGCCGAGGCGGAACTCACCGGTACGGCCGGGGGTGGGCTGGTCACCGTGACCATCTCCGGTGCCGGCGAGGTCAAGGCCATCAAGATCGATCCGAAGGCGGTCGACCCGGAGGACGTGGAGACCCTGGAGGATCTCGTACTCGCGGCCGTGCACAACGCCCACGACGAGGTACGCAGGCTGACCGAGGAGAAGATGGGCCCGGTCACCGGCGGCATGGGCGGCCTCGGCCTGCCCGGTTTCTGAGCCACCCCGCGATGTACGAGGGTGCGATCCAGGATCTGATCGACGAGTTGGGGCGCCTGCCGGGGGTCGGTCCGAAGAGTGCCCAGCGGATCGCGTTCCACGTGCTCTCGGCCGATCCGGCCGACGTCACCCGGCTGGCGACCGCGCTGCGCCGGGTCAAGGAGCTGGTGCGGTTCTGCACCGTCTGCTACAACGTCGCCGAGTCCGAGCAGTGCCGGGTCTGCCGTGATCCACGCCGTACCGAAGAGGTGCTCTGCGTGGTCGAGGAGCCCAAGGACGTGGTGGCGATCGAGCGGACCGGCGAGTTCCGGGGCCGCTACCACGTGCTCGGCGGCGCGATCAATCCGCTGGAGGGTGTCGGCCCCGACAACCTGCGGATCCGCGAACTGCTGGTCCGGCTCGGCACAGGCTCGGTCCGCGAGCTGATCCTGGCCACGGATCCGAACACCGAGGGTGAGGCCACCGCGACCTACCTGGCCCTGATGGTCAAGCCGATGGGCATCTCGGTGACCCGGCTCGCCAGCGGCCTGCCGGTCGGCGGCGACCTGGAGTACGCCGACGAGATCACCCTGGGCCGGGCCTTCGAGGGCCGCCGCGCCGTCTGACCGGCCGTCCGGCATTCCGCCGAGCCGTCCGCCGTCCGCCGTCCAGCTTTCTCGGATCCCCGTCCCGGCTGGGGCCGGCCTCGTGCTGCCTTCGACCGGCTTCGTCCGGGCGCGGTTCCGGGCCGTCGGAGACCGCCGTATCTCTGACATCGGTGGGGATCAACCCGACGGACGATGTAACAAATTCGCATAGCCAGATCCGGACAAACGCCACGATTGTCGACCATGCGCGACGCTCTGTCGCCGGTGTCATGACGCTTAAGACACGATCCGGTACCAACCCATTCGCGGCCCGTTTCCGCCCGGTCCGCCCGGCGGCTAATGTCTCGCCATCGGTGGCCCCCGTCACCGCGTTTGTCGTATCCACAGGACGAGGTGAAGCACCATGCGTGCACCAAGACCGAAGGTCGCCATCGCGGCCGTAGCGGTCGCGGCCCTCGCGGTAGCCGGCTGTGCCGAGAGCGACCGCGGCGATTCGGGCGCAAGCCAGAAGGACACCCTGGTCTTCGGCGTGGCCGGTGACCCGAAGGTGCTCGACCCCAGCCTGGCCAGTGACGGCGAGTCACTGCGGGTCGCCCGTCAGGTCTTCGAGACGCTGGTCCGCCCCGAGGAGGGTGGCACCAAGATCACGCCGGGTCTGGCCGAGAGCTGGACCCCGGACGCGACCGGCACGGTCTGGACCTTCAAGCTCCGCTCGGGTGTGAAGTTCCACGACGGCACCGACTTCAACGCCGAAGCGGTCTGCGTCAACTTCAACCGCTGGTACAACGCCAAGGGCCTGATGCAGAGCCCCGACGTCACGCCGTACTGGCAGGACGTGATGGGTGGCTTCGCCGCCAACGAGCGCAAGGACCTGCCGGAGAGCCTCTTCAAGTCCTGCACGGCGAAGGACGCGACCACCGTCGACCTCGCCTTCAGCCGCGTCTCCAGCAAGATCCCGGCCGCGCTGATGCTGCCGTCGTTCTCCATCCACAGCCCGAAGGCGCTGGAGCAGTACCAGGCCAGCACCATCGGCGGCAGCGCCGACAACATCCAGTACCCGTCGTACGCGATGGAGCACCCGACCGGCACCGGGCCGTTCAAGTTCAAGTCCTGGGACGTCGCGAACAAGACGCTGACCCTGGAGCGGAACGAGGAATACAGCGGCGCGCAGAAGGCCAAGCTGAAGACCCTCATCTTCAAGACCATCTCGGACGAGAACGCCCGCAAGCAGGCGCTGCGCTCCGGGGACATCCAGGGCTACGACCTGGTCGGTCCGGCGGACGTGGAGCCGTTGAAGAACGAGGGCTTCAACATGCTGACCCGCCCGGCGTTCAACGTCCTCTACCTGGCGATGAACCAGACCGGCGGCAACCCGAAGCTCGCCGACATCCGGGTCCGGCAGGCGATCGCGCACGCCCTGAACCGGCAGGCGCTGGTCGACTCGAAGCTGCCTCCGGGCGCCAAGGTCGCCACCCAGTTCATGCCGGACACGGTCGAGGGCTGGAACCCGCAGGTTCCCACGTACGACTACAACGTGGAGAAGGCCAAGCAGCTCCTCGCCGAGGCCGGCGCCAGCAACCTGACGCTGCGGTTCCACTACCCGACCGAGGTCACCCGGCCGTACATGCCGAACCCGAAGGACCTCTTCGAGCTTCTCTCGGCGGACCTCCAGGCGGTCGGCATCAAGATTCAGCCGATTCCGCTGAAGTGGACCCCGGACTACCTCAACGCCACCGGTACGGGCACCGCGCACGACCTGCACTTCCTGGGTTGGACCGGTGACTACGGCGACGGCTACAACTTCATCGGCACCTTCTTCGACCGGCCGAAGCCGGAGTGGGGCTTCAACAACCAGGCGCTGTTCGACCTGTTCAAGAAGGCCGACACCACCGCGGACGCCGCCGCCCGGTACGAGCTCTACAAGGAGCTCAACACCGAGATCATGAAGTTCCTGCCGGGTGTGCCGATCTCGCACTCGCCGCCGGCGATCGTGTTCGGTAAGGACGTGACCGGCGTCAAGGCGAGCCCGCTCACCGACGAGCGGTTCGCCACCGCCGAGTTCAAGTCCTGACATAGAGAAAAGGGATCGCGGGCGGGCGCGCCCTGATCCCGGCCGGTAGACCCCGGTCGGAGATCAGCCGAGCGCCCGCCCGCGCGACCCTCCGCACCCCGCCAGAGGCCGCCAGTGTTCCGGTTCATCGTCAGACGCCTGTTGCAGCTGATACCCGCGCTCTTCGGGCTCTCCATCCTGTTGTTCATCTGGCTGCACCGGCTGCCCGGCGGCCCGGAGACCGCGATCCTCGGTGAGCGCGGCACCCCGGAGATGCGCGCCGCGATCCGGGACAACCTCGGACTGGACGAGCCGATCCTGGTGCAGTACGGCCGGTTCATGCAGCGCATGTTCCGGCTCGACCTGGGCACCTCGATCTCGACCAAGCGCGAGGTGACCACCGAGTTCCTGCAACGCTTTCCGGGTACCGTCGAACTGGCCGTCACCGCGTTGATCATCGCGATCGCGGTCGGCATCCCGCTCGGCTACCTCGCCGCCCGCCGTCGCGGCCGGCTCCTCGACCACGTCTCGGTGGCCGGATCGCTGATCGGGGTCTGCATCCCGGTCTTCTTCCTGGCGTACGTGCTGAAGGCGATCTTCGCGGAGAACCTGCACCTCTTCCCGGCCAGCGGCCGGCAGGATCCGACCATCGACGCGACCCGGATCACCAACTTCTTCGTCCTGGACGGACTACTCACCCGCGAGTGGGACGCCGCCGCCGACGCGCTCTGGCACCTCGTGCTGCCGGGTCTCGCCCTGGCCAGCATCCCGTTGGCGATCATCGTCCGGATCACCCGGGCGAGCGTGCTGGAGGTGCTCGGCGAGGACTTCGTCCGGACCGCCGAGGCCAAGGGCCTGACCGAGCGGGTGGTACGCCGCCGGCACGTGCTGCGCAACGCCATGCTGCCGGTGGCCACCACGATCGGCCTGCTCACCGGCGGCCTGCTCTCCGGCGCGGTACTCACCGAGACCGTCTTCGCGTTCAGCGGCATCGGGGCGTTCATCGCCGACTCGATCAGCCAGCGGGACTATCCGGTGCTGATGGGCTTCATCATGATCATTGCCGTGCTCTTCGTACTGGTGAACCTGCTGGTCGACCTCTCCTACAGCCTGATCGACCCGAGAGTGAGGGTCCGGTGAGCGCGAGGAGTGAGCTTGCGAGCCCCGCAGTCGCGAGCAGAGGGCAAGCTCCGGTGAGCGCGAGGAGTGAGCTTGCGAGCCCCGCAGTCGCGAGCAGAGGGCAAGCTCCGGTGAGCGCGAGGAGTGAGCTTGCTCCCATGAGGACATTGACGCAGCGCGTGAGCACGGCAGCCGCGAACGGATGGTGGGCCCGATGACGATCACCGAACGGGCCAGGAAAAAGGCCGAGAAGCTCGACCGGCTCGGCGAACTCTCCGCCGCCCGGGACGAGGAGCGCGGTGTCAGCCTCTGGCAGGAGGCGTTCCGCCGGCTCCGGCGCAACCCGGCCGCGATCGTCGGCACTGTCGTACTCGGCATCTTCCTGCTGGTCGCGATCGTCGGGCCGTTCTTCGTGCCGTACGGGCCGACCGACACCGTCGGGATCCGGGAAGGTCTGGTCAAGTCGGGGCAGGGCATCATCCCCGGCCCGACCGGTGACCACTGGCTCGGCTTCGACCACCAGGGCCGGGACGAGTTCAGCCGGCTGATCGTCGGAGCCCGGCAGACCCTGCTGGTCGGCGTCGTCTCCACGCTGATCGGTCTGGCGATCGGCGCCCTGGTCGGCGGCGTGGCCGGTGCCGCCGCCGGGCTCGGCGGGCGTTGGGGGCGCTGGGTCGACACCACCCTGATGCGGATCGTCGACATGATGCTGGCGCTGCCCAGCCTGCTGCTCGCGGTCAGCATCGCGGCGCTGCTCGGCGCCAGCCTCACCACCGTGATGATCGCGGTCGGTGTGGTCTCGGTTCCGGTCTTCGCCCGGCTGCTGCGCGGCGCGATGATCGCCCAGGCGAACAGCGACTACGTGCTCGCCGCGACCTCGCTCGGGGTACGCCGATCCAAGATCGCACTCGGCCACGTGCTGCCGAACTCGCTGGCCCCGGTCATCGTGCAGGCGACGCTGACCCTGGCCACCGCGATCATCGAGGCGGCCGCGCTCTCCTTCCTCGGTCTCGGCAACCCGGACACGGCGATTCCCGAGTGGGGCGTGATGCTCGCCGACGCGCAGCCGTACCTGGGCATCCGGCCGGCGCTGGCGATCTATCCGGCGGTGGCGATCATCATCACCGCGCTGGGCTTCACCCTGCTCGGTGAGGCGATGCGTGAGGCCCTCGACCCGAAGCTGCGGAAGTGATCTGTCATGGCACTGCTTGATGTGGACGATCTCTCCGTCACGTTCCGCCAGCGCGGGAAGCGTACGGTGCGGGCGGTCGACGGGGTCTCCTTTTCGGTGGACGCGGGCGAGGTCGTCGGTCTGGTCGGCGAGTCCGGCTGCGGCAAGAGCGTCACCTCGCTGGCGCTGATGGGGCTGCTGCCCCGGCAGCCCGGGATCTCGGTCGAGGGCCGGGCCTCGTTCGACGGCACCGACCTGCTCCGGGTGGACCGGCGGGCGATGCGGGACATCCGAGGCCGGGACATCGCGATGATCTTCCAGGACCCGCTCTCCTCGCTGAATCCGGTCATCCCGATCGGCCGGCAGGTGACCGAGGTACTCGCCCGGCACCGTGGGCTCAGCGGTGACGCGGCCCGCAAGGAGGCCGCCGACCTGCTGGACCGGGTCGGCATCCCGGACCCGAACCGCCGGCTCAAGGAATATCCGCACCAGCTCTCCGGCGGGATGCGCCAGCGGGCGCTGATCGCGATCGCGGTGGCCTGCCGGCCCCGGCTGCTGATCGCCGACGAGCCCACCACGGCGCTCGACGTGACCATCCAGGCGCAGATCCTGGAGCTGCTGAAGGATCTGGTACGCGACTCCGGTACCGCCCTGGTCATGATCACGCATGACCTGGGGGTGGTCGCCGGGATGTGCGACACCGTCAACGTGCTCTACGCGGGCCGGGTGGTGGAGACGGCCCGACGCAAGCCGCTCTTCGCCGAGCCGAGGCACCCGTACACGGTGGGGCTGCTCAGGTCGATCCCGCGACTGGACGCCGGCCGGGGCGAGCGGCTCTCCCCGATCCCCGGCTCGGTCCGGGACGTGCTCCCCTGGGCCGACGGCTGCGCCTTCGCGCCCCGCTGCGATCGGCAGGTGGAGGCGTGCCTCGGCCAGCCGCCGCAGCTCGCGCTGACCCACACCGATCGCACGTACCGGTGTGTCAACCCGGTGCCGCCGCTCGGATCGGCCTCGACCGCGCCGGCTTCGCCGAAGGCGGCGGAGCCGGAGGTGGCGGGTGTGATTCCGGCGCAGGCGACGGCGACGACGCCCGAGGATGTGCCGGTACCGGTGGACGAGCAGGCGAAGCTGCCCGCCACGCGCGAGGAGGAGTCGGCATGACCGACGTGAAGGCCACCGGGCAGTCCGGCAACCTGGTCGAGGTCCGGGATCTGAAGGTGCACTTCCCGATCACCCGGGGCGTGCTCTTCGACCGGGTCGTCGGGCACGTCAAGGCGGTGGACGGGGTCGACCTCTCCATCCCGCGCGGCAGGACGTACGGGCTGGTCGGCGAGTCGGGCTGCGGCAAGTCGACGCTCGGCCGGGCGCTGCTCCAGTTGACCCGGCCGACGGGCGGGCAGGTGAACTTCGACGGCGTCGAGCTGACCGGGCTGCCGCCGAACCGGCTCCGGGCGATGCGCCGCCGGATGCAGATGATCTTCCAGGACCCGATGTCCAGTCTGGACCCCCGGCAGAACGTCGAGTCGATCCTGGTCGAGGGGTTGCAGGCGCACGGGATCGGCGCCGACCGGGCCGCCCGGCGGGACATCATCACCAAGACGCTGGACGCGGTCGGGCTGCCGAAGTGGGCGCTGTCCCGCTATCCGCACGAGTTCTCCGGCGGGCAGCGGCAGCGCATCGGGATCGCCCGGGCCCTGGTGCTCGGCCCCGAGCTGATCGTCGCCGACGAGCCGGTCTCGGCGCTGGACGTCTCGATCCAGGCCCAGGTGGTGAACCTGCTCGACGAGCTACAGGACGAGCTGGGGCTGACCTATCTGGTGATCGCGCACGACCTCGCGGTGGTCCGGCACATCTCCGACGTCGTCGGCGTGATGTATCTCGGCGCTCTGGTGGAGGAGGCGCCGAGCGACCGGCTCTACCGCGAGCCGCTGCACCCGTACACCCGGGCGCTGATGTCGGCGGTGCCGGTGCCGGACCCGGAGCTGGAGGACCGCCGGGAGCGGATCCTGCTCGCCGGTGACCTGCCGTCGCCGGCCAACCCGCCGGCCGGCTGCCGCTTCCACACCCGCTGCCCCTGGGCGCAGCCGACCCGGTGCGCCGACGAACGGCCGGTGCTGCGGGCGATCGGCGAGAGCCGGGTGGCCTGCCACTGGGCGGAGCAGATCGCCAGCGGCGAGATCCGGCCGCACAAGGTGAGCGTGCAGATCGTCCGGCCGGAGGACGAGGGCGAGGCGCCGGGCGTGGTCTCCGCGCCGAGCGAGCCGGGCTCGTTCGTCTGAACACGACAACCCCGGCCCGGGGTAGCTGGCGGGCCGGGGCTGTCGTGTCGCGCTGTCAGCTTTCCGCGTGGGCCTCGGCCGGCACGTTGTCGGTCGGGTCGTAGACCCAGATCGGCCGCCAGTCGGCCAGCTCGTGATAGCGGCGCAGCTCGGCGAGGCCGCTGAGCCACCCGGTCCAGGCCGCGTACGGCGGCTGGTCGAAGCCGCTCTGCACGAAGGAGAGCTTGGTCTTTCCTCCGCTGCCCTCCAGCTCCCAGCTCACCACCCCGGCCGGGCCCCAGTCGACGGTCATCGCCCGGCCGGGGGTCAGGTCGAGCACCTTGGCCGGGTTGGGGTTGTTGTCGAAGCCGCCCATCGCGTAGCGGCCACCGACGAAGGGCTCGATCCCGATCGGGTAGCCGAACCACTCGCTGGCCTTGGCCGAGTCGGTCAGCGACTCGTAGACCGCCTCGGGGGAGGCGTCGATGACGATCTCCTCGCGGAGCGTCGCCGAGGTGAAGTCGGTCCTCGGGGTGAGCGGCCGCCCCTCGACGTGGTCGACGAGGTTGGCGATCGCCAGTGACCAGTACGTCTGGAGCACGCCCCGGATGCTCGCGCCGGTCATCACGTCCTGGAAGCTCCAGTGCGTCTGGGAGAGCGAGATGATCGTGGAGTCCGGGCTCTCCTCGGTCAGGGTGATCTCGGTGCTGGTCTCCTCGCCGTCCAGCAGCCAGTCGAACCGGAGACTCTGCTCGCCGACGTGGCGCAGCCGCTGGTGTGGCGCGTCGCCCTCGGGCACGTCCCGGCCCCAGAACTCGTACCGGTGCGGCAGCTCGACCTCGGCGTGCTCGGCGAGCCAGACGCGCAGCTCGGCGGCGTCGGTCAGCGCCTGCCAGACGGTCTTCACCGGGGCGGCGGCGCGGGCGCGGAGGTTCAGCGGTGCGGTCATGTGGTGCCTCCATGTGGGTAGCAGGCGACGGCGAGCTTGAAGGCGTCGCCCTCGGCTCCGCCGTAGCGGGTGAACAGCTCTTGCAGTGCGGTCTGTAGGTCGGTGAGGAACTGTTGGCGTTGTTCCGCCGGCACCCGGATCTCGCCGGAGACGCCGATCGACGGCAGCTCCGGGGCGGTCCGGTCGAGGGCGGCGATGTCGGCCTGGACCTCCTCCATCAGGTTGAGCAGGTAGCCGAGGCTCATCTCGTCCTGCGCCTTGCGCAGTCCGAGCCGGCCGACCAGCCGGGGGGAGAGCCAGTAGGAGCGGGCGCTCGCCTGGTAGATCCCCTCGGAGATGCCCCGCACCTTGCGCTCGGAGACCTGGTCGACGAGGCCGGCCTCGACCAGGCGCTTGACGTGGTAGTAGACCCGCTGCGGGGTCTGGCCGAGTTGGTTCGCCACCTCGGTGCAGGTGCGCGGCTCGGCCAGTTGCCGCAGCACCTCGATGCGCTGCGGCTTGAGCAGGGTCTCGGCCTGCTCGATCTGCTCCAGGTACATCACGTCTCTCATGGCAAAAATCATCCTGTACGTAAAAACTGATTTTGTCAATCGGGCACGCGAAAGCCGATCGGGGGTCCGATCGTGGCGGTGGAGGGTCAGCCCTCGGGGCGGTTGAGCAGGCCGACCGCGACGGTGTGCACCGCGACCAGGTCGGCCGGGTCGGCCAGCGCCGCCCGCCCGCCGGTGACCGCGTACCACTCGGCGGCGTCCTTGTACTGCACCCGCAGGACGGCGTCCTTCCCGTCCAGCTCGGTGCGGAGCGTCAACTCGCCGGTGATCACCCCGACCTCGTCGGTCATCACCCCACCGGGGCCGGCGGTGATGTCGGTGCTCTGCGCGGCGGTTCCCGTCTCGCCCATCAGCAGCTCCCCAGCATGTCGTCGAGCGCGGCCTTCTCGCCGGAGGTCACCGAGAGTCGCCAGTAGTGCTTGACCGCGATCCAGTCCTCCGCGTACTGGCACCAGTCGTCCCGGTTCGACGGCTTCCACTGGGACGGGTCCTGGTCACCCTTCGCCCGGTTGGAGCTCGCCGAGACCGCCACCAACTGCGGCCGGTCCAGGTCGTTGGCGAAGTCGCCCCGCTTGTCGTCGTCCCACTCGTCGGCACCCGACCGCCAGGCGTTGGCCAGCGGCACCATGTGGTCGATGTCCACGTCCGAGGGGTCGGCGAGGGTTCGCTTGTCGTACCGGCTCGACCAGCGCCCACCGACCACGTTGCACCCGGAGAGCTTGATGCCGGTGCCGTCCCGCTGGAGCACGGTGTCCCGGACGTCGCAGTTCTTGCCCGCGTTGCGCCAGTGCGGGAAACGCTCCCGGCTGTAGCCCCGCATCGACCCCGCGCTCGCCACGGTGAGCTGGTCGAGCTGGGCCTGGGTGTCGGCCGGCCCGGACGGCTCCGGTGCCGGGCTCTCGACCGGGGCGCAGGCGGCGGCGGCCGCGAGCAGGCCGACGAGCACGGCCGCTGTTCCCGACCGTGCTAGTGATCTGGTACGGATGAACGGCACGCTTTCAGCTCGCGAGGTGTGTAGACCGGCGCCGGGGCAGCCGACGCAGGTTCCGGCGTTTCGCGGCATCTTACGACACAGGCAGGGCAGATTGACACCGTGAGTGACTCGTCAGCCCCATTGCGGATGTCCAGTACGGCCGGCCGGGGCACCCTGCTCGCCGCCGTCGTCGCCTCCGGCATGGTCTTCCTGGACGCCACCGTGGTCAACGTGGCCCTGCCACACCTCGGCGCCGAACTGCACGCCAGCACCGCCGGCCTACAGTGGACGCTCAACGGCTACCTGCTGACCCTGGCCGCCTTCGTGCTGCTCGGCGGGGCGCTCGGCGACCGGGTCGGGCGACGGAGGGTCTTCCTCGCCGGAGTGCTCGCCTTCACCGCCGCCTCCGTACTCTGCGGCGCGGCGCAGAGCGTCGAGTGGCTGGTCGTGGCCCGCCTCCTCCAGGGACTCGGCGGTGCGCTGCTGACCCCCGGCTCGCTCGCCCTGCTCCAGTCCAGCTTCCACCCGGACGAGCGGGGCCGGGTGATCGGCGCATGGTCCGGCCTGGCCGGCGTGTCGACCGCGCTCGGCCCGTTCCTCGGCGGCTGGCTGATCGACACGCTCTCCTGGCGGGCGATCTTCTTCCTCAACCTCCCGCTCGCGGTGATCGTGATCCTCGCCGCGCTGCGCTGGACCCCGGAGAGCCGGGCCGAGGGCGCCCCGGCGGCCCGGTTCGACGTGACCGGCTCGCTGCTCGGCGCGCTCGGCCTGGCCGGCGTCACGTACGCGCTGATCGAGGCGCAGCAGCTCGGCCCCGGTTCCGGGCAGGTGGTCGGCGCCGCCGTACTCGGAGTCGCCGCAGCCGTCGGGTTCGTGCTGCTCGAACGGCACCGGGGCGAGCGGGCGATGCTCCCGCCGACCCTCTTCGCCAGCCGGCTCTTCGGGGTGCTCAACGTCTACACCGTGCTGGTCTACGCCGCGCTGACCGGGCTCACCTTCTTCTTCTCCGTCTATCTCCAGAACGTCGTCGGCTACTCCGCCCTGGAAACCGGCCTGGCGACCCTGCCGATGACCGTACTGCTGCTGGTCGGCTCGGCCCGCTCCGGCGCGCTCGCCTCCCGGATCGGCCCACGGCCACAGCTCACCGTCGGCCCGCTGGTCGCCGCCGCCGGGCTCTTCCTGCTGCACGGGGTGAGCCGGGGCGAGGCGTACTGGACCGGCATCCTGCCCGGGATCACCCTCTTCGGGCTCGGCATGACCCTGGTGGTGGCCCCGCTGACCGCCTCCGTGCTCGCCGCCGCCCCGGACCGGCTGGCCGGCGCGGCCAGCGGCTTCAACAACGCGGCGTCCCGGGTCGGCGGACTGGTCGCCGTCTCCGCACTGCCGCTGGTGGTCGGCCTCTCCGGCGGCGGATACGCCCGCTCCGGCCAGCTCACCCCGGCGTACCGGCAGGCGGTGCTCTGGTCCGCCGGGCTGATGGTGCTCGGCGCGCTGCTCGCCGCCGTGGCGGTGCGCCGGCCGGAGCGGGAGCCGAAGAAGTCCCGCCCCTGCCCGTCCCTGCCGCCGCCCCCGACCCACCAGCACGAACCGGACCGGAATGCGGACCGGTCGGCGGCGGGACGGCGTCGCTCGTAGCGGTGCCGACAGGCGTGCCCCCCGGATCGGGCGGGCACGTCGGCGGCGGCGTGCCGGATCGTGCGGGCCGGCCGGGATCACCGGTCCGGCCCGCACGACGCGGCTGTTCAGGGCAGGGCGTGACCCCTGGCTCGGTGGGTCGGGTGGCTCAGCGCAGGGCGCGGTTGACGGCGCTGGTCACCGCGCGCACCGAGGCGGTCACGATGTTGGGGTCCGAACCGACACCCCAGACCGTACGGCCGTCGACCTCGCACTCCACGTACGCGGCGGCCTGGGCGTCGCCGCCCGAGGACATCGCGTGCTCGTGGTAGTCGAGGACGCGTACCCGGACGTCGAGCGCCTGCAACGCGTTGACGTACGCGTCGATCGGGCCGTTACCGGTTGCCGAGAGCGACCGGCTCTCGCCGCCGAACCGGGCGCCGACCTCGATCTCGACCTTGCCGTCGGCGGTGCCGATGGTGTAGCCCTCGACCTGGACCGCCGGCTCCCGCTGCTGGTCGACGAGGTATTCCTCGGCGAAGAGCCGCCACATCCGGCCCGGCTCCACCTCGCCGCCGCCGTCGTCGGTGACCCGCTGCACGACCCCGGAGAACTCGATCTGGAGCCGCCGGGGCAGGTCCAGGTGGTGCTCCGTCTTCATGATGTACGCCACGCCGCCCTTGCCGGACTGCGAGTTGACCCGGATCACCGCCTCGTAGGTGCGGCCCAGGTCCTTCGGGTCGATCGGCAGGTAGGGCACCGCCCAGCCGAACCGGTCGACCGGCACCCCGGCGGCCTCCGCGTCGGCGTGCAGCGCGTCGAAGCCCTTGTTGATCGCGTCCTGGTGCGAACCGGAGAAGGCGGTGTAGACCAGGTCACCCGCGTACGGGTGCCGCTCGTGCACCGGAAGCTGGTTGCAGTACTCGACGGCCCGCTTGATCTCGTCGATGTCGGAGAAGTCGATCTCCGGGTCGACACCCTGGGAGAAGAGGTTCAGCCCCAGCGTGACCAGGTCGACGTTGCCGGTGCGCTCGCCGTTGCCGAAGAGGCAGCCCTCGACCCGGTCGGCCCCGGCCAGCAGCCCCAGCTCGGCGGCGGCGACCCCGGTACCCCGGTCGTTGTGCGGGTGCAGGGAGAGGATCACGCTCTCGCGCCGGGGCAGGTTGCGGTGCATCCACTCGATCGAGTCGGCGTAGACGTTCGGGGTGGCCATCTCGACGGTCGCCGGCAGGTTGATGATCAGCGGCCGGTCCGGGGTCGGGTCGATGACCTCGATCACCGCGGCGCAGACCTCCAGGGCGTAGTCGAGTTCCGTCCCGGTGTAGGACTCCGGCGAGTACTCGTAGAAGACGTCGGTGTCCGGGGCGTGGATCTCGTGGTATTTCTGGCACAGCCGGGCGCCGGAGGTGGCGATGTCGGTGATCCCGGCCCGGTCCAGCCCGAAGACGACCCGGCGCTGGAGCGTCGAGGTCGAGTTGTAGAAGTGCACGATCGCGCGCCGCGCACCCCGGATCGCCTCGAAGGTGCGGTCGATCAGGTGCTCCCGGCACTGGGTCAGCACCTGGATGGTGACGTCCTCCGGGATCAGGTCCTGCTCGATCAGCTGCCGGACGAAGTCGAAGTCGGTCTGGCTGGCCGACGGAAAGCCGACCTCGATCTCCTTGTAGCCCATCTGCACCAGGAGCTGGAACATCCGCCGCTTGCGCTCCGGCGACATCGGGTCGATCAGGGCCTGGTTGCCGTCGCGTAGGTCGACCGCGCACCACCGGGGCGCCGCCTCGATGCGCCGGGTCGGCCACTGCCGGTCGGGCAGGTCGATCGCGAACTGCTGGTGGTAGGGCTGGTAACGCTGGAACGGCATGCGGCTGGGCCGCTGCCGGGCTATCGGATCACCGTCGGTGGTGGTGCCGGCAGGTTGTGCCATGGCGGAAAGCTCCCGTGGTCATGTGGCGTGAGCGCCGAGTGTCAGATCGAGATGTCAGATCTTCGAGCCGGATCCGGGTGTCGGACCGGCGCGTCGGATCTTGGAAAGAGGCTGGCCGCAACGGGGTCCGGCCGGAATGCAGGACGGCGCGCTTCAACTCCGCGACGAGGTGCCGGCCTGGGAAGCCTCGTCGCGGCAGCGAAGGAGCAGGGCCTGCCACATGACAAAGTCACCTTAAGCGCTCGACGAGCGATCGGGTAAGCGTAGTCCGCAATTTGAGAAAGGCCCAGGTGGTGAGGGGTGCGCCGGGCGGGTCAGCGCAGCATCAGCTCGGCCAGCGGGCGGCGCTGGCGCAGGCCGATCTCCCGGGCCCGCAGGTCCTCGGGGAGGGAGTACGGGTCACCGAGCCGGCCGACCGCGACCACCACGTGCGGGCGTACCTCGGCGGAGAGTTCCAGGTCGACCCGGAGCCCGGCGGCGTCGAAGCCGGAGATCTGCCGTACGTAGAGGCGCAGCGCGGTGGCCTGGACCGTGAGATGTGCCACCGCCTGACCGAGGTCGTACGCGGCGTGCGGGAGCGGCCCGCCGGTCGGCCCGGTGGTGGCGTGCGCGCCGAGCAGCAGCGCGGAGGCCCGTCCCGCCCAGCGCTGGTTGCCGACGGAGAGGTTGGTCAGGATCCGCTTGAACGCCTCGTCGTCGCGGCGGCCCACCAGGAAGCGCCAGGGCTGGGTGTTGTCGGCGGACGGGGCCCAGCGGGCCGCCTCCAGCAGGGACGCGACCTCGGCGTCGGTGAGGTCGGCGACCGGATCGAAGGCGTGCGGGCTCCACCGGGTCGCCAGTAACGGGGAGAGCTGGGCCATGGTGCCGAGTGTGCCGTATCGGGCGCTCTGTCCCCACACCGGGGTCACCTGACGTGACCAAGCGCACCCATAACGTGAGTGAAGATCATCCGCCGTCGCCCGGCGATGTTGCCGTCCCGCCGTTCTCTCCGGTCCCGCCGCCCTGCTCTTCCGGGCTCCCGTCCTCCCCGGTCCCGCCGCTGTCGGTTCCGCCGTTGTCGGCCGGGTCGCCGGGTGGCGGTCCGGCGACCGGCAGCGGCTCCCGGTCGACCAGCGGGCCGGGCAACGCGACGGTGGCCGGGGCGGCGGTCGGCGTACCGGCCAGGGTCAGGGTGCCGGCGGGCAGCCGGGCCGCCGTCAGGGTGCCGTCGGGGGCGTAGCAGTAGATGCCGGGATCCAGCGGCGGGCTGACCGACGCCGAGGTCGACTCGACCGCGAAACACCTGCCCTTGGCGCCCGGCAGCGCGGCGACGGAGACCGAGAGCGGGGCCTGCCGGTCGGTGAAGACCTCCGGCCAGTCGGTGAACGGGTGCCGCAGCCGGGGATCGATGGCCGGGTCGAGCGGCTGGTCCGGCCCGGCCACCCGTACACATCCCGAGTCCGGCTGCCCGGCCGAGGGGAGCGCGCACTGGAAGAGGCCGGAGCCGTTCTGCGCGAGCGAGACGTCGGCGCTGCCGCCGAGCGCACCACCCGGGACGTCCACCCGCCAGGAGCCGTCCGCCGCCCGCACCACCGAGAGCGACCGGTCCGGCTGACCGGGTGCGGTGAGCGTGTAGACGGCGGTCAGGTGGCGGTCCTGCGCGGCGGCGGCGAGCGCCGCGAGTTCGTCCCGCGCCTCGGCCGGCTGGCTCGCCACCGGGGCGGGGGTGGTCGCGGCCGGCGCCGGGTCCGCCGTGCCGCAGCCGGCGAGCAACACCGACCCGGCCAGCAGGAGCGTGCCGAACAGGGGGGCTACGCCGGAATGCACCTCGCCATTCTCGGGGTATACCCCGGGAACGGGCGGTCAGTCCAGCTACCCTCGCGTGTCGCGGCGGGTCGGATGGTGGGAACGCCTGGTCGGGGCGACGACGCGGGCCGGTACCCTGAGTTGGTCTCACACGGCGCCGCCGGTCTCGACCCGGCGGCGTCGGCACGCTCAGGGCCGTGCGCCTCGCCCGGCCCAGGGGAAGGAGAGCACCGTCGTGGCACTGGTCGTGCAGAAGTACGGCGGATCGTCGGTCGCCGACGCCGAGCGGATCAAGCGGGTGGCCGAGCGGATAGTCGCCGCCCGCAAGGCCGGCGACGACGTGGTGGTCGTGGTCAGCGCGATGGGTGACACCACCGACGAGCTGCTCGACCTGGCCAACCAGGTCAGCCCGTTGCCGCCCGGCCGCGAACTCGACATGCTGCTCACCGCCGGTGAACGCATCTCGATGGCGCTGGTGGCGATGGCGATCCACAACCTCGGCTACGAGGCGCGCTCCTACACCGGGTCGCAGGCGGGTGTGCTGACCACCTCGGTGCACGGCCGGGCCCGGATCATCGACGTCACGCCCGGCCGGCTGCGGGCGGCCCTCAACGAGGGTGCGGTGGTGATCGTCGCCGGTTTCCAGGGCGTCTCCCAGGACACCAAGGACATCACCACGCTGGGCCGGGGCGGCTCGGACACCACCGCGGTGGCCCTGGCGGCGGCCCTCGGCGCGGACGTCTGCGAGATCTACACGGACGTCGACGGGGTCTTCACCGCCGACCCGCGGATCGTGCCGAACGCCCGGCACATCAGGACCATCACCTACGAGGAGATGCTCGAACTGGCCGCCTGCGGCGCGAAGGTGCTGCACCTGCGGAGCGTGGAGTACGCCCGAAGGGCCGGGTTGCCGATCCGGGTACGTTCGTCATACTCGACCAACACCGGCACGATGGTGACCGGATCGACGGAGGACCTGCCCGTGGAGCAAGCACTTATCACCGGGGTCGCCCACGACCGGAGCGAGGCGAAGATCACGGCGGTCGGCGTACCGGACGAGCCGGGCGCGGCGGCCCGGATCTTCGAGACCGTCGCGGCGGCCGAGATCAACCTCGACATGATCGTGCAGAACGTCTCGACCGAGGGCACCGGCCGGACCGACATCTCCTTCACCCTGCCCAAGACCGACGGCCCGACCGCGATGGCGGCGCTGAGCAAGGTGCAGGAGCAGGTCAAGTTCAAGGGCCTGCTCTACGACGACCACGTCGGCAAGGTGTCCCTGATCGGCGCCGGCATGCGCTCGCACCCGGGCGTGGCGGCCAGCTTCTTCGCCGCGCTGGCCGAGGCCGGGGTGAACATCGAGATGATCTCCACGTCGGAGATCCGGGTCTCGGTGGTCTGCCGGGACACCGACCTCGACGCCGCGGTGCGGGCCGTGCACGAGGCGTTCGACCTGGGCGGCAGCGAGGAAGCGGTGGTGTACGCCGGGACCGGGAGGTAGCCCGCGATGACGACCCTCCCCACGCTCGCGGTGGTAGGGGCGACCGGTGCGGTCGGCACGGTCATGTGCGACCTGCTCTCCTCCCGGAAGAACGTCTGGGGTGAGATCAGGCTGATCGCCTCGGCGCGCTCGGCCGGGCAGACGCGGATGTGCCGGGGCGAGGAGCTGACCGTACGGGAGCTGACCGCCGAGGCGTTCGACGGGGTGGACGTCGCCATGTTCGACGTGCCGGACGAGGTTTCCGCGCAGTGGGCGCCGGTCGCGGTCTCCCGGGGTGCGGTGGCGGTGGACAACTCCGCCGCGTTCCGGGGCGACCGGGACGTGCCGCTGGTGGTGCCGGAGATCAACCCCGAGCAGGTACGCAACCGTCCCAAGGGCATCATCGCGAACGCCAACTGCACCACCCTGACGATGATCATCGCGGTCGCGCCGCTGCACCGCGAGTACGGGCTGCGTGAGCTGGTGCTCTCGTCGTACCAGGCGGTCTCCGGGGCCGGGCAGGTCGGGGTGGACGTGCTGCACGACCAGCTCTCCAAGATCGCCGGTGATCGGGCGCTCGGCTCCCGACCGGGCAACGTGCGGCAGGCGGTCGGCGACGACCTCGGCCCGTTTCCGGCCCCGGTGGCGCTCAACGTGGTGCCCTGGGCCGGATCACTGCGGGACGGCGGCTGGTCGTCGGAGGAGCTGAAGCTGCGCAACGAGTCGCGCAAGATCCTCGGCCTGCCCGACCTGAAGGTCTCGGCCACCTGCGTACGGGTGCCGGTGGTCACCGGGCACTCGGTGGCCGTACACGCGGTCTTCGGCACCGAGGTGGACGCGGAGGGCGCCCGGGAGGCGCTGCGCAACGCCCCCGGGGTGATCCTGGTCGACGACCCGGCGGCGGGCGAGTTCCCGATGCCGATCGACGCGGTCGGCACCGACCCGTCCTGGGTGGGCCGGATCCGCCGTGCGGTGGACGACCCCCGCGCCCTCGACCTCTTCGTGACCGGCGACAACCTCCGCAAGGGCGCCGCCCTCAACACCGCCCAGATCGCCGAACTCCTCGCCGCGGAGTTCTCCGCCGCTCGGTGAGCGCGGGGCCCACTTTCCGGGCGGCGGCGGTGGGGGTCAGGCGGCGGCCAGCCGGACGCCGTCGCGGCCGTCGCGCTTGACGCTGTAGAGGGCCTCGTCGGCGCGGCGCAGGGTGAGGTCGGGCGGCTCGCCGGTCTGCTGTACCGCCACCCCGATGCTCACCGTCCGGCCGGTACGCCGGGCCGCCTCCACCAGACGCTGGGCGATCCCGACCGCCTCCTCCGGGCGGAGCACCTCGACCACGGCCACGAACTCGTCACCGCCGATCCGGTACAACTCGTCACCGTGCCGCAGCGCGCCCTGGAGGGCCCGGGCGAGATCGACCAACACCCGGTCGCCGGCCTGGTGCCCGTAGGTGTCGTTCACGGCCTTGAAGTCGTCGACGTCGACCGCGAGCAGAGCCGTCCGGCCCGGGTGCGACTCGGCGATCCGCTCGCCGAACGAACCGTGGTGGCGCAGCCCGGTCAACGGGTCCGAGCTGGCCCGCTCACGCAGCCGGGCCAGTCCGCTCAGCCGTTCCAGGCAGATCCACGACTGGGCGGCGAGCAGCTCGATCAGGTTCACCGTGGTCGGGTCCGGGCGCAGGCTCCGGGTGTCGCCGACCAGCAGTACCCCGCAGAACTCGGTCGGGCCGAGCGGCACCGAGATCAGGGTGCGCACCCCGGCGGCGATCAGCACGTCCTGGTCCGGCGTGGTCGGATGGTGCCCCTCGCCGAGCGTGTAGGAGGCGCCGTAGACGTGCGCGTGCGCCCGGAGCCGTTCCAGCACCGATCGGCCGGCGCCGGCCAGCGCGGCGTGCACCCGGGACTCGAGATCGTCGGGTACCAGGTTCGGGGTCGCCACCCGGGGGCCGGCCGTTCCGTCCAGGACGAAGACCGCCGAGCTGAGCCCGGAGACGTCCCGGGCCGCGGAGACGGCGGCGGTCATCAGGTCGGACTCGGTGGCGGCGGCGGTCAGCGCGGAGGCGTGCCGGAGCAGCTTCTCGCTCCGGGTCTCGGCGGGCGGGCCGCCGAGCTGCCCGATCCGGGTACCGAGCAGCGCGGCGACCCGCTCGACGGTGTGCCGCCAGGCGTCCAGGTCGACCTCGGTGGTGGGCCACTCCAGGTCGAGTACCCCGATCGGCTGGCCCGTCCGGTCGAGGATCGGGGCACAGATCTCGGCCCGTACGTCGGGACGTAACGGTACGTAGTCGGGCTCCTTCGTCACGTCCGGCACGGTCTCGGTCTTGCCCGAGGCGTACACCCGGCCGGGCGTACCGGCACCGGCCGGTACCGAGGCGAAGACCTGCCACGATCCGGTCGCGGCGACACAGCGGAGCCGATCGCGGACCCAGAGCAGCACGGCGACCCGTCCCGGAGTGTGTCGGCCCAGCGTGGCGACTGTCACCTGGCCCGCCTCGACGGCGGTGGACGCCGTGGGCAGCCGGGCGGTCACGTCGCGGACGACGCGGGAGTGGTCGTGGGACACCGTTTCCGATCCGGGGAGGAGGGGTCGAGGGGGCCCGACCAAGATTACTCAGGGTGCTGGGAATTCGCTGGGTGCGAGTGACCCCCGCCTCCTCCCCGGGGCGCTCGGGTCAGTGGATCAGCGCCAGGGCCGCCTCGCGGAGCGGGGCCGGCGCCTTCGCCGGGGAACCGGCGTCGAACGGCGGCTCCGGGTCGTACTCGATGGCGAGCTGGACGGCGTGCGCGGTCGGCGCGTCGGTCGCCTCGGCCAGCAGGGTCAGCGCCATGTCGATGCCGGCCGAGACGCCGGCCGAGGTGACGATCCGGTCGTCCCGGACCACCCGCTCCCGGACCGGCTCGGCGTCGAAGAGCCGCAACTCGTCGAGCCAGCCCCAGTGGCTGGTCGCCCGCCGCCCGGTCAGCAACCCGGCCGCGCCGAGCAGGAAGGAGCCGGCGCAGACCGAGGCGGTCCACCGGGTGTACTGGTGCGCGAGGGCGATCCAGCCGACCAGCGCGGCGTCGGCGAGCGCGGCCCGGGTGCCGGCCCCGCCCGGTACGACGACGACGTCCGGGCGGGACAGTTCGGCGTAACTCGCGGTGGCGGTGATCGCCATCGTGCCCCGGTCGTCGACGACCGGACCGGGTTCGGCGGCCACCATGGTGACCGTGACACCGGGGGCGAAGGCCAGCACCGTGTACGGCCCCACGACGTCGAGGGCGGTGTATCGCGGATAGAGCGGAATGGCGACGTGCATGCTCGGTTCCTCCTCGTCGGAACGAACGGACTGGATCGGCTGTCCGGAGGTGCTCCCGGCGGGAGCCCTCCCCCGGGCGGGTGTCGGGACGTGCGGGATCGACTCCGGTGCCGGTGGTGACGGCTGCTGTCGGAGGGGTGGCGAGTAACGGAGATAAGCGGTGTGGTCAGCTCTGTTTGGTGCGGAAGCGGCGGCGGTAGTCGCCGGGCGCGACCCGCCAGTGCCGGCGGAAGACCCGGTAGAGGGTTTCGGCGGCGCCGAGACCGGACTCCCGGGCCACCCGGTCCAGCGGATGGCCGGTGCGTTCCAGCAGCCGGCGTGCCGCGTCGGCCCGGCTGCGTTCGACGTACCGGCCGGGGGAGACGCCGGTCTGCTCGGTGAAGAGTCGGGAGAAGTGCCGTTCGCTCATTCCGGCGCGCCGGGCCAGCGCCGGCACGCTGAGATCCTCGGCCGGGTTGGCGTCGATGAAGGTCTGTAGTTCGCGCAGCGGGTCGCTGCGGGGCACCGGGGTCCGCATCGCCGTGCTGAACTGGCTCTGCCCGCCCGGCCGGTGCAGATAGACCACCAGGCCCCGGGCGACGTGCCGGGCGATCTCGTGGCCGTGGTCCTCGGTCACCAGCGCGAGCGCGAGGTCGATGCCGGCGGTGACTCCGGCCGAGGTCCAGACGTGCCCGTCCCGGACGTAGATGCGGTCGGCGTCCACCTCGACCGCCGGATAGCGGTCGCGCAACTCCTGGGCCGCCAGCCAGTGCGTGGTGGCCCGCCGGCCGTCGAGCAGGCCGGCCTCGCCGAGCAGGAGCGCACCGTTGCAGACCGAGCTGACCCGGTCGGCGATGCCGGCCAGCCGGGAGATCCCGGCGACCAGTTGCCGGTCGGCGAGATGCGCCGGTGCGGCGAGCCCGCCGACCACGAGCAGGGTGTCGATCGGCCCGGTGACCTGGTCGAGGGCGAGTGGCGCCAGCGTGGTGACGCCGTTGCCGCCCGTCACCGGGCCGGGGCGTACCGCCGCGACCTCCAGCCGGTAGCCCCGGTGATCGCCGACGATCAGACTCGCCAGCGCGAACACGTCGGCCGGGCCGGCGAGGTCGAGGTTCTGGAAACCCTCGAAGGTCACTGCCACCACCCGTCGTTGCATGTATTCATGCTGCTCGCGGCGGAGTCGTGGCGTCAATGACACAGGTATTGCAGATTACGCCAGCGGCGTCCGGCATCGTCGGACCGACCCGGCGGTCGGCCAACACGCCGGGCCGAAGGCCGTACGCCGCTTCGTGCTTGGCTAGGATCGGCCACAGTCTTTGTGATCATGGCGGCGGGAAACCGGAGGACGGAGAGCCCGACATGGCGAGGTTGCCCGACGAGGTGGTGGCCGCGATCGGCCGGATCACGATCGCCGCCGGCGACCTGGAACTCATCCTGGCCTGGATCGGCGCCGACCAGGCGGGCGGCAACGCGTTCGAGGTGCTCGCCAGACCCGGTGAGCCGGTACGCGCCGCCCGGGGCTCGGTCGAGTTCGCCACCCCGGAGTACCGCCAGGCGTACCTGCCGGTCGTCGAGATCGCGGCGAAGCTGCTCGCCAAGCGGCACGCGGTCGTCTCCGCGATGTGGGTCAGCGAGGCACCGGACGAGTCGGAACGGCGCTGGGAGCTGCTCGACGACAAGACGCACGTACGCCAGCTCGTCGACCCGCGCGCCCTCGACGAGCTGTCCCGGCAACTCCTGGAGGCGCGCAACCGGCTGGTCGCGATCGTGACCGCCCAGCTCAACAACGATCCGGTACCCGCTCCCTGAGCCGAGTGCGTGCGGCCGGGGTCAGCTGTCCTCGCACGCCTGCCGGGCGTTCCGTTCGAAGCTGGCCCTGGTCATGACCTCCTGCTTGCGGTGGCTGACCGGAGCCAGCACGTGCTCGCCGTCGAGCTTGGTGAAGGCGTCGGTCTCGAACCTGACGGTGAATGCGTCCCGGTGCCCGTACGCGGAAATGCCGTACCAGACGCCGGGCTCGATCCGCTGCAAACTCGACCTGTTCACGGTCCAGTTGGCCGGCGGTGTCGGGTCGAGCAGCGGGATCTCGTTGACCGGCTCGGCCCGATCGGTGCGGACCGACCACTCCGGACGGTCGGCAGTGGCGCCGGTCGACGGGCTGGCGGAGGCCGTCTCGGAGTCCTCGTACAGGTGGATCGAGGCGCCGGCCGATCCGCAGCCGACCAGCAGGACCGTCGGCTCGCCGTCCCGGAGCGCCAACGCCGCCAGCGGCTCGTTCGCGGGCGTGCAGCCGGCGAGGGATGCCAGGAGCAGCGACAGCAGCAGAACAGCACGGAAGGGGCGCATGGTTCCACCGTGCCGGCGAAGGATCACCGTTCAGGCTCGGGACGGCCACGATCGGTGGACGGCTGGTGCACGGAATTGAGCCACCTGAGCCGCTGAGGGAGCAGGCCCTGGTCTTCCTCGGCTTCGTACCGATCGCCGTCAACCTCGCCCCGCTGGCCCGGCGGCCCGGGTCTCCGGCGCGGCCAGCCGAGGAGGCGCGGGTGTAACGGGTTTTTTCCTACACTCGGAGGGTGCCGCGTACCGGTTCCTTCCGTTACCGGGTACACGCGCGCTGCGAGCCGAGCGACGCGATGCGGCTGCTCGGGGACGTGCGGCGGCAGGGCGAGCTGCATCCGTTGATCGTCCGGGTACGTCCCCGACCGGCCGGGCCGGGGGCGCTCCGCACCGACCTGGTCACCGACCGGCTGCGCTGGCCGCCGCCGACGGGCGCTGATCCTCCGGTCCTCTCACCAGGTCGCGAGAGCTTCGTGGCACTGCTGTCGCTGGCGGAACGCGGTCGGGCCGGTGTCGGGTAGTTCTTCACGCGAGGTGCCTGTGTGTCACCAAGGTGACACACAGGCACCTCGCCGAGTCGACACATCGGTCCGGCAAGGGTGCTCCGGGAGGACGTAGCCGGGCCGCGAAGGTGTCAGCCGGGCGTCAGGGTGTGCCGGCCGGGTGGCAGTTCGTACATCATGGACGGAGAGGAGATCCGGCGGCGATCGGTCGGAGCGCGATGTCCATCGATCGTGGGACGATGGCGACAAGCGATGGGGGCTCGATGAGTGACGATCAGACGAATCCCGTGCCGGAGCCGGAGCCGGAGCCGAAGCCGGAGCCGAAGTCGGTAGTTCCGTCCCATGACCCGCTGGCCGCCGCTCTCGGCAACGCCTCCCTGGTCGGCGTCGGCTACCTGATGCTCGGCCGGCTCAGGCTGGCCGTGGCCGCCACACTGGTCAGCGCCGTACTCGTCGCCTTCCTCGTCTGGGGCAGCCGGTCGGTGTGGGCCGAGGTCGTCGTACTTCTTTGGTGGTTGGCGCTCGTCGGGCACGCCTGGTTCCTGGCCGGCGGGCGCGGTCAGGGCGCCGTACAGCGTGACCAACGGCTGATCGCGCTCGCCGTGACGGTGCCGGTGCTGCTGGCCGTGGGGATCCTGCGGTTCGACGCGGCGAGGATCGAACGGACCGTCACCGAGGCCCGGGAGGGCGGCGACTGCGCGCGGGCGTTGACCGCCCTGGACCGGGTGTCGTTCGGCCATCGGGTGGCCGACGCCCCGCTGACCGTCCGTGGCGAGCGGAGCGCCGAAGCCTGCCAACGACTGCGGACCGCCGAGGAGAAGCTCGACACCGGGCTGACCGGAGACACCGACGGGTTGAAGGCGGGCTTCGATGGGCTCGCCTCGGTCCTCGTGGAGCTGCCCGGCCACGAGAAGATGGTGGACACCACCCTGGAGAGGTTCTTCGGCGGGCTGCCAACCAGAGACCCCTGCCAGACGGTCGCGGTCACCGACTGGCTTCGCCAGCGGCAGCCGACCAACAACGCACTGGACCGGTCCGCCGAGGCCGTGGCGCGGACCGCGCCGGCCGCGCTCGTCGGCTGCGCCGACAACCTGATGGCCGCCAGCAACTGGGAGGCCGCCCGGACGCGTTACCAGCAGCTTCTCGACCAGTACCCCGGGCAGGAGTTGAACGCCCGGGCCGTCGAGGGGGTCAAGCGGGCCGGCCTGGCCATCGAGCTGGCGAACGTGCGCCGCCTGCTCGAAGGACCGACCAGCACCCGACCGGAGTACTGCACCAAGCCGGCGCCCTACAGCGCCGCCGCCCCGTACACCAGGGGCAGGACGAACCGTGCCCTCTTCTACGGCGACGAGGAGTACACGAGGAAGCTCCCCGCCGCCTGGCGGGCCACCGACGTCACCACCGCGGTGCTGGTGGTCTGCGTGAGCCAGAAGGAGTACGGGACCACAGTCCGGACCTGCCCCTACGAGAACAAGATCTCTTCGCGGTTCCCGACGTACGTGGCCTTCCGCAAGATCGCGATTCCGGTGCAGGCATACGAACTCCGGACCGGGAAGCTCGTGGTCAACGCGAAGGTGGAGATCAGCGGTTCGAGTTGCCCGAGGGTTCTCACCTACACCCGATACACCGGCCTCATCGACATCGGCCCGCCGTCGGAGGTGTACGTCACCGCCTCCGACGCCAACGTCCGGTCCGCCTTCCGCTCCCTGATCAGCCGAGGCTAGGGCGTAGCGGGGAGTGACCCGGGAGACGGGTCAGGCCCGGTATCACTTGTCGTGATACCGGGCCTGAACTGCACTTACTCTGGTCGGGGTGGCCGGATTCGAACCGACGACCTCTTCGTCCCGAACGAAGCGCGCTACCAAGCTGCGCCACACCCCGAGGCGTGCCGAGCAATAGTAGCCCACCCGCCCCGTCGGGCAAATTCGGTATCCCGCCCGGTGCGTCCCGGCCCGCACCGGCTGCCGAACGGCGGCAGGTCAGCGCGGGATCAGGGTCAACAGCGACGCCTCCGGCCGGCAGGCGAACCGTACCGGGGCGGTGGGGTGGGTGCCGAGGCCGGCGGAGACGTGCAGCCAGGCGTCCGTCTCGGGCCAGCGGTGCAGCCCCCGGGCCATCGACCGGGGCAGGCCGCAGTTGGTGGTCAGCGCGCCGACCAGCGGGACCCGGACCTGGCCGCCGTGGGTGTGGCCGGCGAGCAGCAGGGTGAAGCCGTCGGCGGCCATCTCGTCGAGTACCCGGGGCTCGGGCGAGTGGGTGACTCCGATGGCGAGGTCGGCCTGCGCCGGTACCGGTCCGGCGACCGAGGCATAGTCGTCCCGCTCGATGTGCGGGTCGTCGACGCCGACCAGCTCGATCTGCCGGCCGCCGGCCTTGATCGACGTCCGGGCGTTGTTCAGGTCCGCCCAGCCGGCGCCGACCAGCACCTCCCGCAGATCCTCGGCGGGCAGCTCGACACCCTGCACGTACTCCCGATCCGGCAGCAGGTAGCTGAACGGATTTTTCCAGACCGGTCCCCGGTAGTCGTTGGAGCCGAACACGAAGGCACCGGGGTAGTCGAGCATCGGTTGCAGCGCCCGCAGCGCCCCGGGTACGGCGTCGGGGTGCGCCAGGTTGTCCCCGGTCACCACCACCAGATCCGGGTCGGTCGCGGCCAGCGACGCCACCCAGGCCTGCTTGCGGCGCTGGTCCGGCATCATGTGCAGGTCCGACAGGTGCAGGATGCGCAGCGGCTCGGCGTCGGTGGCGAGCACGGGTACGTCGTACCGGCGCAGCGTGAACAGGTTGCGTTCGACGAGCGAGGCGTACGCCAGGGCGGCACCGCCCGCGACGACGGTACCGGCGGCCAACCGGAATACTGTGCGCTTCTGCATGCCGCTCAGGGTAGTTTGACCGTCCATGGGCACCTTGAAGGACCTCCTGACCACGGACATGCGTACCGCGCTGAAGGCTCGTGACGAGCTGACCACCTCGACGCTGCGGATGGCGTTGGCGGCGATCGGCACCGCCGAGGTCGCCGGCAAGGAGAAGCGGGAACTCTCCGACCCCGAGGTGCTGGCGGTGCTGACCAAGGAAGCCAAGAAGCGCCGGGAGGCGGCTGCCGCCTTCGGCGACGCCGGGCGGGCCGAGCAGGCGGAGCGGGAGCGGGCCGAGGGCGAGGTGCTCGACCGGTACCTGCCGAAGCAGCTCGCCGACGAGGAGCTGGCCGAGCTGGTCGCGGGGGCGCTGGCCGCCGGTGGGTTCACCGAGCGCGGTCAGATGGGCCCGGCGATGAAGGCGGCCCAGGCCGCGGTGGCGGGCCGGGCCGAGGGCGGTCGGGTCGCCGCCGAGGTACGCCGGCAGCTCGGCGCCGGCTGACGGCGAACGCGTGACGGGCGGGCATCCCTGGTGGGGGATGCCCGCCCGTCGTCGTCGTGACGTGTGTCGGCTCAGCGGCGGCCGGGTGGCCGGGGGCCGCCCGGTCCGGCCGGAGCGTTCGCGCCGGCCGGGGCCTTGCCGTTGCTGACCTCGATGGTCACCGCCCCACCCTTGATCGTCCGACCCTCGGGGCTGGTGCCGGCGGCGGTGCCGGCGGGACAGGTCGAGTCCACCTGACCGCCCAGCTCGGCCTCGAAGCCGGCACCCCGGACCCGGGAGAGGGCGGACTGGACCGGCTGGCACTTGACGTTCGGGATGCTCCGCTGGTCCCCATTGACGATCTTGCCGCCTGGCGGGGTGAACTGGATCGAGGGTTTCCCCTTCATCGCGTCCCGGAGCGTCTGGTAGACGGCGTGGTTGACGCCGCCGGGCTCGTTGTGGCCCATGTTCTGGGTGGTCTCGGCCCAGTCCGGGTCGGCGAGGATGCCGGCGACCGCGAGCTGCTTGGTCATCACGACCAGCGAGGCGGTCTTCTCGCTGTCGGTGGTGCCGCTCTTGCCGGCGACCGGCTTGCCGACGATGCCCCGGACGTTCCCGGCGGTACGCCCCTTGCAGCGCGAGGTGGACGAGTTGTCGCCGACCGGGCAGCGGGCCGCGTCGACGGCCGCCCGCGCGACCTCGGCTTTGATCGTCTGCGAGCACTGCGGGTTGGCGATGTCGAGCTTGTTGCCGTCCTGGTCCCGGATCAACTGCACCGGGATCGGCTTGCAGTACTTGCCGTCGGCGGCGAGCGTGGCGTACGCGTTGGCCAGCTCCAGCGGGGTCGTCTGGGAGACACCGAGGGTGAAGGCGCCCCAGCCGTTCGCCGACTGCTTGGTGGCGGCGAAGTTCGCGTCGTTGCTGGCCCGGAAGGTGATGCCCATCCGCTTAGCCGCGTCGACCACCTTGGCCGCGCCGACCCGCTCCTGGAGCGGCACGAAGTAGGTGTTCACCGACGACCCGAAGGCGCTCCACATGTTGTGCACGCCGGCCATGCTCGCGCTGGCGTTCTGCGGGCAGTACTTGTTGGTCCCCGGACAGGCGGCCGGGGAGTTGTGTTCGACGATGTACTTCGTCTGGGCGACCGGCTTGGCGTTCATGCTCCACTCCAGCGGGTAGCCGTTCTCCAGCGCCGCCACCACCGTGAAGATCTTGAAGGTCGAGCCGGCCTGGTAACCCGTGATGTCACCACCGCCGGTCAGCAGCGGGTTGGTGGTGTTCGGGTACGTACCCCGAATCTTCTTCCGCTTCTTCGCCGGGTTCGTGCTGATCTTGTTCTGCGGGTTGTTCGGGTCGTCGAGCTTGTAATTGCGGTTCACCGCCAGCGCGCGGACCCGCCCGGTGCCGGGCTCGACCGCCGCCACCATCATGGCTTCCTTCTTGCCCGTCTTGACGTTGCGCTCGACGGCCTTCTTGGCCGCGTCCTGCGTCTTGGCGTCGAGGGTGGTGACCACGGTGTAGCCGCCGCTCTTGAGCCGCCGCTCCCGGTCGTACTTGGTGCGGCCGAAGGTCTCCTGATCCATCCACCAGCGGTAGAAGAAGTCGCAGAAGAAGCCCCAGTCGTTCTTGCCGACGTCGACGCAGCCGTTCGGGGTGCGCTTGTCCTTGACCACCAGCCTGACCGCCTTGGCCTTCTCGGCCTCCTCCGCGGTGATCGCCTTGGTCTCGACCATCTGGTCGAGGACCCAGTTGCGCCGCTCGACCGCGGCCGGGTAGCCGGCCTTGGTGGTCGGGTCGTTGTCCGACGGTGCCTTGACCATCCCGGCCAGCATCGCCGCCTCTTCGAGCTTCAGGTTCTTCGGGTGCTTGCCGAAGTACACCTGGCTGGCGGCGAAGATGCCGTACGCGCCGTTGCCGAACGGGGCGATGTTGAGGTAGCCCTCCAGGATCTCGTCCTTGCTCAGGTCCGCGTCGAGTTGCAGGGCGTACCGCATCTCGCGCAGCTTCCGGGCGCTGGTGTCCTCAGTGGCCGCCACGACGTCCTGCGGGTGCGTCGCCGAGTAGGCGATGGTGAGCCGGACGTACTGCATGGTGAGCGTGGAGGCACCCTGGGTGGTGACCCCGGCCTGGTTGTTCGCCACGAACGCCCGGGCGACGCCGTTGACGTCGACGCCGTTGTGCTCGTAGAAGCGCTTGTCCTCGGCGGCGACCAGCGCCTGCCCGACGACCGGTGCGACGTCCTTGAGCGGTACGTCGCGACGGTTCTCGTCGTACATGGTGGCGAGCGGGGTCTTGCCGTCGGAGGCGTAGAGGTAGCTGATCTGCGGCGCCTTCTTGACGGTCAGTTCGGTGGGCAGCTTGTCGAACGTCTCCGCGCCGGCCTTGGCGGCCAGCCCGGACATCGCCACTGCGGGGAACGCGGCCGCGGCAACCACCACGCCGGCCAGCAGCCCACAGATCAGCAGCGACGCGGCGTTGGTGAAGACATTGTGGTCACGCTTCCGCATCCAGGTCACCTCGACAGGGTACGTGAATCGACACAGAGGTCGCGCCCTGCGTACTTTCCCCATTTCCTGCGGGCGCTGGCCTCGTTGTGTTAAACGCACGACCCCTGGTGCGCGGTTGCGGGCTCCTTGCTGCCGAGTCTCCTCCCTCCGGGAAGTCTCCGCAGCGTTTTCGCTGATCGCCGCCGGGTAGTCAGGGCCGGATTGCCGGACGAAGGGCCAGGAAATGTCCGGGTTGACGGATTTGGCTGACAACGTTGCGTAATCAGTTGACTACAGAGCATGATGGTCGAGCGAGAGAAACGCATGTCGTCCGTGGTGCCCGGGGGAGGGCGTCACGGGTGGCCGGGGGGTTATCGCCGGCTGACCGGCTCTGGTCGGTAGCGGGACTGCAAGGGGGGACAGGAGCAGATGGGCATGATCACAGATTGGCCCACGTTGGCGGCGTGTCAGAACGGGGATCCTGACGCGCTGTTCGTGCAGGGCGCCGAACAGAACGTGGCGAAGCGGATCTGCCGCAGCTGCCCGGTGCGGTACGAGTGCCTGGCCGACGCGCTCGACAACCGCATCGAGTTCGGCGTGTGGGGTGGCATGACCGAGCGGGAACGCCGGGCGCTGTTGCGTCGTCACCCGCAGGTGGCGAGCTGGCGCAAGATGTTCGAGGCGGCCTTGAAGAACAAGGACAAGGTCCTGGTCAACGCCGGCTGATCGCGGCACCGATCGTGCGCAGCCCGTCGACGTCGTGTACGTCGGCGGGCTGAGCCGTCACCGCCACCGTCGGTACCGCCGGGAAGGCGTCGGTGAAGACCCGGGCGACCCGCCGCTCCCGCGCCGCCTGCTGACTGAGCGCGGCATGCGCCAACAGGGTCTCCACGGTCGCCTCGTGCCCGCCCAGCTCCACCAGCCGCTCGGCCGCGGCCAGGCTCTCGGCGGCGGTCGGCCGCTCCACGACGGGCCGGTGCACCCGGTTGAGCACCAGGCCGGCCAGCGGCATCCGCTCCTGGCTGAGCCGGCCCGCGAAGTACGCCGCCTCCCGGACCGCGTCCGGCTCCGGGACCGCGACCAGCAGGAACGCCGTCTCCCGTGCCTGGAGCACCCGGTACGTCTGCTCGGCGCGCTGCCGGAAGCCGCCGAACATCGAGTCCAGCGCCGCCACGAAACCGGACAGGTCAGTGAGCAACTGGGCGCCGAGCACCTTCTGCACCACCCGGGAGAACATCCCGAACGAGGCGGTCACCAGGCTGAACATGCTCCGACCACCACTGCGGGCCGGTGCCAGCAGCAGCCGCAGCATCCGCCCGTCCAGAAACCGGGAGAGCCGGGCCGGCGCGTCGAGGAAGTCCAGGGCGGACCGGGACGGCGGGGTGTCGACCACGATCAGGTCCCACTCGCCCCGGGCGTGCAACTGGCCCAGCTTCTCCATCGCCATGTATTCCTGGGTACCGGCGAAGGTGGAACTCATCGCCTGGTAGAACGGGTTGGCGAAGATCTCCGCCGCCTTCGCCGGATCGGTGTGCGCGAGCACCACGTCGTCGAAGGTCCGCTTCATGTCCAGCATCATGGCGTGCAGCTCGCCGCCGCTGGTCTCGACGTCGATCCCCTTGACCTGCCGGGGGGTGTTGTCCAGCTCGTTGAGCCCGAGCGACTGGGCCAGCCGCCGGGCCGGGTCGATGGTCAACACCACCGTGCGCCGGCCGTGCCGCTCGGCGGCCCGGAGCGCGAGGGCGGCGGCAGTGGTGGTCTTGCCCACCCCGCCCGAACCGCAGCAGACCACGATCCGCACGCCGGGATCGGCGAGGATCTGGTCGATGTCCAGCTCCGGTGCTGGTTGATCGGGACGCACCAACCGAGCGTATCGGCACAGTGCCGCGCGGGCGGCGTGGTGGCGCTCAGGTGTGAGTCAATCGGCGCCGAGGTGTGCGGGCGGGGCCCTGGTTATCGCTCTTTGTCGTGGAAGGGGCCCTTCCCTACACCTCAGCCGGCGCCGAGCAGTGTGTCGGCGATCAGGTCCAGACCGGTGCGGTCCACCCCTTCGGCGAGCAGCGGCAGCTCCACCAGGGGCAGCCCCAGCTCGACCAGGTCGGCCCGGAGCGACTCCTCCAGCTCCCGCCGGATGAGCTGGTCGCGGGCCTCGGCGTGCAGGCCGGCGACGGTCGCCCGGTCGGTCGGCAGGCCGGCGGCCGCCAGCCCCCGGCGCAGCTCGGCCTGGGTCACCCGGCCGGCCAGCAGCGGCGGACGGGTCGCGTTCAGGATCAGCCGCCCGACCGGGATCCGCAGGCTGTTCAGGTCCGCGATCGCGTCGATGGTCTCCTGGACCGGCATCTCCTCCAGCAGCGTGACCACGTGCACGGCGGTCATCGGGGAGCGGAGCAGCGCCGCCACCCCCTCGCTCTGGGTCTTGATCGGGCCGACCTTGGCCAGCCGGGCCGTCTCGGCGGTGACGTTCAGGAACCGGCCGATCCGACCGGTCGGCGGCGCGTCCAGCACCACCGCGTCGTACACCCGGCGCTTGTCGGCCGTCCGGGTGGTCGCCTCCTTGACCTTGCCGGTGAGCAGTACGTCCCGCAGCCCCGGTGCGATCGTGGTGGCGAAGTCGATCGCCCCGAGCTTGCGCAGGGCCCGGCCGGCCGCACCGAGCTTGTAGAACATGTCGAGGTACTCGAGGAGCGCCTCCTCGGAGTCGACGGCCAGGGCGCGCACCTCGCCGCCGCCGCGCGCGGTGGCGATCGACCGCTCCTCGTACGGCAGGGGATCGGTGCCGAAGAGCTGGGCGATGCCCTGCCGACTCTCCACCTCGACCAGCAGGGTACGACGACCGCCGCTGGCCAGCGCCAGGGCCAGCGCGGCGGCGACCGTGGTCTTGCCGGTCCCGCCCTTACCGGTGATCACGTGTAGCCGGGCCGGCCACCGGGCACTCGCCCGGTCGGCGTCCACCCGGTCGCCCGACTCCTCGCCCGCTCGCACCCTCCGAGCCTAACCAGCCCGGAGCCCGAGCAGCCCGCCGGTCAGATCACGTCACAGACCCACCAGCCGGCCTCGCGTACCACCACGAAGGTCAACTGCTGGTCCACCGACCGCTCGTCGCCGGTGGTCATGGTGAGTTCGGTCGACACCAGGGCCCGCGCCTCGGTCTGCTCGTCGACCTTCGGGGTGGCCCAGCGGAACCGTGCGGTGTCGTACCGCCCGGCGGCCTCGGCCACCTCCTCGATCTTCGCGGCGATCTTGTCGCTGTCCCGGGCGGCCGAGCAGACCAGGCCGTTCGCCCGGTCGGCGTCCCGCTCGCTGTAGACCGCCGTCAGGAACTCGTCCACGGCGACGACCGGATCGGCGGCTCCCTCGCCCCGCTCCGCGCCCCGGAGCACCAGGAAGGCGGTGACCCCGCCGAGTACGCAGAGCAGCAGCGTCACGGCCAGCGCGATCGACGCGATGACCAGGCCGCGCCGCTTCTTCGGCGGTACGGTGGGGCCGGCCACCGGATAGCCGGGAGGGGCCGGATGACCGGGTACGCCGGGACCGGGTACGCCGGGACCGGAACCGAGCTGGTCGGGGTGCTGGCCGCCCGGACCGGGCTGTCCCGGGATCGGCTGCCCCGGCCCGGGCGGCCCGTAACCGGGCGCCGCCGACACGGGCGGGCCGGACATGGGCGGCCCGGACATGGACGGCCCGGAGGTCGGTGGTGCCGGGGTCGGTGGCGGCCCGTATGGCGGTGATCCGGCCGGTGCTGGTGCCGGTGCTGGTGCTGACGGGGCGGCGGTCGGCTGGGTCGGGGTCTCCGGGGAGTCCGGAAGGACCGGGGGCTGCGGGGTGAGTCGTCGGGTGGGGGTCTCCGGCAGGTCCGGGACGGCCGAGGACGCGGGGGAGAGCCGTTGGGTCGGCGGCTCCGGGGCGTCCTCCGGCGCGTCCTCCGGGGCATCGGAATCGGCGGCACTCGCCACCGGCGGCGCGGCCTCGGTCGAAGGGGGCGCCGCGCCCGGCTCGTCGTCGCCGCTCGTCGTCGCCGCCTCGGACGAGGACTCGGCTGGTGTCGAGGACTCAGCCGGTGTCGAGGGTTCGGCGGGTGTCGAGGGCTCGGCCGGCGGGCGGTCGGATTCGTCGCCGTCGGACGGTTGCCTCATGGTCTCCCCAATCCCCGCAGGGCCCCGATGCGGTGGTCAAGGCGCCGGCCGGCGGGTCGGGAGGGCTGGCATGGTCGGTGGTGTGGCGGCAGAGCTGTGGCGACCCGCCCGGCGAGGGTATCCCGCCCCGCCCAACCGGGGCAGCCGCGGTACGGGGGCGGGATCGAGCCGCTCCACCGCACGGATCGGGAGGCGTACGCGTACCGGCGTGGCCGCAGCCCGTAGGCTGTCGCCGACAAGCCCGAGACGAGGAGACCTCTAGCGATGCAGAAGTGGGAGTACGCCACGGTGCCGCTGCTCACGCACGCCACCAAGCAGATTCTCGACAACTGGGGCGAGGACGGCTGGGAACTGGTGGCGGTGATACCCGGCCCGAACCCGGAGCAGCTCGTCGCGTACCTCAAGCGGGCCAAGCCGTGACGGCTGGGCCACACGCCAAGCTTGCCGAGTTGGGCCTCGTACTGCCCGACGTGGTGCCGCCGCTGGCCGCGTACGTGCCGGCCGTCCAGTCGGGCCGCCAGGTGTACGTCTCCGGTCAGTTGCCGTTGCGGGACGGCAAGCTGCTGGCCACCGGCAGGGTCGGTGGTGGGGTGTCGGCCGAGCAGGCGAAGGACCTGGCCGCGCAGTGTGCGCTCAACGCGCTCGCCGCGATCGACGCGCTGGTGGGTCTGGAGAGCGTCGTCAAGATCGTCAAGGTGACCGGTTTCGTGGCCTCCGCCGACGGGTTCACCGGGCAGCCCGGCGTGCTCAACGGCGCCTCGGAACTCTTCGGCACCGTCTTCGGCGAGGCCGGCCGGCACGCCCGCAGCGCGGTCGGGGTCGCCGAACTGCCGCTCGGTGCGCCGGTCGAGGTCGAGGTCATCGTCGAGGTGGCCTGAGCTTCCGGGCGCCTCGGGTTTCCGGCCGTCCGGCGGAGCTTCCGCCCGCCCGCCGCACCGCTGCGGGCGGCGCCGGAAACGGACGCGCAGGCAGTCGGGGGACGGCCCGTCGGACGGGCGACACCGGCAGGTCACGCCGCTGTCGCCCGCGGGTCGTACCATCTCAGCCATGACGGGGCATGTGACCGCGCCGGTGGCGGCGCTGGCCGACCAGCTACCGGGCTGGGCGACGCTGGTCCGTGCCCCCAACCCCGGGCCGATGACCCTGGACGGCACCAACACCTGGGTGCTGGGCGCCCCGGGCGCGGGTGAGGTGGTCGTGATCGACCCGGGGCCGCTCGACGAGGGTCACCTGGCCGCCGTCGCCGAACGCGGGCCGGTCGCCGGGGTGCTGGTCACGCACGGCCACCCGGACCACACCGAGGGGCTGGAGCGGTTTCTGGAGCTGACCGGCGCCGAGCCGGTGACCTTCCGCTGCGCCTGGTCGACGGTCGAGCTGGCCGGGCTGCGGATCCGGCTGCTGGTCACCCCGGGGCACACCGCCGACTCGCTCTGCTTCCTCGTCGAGGGGGGCGACGAGCAGGCCGTCTTCACCGGCGACACCATCCTCGGCCGGGGCACCACGGTCGTCGCGCATCCCGACGGAGACCTCGGGGACTACCTTGCCAGCCTGGAGACGCTGACCGAGTTCGCCGGGGTCCCGGCGCTGCCCGGGCACGGCCCGCCGCTGGCCGACTGCGCCGCCGCGGCCCGGTTCTACCTGGCCCACCGGCAGGCCCGGCTCGACCAGGTCCGCACCGCGCGCAGCCGGGGGGCACGCACCGCCGCCGAGGTGGTGGCGATGGTCTACGCGGACGTGGACCGGTCGCTCTGGCCGGCGGCCGAATGGTCCGTTCGGGCCCAGCTCGCCTATCTCGATCACGAGAACCGGGAATCCGGCCCGGGGGCCGGTGGGTTGGAAAGTCCGTGACCTGCCCGGTGTGTGGAACCGTTGCCGTACCCGGTGCGCGGTTCTGCCACAACTGTGGAGTCGCGCTGCCGGCTGCCGCGACCCTTCCGGAAGCGGAGCGCCGGGTGGTAACGGTGCTCTTCGGCGATCTGTCCGATTTTACCTCCTGGTCCGAAGACCTTGATCCAGAGCGGGTCAGCACGGTCACCGACCGGGTGCTCGCCGCGCTCGCCGGTGCGGTCAAGACCTTCGGCGGGCACGTCGACAAGCTCACCGGCGACGGGATCATGGCCGTCTTCGGCGCCCCCGTCGCACACGAGGACGACGCCGAGCGCGCCGTCCGGGCGGCCCTGTCCATGCAGCGGGCCGTGCGCCGGGTGCTCGACGACGAGCAGGGCGGCGGAGCGCCGCTCGGGCTCCGGGTCGGGCTCAACACCGGTGACGTGGTCGCCGGCATCCAGGCGTCGATCGAATACACCGTCATCGGCGACACCGTGAACACCGCCGCCCGGCTGGCCGACGCCGCCGCGATCGGGGCCGTCTACGCCGGTGCCCGGACGGCGGCGGCGACCCGCCGGGTCGCCTCCTGGCGACAGCTCCGGCCGCTGCGGCTCAAGGGCAAGCGGGAGCCGGTCGAGGCGTACGAGCTGCTGGGCCTGCTCGACGCCCCCGGTACCCGGTCCGGGCTCGGTGACGAGGCGCCCTTCGTCGGTCGGGAGACCGAGATCGGCCGGGTCGCCGGTCGGCTCGCCGAGGTCGTCGACCAGGGCCAGCCCCGGGTGCTGCTGATGACCGCCGAGGCGGGGATCGGCAAGTCCCGGTTCGCCGCCGAGGTGGAACGGCTGGCCGCCGGATACGACGTCGGCGCCGGCCGGTACGCGACGCACACCGGCGCCCGGGTGCTCTCGGTGAAGTGCGCGGCGTTCGGGGAGCGCCGTCGGCTCGCCCCGCTCGCCGACCTGGTCCGGGCCGCGGTCGGCCTGCCGGACGGCCCGGCCACCGCCGTCACCCGGCCGGTGGTCGAGGAGCGGCTGCGCCGGCTCGGCCAGCGGCTGTCCCGGTACCGGCCCGATCCGCCGCCGGTCGCCGTCGACCTCCTGCTCGCCCTGCTCGGCTACGCCGAGCTGCCGGCGGCGCACGGCACCGTGCCGGCCGGCCCGGCCGAGTGGTCGGCCGGCGACACCGGCCCGGACGCCGACGCGATCCCCGCCGCCGTCGCGGAGCTGCTCAGCGCGCTCGCCGCCGAGAGGCCGCTCGCGGTCATCGTCGACGACCTGCACGACGCCACCCCGGAGACCACCGACGCGCTCGGCGTGACCCTCTCCCGGCTGACCGGGCCGGTGCTGGTGTTGCTGCTCGGCCGCCCCGAACTGGTCCGCACCGCCGGTGCGCTGACCCGGTTGGCCGACGCCGAGGTGCACGCCCTGCCACCGCTGCGCGGTGCCGACGCCGCCCGGCTGCTGACCGCCTATCTCGGCGGGGGGCGGCTGCCGCAGGCGGACGTGGACCGGCTGCTCGCCACCGCCCAGGGCAACCCCTTCTACCTCGCCGAGCTGGTCACCCTGCTGATGGAGCGGGGTGCGCTGACCACCGTGCTGGGCCGGGCACCGGCCCGATCCCCCGCCGGTCCGGCCGCCGACCCGGGTGCCGGCTCCGCCGGGCGGGCGGCCGCGACCGGCACCGCCGTCCCGGGGCAGCGGCGCAACGGCGGACCGGCCGGTCCGGAGGAGGGCCGGGGAGCCAACCCGGCATCCGGCACCGCGGTGCCGAGTCCGGGACCCGCCAGCACCGGGGCCAGCGTCATCTGGCGGCTGGCGCCCGGTTCGCTGGGCAGCCGGCTGCTCTCCCGGGACCTCGCCGCCGTGCTGGCGGCCCGGATCGACGCGTTGCCGCCCGACGCCAGGGCAGCACTTCGGGACGCCGCGGTGGTCGGGGACACGGTGCCGGCCGGTGCGCTGGAGGCACTGCGCGAGCGCCGGGCCGGGCGCGACGGACGGCCGACCGCGGTCCTCGCCGTCGAGCTGGAGCGGGCCGTCGAGGAGCTGCTCCAGCGCCGGATGCTGCACCGCAACCGGGACGGCTACATCTTCGCCACCCCGCTGATGCGGGAGGCCGTCTACGCCGGCATCGGCAAGGCCGACCTCGCCGACCGGCACGCCGCCCTCGCCGAGTGGGCCGCGCCGCCGGACCCGGGCACCGGCCCGGGCGAGCCGGGCCGGACCGGTACCGGCGTCAGCGGACTGCCGGTCGCCGAACGCGACGCCTTCATCGCCGAGCACGCCGAGCGGGCCAGCGCGCTCGCCGACGTGGTCAGCCTGCGCCCCGACGCGACCGCCCGGAACGTGGCGCCGCTCGGCATGGCCGCGCTGGGCCGCTCCGCCCGCCGGGCACTCGCCGCCGGAGAGCCGGCACAGGCCGTCGAGTACGCCGAGCGGGCCGCCCGGCTCGCCGGAGAGTCGGTACCCGGCGGCGACCGGCTGGTGCACGCCCGCGCCCTGCTCCAGGTGGGGCGGATCGCCGAGGCGCTCGCCTTCGCCGAGAAGATCGGGGCGAACGCCGGGGACGACGTCGCCGTACGGGCCGGGGCACTGCTCGTGGTCGGTCAGGCGTACCAGGCCCTGGGCGACCAGGCGCGGGCGGTGAACTCCTGGCAGGAGGCGTTGCAGGTGGCCACCCGGGCCGATCTGCCGGGGCCGCGCGCCTCGGCGATGCGGCGGCTCGGGATGGCCGACTTCGTCAGCGGCCGGTTGAGTCAGGCCAGCAGCCGGTTCGCCGGGGCCTACCAGGTCAACCTGGATGCCGACGATCCCCGGGGGCAGGCCTGGTCACTCCAGAACCTGGCCTGGGTCACCACCACCCGGGGCGACTTCGCCGGCACCGACGCGGTGCTGGGCAGGGCGGCCCGGCTCTTCGCCCAGATCGACGATCCGGTGGGTCGGGCCTGGCTGCGCGGTACCACCGCGTTCGCCCGGTTGCTCGCCGGCCGGCTCGGTGAGGCGCGCCGGCTGGCCCAGGTCTTCCTGCCCTTCGGCGAGCGGGTCAGCGAGGCGTGGGCGGTGGGCACGCTGCGCGCCGTGGAGGCGTTCGCCGCCGCCGAACTCGGTGAACTCGCCGACGCCGACCGCGAGGCGCGGCGGGCGTACCGGGACTTCGTCGCCGCCTCCGACGACTGGGGCCGGGGCTTCGCCCTGGTCGTACGCGGTGCGGTGGCGCGCGGTGTCGGCGAGCCGGAGCACGCCACCGACCTGCTCACCGACGCGCTCGGGTACGGCCGGCGCACCTCGCACCCGCTGCTGACCGGGCTCGCCGGCACGCTGCGCGGGTTCGTGGCGCTGGACCGGGGCGACGTCGCGGCGGCGGAACGGGACGCCGAGGCGGTGCTGGCGGCGGTGGAGCCGCACAACCCGCTGGCGCCGACCCAGCTCGGTCCCCGGATGCTGCTCGCCGCGAGCCGGCTGGCCGACGGTGACGCGGCGACCGCGGTGAGCCTGCTCGAACCGATCGCGGCGGCCGGTGCGGTGCCGTCGGTGCTGTTCAGCCGCCGCCAGGCTCTCGCCCGATACGCTTCCGCGCTGCTCGCCGACGGGCAGACAGCGGCCGCGCTCGACTGGGCCCGGCAGGCGGTGGAGGCTCCGGGCGAGGACATCCGCAGTCGGGTGATCGCCGCGCGGGTACTCGCCGAGGCGCTGGCCGGGGCGGGGCAGCCGGCGGAGGCTTTCGAGGTCGCCGAGGAGGCGGTCCGGTTGGCGTACTCGACGCAGCAGACCAGCGAGCGGGCCGCGGCGGAGGAGTTGCGGGACCGGCTGGCCCGGTCGTCGACGGGTACCGCCCCGGAGCGGCTGCTGGTGGTCCGGCAGCGGCTCGCCGGGGAGGTTCCGGCGCCGACGGCGCTCGCCGGAGACACTCCGGCATAGCGCGGCGGCCGGCCGGACGCGCGGCCGCGAGGGTCGCCGAGCCCGGCAAGGTCGCCGAGCCCGGCAAGGTGGCCCGGCCCGGCCCGGTCGTCGTGCCGGCCCGGGCCGTGCGGTCGGTTCCGATTCCATCGATCTCCGGGATACCGTCCGGGCCGGTGAGCCGTTAGCCTAGATCCACTGCCGTCCACAGCGGACCGGCGCCGGCACGGAGGACCGCAGGTGAGGCTGCCCCGCTCGGTCGCAGGCTGGACCATCGCCGTCTTCGGCGGGCTCGCTCTGCTGCTCGGTGCCGTCGGCCTGGTCCGCCCGGAGTGGCTGCTGGCGATGCTCGGCTTCGAGGTGCTCGCCCCGGCCGAGCGGGCCGACGGCGACTACACCGGGACCTTCGTCGCCGCGTCGTCGATGGCCTCGTTCAACATGGGCGTCTACTACCTGCTCGCGGCGTGGACGGAGTGGCGGCCCTTCTTCGGGTTCACGGTGCTGTTCCGGGCGCTGACCTTCACCGTCTTCACCGTCCTGGTGCTGACCGAGGTGGCGCCGGGGCGGTTCCTCGGAGTGGCGCTCTGGGAGGGCCTGGGTGCGGTTGCCACCGCCGCCGGGCTCTGGTACGACCGGCACCACAATGGCAACCAGCCGGTAACAGCCATGGGTGCGGGGGGCTGAACCGGCTCATGTTCCCGGTATTTTCGACTCTGTGACCGACACCCCGCCAGGCGCGCTGCCGCTGCCCGTCGTGCCCGGTCTGACGGATTTGCAGGTGTTTGCCCGGGGTGGCTACGCCACCGTCTACCGGGCCACCCAGCAGTCCGTGGGGCGCGAGGTCGCGGTGAAGGTCGAGAACCGCACCCTGGACAGCGAGCGGGACCAGCGCCGTTTCCTCCGCGAGGCACGGGCCGCCGGCCGGATGTCCTCCCATCCGCACGTGGTGGACCTCTTCGACGCCGGGGTCACCGAGGACCAGCACCCATACCTGATCATGGAACTCTGCGACGGGTCGTACGCCGAGCGGATGCGTACCTCGCCGTTGAGCCCGGTCGAGGCCCGCGACGTCGGCGTGAAGATCGCCGACGCGCTCGCCGACGCCCACCAGCTCGGGGTGCTGCACCGGGACGTCAAGCCGGCCAACATCCTCTACTCCCGGTTCAACGAGCCGGCGCTCGCCGACTTCGGGCTGGCCGTACTCGCCGAGGCCCGGGACTCGGCGATCACCCTGGAGGTGCTGACCCCGGCGTACGCGCCACCGGAGATGTTCCGGCACAGCCCGCCGTCGCCCGCCGTCGACGTGTACGCACTCTGCGCCACCCTCTACGCGGTGATGCACGGCAAGCCGCCGCGCTGGCAGGCCGACCGCAATCCCGGACTGCTCACCCTGCTCGAACTCTTCACCGAGCCGATCCCCGAGCTGCCGGGCGTACCGAGCCGACTGCTCGACCTGCTCCGCTACGGGATGGCCAACGACCCGGCCGACCGGCCCAGCGCCGAGCAGTTGCGGGACCTGCTCGCCGCCGTACCCCTGGATCCGCCGACCGTGGCGACGACGCCGAACCCGACCGTGGTGGCCGCCGTGCCGGTGTCGGGGATCCCGGTCTCCGGGATTCCGGTCTCCGGCGGATCCTGGCCGATCGGGGACCCGGCCGCCAGCAGCGGCGCGGCACCGGCGGGCTCCGGGACGACGTCGGGTCCCGCCGGTACGCCCTCACCCCGCACACCCACCTCGGGCGCGCCGGTCTCCGGCGCACCGGTCTCGGGCGTCCCCGTCTCCGGTGTGCCGGTCTCCGGCGTGCCGGTGTCGGGCGTCCCCGTCTCCGGGGCACCGACCTCGGGCGGTGCCCCGCCCAGCGTCTATCTCTCAAGGTCGTACACGCCGCCACCACCCCGGTCCGGCTCCGCCCCGCCGGAGGTGGACGGAGAGCCCACCGTCTCCCGGCCGAGCCGTCGCAAGCGGCGCTACTGGATCTTCGGCGGACTCGGCGTGCTGGCCCTGCTCGCCAGCATCGCCGGCGGCTCCTGGTTCGTCGCCACCCGAGCCCTGCCGGGCCCGTCGCCGACCGGGCGGGCGGTGGCGACGACCGCCGCTCCGACCGCCAGCCGGCCGCCGCTCGGCACCGGTGCGCTGCCCGGCTGCCAGTTGCCGCTGCCCGAGGCCGCCCGCTGCCCGGTCGAGCTGGAGTGCTTCGGCCCGGTCCGGCTCCGGGGGACCGCCGCGGAGGCCCCCGAGACCTCCTGCGCCGGGCGGCACACCTGGGAGTCCTATGCCGAGGGTGACCTGCCGCTCGGCCTGGACCCGGCCGACCACGCGGCGGTGAAGGACGACACCACCGTCCGCCAGGTCTGCAACGCCACGATATTCCGGCGCACCACCACCCTGATCGACGTCGCACCGTGGCGGTTCGAGGTGCTTCCGCCGCCGGCCGGCGGGACCGGGCGGACCTTCCGCTGCCTGGCCGGCAAGGGCGTCGACCGGCTCACCGGGCCCACCCTCACGGCGAGCTGACCTCCGCGTGGTGTCGAGCACCGAAGTGGACATTGACCGCTACGCTCGGCGATAGCATCCCCCCTCTTCCAGACCGGGGTCCGCCGATGACCGAGACATCCCCCAGGGGCCGGGTACGCCTCCTCGGCACGACCATGGCGGTCGTGCTCACCCTGCTGCTCGCCGCCGGAGCGGGCTGCGACAGCCGGCGCGGTCCCGAGCCGCCCTCCGTGCAGGAAAAGCTCAAGCAGTCGCACATCCACGGCCAGAGCAAGCTGCGGATCGGGGTCGCCACCTACGAACCACTGATGGGCGTACTGGACGACACCGGCAAGTACATCGGATTCGACATCGACATCGCCCGCTACATCGCGGCGTCGCTCGGCTACGCCGGGGACGAGCGGATCGAGTTCGTCCACCTCGCCACCGAGGACCGGATCCCCGCGCTACAGAGCGGGCAGGTCGACATGGTGGTCTCCAGCTTCTCCATCACCGAGGAACGCCAGAAGCTGGTCAGCTTCGCCGGGCCGTACTTCGTCACCACCCAGGAGGTGATGATCCCGGTCGCGATGAAGAACCGGATCCGCACGATCGAGGACCTGCGTACCCCCGGCTTCCGGATCTGTGTCGGCGGCGGCTCGACCACCGAGGCCGAACTGGAAAAACACGAGATCAAGGCGCTGGTGGTCAAGAACGTCCGGGACTGTGTCGACGGGATCATCGACGGCAGGTACGACGCGGTGAGTTCCGACGAGACGATCCTCGCCGGGTTCCGCTCGCACCATCCGGGCAAGTTCGAGGTCGTCGACATGCCGTTCGGCACCAGCGAGCAGCTCGGCATCGGGGTGCCGATCAGCGATCCCGCGCTCCGCGACCTGGTCGCCTTCTTCCTGCAGAAGAGCTACCAGCAGGGGCGGGACGGCCGGACCAGTCCGTGGCTCAGCGCGTACCACCGGAACCTGGGGCCGTGGCTCGGCGCCGACCGTCAGCAGCCGCCGCCGCTGAACGTCCCGGACCTGGTCGACTTCGACGAGAAGGCGCCGGTGTGACCCTCGCCGAGCGGGATCGGAGCGCCCCGGCGCCCGGTGCGCCGGCACCGGGCTGGCCGTCCGCCGCCGACGCCGCCGAGCGGAGGTCCCGGGCCAGCCAGTCCTTCTGGACGCTGGTCGTCGGGGTGCCGGCGATCTTCTCGGTACTCCGGCTCGGCGTCGAGGCCGGTGGCGAGTTGCAGACCACCCTGCTGCTCGTCGCCAACGTGAACCCGGTGAACCTGGCCGCCGCGCTGGTCACCACCGCCGCCCGGCTGGTCTCGGCCGGGCTGGTCGCGGTCTTCGCGATCGGCGCCGTGCTGCTGGCCAGCGCCGAGGCGAACCCGGGGCACCGGATCGGCCGGCATCCGCCGCTCTTCGCCCGCTGGCGGGCGATCACCCCGCCGTGGGTGGTGATCGCCAGCTTCGCCGTCGCGCTCGCCACCTGGCCGATCCTCTACCTGCCGCTGCTGCTGCCGGCGTTCGCGGCCGCGTTCCAGCTCAGCCCGGCCCGGCTCGACGAGCGCCGGATCCCCCGGCTGCTGCTCCTCGCCGCGCTGCTGGCCGGCTACGCGGTGCTGATGCTGCCGACCCTGGGCGACGCGTGGCGGCAGCGGGAACTGTTCGCGACACTCGTGATCGCCGCCCCGCCGCTGCTCGCCCTGCTCGTCACCGGGCCCGTACCGGTGGCGGTGGTGCGACCGCTCGCCATGACGGTGCAGGTGGCGGTGCTGGTGATGCTCTGCTGGGCGGCGCTGCCGGTGATCACCACACCGGTGCTGCCGCTGACCGTCACCACGGTCCGGACCGTCGACGACGGCACCGGCGCCACCCCGGCCGCCCCCGAGGCCGGGCCGGCGGCACCCGATCCGGCGGTCGGCGAGGTCGAGCGGATCCGGGGACACGTGATCACGGTGGACGACGTCAGCATGGTGATCCTCCAGGAGCGGGGCGGCGTCCGGTACGTGCCGACCGGTGGGGTCGAGGCGCAGGTGCTCTGCCCGACCGAGGAGGAGTTGCCCCGCTACCGGCTGCGGATCCACGGCTTCCACGTCGAGGACTCGCTGCTGGAGGGGATGGGTCGGCGGGTACGCCCGGTGCACCGGATCGACGCGGAGTGCCGTACGGCCACCCCGGCGTTCTGAGGCCGCTTCCGCAGGCGCTCAGTAGCTCTTCGGCTGGCCGAGGACCCGCTGGGCGACGAAGTTGAGGATCATCTCCCGGCTGACCGGGGCGATCCGGCCGGCCCGTACCGCACCGAGCAGGGTGGCCACCCCGTAGTCGGTGGTCATCCCGTTCCCGCCGTGCACCTGGATGGCGGTGTCCACGGCCAGCGCCGCCGCCTCCGCCGAGGCGTACTTGGCGAGGTTCGCGGCGACGCCGGCCTCGACGTCCCGCCCGGCGTCGTAGAGGGCGGCGGCCTTGGCGATCATCAACCGGGCCAGTTCCACCTGGACGGCGGCGTGCGCCAACGGGTGCGAGACGCCCTGGTGGGCGCCGACCGGCCGGCCCCAGACCCGGCGGGTCGCGGTGTAGGTGGAGGCGCGCTCGATCGCGTACCGGCCGGTGCCGGCGCTCATCGCGGCGACCGTGATCCGTTCGGGGTTGAGCCCGGCGAAGAGCGCCGGCAGCCCGGCGTCCAGCCCGTCCCGGTCGCCCGGCTCGGCCGAGCCGCCGACCAGGGCGTCGGCGGGCAGCCGTACCTCGTCGAGGTAGAGCAGCCACTGGTTCTCCGGGGAGACGATCTCCATCTCCAGCTTGGACCTGGTCAGCCCGGGGGCGTCGGTCGGCACGACGAAGAGCGCCGGCCGGAGCCGCTCGTCGGGCCCGCCGGCACCGCCGCTCTCCGGGGCGGGTACCCGGGCGACGACCAGGACGTACGGCGCCTCGTCCACGCCGGAGATGAAGCACTTCCGGCCGGAGAGGACCCACTCCGCACCGTCCCGACGGGCGACGGTGCCGAGCCGGTGGAAGTTCGAGCCCGCCTCCGGCTCGGTGATCGCAAAGGCGATCTTCAGCGACCCGTCGGCGAGTCCGGGCAGGAAGGTCCGGCGCTGCGCCTCGGTGCCGTGCCGGCCGATCACCGTACCGGCGATGGCCGGCGAGACGACCAGGAGCAGCAGCGGGCAGCCGGCCGCCGCCAGTTCCTCGCAGACGATGGCCAGTTCGGTGATGCCGCCGCCACCGCCGCCGTACTCGGTGGGGATGTTCACCCCGAGGTAGCCGAGCCGGCCGGCCTCGTCCCAGAGTTCGGTGGTGTGCTCGCCGGCCTTCGCCTTGGCGACGAAGTAGTCGTGGCCGTAACGCTTCCCGAGCGCCTGGACGGCCGCACGGAGCTGCCGCTGCTCGGGGGTGGGGTCGAAGTCCATGCGGGATGCCTTCCGACGAGGGGACCGGGGTCCGACGGGGACCGGGCGGATGGGTGGAGGCGGACTATCCCGGGGTGACCACGGCGAGTACCGCACCGGTCTCCACCTGGGCACCGGCGCCGACCGGCAGCTCCGTCACCACCCCGGCGCCGGGGGCGGTGACCGGATGTTCGAGCTTCATCGCCTCCAGCACGAGCAGCGGTGCACCGGCGGCGACCCGCTGCCCGGCGGTCACCAGTACCCGGCTGACCGTGCCGGGCATCGGCGCCAGCAGTGAGCCCTCGGCCAGCTCGGGGGTGGGCTCGGCGAACCGGGGCAGCTCGGTCAGCGCGACCGAACCGTCCGGACCGTCCACGAAGGACGTCTCGCCGACCCGGTGTACGGCGAACGCCTGCCGCACCCCGTCGACCGCCAGTACGGTGCGGGACGGCTCGGCGGCGAGCAGCACCACCTCCGGCTGCCCGCTCGGCTCGGGCTGCCGGCTCGGCTCGGGCTGCCGGCTCGGGGCGGGCTGGCTGCTCGGCTCGGGCTGTCGGTTCGGGGTGGTGCCGGCGGGTCGGGTCGTCCAGGCGACCAGGGCGCCGGAGCGGTCCAGCCGGTAGTCGACCTCGACCGGGCCGGTCGGGCCGGCGTACCCGATGGTCTGTGGTGTGGTGGGGACGTTGCGCCAGCCGGACGGAAGGGTGCCGAGCACCGGGGCGGCGGCCCGGCGTTCGGCGGCCCCGGCCAACGCGGCGGCCAGCCCGGCCAGCCCGACCCGGTCCGGCGGCAGCAGTGGGGTGAAGACCTCCGGGTGCCGGTCGAGGAAACCGGTGTCGATCTCACCGGCCCGGAACTCCGCCGAGCGGAGCACCCGGACCAGCAGGTCCCGGTTGGTGGTCACGCCGTGCAGTTCCGCCCGGCGCAGCGCGGCGGCGAGGGCCCGGGCCGCCTCGTCCCGGGTCGGCGCCCAGGCGATCAGCTTGGCGACCATCGAGTCGTAGTGCACCCCGACCACCGAGCCGTCCCGCACCCCGGAGTCGAGCCGCAGTCCGGAGTCGCGGCGCAGGCCGAAACCGCGCCCCGGACCGGTACCGAACTCGGCGGTCACCCCCGGCACCGCGAACCGGTGCAGCGTCCCGGTGGCCGGCAGCCAGTCGGCGGCCGGGTCCTCGGCGCAGAGGCGTACCTCGATGGCGTGCCCGGTGACCGGCGGGGCGGCGGCCGGCAGCCGGCCGCCCTCGGCGACCAGCAGTTGCAGCCGGACCAGGTCGATGCCGGTGACGCACTCGGTGACCGCGTGCTCGACCTGGAGCCGGGTGTTCATCTCCAGGAAGTGGAACTCGCCGGCCGGGGTGAGCAGGAACTCGACGGTACCCACCCCGAGATAGTCGACGGCCCGGACGGCGGCCACCGCCGCGTCCTCCAGCCCGGCCCGCAGTTCCGGGGTGACCGCGACCGAGGGTGTCTCCTCGACGATCTTCTGGTGCCGGCGCTGGATCGAGCACTCGCGCTCGCCGAGGCAGAGCACGGTGCCGTGCGCGTCGGCGACGACCTGCACCTCGACGTGCCGGGCGCGCTCGACGTACGGCTCGACGAAGACCGTACCGTCGCCGAACGCGGCGGCGGCCTCCCGGCGGGCCGCCTCGATCGCACCGGCGAGGTCCGCCGGGTCGCGGACGATCCGCATCCCGCGCCCACCGCCGCCGGCCGCCGCCTTGACCAGTACCGGAAACGCCTCGACCTGGTCGGCGGCGGTGTACGTCGGCAGCATCGGCACGCCCGCGTCGGCGAGCAGCGCCTTCGCCTCGGTCTTGTCACCCATCGCCGCGATCGCCTTGGCGGGCGGGCCGACCCAGGTCAGTCCGGCGTCACCGACCGCGCCCGCGAAGCCGGCGTGCTCGGCGAGGAAGCCGTAACCGGGGTGTACCGCGTCCGCCCCGGTCCGCCGCGCCGCCTCGACCAGCCGGTCGACCCGGAGGTACGTCTCGACCGGCGCGGCACCCGGCAGCCGGACCGCGACGTCGGCCTCGGCGACGTACGGCGCGTCGGCGTCCGGGTCGGAGTGCACGGCGACCGTCTCGATGCCGAGGGACCGGCAGGTGGCGAAGATCCGCCGGGCGATCTCACCCCGGTTGGCCACCAGCAGTCTGCGGATCATCCGCCGCTCCTCCTTGTCGTCGACGCGCATGGCTCAGAGCCGGAAGACGCCGAAGGTGTCGGCGCCGCGAACGGGTCCGTTGTGGACCGCCGACAGGCAGAGCCCGAGCACAGTACGGGTGTCCCGGGGATCGATGACGCCGTCGTCGTAGAGCCGGCCGGAGAGGTACAGCGCGGCCGACTCCGTCTCGATCTGCTGCTCGACCATGGCCCGCATGGCGGCGTCGGAGTCCTCGTCGTACGGCCGGCCCCTGGCCTGGGCCGCCTGCCGGGCCACGATCGAGAGCACCCCGGCGAGCTGGGTCGGGCCCATCACCGCCGACTTGGCGTTCGGCCAGGTGAAGAGGAACCTCGGCTCGTACGCCCGCCCGCACATGCCGTAGTTGCCCGCCCCGTACGAGGCGCCGAGGTTGACCGTCAGGTGCGGCACCGTCGAGTTCGACACCGCGTTGATCATGAGTGCGCCGTGCTTGATGATGCCGCGCTGCTCGTACTCGGTGCCGACCATGTAGCCGGTGGTGTTCTGTAGGAACAGCAGCGGGACGTCGGCGGCGTTGGCGAGCTGGATGAACTGGGCCGCCTTCTGCGCCTCCTCGGAGAAGAGCACGCCCTGCACGTTCGCCAGTACGCCGACCGGATAGCCGTGCAACTCGCCCCACCCGGTGGCCAGGGCGCGGCCGTAGGCCGGCTTGAACTCGTCGAACTCCGAGCCGTCCAGGACCCGGGCCAGCACCTCGCGCGGGTCGAACGGCACCCGCAGGTCACCGTTGGGGATGCCGAGCAGCTCCTCGGGGTCGTACCTCGGCGGCTCGGGTCGGGCGGTGCGGGGCGGCGGGCCGTGTTTGCGCCACGCGAGCCGGCGTACGCACTGCCGGGCCAGCCGCAGCCCGTCCCGCTCGTCGGCGGCGACGAAGTCGGCCAGTCCGGAGGTACCGGCGTGCATGGCGGCGCCGCCCAGCGACTCGTCGTCGGCCTCCTCGCCGGTCGCCATCTTCACCAGTGGCGGCCCGGCCAGGAAGACCTTCGCCCGGCCGCGCACCATGATGGTGAAGTCGGACATCCCCGGCACGTACGCCCCGCCCGCCGTCGCGGTGCCGAACACCACCGAGACGGTCGGGATCCGGGCCGCCGAGAGCCGGGTCAGGTCCCGGAAGACCTGACCGCCGGGGATGAAGATCTCCGCCTGGCTGGGCAGATCGGCGCCACCCGACTCGACAAGGTTGATCATCGGAAGCCGGTTCGCCAGCGCGATCTCGCCGGCCCGCCGGGTCTTCCGCAGCGTGTGGGGGTTGACCGCGCCGCCGCGTACCGTCGGGTCGTTGGCGACGACGACGCACTCGACGCCCTCGACCACGCCGATCCCGGTGACCACGCCGGCACCGGTCGGGAAGTCGGTGCCCCAGGCCGCGACCGGGGAGAGTTCCAGGAACGGCGCGTCCCGGTCGAGCAGCAGCTCGATCCGTTCCCGGGCGAGGAGTTTGCCCCGCTCGTGGTGCCGGGCCACGTACCGCTCGCCGCCGCCGCCCCGGGCGGCGTCCAGCGCACCTTCCAGCTCCGCCAGCCGGTCCAGCATCGCGGCCCGGTTCTCCTGGTACGCCGCAGCCGCCGGGTCGACGGCCGTCCGCAACACGGTCACGACCGGTTCCTCCTGTCCACGCCCTCAGATTCCCAGGCCCTTGGCGATGATCTCGTTCATGATCTCCGTGGTGCCGCCGCCGATGCCCAAGATCCGGGCGTCCCGGTAGTGCCGCTCCACCTCGGCGTCGCGCAGGTAGCCGTGCCCGCCGTGCAGTTGGACGGCCTGGTCGACCACCCGGTCGCAGGCCGAGACGGCGGCGTTCTTGGCCATCGCGACCTCGTACGGCACCGGCTCGCCGGCCGCCACCCGGTCGGCGACCTGCCGGACGTACGCCCGGGCCGCCGCCGTCCGGGTGGCCATCTCGGCGAGCCGGTGCCGGACGACCTGCCGCCCGATCAGCGGACCGCCGAAGGTGTGCCGGTCCCGGCACCAGGCCAGGGTGAGGTCGAGGCAGCGCTGCGCGGTGGCGTACGCCTGGGTGGCCAGGGAGAGCCGTTCGGTGCCGAACTGGCGCATGATGGCGGCGAAGCCGGCGTTCTCGACGCCGATCAGGTTTCCGGCCGGGACCCGGACGTCGACGAAGGAGAGGGTGGCCGTGTCGGAGCAGTGCCAGCCGAGCTTCTCCAGCCGCCGGTCGACGGTGCAGCCCGGTGCGTCCGTGTCGATCACCAGCAGGGAGATGCCGGCCGCACCCGGTGCACCGGTCCGGACGGCGGTGGTGACGAAGTCGGCCCGTACCCCGCTGGTGACGAAGGTCTTCGTGCCGTTGACCAGGTAGTCGGCGCCGTCCCGCCGGGCGGTGGTGCGCAGCGCCGCCACGTCCGAGCCGCCGTCCGGCTCGGTCACCGCGAGCGCCCCGATCCGCGCCCCGGCGAGGGTGGGCCGGACGTACCGGTCGACCAGCGCGGCGGCTGTCCCCGGTTCGGAGCCGGGCCCGGAGCCGGGTTCGGGTTCGGGTCCGGGGCGGCCGTCCCGCTGCCAGGCGGCGACGATGTGCGGCAGCGCGATGCCGTGGGTGAAGAGCGCGGCGACCAGCCCGGAAGAGCCACCGGCCAGGATCACTTCCTCGGTGACCAGCAGGCTGTCCCGCAGGTCGCCGCCGCTGCCGCCGACCGCCTCCGGAAAGCCGAGCCCGAGCAGTCCCAGCTCGGCGGCGGTGCCGTGCAGCGCCCGGGGCACCTCGCCGGCCCGCTCCCAGCCGTCCAGGTGGGGCAGCACGTCGCGCGTGACGAACCGTCGGGTCAGCTCGCGGAGCTGCCGCCGCTCCAGCGTCTCCGGCTCGGTCATCCCGGCTCCCCGACCGCCGGTTCGCCGGGCGGGGCGGTCGGCCCGTCGAGCAGCTCGACCGGCAGGTCGACGAGGCGGGCACGCAGCAGCTCACCGAGCGCCTTGGCCTGCGGGTCGAACCGGGTCGAGCCGGCCGCCCCCGCGCCGAGCAGCCCGGTGAGCACGAAGTTGACCGCCCGCAGCCGCGGCAGCTCGTATCGGCGTACCGGCAGTGCGGCGGTCTCCGGCAGCAGGGTGCGCAGCCGTTCGACGGTCAGCCAGCCGCGCATCCACCGGTGCCCGGCGGCCGACCGGGCCCAGACTCCGAGGTTGGCGTCGCCGCCCTTGTCACCCGAGCGAGCCCCGAGCACCAGCCCCAACGGCGCCCGCCGGGTCGGGCCACCCCCGCCCGCCACCTGCCCACCCGACCCACGGACCGGCTCCTGGTCGCGCCCTGCGGTGCCCGGCTCCTCGTGATGCCCTGCGGTGACCGGCTCCTCGTGATGCGCTGCGGTGGCCGGTTGCTCGTGGTGCGCTGCGGTGACGGTCGGAGGGGCGATCTCGATCCGCTCGCCGGAGGGGAGCACGGCGACCTGCCGTACCAGCTCCTGGGCCACCTCCTCGGCGGCGAACACCCCGTACGGGCTGGCGTCGCCGGGCGGGGTGGTCAGGGTGCAACCGGGGTAGGAGGCCAGGGCCAGTTCGACGGCGGCGGCCGAGAAGGCCCGCCCGGCCCGCTTCGGGTCACCGTCGCTCAGGTGTACGTGCAGCAGCGCGCTCGCCGTCTCGGTGTCGACCGCGTCCACATGGTCGGTACGGGCGAGCGTGAACTCCAGCCCCTCGGCGCCGACCGCGTCGGTGAGCTGTTCCCGGACCAGTGCCGCCTTCGCCTCGATATCCAGTCCACAGAGGACGAAGGTCATCGAGTTGCGGAAGCCGCCCAGCCGGGTGACCCCGACCTTGAGGGTGGGCGGCGGAGGTGTGCCACGGGCCCCGCTGACGCGTACCCGGTCGGGTCCGGCGTCGGTCAGGGTGACCGAGTCGAGCCGAGTGACCACGTCCGGGCCGAGATAGTCGGGTCCGGCGATCTCGTAGAGCAGTTGGGCGGTGACGGTCTCCCGGGTCACCGCCCCGCCGGTGTCAGGATGCTTGGTGAGCACCGCCGAGCCGTCCCGGTGCAACTCGGCGAGGGGGAAGCCGGGGCGGCGTCCGCCGTCCGGCAGCTCGGTGAAGAAGCTGAAGTTCCCACCGCTGACCTGGGCACCGCACTCCAGCAGGTGGCCTGCCACGGTCGCCCCGGCGAGCGGGTCGAGATCGGCCCGGGTCCAGCCGAAGTGGGCGATCCCCGGCCCGACCGTCAGCGAGGCGTCGCTGACCCGCCCGGTGACCACCACGTCCGCCCCGGCATCGAGACAGGCGGCGATGCCGAACGCCCCCAGGTACGCGTTCGCGGTCAGCGCGCCCGGCCGGTCCAGCGCGTCGCCGTCGACGTACCCGATCCGGGCCGGCAGCCCGAGCCGGTCGGCGAGGGTCCGCAGCGCGGCGGCCAGCCCGGCCGGATGCAGGCCGCCGGCGTTCGTCACGATCCGCACGCCCCGGTCCAGCGCGGTGCCGAGGCAGGGTTCGAGCTGCCGGAGGAAGGTCCGGGCGTAGCCGAGTTCGGGGTCGCGCCGCCGGTCACGGCCGAGGATCAGCATGGTCAGCTCGGCCAGGTAGTCGCCGGTCAGCACGTCGAGGTCGCCGCCGTCGAGCATCTCCCGCCAGGCGCTCGACCGGTCGCCGTAGAACCCGGAGGCGTTGCCGATCCGCAGCACCTCCGGGCTGCCGCCGATCACGACACCCCGGCCGGCTCGTCGCGTTCACCTGATCCGCGGTGGTCGGCGGGCCGGCGGCCGGGGCCGGGCGGGCCGGCGAAGACCTGGGCGATGCCGAGCCACTCGGTGGCGACCGGTCCGACCGCCACCAGGGCGAGATCGGCGTGGTGCCGTCGCTGGGTGACCAGCAGGCAGAAGTCCAGTGCCGGCCCGGAAACCCGGTCCGCCGCGTCGGCCGGCCCGAAGTGCCAGGGCTCGCCGTCGGGGCCGGTCAGCTCGACGCGTACGGGCGCCTCGGGGATCGGGCGGCCGTGCGTGGCGAAGGCGTGTCCGACGGTACGGGCGCCGAGGTAGGCGACGTGCCGGAGTCGGGCGGTCGGCGTACGGGTGATGCCGAGGGTGTCGGCGATGTCCTCGCCGTGCGCCCAGGTTTCCATGATCCGGGCGGTGGCCATCGAGGTGGCCGACATCCGGGTGCCGTACCAGGGCATCTTCGTCCCGGCCGGTACGTCGCGCAGCGCCCGGTCCAGTGCCGACCGGCCGGCCCGCCACCGCTGCAGCAGTTCGGGTACGGGCGCCAGGAACTCCGCCGCGCCCCGGTCGATGAAGCCGGATGGATCGTTCGCCGCGTGCCGGATCGACTCGGCGAACGCCTCGACGTCGGTGGCGGCCAGTGTGGCGACGTGGTCGGTCCAGGCGAGGTGGGCGATCTGGTGCGCGACGGTCCAGCCCGGCGCGGGGGTGGGCCGGGCCCAGTCCGCCTCGGGCAGCCTCACCACCAGCGTCTCCAGTGCCGCCGACTCGGCGGCCAGGTCCGTCAGCAGGCTGTCGAGATCGACCATGCGCGGGCTCCTTGCCAGGTGGTGGGTCAGTGGTGTGCGGTGGCGACGATCGAGGCGAGTTGGCGTTTCCAGATGCCGAGCAGGGCGGCGCGCCGGGTCGAGTCGTCGGAGAGCAGGTTGGCCACCCCGAGCCCTCGGAGCAGGTCGAGGGTTGCCTGGATCGCCTCGCGTACCCCCGGTTGCCGCTCGTCGGCCCCGAGCAGGTCGACGGTGAGCCGGTGCATCTCCCGGCCGACCCGGGCCTCCAGCGGCACCAGCGCGTCCCGCAACTCCGGATCGGTCCGGCCGGCGACCCAGAGTTCGAGGGCGGCGACGAAGAGCGGACCGGTGAACGCGCTGGCCAGCATGTCGATGACCCGGTCGAACCGCTCGGGACCGGCCGGCAGGTCGGCCGCCTCGGTGCGGATCTCCGCCGCCCGGCGCTCGGCGAGGTGCTCGACAGCGGCCATCACCAGCGTGCTCTTGGTGGGGTAGTGGTGCAGTTGAGCGCCCCGGGAGACGCCGGCCCGGGCCGCCACCACCGTGGTGGTGGTGCCGGACCAGCCCCGCTCGACCAGACACTCCACAGTGGCCTCCAGCACCCGGGCCTGGGTCGCCCGGCTGCGCTCCCGCTGGGGGGTACGGGTCGGTGTGGTGGGCACGGGGACAGCCTGCTCCGTCAGAAACAAACAGTCAAGACTGCTTGTTTTTCGTCGCTGGTTCGTCGAATCCACTTTGTACACTCGGCACACCGAGTCGAAGCGTCGCGGCAACCAGGAGTTGGTTGACGGCGTTTTGCGGTGAAAAGTACCCTGTTTCTGCTTCGCGTGCGCGAGGCGTTCGCACGCTCCCGGAAGGTAGGTCAGCAGCATGTTCGACGACCTCGTAGAAGAGATTCAGGAAGATCTCGACGAGCTGGAGGACGCCTTGGAGGACGTCGGCCTCGACGTCGAAATCGACGGCAACTAACCCCGCTCAAGAACTCGGCGATCTTGGCGAGTTATGGCGCGTAGCAAACCATAAGTCGCCAAGAATCTTGGCGCGTCTGATGTCGCGGCGGCGCCGACTACGGCGCGCCGGGCTGGAAGGAGCCGGGGCCGGGGCGGGATGGCGGCACGGATCGGCCCCGCACCAGCCAGGGCTTGGCGATGCGGGGCCGAGGGCGTACGCGGGGGTCAGACCCGGGCGCGGCGGGCCAGGCGTTCCGGGTCGAGGATGATGATGCTCTTGCCGTCCAGCCGCAGCCAGCCCCGCGAGGCGAAGTCGGCCAGCGCCTTGTTGACGGTCTCTCGGGAGGCGCCGACGAGCTGGGCGATCTCCTCCTGGGTCAGGTCGTGGGTTACCCGGAGTACGCCGCCGTCCCGGGTGCCGAACCGGCCCGCCATCTGGAGCAGGTTCTTCGCCACCCGGCCGGGCACGTCGGTGAAGATCAGGTCGGCCAGGTTGTCGTTCGTCCGGCGCAGCCTGCGGGCGAGTACCCGGAGCAACTGCTCGGCGATCTCCGGCCGGTTGTTCAGCCACGGCCGCAGCGCCTGCTTGCGCAACCGGGCGAGCCGGGTGTCGATCACGGCGGTGGCGGTCGCCGTACGCGGACCGGGGTCGAAGAGCGAAAGCTCGCCGACCATGTCGGACGGGCCCATCACGGCGATCAGGTTCTGCCGGCCGTCAGCGGCCCGGCGACCGACCTTGATCTTGCCGCTCAGGACGATGTAAAGGCTGTCGCCCGGTTCGCCCTCGTTGAAGACGATCTCGCCCTTTCGGACCTCGAGCGTCTCCATGTCCTTCGCGAGTGCCTCGGCAGCCTCGGGGTCCACGCCCTGGAAGATCCCGCTCCGAGCCAACACCTCGTCCATCGCGCACCTCCGCCCACGCGAGCCGCCCGCGGCCGGGTTCCGGCCGGTGATCGGCGCGCCCGCCAAGTCTAGGCGCATGTGAAGAGTAATCGGAGGAGCACCCCTGGAATCTTGATCCGGTGCCGGTACCCGTAACCCCGGATGACCCGGGGGTACGCCCGGTTTGACGCCTGCCGTGTCCGCCCGGGCGAGTCTCCGGCCCCCACCGGGCCCAGGTCGTCATCGCCGGACGGTCACCTGGACACCAGGCGCGTTATCGGTCCTCGGTAACGCCCCTGGTGTCCAGGTCGATGGTGAGGCGCCTGTCGGACCGGACCGCGAACCAGGGAGGTCGGGGCCGGACCGTAGGGTCGGGCGGTGCTGCGCGAACTGGAGCTGACCTACCGGGTCGAGGACGGGCGGGAGGCTCCGCTGCTGGTCTGGCGGCTCGACCGGCCCGCGCTGGCGATCAGCTCCGGCCCGCTCGGTGGCGGGATCGGGGTACGGCACTGGGTGGTCAACGCGACCGTGCCGATGTCGTACCGCCGGGACGACCCGGACGCCCACCTCGGTGAGCTGGCCGAGCGGCTCGGCCTGCGCGGACCCGGGGTCGGACTGCTCACCGGCGTCGACGTCGCGGAGGTGGTGGCCGCCGACGACCACGGTGTCCGGATCTGGGCCACCGTCGGTCTCGGTGCCCCGATCTGGGCCGCAGACGTCTCGGCGCCGCCACCCGAACCCGCCACCGCGCCCGATCCCCGCGCGACGGTGCACCCTGCCGGCCCGGCCGGTCCCGCCAGCACGGCGGTGCAGCACGTCGGCACGGTCAACATCGTCGCGCTGCTGCCGGAGCGCCTCGGCGACGCCGCCCTGGTCAACGCCGTCGCGACGATCACCGAGGCGAAGGCGCAGGCGCTGCGCGAGTTGGGCCTGCCCGCCACCGGTACCGCCACCGACGCGGTGACCGTGCTCTGCCCGCCGGACGGCCCCGCCGAACCGTACGGGGGTCCACGGTCGCGCTGGGGTGCCCCGCTGGCCCGCGCCGCCTGCCGGGCGGTACGTGAAGGCGGGGCCCGACCGACCGTCCCCTGGTCACAGCGGTGAACGCCGCCGCGCCCGGGTCGGCCGGGTGACGCCGCCGCTGTAGCCGGCGTGACTTTAGCCGGCGACGGTAGCCGGCGCGCCGGCCGGTCGTGGATGCGCGACGTGCCGGTCGTGGATGCGTGACGGGTCGGTCGTGGGTGGTCGGGGCCGGCGGTGGAGTCGCCCGTTCGGGGGAGCACGGACGGGCGGCGGGAGAACATCGGCCGGTCGACGGTCGCTCCCGTCGCCCGATCCCGGTACTGTCACCGGGCGATGTACGACACCGAGCCGACCACACCCAAGTCCCGCCGGGCGCCCCGCAGCGCCGGCCGGACCGCCCTCGTCGTGACCGCGGTCCTCGCCGTACTCCTCGGTACCGGGGTGGCGGCGGTGGCCGCGTTCAACATGTTCGGCGGCGACGATCAGGCCGGGCCGCAGGCCGGGCCGAGCGCCGCCGGTTCGGCCTCGGCCGCCCCGTCGCCGACCGGTGAACCGGCACCCAAGGTCATCTCCATGTCCGCCACCGGGGACATCGTGATGGGCAACGCTCCGGGGCGGCTGCCGGCCAATGGTGGCAAGGGCTTCTTCAACTCGGTCAAGAAGGCGCTCGCCGCCGATCTGGTGATGGGCAACCTCGAGGAGCCGCTGACCGACGACACCGGTACCTCCAAGTGCGGCGCCAACTCCACCCGCTGCCACCAGTTCCGGGCTCCGCCGTCGTACGCCGGGCACCTCAAGGAGGCCGGCTTCGAGCTGCTCAACCAGGCCAACAACCACGGGTACGACTACGGCAAGGCCGGTTACGAGAACACCCAGGAGGCCCTGGAGAAGTACGGCCTCCAGCACACCGGCGCGCCCAACCAGATCACCGTGGTCGACGTCGAGGGCGTCAAGGTGGCGGTGGCCGGCTTCTCGTCGTACGCCTGGTCGAACAGCCTGACCAACATCAGCTCGGCGAAGAAGGTGATCCAGAAGGCCGCCACCATGGCGGACCTGGTCGTCGTGCAGGTGCACATGGGCGGCGAGGGCTCGGAGAAGACCCGGGTCCGTCCCGGCACGGAGATGTTCCTCGGCGAGAACCGGGGCGACCCGATCAAGTTCTCGCACTCGATGATCGACGCGGGTGCCGACCTGGTCGTCGGGCACGGGCCGCACGTGATGCGGGCGCTGGAGTTCTACAAGGGCCGGCTGATCGCGTACAGCCTCGGCAACTTCGCCGGTGGCGAGGGGACGCTCAGCAACAACGGCCGGCTCGGCTGGGGAGCGGTGCTCAAGGTCTCGCTGACCGCCGAGGGCGAGTGGGCGGGCGGGCAGCTCGTCTCGACGTACATGAACGGCGCGGGCAGGCCGACGATGGACTCACAGCGGCGCGCCGCCGGTCTCGTCCGGGACCTGTGCAGGTCCGACTTCCCGAAGACCGGCGCTCGGGTGGCTGCGGACGGCAAGATCACGCCGCCGGCCGCCGCGAGCTGAGGCGCGGCGCTGGGCCCTGAGGCCGGGCGGCGAGGAGCCTGAGGCGAGCGGGGCCGCGTGCCGGTCCGGCGCGTGCCGGGGTGGCGGGATGCCGGGGGGGGCTTTCCCAGGGTTCGGCCGGGGCGGGCTCCCCCGGGTCGATGTCGGCGCCGCGACGTAGGCTGGCCGGCGTGAGTGCCACTGACGACTCCGCGCAGACCGGAGTCGGAGTCGCGCCCGGCGAGGCGACCCGGGCGATCCGGACGGCGCGGCCGACCCGCCGTACCGTCGAATCAGAGCTGGGCCGCAAGCGGCGGGCCCGGCGGATCGGCCGGGTGCTGACCGAGACGCACCCCGACGCCCACTGCGAGCTCAACCACCAGGGTCCGCTGCAACTGGCGGTGGCGACCATCCTCTCCGCGCAATGCACCGACCAGCGGGTCAACGAGGTGACGCCGAAGCTGTTCGCCCGCTATCCGACGGCGGCCGACTACGCCGGGGCGGACCGGGCCGAGCTGGAGGAGATGATCCGGCCCACCGGGTTCTTCCGGAACAAGACCAATTCTCTGATCAACCTCGGTCGCCAGCTCGTCGAGCGGTACGACGGCCAGGTGCCCCGCCGGATCGAAGACCTGGTGACCCTGCCCGGGATCGGCCGCAAGACCGCCAACGTCATCCTCGGCAACGCCTTCGGGGTGCCCGGGATAACCGTCGACACCCATTTCGACCGGTTGATGCACCGCTGGGAGCTGACCACCGAAACCGATCCGGTCAAGATCGAGCACGCCGTCGGTGCGCTCTACGAGCGGCGCGACTGGACCATGCTCTCGCACCGGGTGATCTTCCACGGCCGGCGGGTCTGCCACGCCCGCAAGCCGGCCTGCGGTGCCTGCACCCTGGCCCGGCTCTGCCCCTCCTACGGACTCGGCCCGACCGACCCGGCCGCCGCCGCGAAACTGCTCAAGGGTCCCCGGGCCCGGGAGCTGGCGGTGCAGGCCGGGGTCGATCCCGACCTGGTGCCGGCGACCGCCGCCGCCGGCGACACCCCGTGAAGCGGCTGACACTCGGCGGGCCGCTGCTGGCACTGCTGCTGCTCGGCACCGCCTGCACCGGCCGGAACGCGGAGCCGGAGACCGGACCGGCGCCGGTCGGGCAGAACGCCACGACGACCGCCTTCACCGACTGCGCCGCGCTGACCACCCCGGCCGGCACATCCGGCACAACCAACGCCTCGCCCGGCACGTCCGGCACCCCGGCCAACACAACCAGCACCCCAGCCGGCACGTCCGGCACAACCAGCGCCCCGTCCGGCACAACCAGCGCCCCGGCCGGCACAACCAGCGCCTCGGCGGGCACGCCCGGCACCCCGGTGGGCACGCCCGGCGCGACAGCGGCAGCGGGACGGTCGTTGCCGGCGCTGGAGCTGCCCTGCTTCGTCGGGGCCGGCGAGGTCGCCGTGGCCGAGCTGCGCGGGCCGGCCGTACTCAACCTCTGGGCCTCGTGGTGCGCGCCGTGCCGCAAGGAGCTGCCCGCGTTCCAGCGGCTCGCCGACCGGGCCGGCGACCGGCTCCGGGTGGTCGGGGTGAACAGCGGGGACTCGCGCCCCGCCGCCCAGTCGATCGGCGAGGACTTCGGGCTGGAGTTTCCCAACCTCTACGACCGGGACAAGAAGCTGCTGACCGGGCTGGGTGGTCGGGCGGTACTGCCGGTCACGCTCTTCGTGGACGCCGAGGGGCGGATCCGGCACCGGGACGAGACGGGCGCCCTCGACGACGCCGAGCTGGTCACGCTCGTCCGGCGGCACCTGGGGGTGGCGGTGCCGTCGTGACCGAGCACGAGCTTCCGGCATGGTGCGAGCCGCTGCTCACCCGGGTCCGGTCGGCCCGCACCGAGGATTTCACCCGGGTACGCACCCCGGCCAACGGCGGGCGGGACAGTGCCGTACTGGTGCTCCTCGGCGAGCAGCCCGAGCACGGGCTCGACGTACTGATCCTGCAACGGGCCGCGACCCTGCGTACCCATGCCGGGCAGCCGGCCTTTCCGGGCGGGGCGCGCGATCCGGAGGACGAGGACGCGGCGGCGACCGCCCTGCGGGAGGCGCACGAGGAGGTCGGCCTCGATCCGACCAGCGTCACCGTGCTGGCGCAACTGCCCCGGCTGTGGATTCCGGTCAGCGACTTCGTCGTCACCCCGGTACTCGCCTGGTGGCACCGGCCCCATCCGGTGCACTCGCGGGAGCCGGCCGAGGTGGCGCACGTTGCCCGGCTGCCGATCGCCGAACTCGTCGACCCGGCCAACCGGGTCCGGGTACGCCATCCCAGCGGCTGGATCGGGCCGGCCTTCCAGTCCCGGGGCATGCTGGTCTGGGGGTTCACCGCAGGGGTGCTCGCCACGCTGTTGGAGATGGCCGGCTGGGCGCGACCCTGGCCGCAGGACCGGATTCTCGACCTGCCGCCGACGAGTCCGCCGCCGGGTTCCGCGCCCGGCATCGAGGAGGCCGACGAGGCCGACGAAGCCGACGAGCTGACCCGGCCGACGACACCCTCCTGACCCGGGAATCCGACGAGGCGAGCCGTGCGGGGCGCCTGCGGCGGGGAGTGGTGCCAGGCACCGATTCGGCGGTAAGCGTCGGTGGCCCAGGCCATTCCCAGTTCTCCCCCGTACCCTGAACGGGTGTCGGTGGTGGATGTCGTTCTGATCCTGCTCATGTTGCTGTTCGCGATCAGCGGCTACCGGCAGGGATTCGTCATCGGTCTGCTCTCCTTCACCGGCTTCTTCGGCGGCGCACTGATCGGGTTGCAGGTCGGTCCGCTGCTCGCGGAGCAGTTCACCAGCAACTCGACCCGGGTAGTGGTCGCGCTGGCCTCGATCTTCGGCCTGGCGGTGCTCGGCCAGGCGCTCGCCGGCTGGCTCGGCTCACACCTGCGGCACGCCATCACCAGCCAGGCCGGCCGGACGGCCGACGACGTCGGCGGGGCGGTGGTCTCGCTGCTCGCCGTACTCCTGGTGGCCTGGCTGGTGGCCGTACCGCTGGCCTCCTCCTCGCTGCCAGGGCTGGCCAGCGCGGTCCGCAACAGCGCGCTGCTGACCGTGGTGGACCGGGTACTGCCGCCGGAGGCGCAGGCGCTGTCCCGGGCGCTGCGGGACACCGTCGACACCAACGGCTTCCCGGACGTCTTCGGCGGGCTGGCCCCGACCCGGTCCCGCGAGGTGGCCTCGCCCGACCCGGCGTTGGCCGGCTCGCAGGTGGTGGTGAACGGGCGGCGTTCGGTGGTCAAGGTGCTCGGCAACGCGCCCAGCTGCTCCCGCCGGATCGAGGGCTCCGGTTTCGTCTACGCCGAAAACCGGGTGATGACCAACGCGCACGTGGTGGCCGGCACCCGGACCGTCCAGGTCGAGGTGGCCGGTGAGCGGCACAGCGCCCGGGTGGTCGTCTACGACCCGGACCGCGACCTGGCGGTGCTCTACGTACCGGAGCTGTCCGCCCCGGTGATGCGGTTCGCCACCGGTGAGGCGGCGATCGAGGACGATGCCATCGTGCTCGGGTTCCCGCTGGACGGGCCCTACAACGCCCAGCCGGCGCGGATCCGTGACGTCGGCGAGATCGCCGGTCCGGACATCTACGAGTCGGGCCGGGTCAACCGGGAGATCTACACGATCCGGGGCCTGGTCCGCAGCGGCAACTCCGGTGGCCCACTGGTCGCCCCGGACGGTCAGGTGCTCGGGGTGATCTTCGCGGCGGCAGCCGACGACCCGAACACCGGCTTCGCGGTGACGGCCGACGAGGCCCGCTCCACCGCCAGCACCGGCCTGGAGCGGACCAGGGTCACCAACACCGGCGCCTGCACCTGACCGACTCCCCACCCGGTAACGAGTTCCTGGATCCGGTAAACGGGCTCCTCAACCGGTAACAGGCTTCTGAACCGGTAACGGGGTCGCGGTGGAGGAGGCCGCTGTCAGGGGTGGTCGCGGGGGAAGCGGCGCCGGGCCACCAGCACCGCACCGGCGACGACCACCAGGAAGAGCAGCCCGGCACCGCTCCACAGCCCGGGCGACGGGTCGTCGACCTGGTTCCCCGCCGCCTGGGCGGTCCAGTCGGCGGAACGGCCGGAGGCGGCGGTACCGACGCTCTCCGCGCCGTCGCCGGGCGGCGGGGTCGCGGACTCCTGACCGGGCGCGCTGCCGAAGCCGGCGACGCCGGGCGGCGCCGCGCCGTCGTCCAGCGGATTGCTCCGTACGCTCGACACCTCGCCGTTCAACGCGGCGACCGGGTCGACGACACCGAAGCCGAACCGGTCGTCCCGGCCGGAGGGGCCGACGTCCCGGGCGGTGTTGATCAGCCGGTTGACCACGTCACCGGCGGACATCTTCGGCCAGTGTGACCGGACCAGGGCCGCCGCCGCGGCCACCAGCGGCGCGGCGAAGCTGGTGCCCTGGACCCGCCAGAAGCCGCCCGGCCGGGCGCCGGTGAGGCCGGTGGCCGGGGCGGAGAGCACCGTCTCGGCGCCGGTGATCGAACCCGACCAGAGCGCGTCGCTCTCGCGTTCCAGGCCGGCCACGGCGACCACGCCCGGCTCGCGGGCCGGATACCAGACGCGTTTGCCGGCGGACGAGCCGAGGTTGCCGGTGCAGGCGACGACGACCACGTCCCGGGCGAAGGCGTAGTCGAGGGCGGCGGCGAGTGCGGGGCTCTCCCCGGTGCCGCCCAGCGACAGGTTCACCACCTGGGCGCCGTTGTCGACCGCCCACCGGACGCCCTTGGCCACGATCAGCGCGTCGTCGTAGCGGTTCTCCTCGTCGAGCACCCGGACCGGCAGGATCTTGGCCTTGGGGGCGAGCCCGGCGACGCCCCGGGTGTCGTCGTTGCGGCCGGCGATCAGGGCGGCGACCGTGGTGCCGTGCCCCACCGGGTCGGTCTGGCCGTTGCCGCTCCCGTCGACCAGGTCGATGCCGGGCAGCACCTGCCCGGCGAGGTCGGCGTGTGAGGCGTCCACTCCGGAGTCGACCACCGCCACCGTGACGCCCTTGCCGGCGGCGACCTTCCAGATGGCCTTGGCGTTGAACTCGTCCAACTGCCACTGCTCGTCGCGTACCGCGTCGGCCAGCACGGGCAGGCTGAGCGGCGGCGCCGGCACGGCGGCCGTCGCCGGTGCCGGACGCGGACCGAACAGCGATCCGGCGATCCCGGCCGTGGCGAGCAGCGCCACTCCGGCGACCCGGGCGACAGCACGTTCGGGTATCTGCGGCAGCCTGGTCACAGCATGGTCATTTCACCCCGGGGGACACATGATGCACGGAGGTTACCCCGTTTCACCCCTGTCGCGTGGTGAAACTTTGCAACCGATCTGAGATCCACTGTCCACCGCCCCGAGACCGAGGGCCCGGCCACCCGGGTGATCGGGTCGGCCGGGCCCTCGGGCTCGACGAAGGGTCAGGTCGACGGAAGGTAGGCCAGCTGCACCAGCCGGATCCCTTCCTTCCGGGTGACCAGCCGGCCCCGGCCGGGCGGCATCGGGCCGGGGCGTACCGAGCCGATCAGGGCGCCCTCGTCCTTGCTGCCGGACATCACCAGACCGGGGGAGGAGAGTTCCCGGAGCCGCTGGATGATCGGCTCGTAGAGCGACCGGGAGGCGCCACCCGAACGCCGGGTCAGCACCAGGTGCAGACCGACGTCCCGGGCCTGGGGCAGGTATTCCACCAGCGGCAGCAGCGGGTTGTTCGGGCCGGTGGCGACCAGGTCGTAGTCGTCGACGAGGACGAACAGCTCCGGCCCGGTCCACCAGGAGCGGTCCCGCAACTGCTGCGGGGTGACGTCCGGGCCGGGCAGCCGGCGCTGCATGTAACCGGCGACCGACTCGATCAGCTCGCTGGTCGCCTGCGCGGCGGTGCCGTACCCGATCAGGTGGTCGGACTGGATCACGCCGAGCAGGCTGCGCCGGAAGTCGACCAGGATGATCCGGGCCTGCTCCGGGGTGTACCGGCTGGTGATCGAGGTGGCCAGCGCCCGCAGGAAGGACGACTTGCCGCACTCGGCGTCGCCGAAGAGCAGGAAGTGCGGCTCGGAGGCGAAGTCGATCGACACCTGCTGGAGGTCGGCCTCGGAGATGCCGATCGGCAGCCGCAGGCCGGCCGCACCGGCGACGTCCAGGTCGGCGTAGGGCAGCACCGGCGGAAGCAGCCGGACCCGGGGGGCGGGTGCGCCGCTCCAGTTGCCGGCGACCGCCTTGACCAGTGCCTGGGTCTGCCCGCCGCCGAGGCTGGACAGCTCCGGCAGCACGGTCAGGAAGTGCAGGCTCTCGGCGGTGATGCCGCGACCCGGCGTCTTCTCCGGCACGTTCACCGCCGCCTTGCGGGAGACGATCGAGTCGGTCGGGTCACCGAGCCGCAGCTCCAGCCGGGAGCCGAAGAGGTCACGGATCGCCGGTCGGAAGTCCATCCAGCGCGGCGCCGCCGCGACCACGTGCACGCCGTACGAGAGGCCACGGGTGGCGATGTCGGTGACCAGGGGTTCCAGGTCGTCGTACTCGCCGCGCAGGGTCGGCCAGCCGTCGATGACCAGGAAGACGTCACCGAACGGGTCCGCGCCGACCCCGACGCCGCCGGCCGAGGCCCGCCGCTTCCGGTACGCCGGCATCGACTCCACGCCCAGCTCGGCGAAGCGCTGCTCGCGCTCGTTGAGCAGGGTGGAGATCTCGCCGACGGTACGGCGTACCGCCGCCGCCTCGGACCGGCCGGCGACCCCGCCGACGTGCGGCAGGTCGCGGAGCGCGGCGAGCGAGCCACCACCGAAGTCGAGACAGTAGACCTGCACCTCGGCCGGGGTGTGGGTGAGCGCCAGTCCGCAGATCATGGTGCGCAGCAGGCTCGACTTGCCGGACTGCGGACCGCCGGCCACCGCGACGTGCCCGGCGCCGCCCTCCAGGGAGAGCCAGAGCAGGTCACGGCGTTGCTCGAACGGCTTGTCGATCATCGCCACCGGCACCTGGAGCGCGCCGTGCAGTTCGGGGTTGCCGAAGGTGAGCCCGCGCGCCGGGTCGGTGATCACCGGCCCGAGGATCTCGTCCAGCGCCGGGGCCTGGGAGAGCGGCGGCAGCCAGACCTGGTGGGCCGGTGGGCCCTGGCCGACCAGCCGGGAGACCATCACGTCGAGCAGGCTCTGCGCCGCCGGGTCCTCCGGGGCCGGCTTCGGGGTGGCCTGCACCACCGGCTTCGGTACCGGCACGAAGTGCGTCGAGTACGACAGCAGCCGCGGACCGGTGTAGCCCTGCGCGCCCGGCCCACCCGCGGTGGCCTTCTGGTACGGCCCGGAGACGTACGCCGCCTTGAACCGGACCAGTGGCTCGGTGCCGAACTTCAGGTAGCCGTGTCCCGGGGCCCGAGGCAGCTCGTACGCGTCCGGCACGCCGAGCACCGCCCGGGACTCCAGCGCGGAGAAGGTCCGCAGACCGATCCGGTACGACAGGTGCGTGTCCAGCCCGCGCAGCCGTCCCTCCTCCAGCCGCTGCGAGGCGAGCAGCAGGTGCACCCCGAGCGACCGGCCCAGCCGGCCGATCTGCACGAAGAGGTCGATGAAGTCGGGCTTGGCGCTGAGCAGCTCGGAGAACTCGTCACAGATGATCAGCAGCGAGGGGAGCGGTGCCAGCGCCGCACCGCCGGAGCGGGCCTTGTCGTAGTCCTTCAGGTTGGCGTAGTTGCCCGCCTTGCGGAGCAACTCCTGCCGGCGGATCATCTCGCCGTTGATGGCGTCGACCATCCGGTCGACCAGCGGCAGCTCGTCGGCGAGGTTGGTGATCACGGCGGCGGTGTGCGGCAGCCGGTCCAGCGAGGCGAAGGTCGCGCCACCCTTGAAGTCGACCAGTACGAAGTTGAGCGCCTCGGACGAGTGCGTCGCCGCCAGGCCGAGCACGAGGGTACGCAGCAGCTCGGACTTGCCGGAACCGGTGGCGCCGATGAGCAGGCCGTGCGGGCCCATACCGTCCTGTGCGGACTCCTTGAGGTCGAGGTCGACCACGCCGCCGTCACCGCCGACGCCGATCGGCACCCGCAGCTTGTCCCGGTTGGGCCGGGGCGCCCAGCCCTGCACGGTGCTGAAGTTCTCCGGGTCGCCGACCCCGAGCAGTTCGCCCAGGGTCATCTCCTTGACCAGGGAGTCGTCCGAGGAGCCCTTCTGGGCGGCGGCGAGCCGCAGCGGGGCGAGCCGGCGGGCCACCGCCTCGGCCTCCTCGACGCTGAGCCGGTCGGGGGTGCCGACCTCGGCCTGCCCGTCCATCGAGTAGGTGTTCAGCCGGCCGCCGTCGGTCTCCAGCACCAGCATGGCCCGGTCCAGCAGCCGGGGCGGCGGGCTGTCCAGGTCGACGATGGTCACCGCGTCGATGCCGCTGTCCCCGGCCAGGTAGCCGGCGCCGCTCAGGTCGCCGCCGTCGAGCACGATCACCACGTGCGGGCCGTCGGTCGCCGGGCCGGAGAGGCTGAACCGGGACCGGTTGCCGACCACGTCGTCGATGAGCTTCTCCAGCTCGACCGCGGAACTCGCCACCAGGCGTACCGGGCCGAGCGCGTCCACGGCGGTCGGGTGGTGGGCGTGCGGCAGCCACTTGACCCACTCCCACCGGGCCCGCCGCTCGGGGCCGGCGCAGATCGCGATCAGCAGCTCCTCGGGGGCGTGGAAGACCGAGAGCTGGGTGAGCACTGCCCGGGCCAGCGCCTGCGGGTCGCCGCCGGCCGGCTCACGGGACTGGTCGCGCTGGTGGGGTGCGCTGCGGACGAAGACCCGGGCGAAGCCCCGGATGGAGAGCGCCACCGGCAGGTCCGGCACCACCGAGTACGCGTCGAGGAACCGGCGCAGCGCACCGGCGGTCATCGGCTCCAGGTCCTCCAGCGGCCGGGTCACCGGCGGCACCAGCGGGGTGGCCAGGGTCTGCGGGCCGACCGCGACCCGGACGACGCCGAAGTCGCCGTCGCTGGGGCGCCGCTCCCAGACCCGGTAACTGCCCACAGTGGACCAGAGCTGGGTCGGGTCGGGGTGCCGGTAGAAGAGCCCGGCCCGCTGCTTCGACGCGGTCTCCCGGACCCGCCGCCGCAGCGTCGCCAGGTGCCGCAGGTATTCCCGGCGGGCCTGCATCATCTCCGACTTCTTCGGCGAACCCGAGGCGCTGCCCCAGGAGGACGCCACCATGGCGAGCGAGGAGATGCCGAACATGGCGCCGACGACGTACGAGTAGGCGCCGCCGCCCCGGCCGAACATCATCGCCATCGCGACCGAGCCGCCGAGCATCGGCAGCACCATCATCAGTTGCTGCCACTTGCCGCCGGTCGCCTGCGGGATCTCGGGCGGCGCCTCGACGGCCAGTTCACCGGTGGGGATCTCCGGTGCGGGACGGCGTGGTGGGCGCTTGATGACGACGGTACTCACCGGTCGCCTCCCGCCACCCGCTCCGCGCTGGCCCGCCGGCCGTCGCCCGCCGGCCCGGACCGGCCGCCATCGGGCCGTACGCCGAGCTCCGGGGCTCCTCCGGCGCGGTCTGTGCCGCCCCGGCCCTGGCTACCCGTGTCCATTCCAGACCTCCCCTAAGGCCACGCCGACGGTTGGAGTTGGCCGTCCTGGCGGGCCATCCGACGCCCCCGCGTCGCAAATGTCATCGCGCTCGGTCGGACGAGTGTGACCCATCCTAGGTAAAGTGCGGTCGTCCGCGCAGCCATGGGTTGCCCCCTCGATGGAGGACTGTCGATGAGTACCGGGCTCGCCCGCGTCACGATCAGCGCGCCGCAACGACGGGTGGACGTCGCGCTGCCCGAACACCTGCCGCTGGCCGAACTCCTGCCCGAGGTTCTCCGGCATGCCGGCGAGGGACTGGCCGACGACGGCGAGAAGCACGGCGGGTGGCTGCTGCGCCGCACCGACGGCGAACCACTGGCCGCCGGCAAGGCCCTGCTGCCGCAGGGGGTACGCGACGGCGACGTGCTGCACCTCGTCCCGGCCCGGGCGCAGTGGCCGGAGCTGGAGTACGACGACGTGGTCGAGGCGATCGCCGACGGGGCGAGGCGCCGGGGCAGCGCGTGGTCCGGGCGGAACACCCGGATCGGCACGCTCACCGCGGCGGGTGCGCTGCTCGCCGTCTGCCTCTTCGCGGTGATCGCCGGTGGCACGCTCTGGGAGCTGGGCGCCTTTGTCGCGCTCGGTGCCGCCGTACTGCTGACCCTGGGCGCGGTGGTGGCCTCCCGGGCGTACGGGGACGCCACGGCCGGTGCCGCCCTCGGCGGGTACGCGATGCCGTTCGCCTTCTTCGGCGGCGCCCTGCTGGTCGCCTCCGGCGATCCGGTGGGCGTGGTCGGCTGGATCAGTTGGCTCGGTGCGCCGGAGGCGCTGGCCGGCTCGGTCGCGCTGCTGCTGATCGCGGTGCTCGGCATGGTCGGGGTCGCCGCCGGGCTGCGGGTCTACGCCGCCGGTGTCTCGGTCGGGCTGCTCGGCGCGCTGACCGCGCTGGTCGGGTTCGTGCTCTCGGCGGCCGGGTCGGCGGCGATCCTGATGGCCGCGCTGGTCTGCGCGATCGGCATGCTGCCGCTGCTGGCGATCCGCTTCGGCAAGCTGCCGATGCCGCCGATCACGCTGCCCACCGGTGCCGAGGCGGCGGAGGGCTTCACCGCGTCGACTCCGCAGCAGAGCGGCGTGCGGGAGCGGCCGGACCGGGGGCGGGTCTTCGCGGCCGTCGCCCGGACCGAGGAGATGCTCACCGGCATGCTGGTTGGGCACGCCGTGCTCGCCGTGGTGGCGGCGCTGGTGCTGGTGGTCGCGGGCGGCTTCTCCGGCCGGCTGATGGTCGCGGTCTCGGCGGCGGCCCTGCTGCTGCGCTCCCGGCTCTTCGTCACGGTCCGGCAGCGGGTGCCGCTGATGGCGGCCGGGATCGGCAGCGCGGTGGTGCTCGGGATCGCCCTGCTGTTCCGGATGCAGGAGACCGGCCTGCTGCTGCTCACCGCCGGCGGCCTGGTGCTCGCCCTGGTGGTGATCGGGGCCGGCGCGACCTACTCGAAGCGGGAGCCGGGGCCCTACCTGGGCCGGACCGCCGACATCATCGACACCCTGATGGTGATCGCGGTGGTGCCGGTGGCCTGCGCCGTGCTCGGCCTGTACGCCCAGGCGCGGGGCCTGCTCGGCTGACCCGCGCGCCCGGCCCGTCTCGGCCGGAGCCGGGTGGTCGGCGCGGACGTGAACCGAAATCGGCCGGAGCCGGGCGGTCAGCCCGACGTGAACCGAAATCGGCCGGTGGCCCCCGACGGGGTGCCACCGGCCGGTTGCCGTGTTGTCGGGGGGTCAGTGCGGCGACTCGCCCCGTTCGACCGCTTCCTGGTGCCGACGGAAGGACGTCCGGATCTCCGCCTCCGCCTCGGTCCGACCGACCCAGGTGGCGCCCTCGACCGATTTGCCTGGTTCCAGGTCCTTGTACACCTCGAAGAAGTGCTGGATCTCCAACCGGTCGAACTCGCCGAGGTGGTGGATGTCCCGCAGGTGCTCCTGACGCGGGTCCTCGTACGGCACGCAGAGGACCTTGTCGTCGCCGCCCTTCTCGTCCGTCATCCGGAACATGCCGATCGTCCGGCACCGGATGAGGCAACCTGGAAACGTGGGTTCGGGTACCAGCACCAGAGCGTCGAGTGGATCGCCGTCCTCGCCCAGCGTGCCTTCGATGAAGCCGTAGTCCGCCGGGTACTGGGTCGACGTGAAGAGGGTGCGGTCCAGCCGGATCCGGCCGGTCGCGTGGTCCACCTCGTACTTGTTTCGGTGACCCTTGGGGATCTCAACCGTGACGTCGAAATCCATCTCGCACGCTCCCTCGTTTGCCGGCGCTGGCCAACGGAACCACAACGGTCGGCACCTGCGCGGGTGATCTCGCGATTCACCTTGCCGCCGGCCCCCGTGCGGTGTTCGGACCAAAGTAGTGTCGCCTAGGCAGAATTCGACGGGGAGGAGGGGCCGGTGGGGAGTGAAGATTCACACTCGGGCCTGACCGGAGAGAACCCGCCGGAGCACCCGGCGCAGGGCCGGGTGGTGGTGCCGGGCGCCAGCGGCCCGCAGCCGCCGGCCGGGTCCGCGCCGGTCCGGGGGCGCGCCGTCGTGCCGCTGCCGACCAGCCTACCGATCCCGCCGTCGCACACCCCGGCTCCCCCACCCGCGCCGTCCGGCCGGGCGACGCCGCCGCCGGGAGCCGCCGGCTGGCCGGGGCAGAGCCTGCCGATTCCGCCGCCCGGTGCCGCCGGCCGGCCCGGCCAGGCCCCGCCGGTGCCGCCCGGCGTCCCGGGGAAGGCTTCGACCGACCCCTCCGCCTGGTCGGACCGGCCCGCGCCGCCGGCCTGGCCCGGCCGGTCCGGCGGCGATGCGCCGGGCACGCCGGCCGCCGGCAACGGAGCCCTCCCAGCGGGTACGCCGCCGCCCGGCAGCCCGCCTGCCGGGGTACCGGTCGGTGGGGCGGTGCCCGGTGGGGTACCGCCGACGGGACGGCGGGGCCGGGGCAGGCTGCTCGGCGTGCTCGCGAGCGTCCTCGTGCTGGCGCTCGCCGTCGCCGGGGTGGCCGTGGTCCGCCCCGGCCCGGTGGACGGCTGGCTGGGCGGGAACGCCTCGCCGACCCCCGGTGCCGTCGACCCGAGCGAACCGCCGCCACCACCCGTACTCGCGGCCGCCGGCGCGAACGCTCCGGCACCCACCCCGGAGGGCGTACGGGCCGCGCTGGGCCCGCTGGTCACCTCCTCCACGCTCGGCAACGAGGTGAACATCTCGGTCGTCGACGCGGTCACCGGGCAGGCGCTCTACGAGAACGGCCAGGACACCCCGACCGTGCCGGCGTCGACCACCAAACTGGTCACCGCGGCGGCGGTACTCGCGGCGCGTGGCCCGGCGTACCGGATCGCCACCCGGGTGGTGGCCGGGGCGAACCCGGGCGAGGTGGTGATCATCGGGGCCGGTGACCCGACGCTGGCGGTGAACGGCACCGGCTGGTACCCGGGCGCCGGGCGGCTCGACCGGCTCGCCGCCCAGGTCAAGAAGGCGCTCGGCGGCACCGCGCCGACGAAGGTGATCGTCGACAACACCCTCTTCCCCGGCCCGGTCCTCGAACCGGCCTGGGACCCCGACATCCCCACCGGCGGGTTCGGTGCGGTGATCACGGCGCTGATGACCGACGGCGCCCGGAAGGACCCGGAGGACAAGGGGCGGGGCCAGGAGCGGTACGCCAAGCCGGACGAGGCCGCCGGGCGGGCCTTCGCCAAGCTGCTCGGGCTGCCGAACTCGGCGGTGGTGATCGGCAAGGCACCGGCGGCCGCCGCGACCGCCCCGGCCGCGGCGGCGAGCGCCAGCCCCGGCACCCAGAGCGCCGGCACCGAACTGGGCCGGGTCTCCTCGCCGCCGATGATCCGGCTGGTCGAGTTCATGCTCCGGGACAGCGACAACGTGGTGGCCGAGGCGCTGGCCCGGCAGGTCGCGCTGAGCCGGGACAAGCCGGCCTCGTTCGTCGGTGCGGCCGAGGCGGTCGACGAGATGGTCGGCGAACTCGGGCTGCCGGCGGCGGAGAGTTCACTCGCCGACGGCAGCGGGCTGTCCCGGGCCAACCGGGTCACCCCGAGCCTGCTGACCGACGTACTGACGATGGCCGCCAAGCGGACCCGGCCGGAACTCGCCGACCTCTTCCCCGGGCTGCCCGTGGCGGCCTGGTCGGGCACCCTGCGCGACCGGTTCGACCGGTCCGGCGAGAAGGCGACCAAGGCCGGAGCGGGCGTGGTGCGCGCCAAGACCGGGACGTTGAGCGGGGTGCACGCGATCTCCGGCGTGGTGACCACCGCCGACGGCCGGCTGCTGGCCTTCGCCGTACTCGCCAACAGGGTGCCGGTGGGGCAGGACGAGGCGCAGCGGGAGCTGGACCGGATCGCCACCACGCTGGCCCGGTGCGGCTGCCGCTGACCCCGCCAGCTCGGGGTTGGGGTGTGAACACCCGGGTACGGTGGTGGTATGGCGCAGTTCGTGGACTGGGATCTGGCCGCCGCCACCGCAGGGGCGTTGGGAAAGTCGGGACCACGGGTCTCGTACGACGAGGCGACCGAGGTGGTGTCCGAGCTGCGTCGACTGACCGACGAGGCGGCCGGGCACGTGTTGGCGTACACCGGGCTGCGCTCGCAGGTGGCCCATCCGCCGGTGCGGGTGGTGGACCGGCGGGACTGGGCGGCCACCAACATCGCCGGGCTGCGTGAGGTGATCACCCCGCTGATCACCCGGCTCTCCGGGGACAGGCCGCCGGGGGTCATCACCGACACGATCGGTTCCCGGCTGACCGGGGTGCAGGCCGGTACGGTGCTGGCCTACCTCTCCGGCCGGGTCCTCGGCCAGTACGAGGTCTTCTCCGCCGACCCCGGCCAGCTGCTGCTGGTCGCCCCGAACATCGTCGAGGTCGAGCGGAAGCTCCAGGCCGACCCCCGGGACTTCCGGCTCTGGGTCTGCCTGCACGAGGTGACCCACCGCACCCAGTTCACCGCCGTGCCGTGGATGCGCGGGCACTTCCTCGGCGAGGTGCAGGCGTTCGTCGACGCCTCCCAGGCCGGCGGGGACAACTTCCTCGACCGGATCCGCCGGGGCGTCGGCACCCTCTCCGACTCGGTCCGCAACCCGGAGAGCCGGGCCAGCGTGCTGGACATCGTGCAGACGCCCGGCCAGCGGGCCGTACTCGACCGGCTGACCGCGCTGATGACCCTGCTGGAGGGGCACGCGGAGTTTGTGATGGACGGCGTCGGGCCGGAGGTCATCCCGAGCGTCGAGTCGATCCGGGCGAAGTTCAACCGGCGCCGCGAGTCCGGCAACCCGCTGGAGAAGGCGATCCGCAAGCTGCTCGGCGTCGACGTCAAGATGCGCCAGTACGCCGAGGGCCGCAAGTTCGTGCACGGTGTGGTGGAGCGGGTCGGCATGGAGGGCTTCAACAAGATCTTCAGCTCGCCGCTGACCCTGCCCCGGCTGGAGGAGCTCTCCGACCCGGACGCCTGGGTGGCCCGGGTGCACGGTCCGGTCGGCCCGGTCGCCGCCACCGGCTGACCCGACCCGTGGCAGCCCTGCCGCCGCCGGTCGCGGCCATCCGGGTCGCGCTCCGGCGGGCGCTTTCCGGCGTACCCCGGAACCGGCCGGTCCTGGTCGCCTGCTCGGGCGGCGCCGACTCGCTCGCCCTGGCCGCCGGCACCGCCTTCGTGGCCGCCCGGCTGGGACTGCCGGCCGGGCTGGTCACGGTCGACCACGGTTTGCAGGAGGGCTCGGCGCGCCGGGCCGCCGACGTCGCGGAGTGGGCCGGCGGGCAGGGGTTCGCGCCGATCGAGGTGGCGACCGTCCAGGTCGCCGGCCGGCCGGGCGGTCCGGAGGCGGCGGCCCGGGAGGCCCGCTACCGGGCCCTGGTCGAGGCCGCCCACCGGTACGACGCCGGCACCGTGCTGCTCGGGCACACCCGCGACGACCAGGCCGAGACGGTGCTGCTCGCGCTCGCCCGGGGCGCCGGCCCGCGCGGGCTCGCCGGCATGCCGGCCAGCCGGGAGTACGCCGGGGTGACGCTGGCCCGTCCACTGCTGGAGATCACCCGCGAGCAGACCCGTAAGGCGTGCGCGCTGCTCGGGCTGACCCCGTGGGAGGACCCGCACAACACCGACGACCGGTACGCCCGGGCCCGGGTCCGCTCCGACGTGCTGCCGGTGCTGGTCCGGGCGCTCGGCCCCGGGGTGCTGGACAACCTGGCCCGGACCGCCCGGCTGGCGGCCGAGGACGGCGCGGCACTGGACGACCTGGCCCGGGCCGGTTACGCCGAGGCCCGGATCCCGGCGGCCGGGCCGGGGAACGCGAGCGGGGCGGGGAACGGGAGCGGTGCGGGGAGCGCGGGCGGTGCGGGGAACGGGAGCGGTGCGGGGAGCGTGCGCGGGGCAGGGAGCGCGGGCGGGGCGGCCGACGGGCTGGCCGTGCCGGTGCTGGCCGGGATGCCGCCGGCGGTGCGTACCCGGGTGCTGCACCTCTGGTGCCGCGAACTCGGCGCGCCGCCGGCCGCGCTCTCGTACCGGCACATCGCGGCGCTGAACGCGCTGGTCACCGCCTGGCGCGGCCAGGGCGCGACGCACCTGCCCGGCGGCATCCGGGCGACCCGGCGCGGCGGGGTGCTGGTCGCGGAGTAGACATGGGGGATGTCCTCCCCCCGACAGCCGCTCTTCGCGCCGCACGGTGCCGTCGCCACCAGCCAGCCGCTCGCCGCCGCCGCCGGACTGGCGGTACTGCGCCGGGGCGGCAACGCCGTCGACGCCGCCCTCGCCACCGCGATCACCCTCACGGTGGTCCAGCCCGGTTCCAACGACATCGGCGGCGACCTCTTCGCGATCGTCTGGGACGGGGAGCGGCTGCACGGGCTGAACGCCTCCGGCCGGTCACCGGCCGGGCTGACCCGGGAGCTGGTGCTCGCCGCGACCGGCGGGCGGGGCGCCGAGCCGACCCCGGGACACGGCGGTGCGCAGGCGGTCGGGCCGGCGATGCCGGCGCGGGGCTGGCTGCCGGTGACCGTACCCGGGGCGCCGGCCGGCTGGCGGGACCTGCACGAGCGGTTCGGCCGGCTGCCCTTCGCGGAGCTGTTCGCCGACGCGGTCGGCTACGCCGAGCACGGCTTCCCGGTCTCGCCCCGGGTCGCGGCGAGCTGGGCCCGTTCGGTCGAGGTGCACGCCGGGCTGACCGGCGAGGAGTACGCCGAGTGGGGCCGGGTCTTCACCGTCGACGGTGGACGGGCGCCCCGGGTCGGGCAGCGGTGGCGCAACCCGGACGCCGCCGGCACGCTGCGCCGGATCGCCGAGACCGGTGCGGCGGACTTCTACACCGGTCGGATCGCCGAGACCCTGGCCGGGTACGCGGCCCGGACCGGGGGCCGGCTCACCGGCGACGACCTGGCCGGGCACGCCTCGACCTGGGTGGATCCGGTCCGGGCCGGCTATCGCGGGCACGAGGTGTGGGAGCTGCCGCCGAACGGGCAGGGCGTGGCCGCGCTGCTCGCGCTGAACATCCTGGACGGGGTCGAGCTGGCCGCACTCGATCCGGTCGAGCGGCTGCACTGGCAGATCGAGGCGGTCAAGCTCGGCTTCGCCGACGCGCACGCGTACGTCGCCGACCCGGAGCGGGTGCACGTGCCGACCGCCGACCTGCTCACGCGGGAGTACGCCGCCGCCCGCCGGGCACTGGTCACCGACACGGCCGGCACGCCGGCGCCCGGCGACCCGGCCCGGGGCGGCACGGTCTATCTCTGCGCCGCCGACGAGGGCGGGATGATGGTGAGCCTGATCCAGTCCAACTATCTGGGCTTCGGTTCGTTCGTGGTACCGCCCGGGCTCGGCTTCGGGTTGCAGAACCGGGGTGCCGGGTTCAGCCTCGACCCGGCCCACCCGAACGTGGTGGCGCCGGGCAAGCGCCCGTTCCACACCATCATCCCCGGGTTCCTCGGCCGGGACGGCGAGCCGGTGGGCCCGTTCGGGGTGATGGGCGGGCACATGCAGCCGCAGGGGCACGTGCAGGTGGTCTCCGCGACCCTGGACGACGGGCTCGACCCGCAGGCCGCGCTGGACCGGCCGCGCTGGTACTGGCACGCCGGCCGCTCGGTGCTGGTGGAGCCGGGCCTGGCCGGTGGGGTGGGCCGGGACGCGGTGCAGGGGTTGCGCGCCCGGGGGCACGAGATCACCGTCGAGCCCGACGCGTCCGCCTTCGGGTACGGCCAGGCGATCTGGCGGCTGCCCGACGGTGGTTACGTGGCCGGCTCGGAGCCCCGGGCGGACGGCTGCGCTGTCGGGTACTGAGCTGTTCCGGGCTTGCCGGGATCCCCTAACGTTGGTGATCAATTGTGCGCCGAGGAGGATTCCTTGCCCCGACCGTCCATCGCCTGGCCGGCACGCTCGCTGGCCGTCCTGGGGATCGTCGCCGTCACCGCCGGTGCCGTCGGCACGCCGGCCACGGCCAACCCGCTGAAGTCCGCCGACGTGACCGTCACGGTCGAGGCGCCCCGCAACATCCTGCCGACCGGCGGCTGGAGCAGCGTCTCCGCCGTGGTCCGCAACGTCGGCGCGCTGCCGGCCCGGGGCGCCCGGGTCAGGCTCACCCTGCCGGCGCCGTTCCAGGCATCGGAGCTGAGCACCTCCAGCGACTGGGACTGCGAGTTCGTCGCACCGGCCGGCGCCGACTGCGTCTACCTGCGGGAACTCGCGCCGCACGCCGAGGCGTACCCGGTGCGGCTGGCCGTCGGCCTCTACGGCGGCACGGTCGGGCAGCCGCTCACCGGCCGGGCGACGGTCAGCACGCCGCGCGAGGGCAACACCGGCAACAACACCGACGAGCAGGTCTTCACGATCGTGGGTGAGGGCCTGATCCAGGGGGTGTTCTGGCACGACGTCAACGCCGACGGGGTGCGCGGGACCGGCGAGCCGATCGTCGACCCGACGCAGTACTCGGTGCGGAGCGTGGACGACGAGGACAGCTACGGCTGGTCGAACAGCTTCGGCCCGTACCGGATCCAGGTGCCGGCGAAGCGGTACTACGTCGAGGTGCAGGTCTCGAAGTCGAAGTGGCGGTTCACCCGGCCGAACGTCGGGAGCGACGCGACCGACTCGGACCTGGTGCCGTACTCGGAGACCACCTACTACCAGTACGGCCGGTTCGGCCCGTTCACCGTGGACGTGAACCGGCCGACGGTGATCGACGTGGGGCTCGTCTCCGCCTCCTGACCGCCCGCGACCGCCCGGCCCGCCGGAGGCTCAGACGGTGACCGGCTCGTGCCGGGTCACCGGGAGCCGGCCGCGGAAGGTCGACCGGTAGGCGTGCGGGGTGGCGCCGAGCCGGCGGCCGAAGTGGTGCCGCAGGGTGGCCGCGTCGCCGAAGCCGGCCCGGGTGGCCACCGCCTCGATGCTCAGCTCGGTCTCCTCCAGCAGTCGCCGGGCCAGCAGCACCCGCTGGTTGGTGATCCAGTCGTGCGGCGTGGTGCCGGTCTCGGCCCGGAACCGCCGGGCGAAGGTCCGGGGCGCCATGTGGGCCCGAGCGGCCAGGTCGTCCACGGTCACCGGCCGGTCGAGGTGCTCGATCAGCCAGCCCAGCACGGGTTCCAGGGTGGGCGCCGCCGGGGTGGGCGCGATCGGCGCCTCGATGTACTGCGCCTGCCCGCCGTCGCGGTGCGGCGGCACCACCATCCGCCGGGCGAGCTTGGTGGCGAGCGCCGAGCCGTGTTCCTGGCGGACCAGGTGCAGGCAGGCGTCGATCCCGGCCGCCGTGCCGGCACCGGTGAGCAGGTTGCCGTCCTGCACGTACAGCGAGTTGCACCGCACCTTGGCCAGCGGATACATCTCGGCGAGCCGGTCGGCGTACTTCCAGTGGGTGGTGCACTCGCGCCCGTCGAGCAGGCCGGCGGCGGCCAGCACGAAGGCGCCCGAGCAGACGCTGAGCACGTACGCCCCGCGGTCGGCGGCCCGGCGCAGCGCGGCCAGCACGGTCTCCGGGATCGGGGCGCCGATGATGTGCATCGCCGGCACGGCGACCAGGTCGGCGTCCTCCACCGGGGTCAGGTCGGCGCTCGGGGTCAGACCGAAGCCGGAGCGGGTGCGGACGGGCTTGCCGTCGTGGGTGCAGACGTCGAAGCGGTAACCGGGGAAGCCGTCGGCGACCCGGTCGGTCCCGAAGACCTCGCAGAGCACGCCCAGCTCGAAGGGGGCCACCGGGTCCAGGGCGATCACGGCCACGTTGCGAAGCATGCATCGACGATAGCCGAGAACTGGCAGAAAATCGATGGTGCGTGGCAAAGCTGCCACTGTCCGAACCGTACCCGGCGGCGCAGACTTGGATCAGAACAGCCGGTGCGCACCGGCGGCGAACCAAAAGACCTGGTCAGGCCCGACATCCCGGGCCGGCCGCATCGACAAGAGAGGTCACGCCGCCATGGAACTCCTCGTCTCCCTCTTCTTCCTCGTCCTCTTCCTCGCCTCCCTCCTCGGGCTCACCGCCGACAGCCGGGACTCGGCCGACTGGCGGCCCAGCGAGGGTGGCTGGCGGTCCTCGCCCCGGGGCTGAGCACCATGCCGAAGAGTCCGCCTGGCCAGCCGGGGTGAGCACCGCGGCAAGGTGCCGCCCCGGCGACGGGCGCGAACCGGCGTACGGCAGGCTAGGCGCATGGCTCAGGGCTCCTGGTACGACGCCGACATCGACCACGTGATCATCTCGGAGGAGCAGATTCGGGAAAAGATCGCGGAACTGGCCAAACAGGTGGCGGCGGACCACGCCGGCACCACGGACGGAATCATCCTGGTCTGCGTGCTCAAGGGCGCGGTCATGTTCATGGCCGACTTCGCCCGGGCACTCGGCCGGCACGGGCCGCCGGCCGAGCTGGAGTTCATGGCCCTCTCCACGTACGGCCAGGGCACCACCTCCTCCGGGACCATCCGGATCCGCAAGGACCTGGACCGGGACATCGCCGGCCGGCACGTGGTGGTGGTGGAGGACATCGTCGACTCCGGACTCACCCTCTCCTGGCTGCTGCGCTATCTGGAGTCCCGGTCGGCGGCCAGCGTCGAGGTGGTGGCGCTGTTCCGCAAGCCGGACGCGATCAAGGTCTCCGTCCCGGTGAAGTACGTCGGCTTCGACATCCCGAGCGAGTTCGTCGTCGGCTACGGGCTGGACTTCGCCGAGCGCTACCGCGAGGTGCCGTACGTCGGCGTCCTGAAGCCAGAGGTCTACGCCCGGTCCTGATCCGGTCCGGACTTTTCGGCCGGTTCCGACCCCCTCGTCCCGTCTTGGACGTGAACGGATGTCCGGTACGCCCTGACCATCCTGAATGTCGTCGCCGAAATATCGAGTCGACGTACAGCGCGCTCCCAGGAAACGCGGTTACGGTATGCGGTGGTGGCGCGGAAGCATCCCGCGCCGGGCCTCCTGCCCAGTTTGACCCGAAAGATGGGGCCGTACGGGGCCAGGCGTCCGGCACGGGTCCGTGGTCACCCGGCACCCCGGCGGAAGCGGACCTGTTACCCCAGGGCTCGCAGGCTCGCTCCTCGCGTTCACGGTGTACCGTCGAATGACCGCGGCGCGGTACCAAGCGCCCGGCGTCGAGGCCGGCTCGCAGGGGACGGTTTCGGCCCGCCGCTCCGGCGGCGGCAGAAGGCAACCAGACGATCAGGACGTCGATCAGGAGGGTCCGGGCGTTACGGCGCTCGACAACAGCATGGAACGTACGCGTTTCTTCCGCCGCCCGGTGGTCTGGATCATCCTGGTGATCATCGGTGCGATAGCGCTCAGCTCATTCTTCAGCGGTGGCCCGAGTTATCACAAGGTCGAGACCAACGTGGTGCTCGACCAGCTCAACAAGGGTGACATCGAGAAGGCCATCTTCCAGGACAAGGAGCAGACGCTCCAGCTCGACCTGAAGAACTCGGCCAAGTTCGGTGACACCGACACCGACAAGATCCAGGCCCAGTTCCCCTACGAGGTGGGCGGCGAGGTCTGGAACTCGGTCGCCGCCGCGAAGGCGGCCGGCCGGATCAGCGGCCCGATCGACACCGAGGTCTCCGGCGACAACCTCTTCGTCTCGTTGCTGGTCAACCTGCTGCCGATCGTCATTCTGGTGATCCTGCTGCTGCTCTTCATGTCGCAGATGCAGGGCGGCGGCTCCCGGGTGCTCAACTTCGGCAAGTCCAAGGCCAAGATGATCACCAAGGACACCCCGAAGACCACCTTCGCGGACGTCGCGGGCTCGGAGGAGGCCGTCGAGGAGCTGCACGAGATCAAGGATTTCCTGCAGAACCCGGCGAAATACCAGGCCCTCGGCGCCAAGATCCCCAAGGGCGTACTCCTCTTCGGCCCGCCCGGTACCGGTAAGACGCTGCTGGCCCGGGCCGTGGCCGGCGAGGCCGGTGTGCCGTTCTACTCCATCTCCGGCTCCGACTTCGTCGAGATGTTCGTCGGTGTCGGCGCCAGCCGGGTCCGCGACCTCTTCGAGCAGGCCAAGGCGAACGCTCCGGCGATCGTCTTCGTCGACGAGATCGACGCGGTCGGCCGGCACCGTGGCGCCGGCATGGGCGGCGGCCACGACGAGCGGGAGCAGACGCTCAACCAGCTCCTGGTCGAGATGGACGGCTTCGACACCAAGGGCGGCGTGATCCTGATCGCCGCCACCAACCGGCCGGACATCCTCGACCCCGCGCTGCTGCGCCCCGGCCGGTTCGACCGGCAGATCGCGGTCGACACCCCGGACATGGAGGGCCGCAAGGCGATCCTGCGGGTGCACGCCAAGGGCAAGCCGTTCTCGCCCGACGTCGACCTCGACGCGGTGGCGCGGCGTACCCCGGGCTTCACCGGTGCCGACCTGGCCAACGTGATCAACGAGTCGGCGCTGCTGACCGCCCGCAGCGACAAGCGGGCGATCTCCAACGAGTCGCTGGAGGAGTCGATCGACCGGGTGGTCGCCGGCCCGCAGCGCCGGACCCGGGTGATGAGCGACAAGGAAAAGAAGATCACGGCCTACCACGAGGGCGGGCACGCCCTGGTCGCCTGGGCGCTGCCGCACTCCGCCCCGGTGCACAAGGTCACGATCCTCTCCCGGAGCCGCTCGCTCGGGCACACGCTGGTGCTGCCGACCGAGGACAAGTACACCCAGACCCGGGCCGAGATGATCGACACCCTGGCGTACGCGCTGGGCGGCCGGGCCGCCGAGGAACTCGTCTTCCACGAGCCGACCACCGGTGCCGCGGACGACATCGTCAAGGCCAGCGCGCTGGCCCGCGCGATGATCACCCAGTACGGCATGAGCAGCAAGCTCGGTGCGATCAAATACGGCACCAGCGGCGACGAGCCGTTCCTGGGCCGCAACATGGGGCACGAGCGGGACTACTCCGACGCGGTGGCGGCCGAGATCGACGCCGAGATCCGGTCGCTGATCGAGCTGGCCCACGACGAGGCCTGGGAGATCCTGGTGGAATACCGGGACGTCCTCGACAACCTCGTGCTGGAGCTGATCGAGAAGGAGACCCTCTCCACGGCCGACATGGCGCGGATCTGCGCCCGGGTGGTCAAGCGGCCGCCGATGGCCCCGTACAACGGGTTCGGCAAGCGGCAGCCGTCGACCGAGCCGCCGGTGCTCACCCCGGCCGAGAAGGAGAAGCTCAAGGCGCAGGCCGAGGCGGACGGCGTCCAGGCGACCGTCGGGGGCAACACCAACAACACCGCACCCAACTCGGACGGCCCACACTGAACGCAGCGAATTACCAGGCCGCCGGCGGAAACGTCGGCGGCCTGTCCGCGTCAGCCACCGAGCCGGACGGCGACGACGAGCTGGACTACCTCGCCGCCCGGCTGGTCAACGGCAAGCTCGGCGGCGGGCCGGTCGAGGACGCCGTCGACCTGGCCCGGATCGAGAAGGCGGTCCGGGAGATCCTGATCGCCGTCGGCGAGGACCCGGACCGGGACGGCCTGGTCCAGACGCCGGCCCGGGTCGCCCGGGCGTACGCCGAACTCTTCGCCGGGCTCCGGGTCGACCCGGCCCAGGTGCTCAGCACCACCTTCGAGGCCAACCACGAGGAACTCATACTCGTCCGGGACATCGACGTGATGAGCCTCTGCGAGCACCACCTGCTGCCGTTCCGGGGCTCGGCGCACATCGGCTACATCCCCGGCGAGAACGGCCGGATCACCGGGCTCTCCAAGCTGGCCCGGCTGGTCGAGGTCTACGCCCGCCGGCCGCAGGTGCAGGAGCGGCTGACCTCGCAGATCGCCGACCTGCTGATGACCAAGCTGGAGCCGCGCGGCGTGATCGTGGTGCTGGAGTGCGAACACATGTGCATGGCGATGCGCGGCATCCAGAAGTCCGGCGCCAAGACCATCACCTCGGCGGTACGCGGCGCGCTGCAACGGGACGCCAAGTCCCGCGCCGAGGCGATGGCCCTGATCCACGCCAGCCGCGCCGCCTGACCCCGCCAGCCGCTTCCCGGGCCGCCGCCCGGCCGGTCGCCGCCGCCCGGCCGGTCGCCGCTGCCGGGCCGGGCCGGGCCGGTCAACCGCGCCAACCGGCCAGGTAGACGCCGCCCAGGCAGAGCACGGCCAGCAGGCCGAGCAACGCCGTCAGGAGCGCGCCGTAGAGCAGTACCCGGCTCCAGGGCAGCGGGCCGGCCCCGGGCAGCCGGGTGGCGGCGTCCGCCGCGTCCGCGGTGGTCCGGGCCTCCCGCAGCGCCGCGAGTACCGCCTCCGGGCCGCCGGCCATCGCCCGACCGGCCGCCGCCACCTCCGGCTCGGAGGGCATCAGGTCGGCCTCGGCGACGCCCAGCGCGCGCAGCCGGGACTGCTGGGGCACCAGCCGGGCGCGTACCCCGGCCAGCTCCTCCCGGGCGCTGTGCACGCCCCGCTCCTGCTCGGCGGCGGCGGTGGCGGCGGAACGGCGTACCGCGTCCAGCCGCTGCGCGGCGGCCAGGTAGTCCTGCCAGGCGTCCCCGCTCACGGTGTGCCCTCTCCGCCCGGCGGGCCGTACGGGACGACCAGGCTGGCCAGGTCCGTCCGACGGTCGTAGAGCAGCGCCCGGCCGGGGCGGGGACGCCACCGTACGGGCCGGCCCAGCAGCCGGGTCAGCTCCGACTCGGGTACGTCGAGCAGGAGCAGCCCGTCGACGGTGGCCGCAGCCGCGACGGCCGCTTCGGCGACCTCCTCGGGCTCCGCCGGTGCGGGCTGCTCGGGCACCGCCGGTACGGCGACCAGGTCGGCGAACGGGGCGACTGCCCGCCACCAGCCCAGCAGGTGTACGCCCCGGCCCGGCCCGTCGCGCAGCAGCGCCCGGAGGCGCTCGGTCGACAGCTCGGGGGCCGCCGCCAGCTCGTCCATCCCGAAGGCGACCAGACAGCCGGGTCCGGCCAGTTTCAGCGCCTCGCCCAGCCCGGCGGCGTCCACCCGGCGCACCGGATGTCGCCGGGACAGCGCGGCGGCGAGCGACTCCGCCACCGGGTCGGGGCCCGGCGCGGCGACGACGAACTCGACGCTGCCGGCGGGATGCCGCGCGGCGAGTCCCCGGGCGGCGCCGGCCAGTACCCCGGCGCCGGTTGGGTCCGGCCCCAGGACCGCGAGGTGCCGGCCCGGTGTCGCGTCGAGCGGCAGCTCCGCCGGGCGCGGCGAGACGTCGACGAGCAGCCCGACCGGCACACCGACCGGCGCTGGCCGCCCGTCGGTCGGCGCCGGGTGCGGCTCGTCAACCCGAAGAGATGCGTCGAGGGACTCCGGGTCGTCGGTGCGGACCGGAGGTGGCGGTGGGGTCAGATAGCCGGTGAAGACGGCCGGTGCCGGCATCCCGGCGGGCCGGTCCGCCCAGAGCCGGTGCCGGAGCCCGCTGAGCACGCCCGGATCGGCGTGCGGATCGGGGAACCGGACGGTCCGTTCGTGGCCCCGGGTCGCGCCGCGCGGCCCGCCGAGCCCACCGGCGGTGTTCACCACCGCCGTACCCAGCGGCAGGCCCGCCGCCGAGTCGTTCGTCGGCTCCAGCACGTCCGTGCCGCCGGGCAGTGCCACCCGGACCGGGAACTGGCCGAGGAACGAGTCCCGCCGGGCCCGCAGCGCGGCCAGCGCCGGCGCCGGTCGGCCGGTCAGGATCAGGTGTACCCCGGCCGACCGCCCCCGCCGGGCCACCGACTCCAGCCGGGCCAGCGCCTCGACCCCGAGCGCGTCCTCCTCGGCCAGCAGCAGCGGGTACCCGTCGAGCACGCAGATGATCCGTGGGGTCGGGCGGTCGGCGTCGCCCCGCTGGGCGGGTACCAGCGCCGCGCCGGCCGGGCGTCCCGGCACCGCCGCCGACGGGAGTGGGTCGGCCGCGCCACGGCGGTCCAGTTCGGCGTCGAGGTCGCGGAGCACCGCGAGGCCGTACTCGCGGTCGGCCTGCACCCCGACGGCCCGGACGTGCGGCAGCCACGGCCCGCCCGGCCCGGTGCCGTCGGAGCCGTCCGCCGGCTCCGGTACGAACTCGGTGAAGGCCGTACCGTCGGCGAAGTCGACCAGATAGAGCGCCAACTCGTCGGGGTGGTAGCGGGTGCAGAGCCCGTAGAGGACGTTGACCAGGAAGGCGCTCTTGCCGGCACCGCCCCGGCCGCCGACCAGCCAGTGCGGGGTGCGCTCGTCGAAACCGAGCGGCACGGTCCGGTCGCCGTCGTGCCCGACCGGGGTGCTCAGCCCGTCGGCGGCGGACTCCGTCCAGAATCCGTCCGCCGGCTCCGGCAGCAGGTCGTCGAGGGTACGTCGGTAGTCGGCGTGGAACCGCGCGGCCAGGTCCCGGCAGACCCGGTCCAGCAGCGGTACCGGCGGGCAGTCGTCGAGGAAGACCGGCGCGTTCAGGCCGGTGCCGGGCAGGTGCGGCACCGGGGCGCTGAACGAGGCACCGGGCGGATCGCCGACCAGCGCGTACGGGTTGCGCATCGCGATCATGGTGGAGCGGGAGAGCGGTGCCTGGCTCGTCTCGGCGGTCAGCGGCGGGGGTGGCCAGCCGGCCACGATCAGGTGCAGTCCCGCCTCGGGCCCCTCCCGGGCCAGCGCACCGATCCGGGCCAGGTCGCCCGCCTCGGTCAGCTCCGGCAGCGAGCCGACCACCAGCAGCAGGGTGCGGTCGTGCCGGTTGTAGCGGGCGGTGGCCGGCCGGGTCGGGCGTACCCACTGCTCGGCCTCGGCCAGCACGGCCCGCAGGCCGGTGCGGTCGGTGACCGGCGGCGGCATCAGGCCGGCGTCGGCGAGCGGGGCGAACGGCGCGAAGAGCTGGCCCCCGGCGGTGGCGTCGACGCCCCGCACCAGCAGCGAGCCGGCCGGGGCGGCGGCGAGCAGCCGGAGGAGTACGGACCGGAGCAGCCCGGCCACCCGGGGATCGCGGCTGTCCGCGTCGACGGTGAGGTGGCCGGTGCCGAGCAGCGGCACCAGCACCGGAAAGCGGGCGTCGTCCAGCGGCTGGGCGGTGCCGATCCGCACGAAGGTCGGCTGGGCGGGGCCGCCGAGCGGGGCGTCCTCGGACTGGGCGTCCAGCGGCGCGCCGAGCCAGCCCGGGGCGAGTTCGCTCGCGGCGGCGCGCAGCCGTTCGGCGAGTTCGTGCTGCTCCCGCTGGTCGGCGGGGATCGGGCGGATCGCCTCCAGGGCGGTGGCCGCGGCGGCGGTGGTGGCGGCGGCCCGGCGGTGCAGTACGGCGGCGGTGCCGGCGGCGGCCCGCCAGCGCAGCGTGGCGGCGTGCCCGGTCGGTCCCCTCCAGGTGTCCACCGCACCAACTCCCTCGTCCTGGTCTGAGACGGTATCCCAGCGCGGCGGCATCTTCGCGGACCTGCGGGGATGGTCGTGGCACAGATAGCCGGAGCTGGCGGAGGGTCACCGATTGATCCCTTTTGGTTACCAAGCTGGAATTCGCGCCCATTGGGTACGGAGGGGGCAGCGGCTAGCCTCAGGGGGTGGAGTCAGTGCACCCCCCGGCCGATTCCCAGGTGTCCCGGGTACCCACCCAGCGGACCCCGCCCGGACAGGCCGCTCCCGAGCCGGTCGCACCGCCACCGGCGCCACCTCGTCGGCGCCTGGGCCTGGTGCTGGCGGTGGTCGGCGGCGCACTGGCGCTGTTCTGCCTGGCCGGCGCCGCCGTCGCGTACGTCGCCTACGACCGGTTCACCGCCCCCGACCGGAGCGCCCCCGACGTCGTGGTGGACAACTACCTGCGGGCCTACCTGGTCGACGAGAACGACGTACTCGCCGGTGAGTTCGAGTGCGCCGACCCGGCCGGGCTCGCCCCGCTGCGGCAACTGCGCGCCGACCTGACGGCCCGGGAGAAGCAGTTCCAGATCACCTTCGTGGTCAAGTGGGGGCCGCTGGACGTACGCCCACAGGGGGAGCGGGCCGAGGTCGGCGTCGAGCTGGTGATCTCGTACCTGGTGGAGAACCTCTCGCAGACCGAGCACCAGCGGTGGCGCTTCGGCACCGAACAGGACGACGGCTGGCGGGTCTGCACGGCCGACCCGGCGACCTGACGGGCCCGCCGGGTCACTCGATCCAGAGCAGGTGCACCGGAACCTCCAGCGTGGTCGGTGGCCGGCCGCTCCACGCCCAGCGGTACCAGTCGAGTTCGGCGGTGACGCGGACGCAGATGTCCCCGTCGCCGCTGGTGTAGACCTCGGTGACCGCGCGCAGGTCGCGCCGCTCGACCGCGTCGGCGATCTGCACCACCCGGCGGCCGGCGACCGCGTCCGCCTCGACCACCGGCACCGGGGCCCGGTGCGTCGGCGCGTCCAGCGACACCAGCCGGGAGATGACGTCCGGCCGGGCCGGCCGGGGGATCGGCGGGGTGCTGGCGTCCCACGGGGAGACCTCGCCGAGGGTCTCCACCCAGACCCGTTCCGCCGGCACCAGCGGGGCGAAGACCTCGATCTGCTCCGCCTCGGCCCGATACCACTCGTGCTCGGCCAGCACCGGCACGTAGGTGCGGCTGCCCTGCACCACCCGCTCGTCCGCCCGCAGGTCGGCGCGCCAGCCGAGCCCGGGGAGCCCGACCAGCACCCGGCGGCCGCGCAGGTCCACCCGGTTGGCGGCGGCGGCGATCACGATCGGTCGGGGCGGCCCCGGCGCCCAGTCGGGCTGGCCGGCGAAGGGATCGGGAAGGGGATCGTGACTCACGGATCGCTCGACCTACCTGTGGCTCCTGGACGGAACGCGCTCGGCGCCTGACACCGCTATTCTCCAGGCTCCCACTTCGACGGCAACACAGTGCGTGACGGTCAGCCGACCAGATCTTGCGGACAGGTCGCCGCCGTCATCGTCCTGGCTTCTCGGCGACGAAGACGCCGCGACCTGGGCGGCCGACCAGGATTCCGCGCTGGCGGAGCCGGGCCACTGCTCGCGAGATGGTCGATGGCGATACGTCGTAGTGGTCGGCCAGATCGCTGGTCGAGGGAATCTGGGTGCCGGGTGGGAAGTCGCCCTTCTTGATGCGCTTTACAAGATCGTCGATTAGCTCGTTCATGGTCGGCGGGATAGGCACAGTTCGTCCCTTGCGGTCGGTTGGCCCATCCAGTATTGATCGTGGTTCTCGACATAGGCAATGCAGGTACGTGAAATGACACTGCATCCTTAGATGACATGCTTGACGTAGGTGACGCTGGCCGAGTAACTTCGCAGACGGCGGTTGCAGGGCCTTTGTGGTCGGTTGGCACCTCTGCACGGCATTGCGAGCGCCGCAACACCACTCCGGTACCAGCTAGCAGTAAGTGATCTTCACAACCGATCGAGTGGACAGAGAAACATTCCTGCCGCAGCACGGCTGCCCCTGTTGCCGTACCGCCGCTCTGGGCTGCGGTGGCCGGGGCGGGGTGGTCCGGGCGGACCCGAAACGGCCGGACCACCCCCACCACCAGCGCAGGCACGAGGACGGGAACAGGACCGAACACCAGGCGAAAGGATGGACGGACGTGCGACAACTCCTTCGGCGCATCCTGACGAGATCGACGGGAGCGGACCGGTTGTCTTCGGTGCTCGGCGAGCGCCGCTCTCGGCCGTACCAGCCGATGCGGCCCTGGCAGGTGCGGGACCGGCGGTTCCGGACGACCTGGCGTGGCCTGGACCCGGACGAGGTCTCGGCCTTTCTCGACCAGGTTGCCGATGACCTCGGCCGCGTCTATGCCCAACTCTCCAACAGTCAGGAGGAGGCGGCCCGGATCAAGGACGCGCTGCGGCGCTGGCAGGCCGCCCAGGCGCCGACCATGCGCGCGATGGCGCGACGGTGAGTATCGAACTGCATCGGTACGTCATCCACCTGACGATCGTCACGACCGACCTGCCCCGGGCACGTGTCCTGGCCCGGACCGTCGCTCGGGCGCTGACCTTCCTCTGCGTGGACGTGCCGGAGACCACCGTCTCGGAAGAACGGAACCCGGACGTACGCCATCGGGTCTTCTGCACCCGGCGGCTGCCCAACGGCCGCCGCTGCGGACTGCGGATCGACCACGAAATTCCGTGCACCCCACGAGCACGGCGGCGGTCGATATGACGATGTGGTGCTCGGCGCCGACTGTGCCGGGCGGCTTCGTCTGGACGGCTGTTGTCGGCGTACAGGCCCGAGTGCACAGGTAGGTACGCCGGGGAGCGTACAGAGATCGAGTATCAGAAGGGTCAACGGCGTCTGTCGATCAAGCCTCTATGTCGTACGGCAGATCGTCTCGCCGACTGCGATCCGTTGTCGCCACTCTCAGTCGCGCTCGCACCGGATCGCAGCAGATGTGCGCACCTGACCTTGTTCGAGCGGCCAGCCGCAGCCGGTGTGGGCACGGGCTGGCGGTCGCGGGTGTGCGAGGTCATGTCGCTGGGCGGCGGTTTGACCCTGACGCAGGGGCAACCTTTCAGCATGGTGGCATGACCAAGAGAACCACTGCTGTGGAGGTAGCCGGACCGCACGAGTCGCGCGGCGATCACGGCGACGATCGGGAGCGGACCGAGAGAGGCGACAGGACGATGCGGCACTTCACGATCCACCACGACGGTGTCACGATCCCGGTGTCTCGCGGCGGCCGGGGACGACCGCTGGTCCTGTGCCCCGGGCTGAACTCGACACAGGCAGACCTGCACGAGCTGACTGAGCTGCTGCGGCATGACCACGATGTAGTGACCTTCGACCTGCGGGGCCATGGCCTCGCCTCGGCCGCCGACCGGTATTCCTTCGAGGCTTTCCTCAGCGATCTCGTCGCCGTGATGGCGGAGCTGGAACGCCTTGACCTGCCCTCGGCGCCCCTGCTTGTGGGCTATTCACTGGGTGCGGACCTGGCGGTGCGCTATGCCTCCGAGCATCCTGACACCGTCGCCGGGCTTGTTCTCATCGACGGGGCGAACCCGGTGCCCGAACCGTTCATCACCGAGGCTGACGCGGCGGCGTTTCTCACGCTATGGGAGAAGCTGGCAACGCAGCAGGAATCCTTGCGGGGCACCGCCCGCCAGGTGTTGCTCACCGCCCAGGAGATTCTTGACCTGAATGTCGAGATCGATGTGGTTCGGTCCGGGATCCTTCATCGATATAGGAAGATCGACCGACCCATCAGCATGATCATGTCGACCTCGATGGCCGGCGACAGCGGTGAAGAACCGGCGCCGCGCCTGAATCAGAACTGGCGTGCCGGCGTCGAGCGGCTCGTCCGCGAGCAGCCGCACATCGCCGCGTTCTGGCTCGACGCCGACCACCAGCTGGCCTTCACCCACGCCCCGGAGATCGCCGAGATCATCCGGAGTAACAAGGCGCAGTCGGCCAAGCCGACCCCTTGAACGCGCTGTAGGAGACTGATGCGATGCTGACCATCGGTGAGCTGGCGTCGTATGCCGGAGTGACGGTGCGTGCGGTGAGGCACTATCACGCCAAGGGGTTGCTGCCGGAGCCGGAGCGGGATCGCTCCGGCTATCGGAGGTACGACGCCGGCGCCGTGGTCGAGCTGATCAAGATCCGGACCCTCGCCGAGGCCGGGGTCCCGCTGGCGCGAGTGCGGGAGCTGCTGCAGGCCGACGAGGAGGAGTTCGCCGCGGCGGTCGCAGACATCGACAAGCGGCTGCGGGCGGAGATCCGGGAGCGGCAACGGCACCGGGAGGGAATCGCCCGCCTCGCCTCCGGGGACAGCTTGGCGCTGCCCCCGGTGGTGGTCGAGTATCTCGACCGGCTGCGGGCGCTCGGGGTCGACGAGCGAATCGTCCAGGTCGAGCGCGACGGCTGGATCCCGCTGGCCGCGCACTCACCGGAGCGAGTCCCGGAATGGATGGCACGCAAGCGTGAGCAGATCGCCGCCCCACAGCTCATCGGCTTCTATCTCACCTTGGGCCAGGCACTAGACCGCACCGACGACGACCCACGGCTGGTCGAGCTGGCCGACAAACTGGCCGCCTACATCACGCAGATGGCAGACGAACGGGGCGAGGACTACGTCGACGACACCCACATCGAGCCACCGCTGGTCAAGCTGATGGACACGCTGGCGTTCGACACTGTGCCGCCGGCCCGTCGGCTGATCGAGTTGCTGAAGGAGCGAGGCTGGACCGGCTGGACCGAACTCAAGCGTGTGAACCCCACACCGGATGCGGCCGGAACATGGCAAGAAGACACCGCATCGCGGCGTTCCGGGCGCGATCGGTGACGGCGGGCGAAGCCCCGCCGGGCGGGGCCGCCGGCAGCGGCTTCGGCACTGATGTTGACCGAGACGGCCCAGGACTCCCCAGAACTACGGCAAGCCGCAAAGGGGGAGGGTCCTGACGGGATGCACTACCCGAGGCTGATCACGCTGTGTAAACGCTCGGAATTCGGCATGATCGGAAGCCGAAACTCCTCCTCGCCGAGGCGCTGCGGCTGTGGGCGTTCAAAGCTGGTTAGTAGTTCTTCCGAACCGCCTGCCATCGCGTCCAGCACGGCCGCCGCCGTCACCATCTGACGCCTCGGCCGGCCCCCACGCGCCACCGCAATCCAGGACGCTTGCAGTCGTCGCGGACGCATGTTGCATCTGATGTATCACCGCTCATTCCCGGTGAGCGGAGCGCCGCGGTCGCGCATGAACGGCACCGGGTCGATGGCGCCGTGCCGGCTCCGGTCGCCGCGCAGGTGCACCTCGAAGTGCAGGTGCGGCCCCGAGGAGTTGCCGCTCGATCCGACCCGCCCGATCACCTGCCCGGCCTCCACCATGTCGTTCTTGGAAACCATCGGCCTGTTGACCATGTGGCAGTACCGGGTGATCACGTTGCCCGCGTGCAGGATGTCGACGAACCAGCCGCAGCCGCCCTTGCCCGGGAAGCCGTCCACGTCGCAGCTCAACCGCCCCCGCCGGTCCGGGTCGCAGCGGGAGACCAGCACCCGGCCGGCCGCCGCCGCCCGGATCTCCGTGGTGTACTTCGGCGCGCCGATGTCGACCCCGTTGTGCGCCGGCCGGGCAGCGGTACGGAATCCGGAGCCGACCCCGCCGGGGATCGGGGCGGTCCAGCCCGAGGCGGCGATCTCCGCCCCGTCGGCGCAGCCGAGCCCCAGGTCGGTACCGGCGGCCCGGGCGGCCCCGCCGGTCAACGCGTTCACGATCTCGGTCGCCAGCGGCTCGTGCTTGGCGTACGCGTCCGGGAAGGCGCTGATCTGCACCGCCTGGGCGGCCCGGGTGAGCGACCGCTTCTGCCAGTTCCGGATGGTCTTCAACTTCTCGTAGAACTTCCGGGCCGCGTACTCCGGGTTGCGGATCTGCTCCGGCGTGCCCCAGCCGGTGCTGGGCCGCTGCTGGAACAGTCCGAGCGAGTCGTGGTCGTTGCGGTCGCCGAGATGCCCATGGTTGGTCAGGCCGGACTCCTGCATCGCGGTGGCGACCGCGATCACCCAGGCCCGGGGCGGCAGCCCCATCTCCCGGCCAACCTTGATGATGATCGCCGCGTTCCGCATCTGACTCGCCTTGTACGGCCCGACCAGCGGCAGGTCGCCGTCGGTCTTGACCGGCTCGGTGTCGCCGCAGCCGAAGGTCGCCGCCGCCAGGTTCTCCTCCTCGGAGGCGAACATCGTCACCAGGAACGCACCGGTGCCGCCGACGCAGCAGAGCAGCGCGAGTACGCCGGTCAGCACCACCGCCAGCGCGACCCGCCGTACCGGTCGCCGGGTCGGACCCCGGTCGGTCATCCCGCACCCACCTCCCCGCGCCCGCTCAGCGCCGTTGCCAGTCCACCGTGTCCACCCGCCAACGCCCCTGCACCGCCACCAGGCCGAGCCGCAGTTCGCCGGAGTCCACCGGTACGACCACCTCGACCAGGCTGTCGTTCTGCGGTACGGCCAGCAGGTCCCCGGTGATCCGGTCCGCCGGCACGGTGGCCGGGTCGACCCCGGTCAACTGCTCGGCGAGATTGTCGGTGGCGAGCTGCCGCAGCCCCGCGTGCCACTCGTCGGCGGTGGTGTCCCGGTGGTCCAGCCAGGCGGTGGCGAAAGACCGGGCCACCTGTGCCGGCTCGGGCGCGCCGGGACTGGTCCGGGGCGACGGCTCCTCGGTCACGGTCAGCCCGTCGTCGCCGGCCTCCGGGTCGGTGATGCTGATCGGGCCGGGCGTACCGCCGACGAGTCCGGGCCGGTCGTCGCCGGGGCCGGCGATCAGCCGGGCCGCGCCGACGATCCCGACCACCAGCACGGCGATGACGATCGCGATCCCGAGCCGGGACCGGAGGAGCCGGGTGAAGAGGAACTCGACGGCGCGCCGCATCCCGTCACCTCGCCTCGGAGCGGATCCGGGGCGCCCGGGGGGCGGGCGTCGGGTCGGGGGCGGGCGCGGAGTCGGGCCGGTAGATCACGTAGGAGGGGTTCTCCACCGGTACGTCGGGCTCGGTCCACTCCGCCGGCCGGCGGCGGGACGGCCGGGCCCGGTCCGGGCGCGAGCCGGAGCCGCCACCCGGGGCCGCCGCCGGGGGAGAGTCGGGTGCCTCGGTACCCCGCTCGGGGCTGCTCTCCGAGCGGCTGCCGGCCCCGGTCTGGGCCGGGTCCTCGTGCCGGGCCTCCGGGCGTACGTTGGTCTGCTGGATCACCACGCTGCGGTTCTTGACCCGGATGTCGGTGCGGTGGTCCGGGTCGTCGAGCTGGGACGCGGCCCGGACGTCCCGGAAGAACCGGCGGTGCCAGGAGCCGGCCGAGGCGATCACCTCGGTGCTGTCCTTGCCGCCGAGTTGGGTGATCCGGCGGTACGGCCGCAGCAGCAGCCAGCCCACCACGCCGCAGAGCCAGACCAGCACCACCTGGAGCCAGCCGGGAATGGTGGAGGTGCTCATCACCAGGTCGACGGCGAAGAGATAGATCGCCGCACCGGTGCCGAAGATGGCGATGTTGAACACGGCGGCGACGACGGCGTTGCCCAGCCGGCGCAGCCCGGCGCTGGCCGGGCGGAGCAGCCCGACCGTGCCGAGCACCGGGGCGGCGATCACCGCCCACCGGAAGAGCAGGAAGCCGAGCAGCACCAGTACGGACGCGGTCAGGTCGAACATCGCGAAGAGGATCGCGGCCAGGATGGCGATCAGCCCGGCGCCGATCCGGTCCGAGTCGCGGGCGCCGCGCAGGTACTCGTACGCCTCCGGGTCCTCCCGCTGGATCTGCTGGGCGACCTTCATCCACTGTTCCTGCTTGGCGGAGACGGTGGTCTGCCGGGTGCCCGGGTTGGCGGCGATCCGGGCGGTCTCCTCCCAGGTGAACGCCTTGGCGTCGTAGAGCGCCCGGCCGTACTTGCGGGCCGTCTCGCTGTCCGAGGAGCCGAGCGCGCCGCGCAGCCAGTTGCGGTAGAGCATCGTCTCGGTCGCGGTGTCACTGGCCCGCAGCGCCGGTGGCCGGTTGTCCTTGCAGCCGGCCGGGTTGAGCGAGCCGCAGCGGTCGGCCGGGATGCTCTTGTCCCGGGGGCCGACCGCCTCGTGCACCACGTTCAGCGTGGTGACCAGGGTGCCGTCGGCGACGTTGGCGGACCGGACCGGCCAGGCGGCGATCGCGGTCACCGCGACCATCACCAGCACCGCCCAGCCGGCGGTGGTCATCGCGTTGCTCATGTCGGACTGCCGGGAGCGCCAGAGCAGGTAGACGCCGACGACGCAGAGGGTGATGATGCCGAAGACGCTGAAGACCCGCTCGTAGACCGCCTTGGTGGCCTGCTCGACCAGCGGGTCGGCCCAGTCCCACATGCTGCTCGGGTCCCAGGCCCGCTCGCGCAGCGCGTTCGAGGCGCCGATGATCGCGGCGGCGATCCGGATCTCGCCGTCCGCGATCTTGTTGAACACCTTGCTGCCCGGGTCGATCACGTCCGAGGCGCAGCCGCCGGAGTCGTCGTACGTCTCGTAGCTGTAGCCGGCGTTGCCGTACTCGGTGTACATCCCCTTCACGCCCGGCTTGCTGCTCGCCTCGGGACGGGTGGCGAACCAGCCGCCGAGCCCCTGGTCGGGCGCGCTCGGGGTGGGCGCCGTGACACAGTCCCGGATGTGCTGGCCGACGTTGGCGAGCCGGTCGACGCAGTCCCGGAAGTTCGCCTCCCACTCGGCGGTGGTGCAGAGCGCGACCTTGGCCTGGCTCGGCACCGGCACGGCGGCGGAGGCCGGCGTGGCGCCGCCGATCACCGGCCAGACCAGGGTGGCGGTCGCCAGCACCCCGATCGCGAGCAGCAGGGCGGCGAGCCGGGCTCCGAACCTCATGGTCAAGCCTCCAGGTCCGCGACGGGGGAGGGCAGGTTGGCCGGGGCGGCCTTCGCCGTGACCGGGGTGGTGTCCAGGTGGTCGAGCAGGCCGGGCACGTACGAGACGTCGACGCGTACCTTCTGCACCCGGCCGTCGACGTCACGCATCACGAACTCGCGGAAGCCGAGCCGGTCCGCCGAGGAGGCGTCCACGCTGGAGAGCGAGGCGAGGGTCGCCTCGTAGCCGTCGTTGACCGGTACCCGGAGCAGCCGCAGCGCCTCGGAGGCGATGTCGACGTCCTCGGCGATCCGGCCGACGAAGACGGTGGAGACGAGGTTCTGCACGTCGAGCCCGAGGATGTCCTTCGGGTTCTGCGAGGAGACCAGCGCGGCGAGGTTCCACTTCCGGGAGTCCCGGGCCAGCCGGACCAGGAACGACCGCCCCGAGCGCCAGCCCTCCATGAAGTGCGCCTCGTCCAGGCCGACCAGCTTGCGCGACGACATCGCGCCGCCGTAGCAGCGGCGTACCGCCAGCCGGTGCGCGGTGTGCAGCATCGGCAGCGCCAGCGCCTCCTCGGCCGACCAGTACTCCCGCTCGATCTTCAGGTCCGGCAGCCGCAGCCCGGCCATGGTGATCACGGTCAGCGTGGCGTCGGCGCCGAGCAGCCCCTCCGGCGGGCGGCCGAAGAAGAGCAGCGCCAACGGCATCTCGGCGGTGTCCAGCAGCAGGTTGGCCAGCTCCCGGCCCTCGTCCTCCAGCCCGGCCAGGCAGGCCACCACGTCGTCCAGGGTGGAGGTCTCCTCGGCCGGTACCTGCCGGACCGCGTGCCGGAAGAGCGTCGCGGTGGACGCCTCCCGGGCCACCTGCGGCGGCACCAGCATCATGCAGATGTCCTGCACCAGCATCCGCCGCTCGGCGCGGGCGTTGGAGACGGCGATCTGGAACTCCCGGTCGCCCGCCGAGCCGGCGGCGAACTCGCTGCGCAGCGGGGTCGGGATCAGCGCGTACGGCGCCAGGGTGCCGTGCTCGGAGCCGGTCAGGTTCAGCACGCGTGAATACGGTCGCAGCTCCGGCATCGCGCAGAGCCGGGCCAGCGGGCCGGACGGGTCGAGCAGGGTCACCTGCACCCCCCGCCGGGCGGCCAGATAGCCGAGCGCGCCGAGCAGGGTCGACTTGCCACCGCCGGGCTCGGCGACGAAGACGGCGAGCCCGGAACGCTCGCGTACCTCCATCGGGAAGTGCAGGTCCAGGAAGACCGGCCGGCGGCAGGTGCCGGCGGTACGACCGATCAGGTCGCCGCGCCGGTCCCCGACCGTCGAGGCGGCCTGCGGCAGTGCGGCCGCCAGCAGGTTCACCGGCATCCGGCGCAGGTAGCCGGTGTTGGCGATCGGTTCGCCGGGAATGAACTCCCGGGCCAGCCAGTCCTGGTTCTTCGGATGCTGGAGCGAGATCCGCAGCTCCCGGGAGTAGAGCTGGATCAGCCGCCGGGCCCGCTCCAGGCACTCCTCCCTGGTCCGCCCGCCGACCGCGATCCGGTGCCAGCCGTGCGCCCGGGCCGACTCCACCGGCAGCCCGGTGGTCATCTCGTCCCCGATCACCAGGGCCCGCTTGGCCAGCCGCTCCAGCTCCGGCGGGGCGTCGATGCCGTGCTCGGCGTAGTCGAGCTGCTGCGAGCGGATCATCCGCAGCCGGTGCTCCAGATTGCGGAACGAGTCGCCGGGACCGAGGATGTCGACCCGGGTGGAGAGCTCCATCGGCCAGGGCAGCCGCTCGTGGAAGTGCAGCCACGGCTCGTGCCGCTCCGGGATCTCCAGCGGCTCCATCCGGCCCACCGCGAGTACCGCGACGTGCCGCTCCTCGCCGGTCATCCGGTTGACCAGCTTCACCGTCGACCCGTACGGGGTGCGGTAGCGCTCCACCTGCTCGGTCAGGGCGAGCAGGTCGCCGCGCTCCCACCGGCCGTTGGTGACCGGCGAGAGCTGGCCGGGCGGGGCCATGCAGAGCGCCACGGAGCGGTACATCAGCCACTCCAGCTCCTCGGCGCTGACCTGCCGCCCCCGCATCCCGAACGCGCCGAGCACCTCGTCGAACTGCTCGACCGTCCGGCCCAGCTTGCGGCGCTCCCCGTCGGGGGTGCCCCGGCCGAAGGCCCGGAGGATCCGCTCGGCCAGCGAGTTGCCGAGCGACCGGCGGGCGAAGGTGACCCCGAGATAGGTCTGCCCCTCGGCGTGGTTGACCGAGAGCAGGTGCCGCTGGGCGGCGACCAGGTGATCCGACCAGCTCGGCGCGCCGGAGACGGTGGCCAGCGGGTGCGGGGTGTGCTGGTCGATCGTCCGGGCCCACTCGTCGGCCGGGAACGGCCGGGTGGTCCGGCGCAGGTGCAACCGGAAGCCGGCCAGCCCGGCGTACTGCTCGGAGATGGCGGAGAGCAGCGCCTCCCGTTCGGCGTCCGGCCGGAACGCCCAGCGCACCTCCGGCAGCCAGTACCAGGCGGTGACGGTGTTCGGGGTGAAGGTCAGGTGGCCGGCGATCTCGGTGATGGCCAGCTCGACGGCGGGATCCCGGTCGCCGAAGCGGAGCTTCGGTGCGCGTACCCGCTGGGGTTTGGTCAGCGGCTGCGGCCGGGTCGGCTTCGGCGTGCTCCGCCGCTGCTTCGGCGCGACCGGCGCGGTCTCCCGCTCCGGTCGCCGGCCGGGCCGCCGGTCCGGCTCGGCCGGGCGGCGGGTCGGCTGTTCGGCGGGCTCGCGGACGATCGGCAGCGCACCGGAGTGCTCGCCGCCGCGCTGCTGTGGCGCCGGGGTCGGCCGCCCGGGGTGTCCCTCGGCGGGAGCGGCGGGCAGGGCTCCGGCGCCGCCCGGCGCGGCTCGGGGGGCGGGTGCGTCGGCCGGCCATTCGACGGCCGGGCCGGGGTCGAGGCTGGCGGGTCCGACCGGGCGAACGGCGGCACCGGGGTCGGCGATGGTCTCGTCCTGCGCCGGCAGGGCGGGCTGGGCGGCCGGCGGAGCGTACCGGGCGGTGGGCTGCCCGGACGCGATCTCCCGCTGCCCGCCGCCACCCGCCGGGAGTTCGTCCGGCTCCCAGGCCGGCAGGCCGACGGCGGCCTCCGGTTCCTCGCCCCAGCGGCCCCGCGGATGCGGTGCGGGCGGGCGGGGCGCGGGGCGGGGTGCCGGCGCGGCGGGTGGGCTCGGCGGCGGCGCCGGCTGGACCGGGCCGGCACCGAAGAGGTCGAGGAAGGGCGAGTCGATGTCCGGGTGCTCGACCGGGGCCGGCGGGCGGGCCGGCGGCGCGGCGGGGGGTCGGGCCGGGCGGTTCCGGGCCGGTGGTTGCGGCGCCTGGAAGACCGCTACCGCACCGTGCCCGGTGTTGCTGAGCAGCGCGGCGTCGTACTCGCTCTCCTCGGCCAGCTCAGACTGGTTGTAGCCGGAGGACTGCGTACCGTTACCAGCGTTCTCGGCCGGGCGACCTGCCGGGTGAGACGAGCCCGGCCGGGAGGGGCGGGTCATGCCGCCGCCTCGCCCGGCCCGGAGGGCTCCACCGTCCAGCGGCAGAGGAATCTGGTTCGCTCGGTCACGCCGTCACCTCGCTGCGGTCGGTCATGTCAACTGCTCCCGGATCCGGATACGGGTCGCGACCAGGCGGGGGTCGCGCTGCTCTGTCGCCGGTTCGCGGGTGCGCCGCCAGTCGGTCAGTGCCGTCCGGATGACCATCCGGGCGGGCCGGTCGGGGTCGACGTACCGGAATACGAACGAGGTGGTGACGATCGCGAGCGCGATCTCCCAGGCGGGGATCAGCTCGACCTTGAGCGTGAAGAGGTAATGAATGAACATGAAGAGCGGCACCAGCAACATGAACAGCCCGTACTGCGTGTAAGGCAGGTGGACGGGCAGTGTGTAGCCGGGCGGCCCCAGGTAGACCAGGCGGGCCCGATAGATGTCGTCGTCGGTGCGCAGCCGCATCTCGTGCTCCGCGGTCTATTCGAAGATCAGGTTGATCAGGTTCTCGCCGACGAAGAACAGCGTCGCCGCCCCGGCGATGAAGGCCAGGCCGAGCAGTGCGATCGCCGAGCTGGTCAGCACCTTGGAGACCTCGCCCTTGCTGGCCCGACCGATGAAGATCACGCCGAGTACGGCGAGCAGGATGGGCGCGATGTTGGTGGCGAAGAAGCCGACGATCCCGTCGGTGTCGATATTGCCCTCGGGCTCGGCCGCCGTCACGAACGCGAGGGTGTGGAGCGCGTGCGTGGCAGCCGGCCATGCCGTCTCCACCAGCTCCATGGCGAACATCGGAATCCTCCCCGGTGCGGTGACGCCCCGCCTCCGCACTGCTGTCAAGCCCGGTCAACCGGGTCGGTCGTGGGGTGTTGATCGACCCTGCGTCTCGCAATCACCGCAAAGGGTGATGGTTTGTGGGCATCTTTGTCCTGATTCGGCCCATCTCTTAAGTTCTGGCATCTGGCTGATGCGAGCGTACGGCGCGTGCCTGTTTGGAACAAGCGGCCCGGAGTGCCACCGATCGCTCCTCCCCGGCCGGTTTTCACGCGCCTCGCCGACGCCGGGCCCGCCACCGGTACCGCACCGATCCCGGGGCGGGGCGGGCCGCGCCCGGCCGGCAGGACCACCGGCGGGACCACCGGCGGGACCCGGGGGCGACCGGGCCCGGAGTCGGGCAGGTGGGTAGCGTCGAGTCGTGACCGAGTCAGTCCAGGGAGCCGCCGCGACCGACGGTGGGTGGCGGGCCGGCGCGGACCTGCTCCGCTCGCCCCGGCCGGTGGTGATCGGCGTCCTCAACGTCACGCCCGACTCCTTCTCCGACGGCGGGCGGTACGCCGACCTCGACGCCGCCGTACGGCACGGGGTCGAGATGCACTCCGACGGCGCCCACCTGGTCGACGTCGGCGGCGAGTCCACCCGGCCCGGCGCCGACCGGGTCGACGCCGAGACCGAGGCCGCCCGGGTGCTGCCGGTCATCCGGGAACTCGCCGCCCGCGGCGTGCCGATGAGCGTCGACACCTACCGGGCCGGTGTCGCCGCCGCCGCGCTGGCCGCCGGGGCGACAGTGGTCAACGACGTCTCCGGCGGACTCGCCGACCCGGACATGGCCAAGGTGGTCGCCGAGGCGGGCTGCCCGTGGATCCTGATGCACTGGCGGGCGCACGCCAAGCGGATGCAGGAACTCGCGCGCTACACCGACGTGGTCACCGACGTACGCACCGAGCTGGCCCAGCGGGTCTCCGACGCCCTCGCCGCCGGGGTCGCCGCCGACCGCATCGTGCTCGACCCCGGCCTCGGCTTCGCCAAGCGACCCGCCGACAACTGGCAGCTCACCGCCCGGCTGCCGGAGCTGCTGGCGCTCGGCTACCCGCTGCTCTTCGGGGCCAGCCGCAAGTCGTACCTCGGTGCGCTGCTGGCCGGCCCGGACGGTACGCCACGGCCGACCGACGGGCGTACCGCCGCCACGATCGCCACCAGCGTGCTCGCGGTCGCGGCCGGCGCCTGGGGGGTACGGGTGCACGACGTACGGGAGACCGTGGACGCGCTCGCGGTGTGGACCGCCAGCGGACGTCCCCGGCTGACCACCGGGGAGGTGGCCGGATGACCGGGCCGGCGGGCGACCGGGGTCGACCGGGGGACGGGTCCACCGGGCTTCCCGGGCCGGGCACCGACCGGATCGTGCTGACCGGGTTGCGGGCGCGCGGGCGGCACGGCGTCTACGACTTCGAGCGGGCCCAGGGGCAGGACTTCGTCGTCGACGTCGTGCTGGAACTCGACCTGACGATGGCGGGCCGCTCCGACGACGTGGCCGACACCGTGCACTACGGCGAACTCGCCGGCCGGCTGGTCGCGATCGTGACCGGCGAGCCGGTCAACCTGATCGAGACGCTCGCCGAGCGGCTCGCCGCCGCCTGTCTCGCCGATCCACGGGTACTGGTCACCTCGGTCACCGTGCACAAGCCGCAGGCGCCGATCCCGCACGACTTCGCCGACGTGGCGGTCACCGTGACCCGGCGGAGGTGAGATGACCCGGGCCGTGCTCTCGCTCGGCAGCAACCTCGGTGACCGGCTCGGACACCTGCGCACGGCGGTCGACGAGCTGCGGGACGTACTCCTGGTGGCCTCCGGGGTCTACGAGACGCCGCCGTGGGGGGATCCGGACCAGCCGGCGTACCTGAACGCCGTCCTGCTGGTCGCGGACGACGCGGCCGGGCCGGGCGACTGGCTCGACCGGGCCCGGGCCGCCGAGGCGGCGGCCGGCCGGGTCCGCGACCCGCGGCGCCGCTTCGGCCCGCGCACCCTCGACGTGGACGTGGTCGCGGTCTGGTCGGCCGACGGCGAGCCGGTGCGCAGCGCCGACCCCGAGCTGACCCTGCCGCACCCCCGGGCCCACCTGCGGGCGTTCGTGCTCCGGCCGTGGATCGACATCGACCCGTACGGGCGGCTGCCCGGCCACGGCTGGCTGACCGACCTGATGTCGACCGAGCCGGTCGCCACCGACGTGCTGGACGTGCGCCCCCGTCCAGATCTGCGGATAGAGTCGGATTGACGGCGACCGCGGCGCGGACCGGACGAGCCAGCAGCACGACCCGGTTCCGGGCGGTCCGTGGGAAGCGGTGCCGACGAGCGGAGTGAGGAAGAGTTGTGACCGAGCGCAGACCCCCGACGCGCGGCCCGGCCCCCGAGCGCGGGCGGATGGGTCCGACCAGACCCGCCTCCCTGGTGGTGGCCGGACTCGCCTCGGCGGCCCTGGCCTGGTTGCTGGTCAGCAGCTTCTACAGCCACATCCCGCCGCTGCCCTGGCTGCCCATCGTCACCCTGCTCGGGCTGGCCGCCCTGGAGGGGTACGCGGCGGCGAACACCCGGGCCCGGATCGAGCGCAGGCCCGGACGGGATCCGGTCGACCCGCTGGCGGTGGCCCGCTTCGTCGTACTGGCCAAGGCGTCCGCGCTGGCCGGGGCGATCTTCGCGGGTTTCTACGCCGGGCTGGACGTCTGGCTGCTCATCGAGCGGACCCGGGCGGCCGCGAACGACGTACCGGCGGCTAGTGCGGGACTCGGCGCGTCGCTCGCCCTGGTGGGTGCGGCGCTCTGGTTGGAACGCGCCTGTCGGGTGCCCGATCGTGATGATCGTAATTCGGAGAGTGACGATCTGGATCGGCGCGACGAGCGCTGAACAGGCCGCGCGGCGAATCGACGCGCACCGGGGGTGACGGCCGGGCGTGCGCGCGGGTACGGTGCCTCCGACCGGGCCGGATCCGCCCGCTTCGCTGGATCTTGCCCACGTCCGACCGCTCCGCCCCCGGATGGCGCCCCGGGTCGGGGCCTGTTCGGCGGGACGAAACAGGAGGCGCGCGCGATGGCGTACGACGATTCCATCTATCGGCGACGGGACCCCGGAGCGGATCCGGTGGGCACCGGTGCCCGGGAGGATCCCCGGTACGGCGCGGACCCCGGTTACGACGCCGACCCCCGTACGTCGTCCAGCCACGTCACCGGCCGGTTCATGGGTGGCGAACCCGCCGTGGCGACCGACCCCGACCCGGCCGAGCCGACCCGGCGGCGGAACGTCCCGCCGGCCGCGCTGGAGAACGTCTTCGACGATCCCGCACACGGCGAGCCCGGGCGGGACCGGATCGGCGTGCACCTGCTCTGGGAGCTGGTCCTGCTGGTCGTGGTGGCGGTGCTGCTCTTCCTCTGCAACCGGGACTATCCCGACCTGCTCCGTGGCGAGCAGCGGGAGAGCCTGCTGGTCTTCGGCACCGCGCTCGGGCTGCTCACCCTCGGCGCCGGGCTGACCCTGCGCACCGCCGCGCCGAACCTCGCGCTGGGTCCGGTCGCCGTCGCCGCCGCGCTGCACTTCGCGGAGAACTCCGACCGGGGCGTCGTCTCGGCGATGCTGCCGGCGGTGGTCGCCGGGGTCGCCGTCGGCCTGGTGATCGCCGTACTGGTGGTGGGCTTCCACGTGCCGGGCTGGGCGGCCAGCCTCGCCGCCGGACTCGCGGTGGTGGTCTTCGTCGAGCAGCGCACCGCCCCGGTCGACGTGCAGGGCGAGTACGACCCGAACCAGCACGCGCTCTACCTCTTCGCCGGCTTCGCCGCCGTCGCCGTGCTGGCCGGCCTCTTCGGCACCGTCAAGACGGTACGCCGAGCGGTCGGCCGGTTCCGGCCGGTGGGCGACCCGGCGCTGCGCCGGGGCGGTGCCGCGGCCGTCATCGTCACGCTCGGCCTGGTGCTGTCGACGGTCTTCGCGGTCGCCGCCGGGATGCTGCTCGCGGCCGGTGCCACCGGGCCGGTGGCGCCGACCACCGGGATCGAGTGGACGGGTCTGGCCTTCGGCGCCGCGCTGCTCGGCGGCGCCAGCGCGTTCGGCCGACGGGGCGGGGTCGCCGGAGGGCTGCTCGCGACCGTCGCGCTCGCCCTGTTCATCCGGTACGCCGACGAGCGCAACCTGGACATCGCGCCGACCGCCCTCGCCGCCGTACTGCTGGCCGTCGGCCTGCTGGTGACCCGGCTGGTCGAGGCGAACGGCCGCCCCCGGTCGTACGCCGAGCGGGACTGGGTGGAGGAGCCGGCGACCCCGGCGAGCTGGGACAGCGCCCAGACGGCCCAGCCACCGGAGCCGTGGAACTCCTCGCTGCCCGGCCAGCCGACCGACCGCTGGGGCGGCGACCGCTGGGACGGCCCGGACCGTTGACCCGGGCCGGGCGGGGCAGGACGGGCCGGCCGGGCGGGCGGGACGGTCGGTGCGGCTTGCGGCGGTTCGGGCCGATAGGCTCGGCGTCATGACGGAATCCGGTCCCGAGTCCCGTACCACGCCGACCTTCGCCGAGCTGGACGCGCTGTCCACCGAGGAGTTGCGCGAGCGGGCCTTCGCGCTGGCCCGGGAACGGCGGGACATCGGCTTCTTCTGGTCGGTGATCCGGCACCTGCCGAACGCGGACGAGGCGGCGGCGCTGGACGGCTCGCCGAACGCGGCCGGTCCGACCGTGGACGAGGCGGTCGCGCTCTGGCGGGAGTTCACCGGCCACGGCTACGAGGAGACCGCGCCGCTGCTCCGGGCCGCGTTCATCGACTATCTACAGAAGCACTGACCGGCTGCCGAAGCACTGACCGGCTGCCGAAGCACCGGCCGGTCGAATCCCCTCATCGGCCCGTCAATGGCGCGGATCGGTTGAAGCCAAGCACATTCCGGGAATCCGGCACCGGGTTTCGCGATCAGATTCCGCTGGGAATTAGCTGTGCATGGCTCTCACCAACAGATACAAGACGGCCACGGGTGCGGGCACGCTCGCCGCACTCGTACTGGTCCTGGTCTTCGGCAGCCCCTGGTATGCCGACTGGGCCGGGGACGAAACCGACGAGAACACGGCGGGTGGCTGGTTCCTCCGGCTGCTCGCCTGGCCGGCGTGGCGGTTCGACTCGGACGACACGATCCAGAACGTCATCGCCGCCGACCTCAAGGCGATCCTGGTGGTGGTGCTCACCTGGGTCTTCCTCTACATGCTGCCCGGCTCGCAACTGGCCCGGGCCCGGGGCACCCTCAGCCAGTTCCTCGCCGGCTGGTCGGCGTACGTCTTCGCCGGTGCCTTCGCCGCGCTCTTCGCCACGCTGATCGGCAGCAACCCGTCGCTGCTCGGCGCATTCCAGGCCGCCGGCAGGGGTGCCGCGTACGGCTTCTTCGTCGGCTGGATCATCGGCCTGGCCACCCTGGGCGGCTGGCGGGGCCGACGCTGAGCCGCACCGGCCGCGCTGGTCCAGCAGGTCGTCGACCTCGACCCGCGGGCGTACCGCCCGCTCGACGGCGCCCGGAGTGCCCGATCGCTTCCCTCCCGCGACCGGCACTCCGGGCGCCGTGCCGTCCGGGGCCAATCGCGAGCCCGTGCACCGGGCCGGGACTGGCGGAGGGCCTTCCACGAGCGGGCGGGGAGAGGTGCCGCGGCGGCGTCAACCGCCGACCGGGTCGGCCGGATAGTCGATGCTGAGGATCTGGTGCCGGCTCACCGTCCCGACCAGCTCGCCACCCTCGTCGGTCACCCGGGCGTCGTCCGAGTTCGTCCGCAGCAGCACCGCCAGCGCGTCGTAGAGCGACGAGCCGAGCGGCACGGTCGGCAGCCCGGCGGTGGTGGCGGCGTCCGGCGGGATCGGACGCAGCAGCTCCCGGGTGACCGGGGTGACCGCCAGCCGCCGGATCGCCCGGTCGGTCCCGACGAACTCCCGGACGAAGGCCGAGGCCGGCTCGCCGAGCAGGGTCGCCGGGCCGGCGTACTGCTCCAGCCTGCCGCCCTGGGAGAGCACCACGATCCGGTCACCCAGCCGGACCGCCTCGTCCAGATCGTGGGTGACCAGCACGATCGTCTTGCGTACCTCCGCCTGGAGCCGCAGGAACTCCTCCTGGAGCCGGGCCCGCGCGATCGGGTCGACGGCCGAGAACGGCTCGTCCATCAGCAGCACCACCGGATCGGCGGCCAGCGCCCGGGCCACCCCGACCCGCTGCCGCTGGCCGCCGGAGAGTTCGTGCGGATAGCGCGGCCCGAAGGTGGTCGGGTCGAGCCCGACCAGGTCCAGCAGTTCTGCCGTACGGGCCGCGATCCGGGCCCGGGACCAGCCCGACAGCCGGGGTACGGTGCCGACGTTCGTGGCGATGGTCTGGTGCGGGAAGAGCCCGACGTTCTGGATCACGTAGCCGATCCGCCGCCGGAGCTGGACCGGGTCGGCCCGGGTGACGTCCTCGTCGCCGAGCAGGATGCGCCCGGAGGTCGGCTCGATCAGCCGATTGATCATGCGGAGCACGGTGGACTTGCCGCAGCCGGACGGCCCGATCAGCACCACCAGTTCGCCGGCCTTGACCTCCAGGCTCAGCTCGCCGACCGCCACCGTGCCGTCGGGATACTGTTTGCGTACCTGGTCGAGGGTTATCGCGGCGGCACCCGTGGTGCCGGCGGGCCCGGCGGAACCGGCCTCCGGGGTAACGTCCACGTATGTCCTTCCGGGTGATCGACCGGGCGCACCCGGGTAATCCGTGGTTCTCCTGGGACTATGTGCAGGGCAATTCGGAGACCATTCTCGCCGCCCTGCGGGAGCATGCCGCCCTCACCGCCCAGGCGGTGTTGATCGCGGCCCTGGTCGCGATCCCGCTCGCCGTGCTGGCGTACTGGTTCCGGCCGCTCACCGGGCCGATTCTCGCACTCTCCGGCGTGCTGTACACGATCCCCTCGCTGGCGCTCTTCGCCTTCGTCGCACCGTACCTCGGCACCGGGACCACCACGGTGCTGCTCGGACTGGTCCTCTACGCCCTGCTGCTGATCGTCCGGAACGCGCTGGCCGGGCTCAACCAGGTGCCGGAGGAGGTCCGGGACGCGGCCCAGGGGATGGGGTACGGCCGGTTCGCCCGGCTGCTCCGGATCGACCTGCCGCTGGCGTTGCCGGGCATCTTCACCGGGCTGCGCCTGGCGACCGTCTCCACGGTGGCCCTGGTCACCGTCGGGGTACTGGTCGGGCACGGCGGCCTCGGGCAGCTCATCCTCGGCGGATTCCGGAACAACTTCTTCAAAGCCGAGATCATGACCGGGACGCTGCTCTGCGTACTCCTGGCCCTGGTCCTGGACCTGGTCCTCGCCGGCCTCGGTCGGCTGCTCACGCCGTGGGCCCGCCGTCGCGGAGCCGCAGGATGAGCGCGAGAGGTGAGTACGAATGAACCCGATCGAGCAGGCCGTGGTCTGGCTCAACGACCCGCTGAACTGGACCAATCCCGGCGGGGTCCTCGACCGGCTGGTCGAGCACCTCGGCATCTCCGCCGCCGCCGTGGCACTCGGTTGCCTGGTCGCCTGGCCGCTCGGGCTCTGGCTCGGGCACACCGGCCGGGGCGGCGGCGCCGTGGTGCTGGTCTCCAACGTCACGCTGGCGATCCCGACCATCGCGCTGCTCACCATCCTTCCGCTGACCGCGCTCGGCTTCGGCAAGCCGCCGGTGATCATCGCGTTGGCGGTCTTCGCGGTGCCGCCGCTGCTGGCGAACGCCTACACCGGGATCCGGCAGGTCGATCCGGAGGTGCGGGACGCGGCGCGCGGGATGGGGCTCTCCGGCGGGCAGTTGCTGCGCCGGGTGGAGTTGCCGCTCGCGGTGCCCTACCTCGCGGCCGGGTTCCGTACCGCCGCCGTGCAGGTGGTGGCGACCGCCGCGCTCGCCTCGTTCGTCAACGGCGGCGGGCTGGGGCAGATCATCAGCGCCGGGTTCGGGCTCGGCATAGCGGTCGGCGGCGGTCAGATCCTGGCCGGCGGGCTCCTCGTCGCCCTGCTCGCACTGCTGGTCGAACTGGTCTTCGCGCTGGTGGAACGGCTGGTCACCCCGAGGCCGCTGCGCCGGAACCGGCGCCGGACCATCCGGCGGGCCGACCAGCGGGCGGCGGCGGCGATCACCGGCTCCTGACCCGCCGGCAGCCGACCGGCCGGTCGGCCCGTCGGTGTGGGTCTGATCACGTTCGGCGACCCTCGGCGCACCCGACGGGGCCACCCGGCACGCGTGATTATCGCGAAGAGTAGTCGCCTCTGCGCGCCTCGTGTCCGTTTGCGTGACGATCCGATGACGAAGCCGGCATCGGATTGTCGTACCAGACGGGAGGATGTTTCGTGAGTACTCGCGGGCGGCCGTCCTGTCCTGTCGCCCGTCGGACACGCGGCCGGCCCACCCGGGCCGCGCCGGGACACAGGAGGCGGGCGTTTTCATGCGTACACGTACACGTCTGGCAGTCGGCGCCGCCGGTGCCGTCGTCGCGGCCGGTTTTCTCGCCGGCTGCGGTGGAGCCGGCTCGTCCGGCACCCAGGCCCCGGCAACCGGGGCGCAGGGCGCCGGTTGCGCACCGGTGGCCGGATCCAGCCTGGTCGTGCTCGACGACGACAAGAAGCTCCAGAACACCGACAACATCATCCCGGCCATCAACAGCAAGGTGGCCCAGCCGCAGTTGGTCGCGGCCCTGGACAAGGTCTCGGACAGCCTCGACACCAGCAAGCTGATCGGGCTGAACAAGGCGGTCGACGTCGACCGCAAGACCCCGAAGGTGGCCGCCGAGGAGTTCGCCTCGGCCAACAACCTCACCGCCGGCATCCCGACCGGTGGCACCGGCTCGATCACCGTCGGCGCGGCCAACTTCAGCGAGAACCAGACCCTGGGCGAGCTGTACCGGATCGCCCTCACCGCCGCCGGCTACCAGGTCAAGGTCCAGCAGATCGGCAACCGCGAACTCTACGAGCCGGCGCTGGAGAAGGGCGACATCCAGGTCGTTCCGGAGTACGCGGCGACGATGGCGGACTTCCTGAACAACAAGGTGAACGCGAAGGGCGGGGCCACCCCGCCGCCGATCTCCTCCCCGGATCTCAACCAGACCGTGAGCGGGCTGAAGGCGGCCGGTGAGAAGGTCGGCATCACCTTCGGCAAGCCGTCGGCGGCCCAGGACCAGAACGCGTTCGCGGTCACCAAGGAGTTCGCCGACAAGTACGGCGTCCGCACCCTCAGCGAGCTGGCAGCGAAGTGCTCCGGCTCGGCGACCGTACTGGGCGGCCCGCCGGAGTGCCCGCAGCGGCCGAAGTGCCAGGCCGGGCTGGTCCAGGTCTACAACTTCAACGCCGGCCGGTTCGACTCGCTCGACGCCGGTGGTCCGCAGACCAAGTCGGCGCTGACCAGCGGCACGATCAGCGTCGGGTTGGTCTTCTCCTCCGACGGCGCACTCGCCACGAGCTGACGAGCGATGCCCGGGGGCCGCAGCTTCCGGGTGCGAGCGGTGGAACCGACCGGGGCCGGTCGACGGCAGTGCACGTGCCGTCGACCGGCCCCGTACGCTGGCGCCGCCATTTCCGTCCCCGGCAACTGTGGGTAGGCTCGACTGCCATGTCAGCCCGCGAGGCCTCCGAGGAAACCCGCCGTCGGCCGCTGCTGACCGTACTCTTCTGGGTCGGGGTGGGGTTGGCTCCGCTGGCCGCCCTGTTACTGCTGGTCGGGCAGGGGAACGGGCCGCTGCGGATCGCGGCGGTGCTCGCCGTGTTGGCGGTCGTACTCATCGGACTGTCGATCACGTTGCGTGGCGACTCGGAGGGTGTCCGGCTGGACCTGGAGGAGACCCTCATCGAGGAACTCGACGACCTGCGGGGCGAGCTGCGCAACGACATCGCCACGGCCGCCCGCGCCACGCACAAGGCGTTCGGCGAGAAGCTGGAGGTCGTCCAGGGCAACGTCGAGGCGCTGCGTGGCCAGATCGAGGCCGTCCGGGCTGCCGCCGCCGTACCGGGTGCCTCCGCTCCGGCCGCCGCGACCGGTGCGGCCGCCACGGCGGCGGTGGTCGGTGGCGCGGCCGGTTCCGCCAGCGTGCCCGCCGGGCGGGCGGCGGCCGAGCCGGGCGGGAGCGGCTGGGCCGGCACCGATCCGGGCCGGACCGGTCGGGTGCCGGACGAGCCTGCCTCGGCAGGCTGGGCGCCGGGCGGACCGGGCCGGGAGGGTTCCGGCGCCCGCCCCGACGGGCCACGCCGAGCGGGAAGCGGTCCGGCTCCGTCGCACGCCGCAGGTTCGCCGCACGCCGTGGGTCCGTCGCATGCGGCGGGTCCCTCCCACGCCGCCGGTCCGTCGCATGCTGCGGGTCCGGCGCACTCGGTGGACCAGGGCGACACCGGCGAGTTCCACGGTGGGCCGGGCGGCGGCTACCAGGGTGCTGCCGGCTACCGAGGCGGCAGTTATCCGGGGAGCGGCCGTCCCGACGGTGACCGGACCGGGCCGGGCCGGGGGCGGTACGGCCGGGACGAGGGCGCGGCGGCTGAGCCCGGGCAGTACGGCCACTCGTGGGCGCAGGGCGCCCGGCCGCGCGGCCCGGGCGGGATGGCGGGCAACCCGGGTGGCGTCTCCGGGCCCCCGCTCGGCCGGGGCGTGGTACGGCACACCGAGACCGTGCAGGTGACCACCCGGCAGACCATCGTCGGCGGGCACGAGGACGACGACCATGCCGGCTACGGCGGCGGCACCTACGGTGGCGGTGTCTACGGCGGCGGCGCCCAGCCGGGCGGCTACGGCAACGGCGGCTACGGCGGCGCCGGCCAGCCCGGCGGCTACGACGGTTACGGCAGCCAGGCTGGCTACGACGGCCAGGCTGGCGGCTACGGCGACGGTGGCCAGCGAGGCGGCTACGGCGCCGCCCAGCCCGGTGGCACCTACGGCGGTGGCACCTACGGTGGCGGCACCTACGGCGGTGGCGCCTACGGCGGTGGCGCCTACGGTGGCGGCGAGGAGCCGGCCGGTGGCCCGGGTCGAGGCGGTGACGGGCGTCGGGGTGGTGCCGGCCACGCCGGCGGCAGCGCCTACAACGGCGGCGGCAGCGGCTACGGGGGCGGCCCCGAGCGGGACGGGCGCGACGGGGACCCGGACGACTGGCGGCCGGCGCAGGGGCGGCAGGCCGCCGAGCCCGCCGACGAGGGGCGGGACGGACGCCGGACCGGCGGAGACGGCGGCTGGCGTGGCCGTTCCGCCGACCCGGATCCGGATCCGGGGATCGGCGACCCGGCCGACGACTCGTACTGGGCCGAACTGCGGGCCGGCGACCGCTGGACCTCGGTACGCAGCGACGACCGTGGCCGCGAGGTCCGGATGGGCGAGCGGCGGGCGTCGATGCGCTCCGACGAGTCGGGTACCGAGCTGCGGGTCGAGGACCGCTGGGCGGAGATGCGCCGGGAGGAGCCGGGGCCGGGCGAGGACCGGCGGGCGGGTCGCCAGTGGTCGGAGTCCCGGGACGACGACCGGCGCTCCGAGGGTCAGAGCGGTCAGCGCGGTCAGAGCGGTCGCAGCGGTCAGCGCGGTCAGCGCGGTTCCGGCGGGTGGGCTGCCGACGACGCCGTCCCGCGCGGCGATGCTGGCGACTCCGGCGACGGTCGGGGCTGGGAGCGGTCCGGGGGTGCGCCGGCGCTGCCCGCCGGAGGTGTGGACCCGGCGTCCGTCTGGGGTCCACCGCGACAGGAGCCCGAGCCGGAGCCGGCCCGGCGGGGGCGGCGGCACCGGGACGACGAGGAGTACGGCTACCCGCCGCTGGACGAGGCGCCCCGGGCCGGCGGTACCCGACGGTCGGAGTACGGCTACCCCGCCGAGGGCGACTGGCGCTGACCGGTGCGCCACCGTTCCGGGCCACCGGAGTGTTCCGCCCGGCGGTGCGGCCGGTACGTCACTTGTCGATGTCGCCGACGACGAAGAACATCGAGCCGAGGATCGCGATCAGGTCCGGCACCAGGCAGCCGGGGAGGAGCGTGGCCAGGGCCTGCACGTTGGCGTACGAGGCGGTGCGCAGCTTCATCCGCCACGGCGTCTTGTCGCCCCGGGACACCAGGTAGTAGCCGTTGATCCCGAGCGGGTTCTCGGTCCAGGCGTAGGTGTGCCCCTCCGGCGCCTTCACCACCTTCGGCAGCCGCACGTTCACCGGACCGCTGATCCGGTCGACCTGGTCCAGGCAGCGTTCCGCGAGGTCGAGCGAGACGTACACCTGGTCGAGCAGGACCTCGAACCGGGAGTGGCAGTCACCGGCGCTCCGGGTGACCACCGGCACGTCCAGCGAGCCGTACGCCAGGTAGGGCTCGTCGCGGCGCAGGTCGAGGTCGAGCCCCGAGGCCCGGGCGACCGGGCCGGAGGCGCCGTACGCGGCCGCGTCGGCGGCGGAGAGCACCCCGACCCCGACGGTACGGGCCAGGAAGATGTCGTTGCGCCGGATCAGGTTGTCCAGGTCCGGCAGGCGGCGGCGTACCTCGCCGATCGCCGCCCTGGCCCGCCGGGTCCAGCCGGCCGGCACCTCCTCCTTGAGCCCGCCGACCCGGTTGAACATGTAGTGGATCCGGCCGCCGGAGACCTCCTCCATGACCGCCTGGAGGGTCTCGCGTTCCCGGAAGGCGTAGAACATCGGGGTGATGGCGCCGATCTCCAGCGGGTAGGAGCCGAGGAACATCAGGTGGTTGAGCACCCGGTTCAGCTCGGCGAGCGCGGTACGCAGCCAGACGGCCCGCTCCGGCACCTCGATCCCCATCATCCGCTCGACCGCCAGCACCACGCCCAGCTCGTTGGAGAAGGTCGACAGCCAGTCGTGCCGGTTGGCGAGCACGATGATCTGCCGGTAGTCGCGTACCTCGAAGAGTTTCTCGGCGCCCCGGTGCATGTAGCCGACGATCGGCTCGGAGGAAATCACCCGCTCGCCGTCGAGCACCAGCTTGAGCCGGAGTACGCCGTGGGTCGACGGATGCTGCGGCCCGATGTTCAGCACCATGTCGGCGGTTTCCAGGCCCGCCCCGGTGCCGACGGTCAGTTCCCGCAGCGCCCCGGTGTCGGCAGTCATGCCCGTCATCGTGCCACGATCCGCCCGGCCGCATCGCCGGCCGGCGCGACGTCCGGTCCGGCGCCGAGCCATCCAGCCGTCCCGGCACCGAGCCATCCGTCAGGTCCGGGGTCGACGCCGACCGGTTGCAGCAGCCACCAGTGGCCGCCGAGGCCGGCCGGGTCGGTCAGTTCGGCCGCCGTGGAGGCCCGGGCGAGCGCCCGGACGTAGCCGGCCGGGTCGGTCGAGGCCAGCGTCAGCGCCGGTCGTCGCCCGTCGGCCCCGAGCGCCCGCAGCGCACGGTGCTGTTCGACCAGGGTGTACGGCAGGCCGGCCCGCGCCGTACCGGCCGCCGCCACCGAGTCGACCGCGACGTGCGCGGTCAGGTCGCAGCTTCCGTCCGGTACCGGGTCGACCTGCCGGCCGGCCCGGAACCCGGTCAGCGTGCCGCGCACCGGGCGCGCGTCCCGCAGGTGTCCGTAGTCGACGGCGAGGGCCAGCCCCCGGTGCAGGCTGCCGACCGCCTCGGCCCAGGCGGCGTCCCGGGGCAGTCCGATCTCGACCCGCTCCGGCGGGCGCGGGGCGGACCCGTCCCGGCCCGGGGTCGGCCACCAGCGGGCCAGCCACTGCGTCTCGGCCGGGTCGAGCGGGCCGCCGGGGGACTCGGCACCGGTGGCCGGGTCGACGAGTACCCGCCGCCAGCCGGCCGGGCCGGCCTCCGCCACGTCCAGCGGTACGTTGTCCAGCCACTCGGTGCCGAGCAGCAGCCCGACGATCCGCTCCGGCGGCTCCGGCCGCCAGTCGATCGTCTCCGGCAGCGCATCCGGGCGCGGGGCGAGTTCGACCCCGGTCAGCCGGAGCCGGGCGGCGAGTTCCGGCGGGGCGAGCCGGGCCAGCGTGCCGAGGAGTTCACCCCGGCCGGCACCGACGTCGACCACCTGCAACGGGTCGGGCCGGCCCAGCGCGGCGTCGAGCCGGTCGAGCAACCGCAGCAGGGCAGCGCCGAGCACGGGTACGGCGTGCGCGCTGGTCCGGAAGTGCGCGGCCGGTCCGGCACCTCCGACGAAGAATCCCCGGTCACCGTAGAGCGCGGTGGTCATCGCGGCTCGCCATCCGATCGGCACCGGCCCAGGTTATGCGGCGCCGGTCACCCCGGGCCGCCACCCGCCCCGGACAGCAGGCGACCGGCGGTGAAGGTTTTCACAACCTCTTGGTCCCGAGCTGGCCGGACGGCGCATACTTGCGATCGACCGGTACCACTTATCGAGGACTGGATCACGCTATGAGCGCTTCCGCGCGCCCGCAGGCCGGCACCTCCGGCGGGTCGGCCCGGCCATCGGCCGCCGCCCCGAGCCGTGATCCGGCCGGTCAGGGCCAGTCGCACCCCATGATCCCCCGCCAGCTCACCGTCGGCGTGATCGGCGCCGGCCGGGTCGGAGCGGTGCTCGGCGCCGCGCTGGGCCGGGCCGGACACCGGGTGGTCGCCGCCGCCGGGGTCTCGACCGCCGCCCGGGACCGGATCGCCCGGCTGCTGCCCGGGACCTCGGTACGCCCCGCCGACGAGGTGGCCCGCGCCGCCACCGACCTGCTGCTGCTCGCCGTACCCGACGACTCGCTGGCCCCGGTCGTGGCCGGGCTGGCCGGGACCGGCGCGCTCCGCCCCGGGCAGGTGCTGGCGCACACCTCCGGCGCGCACGGGCTCGACGTGCTCGCCCCGGCCGTGGCGGTCGGGGCGCACCCGCTGGCGCTGCACCCGGCGATGACCTTCACCGGTACCGCCGAGGACCTGCGTCGGCTGCCCGGCATCTCGTACGGGGTGACGGTCCCGGAGCCGCTGCGGCCGTTCGCCGTCCGGCTCGTCGCCGACCTCGGCGGGGTACCCGAGTGGGTCGCCGAACCGGATCGCCCGCTCTACCATGCCGCGCTCGCGCACGGCGCGAACCACCTTGTCACGCTGGTCAACGAGGCGGTGGAGTTGCTCCGCGCCGCCGGGGTGGCCCAGCCGGCGAAGGTGCTCGGGCCGCTGCTGCGGGCCGCCCTGGACAACTCGCTGCGGCTCGGCGACGCGGCGCTGACCGGGCCGGTGTCCCGGGGCGACGCCGGTACGATCGCCCGGCACCTGGACCGGCTGGCCGCCACCGCCCCGGAGTCGGTACCCGGCTACCTGGCGCTGGCCCGCCGTACCGCCGACCGGGCGATCGCCGCCGGCCGGCTCCGCCCGGCCGACGCCGAGGCCCTGCTCGGGGTCTTGGCGGACCGGGACCGGAAGGTCACCGCCGCGTGACGACCGAGCGGCGGGAAGAGCGGCAGGTGACCGGGGAGGAGTGGGGAGCGAGATGACCACGGTGTTGCGCACCCGGGCGGAGTTGGCGGCCACCCTGGCCCCGCTGCCCGGGAGGCTGGCGGTGGTGATGACCATGGGCGCGCTGCACTCCGGGCACGAGGCGCTGCTGCGGGCGGCCCGGGAGCGGGCCGACACCGTACTGGCGACGATCTTCGTGAACCCGCTCCAGTTCGGCCCGAACGAGGACTTCGACCGGTACCCCCGGACCTTCGAGGCCGACCTGGCGGTCTGCCGGGCGGCCGGGGTGCGGTACGTCTTCGCCCCGTCCCGGGAGGAGCTGTATCCGGGCGGCGAGCCGATGGTCCGGGTCGACCCGGGCAGCCTCGGCGAGGAGTTGGAGGGCGCCAGCCGCCCCGGCTTCTTCACCGGGGTGCTGACCGTGGTGGCGAAGCTGCTCAACCTGCTCCGGCCGGACGTCGCGCTCTTCGGCGAGAAGGACTACCAGCAGCTCACCCTGGTCCGCCGGATGGTCCGCGACCTGGAGCTGGACGTCGAGATCGTCGGCGTGCCGACCGTACGCGAGTCGGACGGGCTGGCGCTCTCCAGCCGCAACCGCTACCTGTCGGCCGAGGAACGGGTCTCGGCGCTGCGGCTGTCGGCGGCGCTGCGGGCCGGCAGCGACGCCGCCGGGGCCGGGCGGGGTGCCGACGGTACGCTCGCCGCCGCCTACCGGGCCTTTGGCGAGGGTACGACCGGCGCGAAGCTGGACTACCTGGTGCTGACCGCCCCGGACCTGGGCCCGGCACCGGTCACCGGACCGGCCCGGATGCTGGTGGCCGCCTGGGTCGGCTCCACCCGACTGATCGACAACATGCCGGTCGACCTGGCTCCGGCTCCCGCTCCGGCCGGCTGAGGCCCCGACCGTCCGACGACCGCCAGCGACATCCCTGCACCACGGAGGACGTACCGATGTTCCGCACGATGCTCAAGTCGAAGATCCACCGGGCCACGGTGACCCAGGCGGACCTGCACTACGTCGGTTCGGTGACCATCGACGCCGACCTGCTGGACGCCGCCGACCTGCTCCCCGGCGAGCAGGTCGCGATCGTGGACGTCACGAACGGGGCCCGGCTGGAGACGTACGTGATCCCCGGGGAGCGCGGCAGTGGCGTGATCGGCATCAACGGCGCCGCCGCGCACCTGGTGCACCCGGGTGACCTGGTCATCCTGATCTCGTACGGCCAGATGGACGACGCCGAGGCGCGGACGTACCAGCCCCGGATCGTGCACGTCGACGCGGCGAACCGGATCATCGAACTGGGCGCCGACCCGGCGGATGCCGTACCGGGAATGGTCGGCGACCCGGTCCGGGGCGACCTCGTCGCCACCGCCTGATCCGCCGACCTCTCTTGGAGCGACCCGCCGGGGATCCTGGAGCGACCCGCCGGGGAGATGATCTTCCCTTCCGGGTGACCCCGCCGGTTAACGTAGGGTGCAGCCATCCGGACCGTTGGTCGCCCTGGGGAGGACGCGATGCGCCGTTGGACGAGCGCCCTGGCGCTGGCCGGGGCGGTGCTGCTCGGCGTCGCCGGCTGTGCGCCTCCGGGTGGCACCGACGGCGACCTCACCAACGACTGGGCGCCGGTCGGCGAGCCGGCGGTCTTCACCCCGGCGGCCGAGACCTGCCACTCGGCGGACTTCTCCGAGACGGTCTACCTCTCCTCGTACCTGCCGGTGGAGTGCACCAGCAACCACCGGCTGGAGACCGTGCACGTGGGCACCTTCGCCGGGGCGGCGGGCGAGGCGGAGAAGCCGCCGGCACCGGGCTCGGCCGGCTTCACCACCGCGTACGCCGAGTGCGACAGCCGGGCGCGCGGATTCCTCGGCGCGGACTGGCGTACCGGGCGGCTCTGGCTCGGTGTGGCGGTGCCCTCCCCGAAGGGCTGGTCGGCCGGGGCCCGGTGGTTCCGCTGTGACCTGACCGAACTGTCCAACGTCGAGGAGGACGGCGACGCGGTGAGCCGGACGGCGAGCCTGAAGGGCGCGCTGCGCGAGGCCGGACCGCTCCGGTTGGGCTGCTACGCCACCACCCTGACCCGGACCGAGACGATCGACCGGATGCCCCCGGTGGAGTGCTCGGCCCGGCACAACACCGAGTTCGCCGGGGTGTGGCGGGCACCGGCGACGTTGAAATACCCGACGGCGGAGCGGGACTGGCAGCCCTTCTACGACGGCTGCTACACCATCGCGGCCCGGTTCGTCGGGGTGTCGCAGAGCACGGTCCGGTTCCGTACCGGGGTGGTGACGCTGCCCGGCGGGCGGGACGACTGGACGTCGGGCAACCGTGGGGTCCGGTGCTACCTGTGGGTCTCCGACGGCAAGTTCACCCGCTCGCTGAAGGGTGCCGGCGCGAACGGGCTGCCGATCCGGACCGGTTGATCTCGATCGATCCGGTGCCGGGCGCCTCGTCGTCCGGTCGGCGGAGCGTCTTCGCCAGAGCGTCGTAGGCCACTTCTCCCGCCCCCGGGGCGCCCCGGCCCACCCGTACGCGGTTGACTGGAGCGATGCAGTTTCCGACCGTCGACCTGCCGGTGGTACCCCGGCTGCTGGCCGCGCCGGCACCCGGCTGGGTGGAGACCACCGACGTGGTCGTGATCGGGTCGGGCATCGCCGGGCTCACCGCCGCACTACACCTGCGCGAGGCGGGACTGCACGTGACCGTGGTGACGAAGGTCAACATCGACGACGGCTCGACCCGGTGGGCGCAGGGCGGCATCGCAGCCGTACTCGATCCGCTGGACACCCCGGCCGCGCACGCCTCGGACACCGAGCTGGCCGGGGTCGGGCTCTGCGACCCGGCGGCGGTCCGGGTGCTGGTGGAGGAGGGGCCGACCCGGCTGCGGGAGCTGATCCGGGCCGGGGCCGAGTTCGACCGCAACCCGGACGGTTCGCTGATGCTGACCCGGGAGGGCGGGCACCGGGCCGACCGGATCGTGCACGCCGGCGGGGACGCGACCGGGGCCGAGGTGCAGCGGGCGCTGCACGCCGCGGTCGGCCGCGACCCCTGGATCCGGCTGGTCGAGCACGCCCTCGTCCTCGACCTGCTCCGGGCCCCGGACGGCGGCTGGGCCGGGCCGGGGCGGGCCTGCGGGATCACCCTGCACGTGCTCGGCGAGGGCAGCGAGGACGGCGTCGGCGCGATCCTGGCCCGGGCGGTGGTGCTGGCCACCGGCGGGATGGGGCAGGTCTTCGCCGCCACCACGAACCCGGTGGTCTCCACCGGCGACGGCGTCGCCCTGGCGATGCGGGCCGGTGCCGCCGTGACCGACCTGGAGTTCGTCCAGTTCCATCCGACCGCGCTGATGGCGCCGGCCGCGGCCGGGGTCGACGGCGTCACCCCGGCCCGCTCCGCCCAGCAGCCGCTGGTCTCCGAGGCGCTGCGCGGCGAGGGCGCGCACCTGGTCGACGCGGACGGCAAGCGGTTCATGGTCGGCCAGCACGAGTTGGCCGAGCTGGCCCCCCGGGACGTTGTGGCCAAGGGCATCCACCGGGTACTCCTGGCCACCGGCGCCGACCACGTCTTCCTGGACGCCCGACACCTCGGCGCGGAGTTCCTGGCCCGGCGCTTCCCCACCATCGTCGCCTCCTGCCGTTCGGCCGGGATCGACCCGGCGGAGCAGCCGATCCCCGTCGCCCCGGCCGCGCACTACGCCTCCGGCGGGGTACGCACCGACCTGCACGGCCGCACCTCCATCCCGGGCCTGTACGCCTGTGGCGAGGTCGCCTGCACCGGCGTGCACGGCGCGAACCGGCTGGCCAGCAACTCGCTGCTGGAGGGGCTGGTCTTCGCCCGGCGGATCACCCAGGACATCGCCCGGGACCTGCCGGCACAGGCCGAGCCGGCGTCGACCGGGGCGTGGCGGGGCGGCGAGGGCGCGACGGTCGACCCGGCGGTGCGGGCGAGCCTGGCCCGGGCGATGACCCGGGGTGCCGGGGTGCTCCGCTCCGCCGACTCGCTCCGGGCGACCGCCGCCGAGCTGGTCACCCTCGGGGCGACCCGGGGTGCGCCGCGTACCGCGAGCTGGGAGGCGACCAACCTGCTCACGGTGGCCGCCGCGCTGGTCGGTGCGGCGTACGCCCGGCAGGAGACCCGGGGCTGCCATTGGCGTGAGGACTTCTCACAGGCACGCGATGATTGGCTCGGACACCTGGTCGGGTCGATCGGTCCGGCGGGCGAACTGCGACAGGACTGGGAGGCACTGTGCTGACGGACCCGACCACGCGGGCGCTGCGGGACGCCGGGCTCGACCCGGCGGAGGTGGAACGCGTCGTCCAGGCGGCGCTCGACGAGGACCTGGGGCCGGAGCGGCTGGACGTGACCAGTGTGGCGACCATCCCGGCCGAGCAGGTCGACACCGCCGAGGTGGTGGCCCGGGCCGGTGGCGTGGTGGCCGGGCTGGCCGTGGCGGCGGCCGTCTTCGAGCTGGCCGGCGGCCCGGACGTACGGGTGCTGCCGGTGGTCGCCGACGGTGCCGAGGTCGCCGTGGGGGACGTACTGGCCAGGGTGACCGGGCCGACCCGGGGGCTGCTCACCGCCGAGCGGACCGCGCTGAACCTGCTCTGCCGGATGTCCGGGGTGGCGACGCACACCAGGGCCTGGGTCGAGGCGCTGGGCGGCAGCAAGGCGACCGTGCTGGACACCCGGAAGACCACGCCGGGGCTGCGCGCGCTGGAGAAGTACGCGGTACGGGCCGGTGGCGGCGCCAACAAGCGCCTCGGGCTCTACGACGTGGCGATGATCAAGGACAACCACAAGCTGGCGGCCGGCGGCATCGCACCGGCGTACCGGCGGGTCCGGGAGGCGTTCCCGGCGGTGCCGATCCAGGTCGAGGTGACGACGGTGGCCGAGGCGCTGGAGGCGGTGGAGGCGGGTGCCGACTTCCTGCTCTGCGACAACATGTCCCCGGCGCTGCTGGCCGAGGTGGTGACGGCGGTCGGCGACCGGGCCGAGCTGGAGGCGACCGGCGGGCTGACCCTGGCCACCGCCGCCGAATACTCGGCGACCGGTGTCGACTACCTCTCGGTTGGGGCGCTGACCCACTCCTCCCCTATCTTGGACATCGCACTGGACCTCCGCTCGCGCGCCGCGTAGCGGCGGGACGCGCCACGACTCGGGGTTCGGACGGACGACATGCTGCTCTGCATCGACATCGGCAACACCAACACCGTGCTGGCGACCTTCGAGGGCGAGAAGCTGGTGCACTCCTGGCGGATCAAGACCGATGCCCGGTCCACCGCCGACGAGCTGGGTCTGAAGCTGCGCGGCCTGCTGGCCGGTGACGCGGTGGAGATCACCGGGGTGGCCGCCTGCTCGACGGTGCCGGCGGCGCTGCGCTCGCTGCGTACGATGCTGGCCCGCTACTACGGCGACATCCCGAACGTGATCGTGGAGCCGGGGGTGAAGACCGGGGTGCAGTTGGCGATCGACAACCCGAAGGAGGTCGGCGCCGACCGGGTGGTGAACACGCTGGCGGCGCACACCCTCTACGGCGGACCGTCGATCGTGGTCGACTTCGGCACCACCACGAACTTCGACGTGATCAGCGGGCGGGGGGAGTTCCTCGGCGGGGCGTTCGCGCCCGGGATCGAGATCTCCTTCGACGCGCTGGCCGCCCGGGCGGCCCAGTTGCGCAAGGTCGAGCCGGCGGTGCCCCGTTCGGTGATCGGCAAGAACACCGTGGAGTGCCTCCAGGCCGGAATGTACTTCGGCTTCGCCGGCCAGGTGGACCGGATCGTCGAGCGGATGATCGGTGAGCTGGGCGAGGTGCGGGCGGTGATCGCCACCGGCGGGCTGGCGTCGCTGGTGATCGGCGAGTGCCGGACGATCACCCACCACGAGCCGATGATCACGCTGATCGGGCTGCGGATGGTCTACGACCGCAACCGCTGACCGCCCCGTCCCGGTCGGCCGCCGCCGGCCGGTTCAGCGTCGGCGGGCCCGGAAGACCAGGGTCCGGTACGGCAGCGCGAAGCTCTCCCGTCCGGCCAGGTCCGGGTGGCTGGCGGTCAGCTCCCGGATCTTGGCCGCCACCTCCCGCTGCTGCTGGGGGCTGGCGGTGATGTAGTGCGACCGGGTGCTGATCATCCCGACCAGGGCCTCCGGGGTGAGGGTCAGGCCGTGCCGGAACTCGTTCCGTTCGACCGGCTCGAAGTCGGGGCCGAAGCCGTCGATGCCGGGTCCGTCGTCCCGGGCGCCGCGCCCGCCGAGCACCTCTACGGTGATCGCGGTCAGCGCGGCCACCCAGGGCACCGACTCGTCCCGGTGGTTGAAGATCGCGGCGTACGTCCCGCCGGGGCGGAGCAGCCGGGCCCCCTCGGCGTGCGCCACCGGATGGTCGAACCAGTGGTACGCCTGCCCGGCGACGATCGCGTCGACCGACCCGTCCGGCAGCGGCACCCGCTCGGCCGACCCGGGCCGGGCGACCGTCCCCGGGGTGGCGGTGTCGAGCCGGGCCCGCATCCCCGGGTCCGGCTCGACCGGCGTCACCCGGTAGCCGAGCCGCAGTAGTACCCGGGTGAGGATGCCGGTGCCGGCGCCGAGGTCCAGCACCTCGGCCGGGGCGGGACGGCCGACCGCCCAGCCGACCGCCGGCTCGGGATAGCTGGGCCGGTACCGGTCGTAGCTCTCGGCCGCGGCACCGAAGGAGAGGGCGTGGGACTGGTCGACCATGCCTGGAGGTTATCCAGTGCTCCGGGGCCGACGCACTTGAGTACGCTCGGGGCCGAACTCCGCCGACACGATTTCCCGAGGAAGCATGCCGTGAGCCAGCAGATCCCGAACCCCGCCGATCCCGTGGACGACCTTCCCGAGCAGATGCGGGTCCGCCGGGAGAAGCGGGACCGCATGCTCGCCGAGGGCGTCCAGCCGTACCCGGTGGGATATCCGCGTACCGCGACGCTCGCCGAGATCCGGGCCCGTTACGCCGATCTTCCGACCGATACGGCGAGTGGGGACGTCGCCGCCGTCACCGGCCGGGTGATCTTCGTCCGCAACACCGGGAAGCTCTGTTTCGCCACGCTGCGCGATGGCGACGGGACGGAACTCCAGGCGATGTTCTCGCTCGACCGGGTCGGGCAGGACCGGCTCGACGCCTGGAAGCGGCTGGTCGATCTCGGCGACCATGTCGGGGTGACCGGTGAGGTGATTACCAGCCGGCGCGGTGAGCTTTCCGTCCTCGCCGATTCGTGGGAGCTGACCGCGAAGGCGCTGCGGCCGCTGCCGGTGGCACACAAGCCGCTTAGCGAGGAGGCCCGGGTCCGGCAGCGTTATGTCGATCTGATCGTTCGTCCCCGGGCCCGCGAGATGGTACGCACGAGGGCGGCGACGCTGCGTAGTCTGCGCGATTCGCTGCACGCCCGGAGTTTCATCGAAGTTGAAACCCCCATGCTGCAACCGCTGCCCGGCGGGGCCACGGCCAGGCCATTCGTGACGCACAGCAATGCGTTAGACACGGATCTGTATCTGCGAATCGCCCCCGAGCTTTTTCTCAAGCGGGCGGCGGTCGGCGGCATCGACCGGGTCTTCGAGATCAACCGTAACTTCCGTAATGAGGGGGTCGACTCTTCGCACTCGCCCGAGTTCGCCATGCTGGAGGCGTACGAAGCGTACGGTGACTATGACACTATGGCGACCCTCACCCGTGACCTGGTGCAGGCGGCGGCGCTCGCTGCGACCGGGTCGCATGTGGTGACCCATGCCGACGGCACCGAGTTCGACCTCGGCGGGCAGTGGCGTTCGGTGACCCTCTACGGCACCCTTTCCGAGGCGCTCGGCGAGGAGGTGACCGTCCGCACCGGCATGGCCGACCTGCTGGGGTACGCCGAAAAGGTCGGTCTCGCGGTCGACCCCAAGTGGGGGCCGGGCAAGCTCGCCGAGGAGCTTTTCGAGGAACTGGTCGTACCCACCCTGCGGCAACCCACCTTCGTCCGGGACTACCCGGAAGAGACCAGCCCGCTGGTGCGGGCGCATCCCGACCAGCCGGGACTCACCGCCAAATGGGACCTCTACGTCCTCGGTTTCGAGCTGGCCACCGGCTACACGGAGCTGGTCGACCCGGTGGTGCAGCGGGAGCGGCTGGTGGCCCAGGCACAGCGTTCCGCCTCCGGCGACGACGAGGCGATGCGCCTCGACGAGGACTTCCTGCGGGCCATGGAGTACGGAATGCCGCCGCTCGGGGGCATGGGAATGGGAATCGACCGGCTGCTGATGGCCCTCACCGGCCTCGGAATTCGGGAAACCATCCTCTTCCCGATGGTCCGCCCGGAGTAGTTGCCGCCGCGCGGCCTGTCGCGTAGTTTCGCCATCCTATTGACGGAGCAAGCATCTAACGGGCTATTGTGCTCTTGTTTGCGGCGAACCTGCTCGAAAGGATAGCGACACGTGGCCAAGCAGATCATTCACAAGCTGGTCGATGACCTGGACGGCGGAGACGCGGACGAGACGGTCAAGTTCTCGCTCGACGGCGTGCAGTACGAGATCGACCTGTCGAACAAGAACGCCGGCAAATTGCGGGACCTATTCGCCCCGTACGTCGCGGCCGGCTCGAAGGTGGGCCGGGGCGGCGTGGTGGTCGGCGGTCGTGCCGCACGGGGGCGGGGTGGCGCCACCGCCGACCGCGAGCAGAACAAGGCGATCCGGGCCTGGGCCAAGAAGGAAGGCAAGGACATCTCCGACCGCGGGCGCATCCCGCAGGAGATCGTGGACGAGTACCACGCCAAGGCGGGCCGCTAGGCGTCGGTGCTTTCCCGACCCGCGCGCGGGGTGGGTGGACGGCTTCGTCCACCCACCCCGTTCATTTTTCCCGTGCTGGGCGGTATGAGACGATTGGTGCGGGTGTCCGCTTCGTCGACATCGGTGGCCCGGGAACATCCTGGCGGCCCAGGCGTTGTCCACATCCAGTGGACGAAGTTGTCCACAGCCTGTGGATGACGCGGGGCCGCGTCGCCCGGGCGGGGACTCGAAATTTCGCTCTGCGCGTACAGCGGACGGTCCGGGAAGCATCGCTGAGCGTGGACGGTTGGGAAAAACGTCGCGTACGTGGCTCATTCCGGGAACACACGACCTCAGGAGAGTCGGCTCGCGGCGATAGAGTAAGGGAGCACGGATGTCCGCCTCGGGCGTCCGGGTGGTGGCCCCGCCACGATGCTTGGCCATCAAGATCGAGTGCGCACGGCACGTGAGGAGCACGAGGGCATGTTCGAGCGGTTCACCGACCGAGCGCGGCGGGTTGTCGTCCTGGCTCAAGAAGAAGCCCGGATGCTCAACCACAACTACATCGGTACGGAACACATCCTGCTAGGCCTCATCCACGAGGGTGAGGGCGTCGCCGCGAAGGCCCTGGAGAGCCTGGGGATCTCGCTGGAGGGCGTCCGCCAGCAGGTCGAGGAGATCATCGGCCAGGGTCAGCAGGCGCCGAGCGGGCACATCCCGTTCACGCCGCGGGCCAAGAAGGTGCTGGAGCTGTCGCTGCGCGAGGCGTTGCAGCTCGGCCACAACTACATCGGTACGGAGCACATCCTGCTCGGCCTGATCCGTGAGGGCGAGGGCGTCGCCGCCCAGGTGCTGGTGAAGCTCGGCGCCGACCTCAACCGGGTCCGCCAGCAGGTCATCCAGCTCCTCTCCGGCTACCAGGGCAAGGAGCCGGCCGCCGCCGGCACCGCGCCGGGTGAGGCCGCGCCGTCGACCAGCCTCGTGCTGGACCAGTTCGGTCGCAACCTGACCCAGGCCGCCCGGGAGGGCAAGCTCGACCCGGTCATCGGCCGGGAGAAGGAGATCGAGCGGGTGATGCAGGTGCTCTCCCGCCGTACCAAGAACAACCCCGTCCTGATCGGCGAGCCCGGGGTCGGCAAGACCGCGGTCGTCGAGGGGCTGTCCCAACGGATCATCAAGGGCGAGGTGCCGGAGACGCTCAAGGACAAGCAGCTCTACACGCTTGACCTGGGTGCCCTGGTCGCCGGCTCGCGATACCGCGGTGACTTCGAGGAGCGCCTGAAGAAGGTGCTCAAGGAGATCCGCACCCGCGGCGACATCATCCTGTTCATCGACGAGATCCACACCCTGGTGGGTGCGGGTGCCGCCGAGGGCGCGATCGACGCGGCGAGCATCCTCAAGCCGATGCTGGCCCGTGGCGAGCTGCAGACCATCGGCGCGACGACGCTGGACGAATACCGCAAGCACCTGGAGAAGGACGCCGCCCTGGAGCGGCGGTTCCAGCCGATCCAGGTGGGTGAGCCGTCGCTGGCGCACACCATCGAGATCCTCAAGGGCCTGCGGGACCGCTACGAGGCGCACCACCGGGTGAGCATCACCGACGCCGCGCTGGTCGCGGCGGCGACGCTCGCCGACCGCTACATCTCCGACCGGTTCCTGCCGGACAAGGCGATCGACCTGATCGACGAGGCCGGTGCCCGGATGCGGATCCGCCGGATGACCGCGCCGCCGGACCTGCGCGACTTCGACGAGCGCATCGCCCAGGTGCGCCGCGACAAGGAGTCCGCGATCGACGCGCAGGACTTCGAGCGGGCCGCCCAGCTCCGCGACAAGGAGAAGCAGCTCCTCGGCCAGAAGGCGCAGCGGGAGAAGGAGTGGAAGGCCGGCGACCTCGACGTGGTCAGTGAGGTCGACGACGAGCAGATCGCCGAGGTGCTGGCGAACTGGACCGGCATCCCGGTCTACAAGCTCACCGAGGAGGAGACCTCCCGGCTGCTCCGCATGGAGGACGAGCTGCACAAGCGGGTCGTCGGCCAGGAGGACGCGGTCCGCGCGGTTTCGAAGGCCATCCGGCGTACCCGGGCCGGCCTGAAGGACCCGAAGCGGCCGTCCGGCTCGTTCATCTTCGCCGGCCCGTCCGGCGTCGGTAAGACCGAGCTCTCCAAGGCGCTCGCCGAGTTCCTCTTCGGCAGCGAGGACGCGCTGATCCAGCTCGACATGTCCGAGTTCCACGACCGGTACACCGTGTCGCGGCTGGTCGGGGCGCCCCCCGGCTACGTCGGCTACGACGAGGGTGGCCAGCTCACCGAGAAGGTGCGCCGCCGGCCGTTCTCGGTGGTCCTCTTCGACGAGATCGAGAAGGCCCACCCGGACGTCTTCAACACCCTGCTCCAGATCCTGGAGGACGGGCGGTTGACCGACGGCCAGGGCCGGATCGTGGACTTCAAGAACACGGTCATCATCCTGACCACCAACCTGGGCACCAGGGACGTGGCCAAGGCGGTCTCGATGGGCTTCCAGGCCTCCGAGGACTCCGACTCGAACTACGAGCGGATGAAGCAGAAGGTCAACGACGAGCTGAAGCAGCACTTCCGGCCGGAGTTCCTCAACCGGATCGACGACACGATCGTGTTCCACCAGCTCAACCAGACCGAGATCCTCTCGATCGTGGACATCATGATCCAGCGGATCGAGACCCAGCTCCGCAACAAGGACATGGGCCTCGAGCTGACCGACAACGCCAAGAAGTACCTGGCGAAGAAGGGCTTCGACCCGGTGCTGGGCGCCCGGCCGCTGCGGCGGACGATCCAGCGCGACATCGAGGACAACCTGTCGGAGCGGATCCTGTTCAACGAGTTGACCCCGGGGCAGATCGTCGTCGTGGACTGCGAGGGCGACCCGGACAACATCGACAAGTCCAAGCTGGTCTTCCGCGGCGCGGACAAGCCGGTCCCGGTGCCCGACGCGGTGCCGGCCGACCTTGGCAACACCGCCGCGGCCGGCGCGGACGAGTAACCGAGCGGCAGCTCGGAGAGCGGATGAACGGTTCGGCCCGGTGGCAGTCGCCACCGGGCCGAATTCGTCTTCCCGGCCGGGCTGTTCAGCGGCCCGGCTATCCGTCGGTGCCGCCCTCGCCGGCCAGCACACACGTGTCGTCGCGCATCTCGACCAGGCCGTCCTCGATCAGCCCGGCGAGTGCCCGGGACCGTTGCAGGTCGTCGGACCAGACCAGGTCCAGCCGGGCCCGGGGCACCGGGCCGGTCGCCTCCCGGAGTACGGCCAGCAGCCTGCCCCGGACCTGCCGGTCGGTGCCGGCGTACCGCTGGGGCCGGCGGGTCGGGCCGGCCGGCGCGGTACGCCCGGACGCCAGCCAGGCGCACCGGTACGCCAGCGGACAGTCGACACAGCGGGGCGCCCGGGCGGTGCAGACCAACGCGCCCAGCTCCATGAACGCGGCGCTGGCCCGGGCGGCCCGGTCCGGCGCCACCGGCAGCAGCGCCTCGGTGGCGACCAGGTCGGCGGGACGGGTCGCCGGACCCGCGTCAGGTTCTCCGGCGACGGCCCGGGCCACCAGCCGGCGTACGTTGGTGTCCACCACCGGGTGCCGCTGCCCGTACGCGAACGCCGCCACCGCCCGGGCCGTGTAGGCACCGACGCCGGGCAGCGCCAGCAACTCGTCCAGTCCGGTCGGCACCTCGCCGCCGTGCCGCGCCAGCACGGCGACCGCGCACTCGTGCAGCCGCAGCGCCCGGCGGGGATAGCCGAGCCGCCCCCACATCCGGATCGCCTCGGCCGGGGTGTCCGCGGCCAGGTCCGCCGGCCGGGGCCACCGGGCGAGCCAGGCCCGCCAGGCGGGGAGTACCCGGACCACCGGGGTCTGTTGCAGCATGACCTCGCTGACCAGGATCGGCCACGCCCCGATGCCGGGCTCCCGCCACGGCAGGTCGCGGGCGTTCTCGTCGTACCACCGGATGGCGTCGGCGGCGAGTTCCGAAGTTGTCGTCGACATGGCGCCGTCGATCCTGTCATGCCGGACCGGCGGGCGGCCGGCGGCCGGGGCGGGCACGGGGTCTGCGTCGTCCCGGAGCGTGGGCCGGAGGTCGGGTCGGGCCCCGGGCGGCCGGTTGGTCGGGCAGACTGCCCGGATGAACGAGCTCGCGATCACCGTCATCGGTCCGGACCGGCCCGGCATCGTGGCCGACGTGACGGAGGCGCTCGCCCAGGTCGGGGCCAACCTGACCGACTCGACCATGACCCGGCTGCGTGGGCACTTCGCGATGACGCTGATCTGCGTCGGCCCGTCCGGTGCCGAGGCGGAGGCGGCGCTGACCCCGGTCGTCGCGGACGGCCCGCTGGTGGCGACGGTCCGCCAGGTCGGTGCCGAGGCGTCGAGTACCCCGTTCGGCGAGCCGTACCTGATGGCGGTGCACGGGGCCGACCGGCTCGGCATCGTCGCCGCGCTGACCCGGGTACTCGCCGAGGCCGGCGGCAACGTCACCGACCTGACCACCCGGCTGACCGGCCCGCTCTACGTCCTCCTCGCCGAGGTGGAGCTGCGGCCGGACACGGCCGACGCGGTCGCCGCCCGGCTGGCCGAGGTGGCCGCCGGACTGGACGTGGAGGTAACCCTGCGGCGTGCCGACTCGGATCTGCTGTGACGGCGAAGGACGGTTCCGGGATGGCCGAGGCGTGCGGCCTGGGTGACTGGACACCCGAGTTGCTCGGCGACCGGGGCGCGGTACGCGCGGTGGTGACCGCCCCGGCCGGGGTGTTGAGCCGGGAGGGTGCCACCGTCGACCCCTGCGACGACGACGTGGTGCGGCTCGCCGCCGACCTGGTGGCGACCATGCGGGTCTCGCCCGGCTGCGTCGGCCTGGCCGCACCACAGATCGGGGTCGGGGCCCGGGTCTTCGCGGTGGACGTGACCGGGCATCCGAAGACGGTCACCTCGCACGGCACCTTCGTGCTCTGCAACGCCGAGGTCGTCGAGGCGAGCCGCTGGCGGCCGGGGCGGGAGGGCTGCATGTCGGTCCCCGACCTCACCGGCGACGTGAAGCGGGCCAGCCGGGTGGTGGTCCGGGCAGAGCTGCCCGGCACCGGAGCGGCGGTCCGGCTGGTCACCGACGGTTTCGAGGCCCGGGCGCTACAGCACGAGATCGACCACTGTGCGGGCCGGCTCTTCCTGGACCGGGTGGCCGGCGCGCACGCCGTCTACCAGCGGAAGGTCTATCTGTGATCGGCGGCGCCGAGACGGCGTGCCGGGCCTCCGGCGCGTCGCGGGGATCCGGGCGACCCGTGCCGATACGGTGAAACCATTATGCGTCTGACGGTTGGCCCCCTTCCGCCCGCCGTGTATTGGCGGCGTCGAGCCGTCGTGCTCGGCGCCCTGCTGCTCTTCCTGGTCGTGATCCTCTACTCCTGCGTCAACACAGCGGGCGATCCCGGAAAGGACAAGACCGCCAACCCTGGGCCGTCTGCGACGCTCACCCCGCACGTCGACCCGTCGGCGTCCGGCCCGCCTCAGTCGGGTGCCCCCGAGTCCGGTGCTCCGGAGCCGGGCGGCCCGGGTGGCGAGCCGACCGACGCACCTCCGGCGGGTGAGGAGGAGACCGCCGTCGAGCCGGCGGGCGGCCAGGTGCCGCCGGCACCGCCGCCGGTGCCCAACGAGTGCACCGACCAGGAGATCTCGGTGATACCGGTGCCGTCGCAGACCTCCGTGCAGCGGGGCCAGACGATCGAGCTACGGCTCAAAATCAAGAACGTCTCCAACCGGACCTGCAACCGGGACGTCGGCGCCGACCTCCAGGAGCTGTACATCAAGTCCGGGGCCCGCAAGGTCTGGTCGTCGGACGGGTGCAGCGAGGTCCGGGCCAACGACATCCGGCCGTTCCCGCCCAACCACGAGAACGCGTACACGATCTCCTGGAACGGGCGCGAGAGTTCCAAGTGCGCCAACCAGCTCGCCGCCGGGCCCTATCCGGTCGCCGGCAGCTACGAGCTCTTCGGCCGGCTCGGCAACAAGCTCAGCAAGCCGGTCCGGATAACCATCACCGGCTGACGGGCGACGACTCGGACGGGTCCCGGCAGGCCGCCGGCCGTCCAGCCGTCAGACGTACCGCTCCAGAATGGACGCCTCGGCGAGCCGGGAGAGCCCCTCCCGTACGCCCCGGGCACGGGCGTCACCGACCCCGTCGACCGCCTGTAGGTCCTCGACGGTGGCGCCGAGCAGCCGTTGCAGGCTGCCGAAGTGCCCGACGAGCCGGTCGACCACCAGCCCGGGCAGCCGGGGCACCTTGGCGAGCAGCCGGAACCCGCGCGGGCTGACCGCCGCGTCCAGCGCGTCGGAGGCACCCGGGTAGCCGATCGCCTTGGCGACCGCGACCAGGTCGATCAGCTCGGTGGCGGTGAGCAGGTCCAGCTCGACCAGGGCCTCGTCGAGGGTCCGCGCCTTGCGCCCGGTCGGCAGGTAGTCGCGGATCACCAGGGTCCGGTCGGCGTCCACCCCGGCCATCAGCTCGTCGAGCTGGAGGGCGAGCAACCGGCCGTCGGTGCCCAGCTCGACCACGTAACCGGCGATCTCGTCGGCGATCCGGCGGACCATCTCCAGCCGCTGCACCACGGCGACCGCGTCCCGTACGGTGACCAGGTCCTCGATCTCCAGCGCGGAGAGGGTGCCGGAGACCTCGTCGAGGCGGAGCTTGTAGCGCTCGAGAGTGGCCAGTGCCTGGTTGGCCCGGGAGAGGATCGCGGCCGAGTCGTCCAGCACGTGCCGCTGGCCGTTGACGTAGAGGCTGATGATCCGCATCGACTGGCTGACCGATATCACCGGGAAGCCGGTCTGCCGGGCGACCCGCTCGGCGGTGCGGTGCCGGGTGCCGGACTCCTCGGTCGGGATCGACGGGTCGGGCATCAGGTGCACGGCGGCCCGGACGATCCGGGTGCCGTCGCTGGAGAGCACGACGGCGCCGTCCATCTTGCACAGTTCGCGGACCCGGGTCGCGGAGAACTCGACGTCGAGCGGGAAGCCGCCGGTGCAGAGGGTTTCGACGACCCGGTCGTAGCCGAGCACGATCAGGGCGCCGGTCCGGCCGCGCAGGATGCGCTCCAGCCCGTCCCGCAGTGCCGTGCCCGGCGCCATCAGCGCCAGGTTGGCCCGCAACGGGTCGCCGGTCGGGCCCGTCCCGTTCATGGTCATGTTGCCGACCCCGACGGGGCGGGTCGAGGTGCCGGCGCTGGTGCGGACAGGAGGAGCCGCGCTGGCGGTACGGTTCGCGTCGCGGTCGATCGGCACTCGGACATTCTACGGACCGCCCTGCGTTCGGTGCTGTCGCGGTTACTGTGACGTGCCACTGTGCCTGCTTCCTCCCATCGGCGCGCCGTCGGTACCGTCTGGGACCCGCCGCGTAGTGTCCAGTTTGTAGCTGATTGGCAAGCCTTGCCGGGCGTGCCGTCCCGTCTGGCCGCAGGTGGCAACGGCCGTAAGCATGCCACGCCCCGGCCAGCCGCAGCGCGGCGTGACCGTATGGTTACTCAGCCGACACCCGCGCCACGCACTGCAGCGCCGATCGTACGTCGGTGACTTCCGTCACCCGCATGTTCTCCGGGGCCACCCCGCTGGCGCTCGGCCCGCAGCCCGTCGGCACCAGGGCGTACTTGAAGCCGAGCCGGGCCGCCTCGGCCAGCCGCCGGGGCACGGCGGCGACCCGACGCACCTCGCCGGTCAGCCCCACCTCCCCGATCGCCACCAGATTCGGCGCGATCGCCAGGTTGAGCCCGCCGGAGGCGACCGCCAGCGCGACGGCCAGGTCGGCGGCCGGCTCGACCACCCGGATCCCACCGACGGTGGCGGCGAAGACCTCCCGGTCGTGCAGGGTCAGCCGCTCGGTCCGGCGTTGCAGCACCGCGAGCACCATCGCCAGCCGGGCGCTGTCCAGCCCGGAGACGGTCCGCCGGGGTGACCCGGCCACCGTGGCGCCGATCAGCGCCTGCACCTCGGTGACCAGCGCCCGCCGCCCCTCCATCGCCACCGTCACGCAGGTGCCGGGGACCGGGTCGGCGGAGCGGGTCAGGAAGAGCCCGGACGGGTCGGCGAGGCTGCTGATCCCGCCCTCGTGCATCTCGAAGCAGCCGACCTCGTCGGCGGTGCCGAACCGGTTCTTCACGCCGCGCACCATCCGCAGCGACGAGTGCTTGTCGCCCTCGAAGTGCAGCACCACGTCGACCAGGTGCTCCAGCACGCGGGGGCCGGCGACCTGGCCGTCCTTGGTGACGTGCCCGACGAGTACGGTGGCGATCCCCCGCTCCTTGGCGACCGCGACCAGGGCGGCGGTGACCGCCCGGACCTGGGTGACCCCGCCCGGCACCCCCTCGGTGCCGGGGGTGGAGACGGTCTGCACCGAGTCCAGCACCAGCAGGCCCGGCTTGACCGCGTCGAGGTGGCCGAGGACGGCGGAGAGGTCGTTCTCGGCGGCCAGGTAGAGCCGGTCGTGCAGGGTGCCCATCCGCTCGGCCCGCAGCCGGACCTGGCTCACCGACTCCTCGCCGCTGACCACCAGCGACGGGCTGCCGGCGCCGGCCGCCCACTGCTGGGCCACGTCGAGCAGCAGCGTCGACTTGCCGACCCCCGGCTCACCGGCGAGCAGCACCACCGCGCCGGGCACCAGACCGCCGCCGAGCACCCGGTCCAGCTCGGGAACGCCGGTCGGACGCGCCCGGGCCGGTGCGGCGCTGATGGTGGCGATCGGCCGGGCCGGCTCGGCCGGCGCCCGGGAACTGACCACCCGGCCGGAGACGGTGGGGCCGGTGAGGGTCGACTCGACGACGGAGCCCCACTCGCCGCACTCCGGGCACCGGCCGACCCACTTCGGCGGCTGGTGGCCGCAGGCGTCGCACTCGTAGGCGGGGCGGGGGTCGCGGCTCGCGGCACGGCCGCGCCCGGTCGCTGGGCGGGGCGTGGCTCGGCTGGTCGTCACCCGAGCACGCTAACCAATCCGTACGACGGAACCGGCGCGACCCGGCCGATCACCGAGCCGCGCCCAGACTGCCGACTACTCGTGTTCCTCGTTCTCGCCGACGACCGGGGTACCGACCGGGGCCGGCGTCACCGGCACCGCGACCGGCGCCCACACCGACACCTGGGTGCCGCCGAAGTCGAAGATCAGCTCGATGCTGCCGCCCGGCAGCAGCGGCTCGGCCAGCCCGGAGAGCTGGAGCCAGCTGCCGACGGTCTTGTTCAGGATCACGAACCCGGCGGCCGGGAGCCGGATCTCGGCCGGCGACGTCGGGGACGCCGTCGGCGACGGGGCGGCGGCACCCTCGGTCGGGGTCGCCGACGGCGAACCGCCCGGCGACGGGCTGCCCGAGGTCGCCTCCGGCGACGGGCTGCCCTGGGTCGCCTCGGGCGACGGGCTCGACGAGACGGTGCCGGCCGGGGTCGGCGCGGTCGGGGTGCCGGCCAGTACCACCGCACGGGCACCGGCGGTGCTGACCCGCACCGTGACGGCCTCACCGGAGTCGTTGTAGAGGGCGACGTTCATCGGCGCGTCGGCGCCGGCCGGATAGCCCTGGGTGTTCAGGTAGTCGATCGACAGGTTGCGGACCTTGAAGTTGTTGTCCGCCGACTGGGCGTTGGTGCCGACGCTGGTGGGGATCTTGGCGGCGGTCTCGGCGATCTGGCCCGCGCCGCAGCCGGACAGCAGCAGGGTCGCGGCGGTCGCCGTACCGGCCAGCACCGCAGCGGCTCGCCGAGCCCCCCTGATCGAGCGCGTCACCTGGTCCTCCTTCGTGCGATCCCGGTCGCCGTCGCGATCGGCGGGTCGGGGCGAACGGGCAACGGTGGCCGTACCCGGGCCCAACGGGCTCCAGGGTAGTGGGCGGTGATCGGCTCTCGTACGCCGACCCGGTATCCCGGCCCGGCCCGATCGGGCGGTACCGGCCGGTGCCGGGGCTGGCTCAGCCGACCCGGCCGCTGGTCACCAGCAGCAACACATCGATCAGCGCGACGAGCATGACGGCCCGGAAGACGGCCACCGGGCGGTCGCCCCGGGCGGCGGCGGCCCGGCCGGCGTACCAGCCGACCGCCGGGACCACGGCGGCGACCGCGACCGCCGCCAGCCCGGCCCAGGACGGCGGCCCGGGCGGGCCGGCCACCAGGGTCGCGGTGGCCGCGAGCAGCAGCCCGGCGGCGGCCAGCCGGGAGCCGGTCGGGCCGAGCCGGTGCGGCAGGCCCCGCACCCCGGTCCGCTCGTCGTCGGTGAGGTCCGGCAGGACGTTCGCGAAGTGCGCCCCGGCGCCGAGCAGCGCACCGGCCGCGACGAGCCAGGCCGGCGGGGTCGGCGCGCCGGGCAGCCCGAGTACGACGACCGCCGGCAACGTCCCGAACGAGACCGCGTACGGCAGCACCGAGAGCGGGGTGGACTTCAGCGGCCAGTTGTAGAGCAGCGCGGAGACCAGGGCGAGGGTGACCGCCCCGGCGGCGGCCAGGTTGAGGGTGAGCGCCGGCAGCGGGGTCAGTACGGCGGCGAGCACCCCCGCGGCGCCGACCAGCCGTCGACTGATCATGCCGCTGGCCACCGGCTTGTCCCGGCGCCCGACCGCGGCGTCCCGGTCGGCGTCGAGCCGGTCGTTGAGCCAGCCGATGGCGAGCTGGCTGAACAGCACGGTGAGGGCCACCGTGGCGACGCCGCCGGGTGGGTGGCCGACGCCCCAGGCGAGCAGGGCCGAGACGGTGGTCACCGCGGCCGCCGGCTCGGGGTGGCTCGCCCGGACCAGCCCTAACACCACATGCGACATATGGGAAGTCTGGTTGTTACCGCTCGGTCGTGCCAGGCTCGATCGCATGCGGACAGCGCGGACCGGGCCGGACGCCGGGGCCACCGCGCCCGGCAGCCGGGCCGGGCGGCTGCCCCGCAACGACCCCCGGCAGTACGACGACCTCGCCGACGAGTGGTGGCAGCCGGACGGCGCCTTCGCGATGCTGCACTGGCTGGCCGAGGCGCGGGCCGCCCTGGTGCCGCCGGCCACCCGTCCCGGGGCGCTCCTGGTCGACCTCGGCTGCGGCGCCGGGCTGCTCGCCCCCCGGGTGGCCGGCAGGGGCTACCGGCACGTCGGGGTGGACCTGGTCCGCTCCGCGCTCGCCCAGGCCGCCGCGCACGGGGTGACCCCGGTGAACGGGGACGTCGGGGCGGTGCCGCTGGCCGACGGCTGCGCCGACGTGGTGGCCGCCGGTGAGGTGCTGGAACACGTACCGGACTGGCGGCGGGTGGTGGCCGAGGCGGCCCGGCTGCTCCGGCCCGGCGGCACGCTGGTGCTGGACACCCTCAACGCCACCGCGCTGAGCCGCCTGCTGGCGGTACGGGTGGCCGAACTCTTCCCCGGGGTGCCCCGGGGGATCCACGACCCCCGGCTCTTCGTCGACGCGCGGGAACTGGTCGACGAGTGTGCCCGGCACGGGATCGCGCTGCGGGTCCGGGGCATCCGGCCGGCGGTCTGGGGTACGGCACGCTGGCTGCTGCGCCGGGCGGTCCGGCGCGCGGCTCCGCCCGGGAGCGGCCGGACCGGGGCCCCGGACGCGCCACGGATCGTTCCGACCTGGTCGGCGGCGGTCCTCTACCAGGGGTGGGGGACCAGGCAGGGTTAGCCGGGCGGCAGCTCCGGCCGACCGGCCGGTGCGGAAAGGACACGGATGACGGTGGACGCGCTCGCAGCGGCACGCCGGGTGGCGCCGAGATTCGCCGCCCGGGCGGCCGAACACGACCGGGACGGCACGTTCCCGGTCGAGGACTTCGCCGATCTGCGGTCGGCCGGGCTCCTCGGCCTGATGGTCCCGCCGGAGCTGGGCGGTCTGGGGGCCAGCTTCGCCGGGTACGCGGCGGTCGCCACCGAGCTGGCCCGGGGCAACGGCGCCACCGCGCTGGTCTTCAACATGCACGCCTCGGTCACCGGTGCGCTCGGCGCGCTGACCGAGGAGCTGGCCGAGGCGCTCGGCGTACCGGCCGAGGCGCTGGCGGCCCGGGACCGGCTGCTCGCCGAGGCGGCGGCCGGTGCCTGGTACGCGGTGGCGATGAGCGAGCGGGGTGCCGGTTCCCGGCTGTCGAAGTTGACCACCACGTACGAGCCGGTGGACGGCGGCTACCACATCAAGGGTGCCAAGACGTTCTGCTCCGGGGCCGGGCACGCCGACGCCTATCTGGTGGCCGCCCGGAGCGTCGCCGACCAGTCGGTGGTCTCGCAGTTCCTGGTGCCGGCCGGGCCGGAGGGGCTGCACGTCGAGCCGACCTGGGACTCGCTCGGGATGCGGGCCACCGCCTCGCACGACCTGCACCTGGACGTGACGGTGCCGACCGACCGGCTGCTCGGCGGGGTGGAGGGGCTGGCCCTGGTGGTCGCCCAGCTCATGCCGCACTGGCTGGTGGCCAGCTACGCGGCCGTCTACGTCGGGGTGGCCCGGGCGGCGATCGACGCCGCCGTCGAGCACCTGACCGCACGCGGGCTGGACGGCCTGCCGGCGGTACGCGCCCGGGTGGGTCGGGCCGACGCCGCCACCGCCGCCGCCGGGCTGGCGGTGACCGAGGCGGCCCGCCGGGTCGACGAGGCGCCCGGCGACGCCGAGACGAACCGCTGGGTGTGGCGGGCGAAGCTGCTGGCCGGGACGACCGCGGCCGAGGTGGCGGCCTCGATGGTGGAGGCGGCGGGCACCTCGGCGACCCGGCGCGGGCATCCGCTGGAACGCCTCTACCGGGACGCCCGGTGCGGGTCGTTGCATCCGGCGACCTCGGACGTCTGCGCGGACTGGCTCGGCGTCGCGGCGCTCGGCGGCGATCCGGACCGGGACGCCTCGACGCCGCGGTGGTGAGGAGCCGGCTGACTGGGTACCTGATGGTGCGCGAGCCGGCGGCCCGACCGCCACCGGTCGGGCCGGGTCGCGATCAGGCGCGTCGGCGCGGCGCGAGTCCCGAGGTCACGCTCGGCGGTTGGGCTCGGTGGGCGCGTGGAGCGCGCAGGGGTGCGCGGTGTCGCGATCGGAGGACGGCATGGGAAGCGGAAGCGGGCAGGACGGTTCCGGGGTGATCGCCGGCGTGGGTGTGGCGCTGCCGCCCACGGCCAGCCAGCAGGAGTTGTGGACGGGCTTCTTCGCGCGGCACTTCTCCGGGGCCACCCGGGCGCTCGCCGAGCGGATCTTCGCCAACTCCGGGGTACGGCACCGGCAGGCGGCGGTGAACCCGCTGCTGGAGGACGTCTCGGACTGGCCTACCGAGCGCCGGATGCGCCGGTACCAGATCGAGGCGCTGCCGCTGGGCAAGGAGGCGGTCGGGCGGGCACTGACCGACGCCGGCCTCTCGGCCGACCAGATCGGCCTCTTCGTCGTCTGCTCCTGCACCGGGTACGCGACGCCGGGGCTTGACATCCTGCTGGCCCGGGACATGGGGATGGCCCCGGACACCCAGCGGATGTTCGTCGGCCACATGGGTTGTTACGCGGCGCTGCCCGGGCTGGCCGCCGCCAACGACTTCGTCACCGCCCGGGGCCGCCCGGCGCTGCTGCTCTGCGCCGAGCTGACCAGCCTGCACATCCAGCCGTCGACGGCCCGGATGGACACCCAGCAGATCATCTCGCACGCGCTCTTCTCCGACGCCGCCGTCGCGGTCGTGGTCGCCCCGGGCAGCCGTCCCGGGTACGTCGTCCGCGAGGTCACCGCCGTCACCGACACCTCGACGGCCGACCACATGACGTGGGAGCTGACCGACACCGGTTTCCGGATGGGACTGTCGCCGAAGGTGCCGCAGGTGCTGGCGGCACACGTCCGTGACCTGGTCACCGACCTGCTGGGCCGGCACGGCCGGCGGATCGGTGAGGTGGACGGCTGGGCGGTGCACCCGGGCGGCCCACGGATCCTCAACGTGGTGGAGACGGAACTCGGCCTGCCGCCGGAGGCGATGGCGGCGTCCCGGGCGGTACTCGACGAGTACGGCAACTGTTCGTCGCCGACGTCTCTGCTCATCCTGGAACGACTTCGGCGAGCTGCCGCCGCACCCCGTACCGTGGTGATGCTCGCGTTCGGACCCGGGCTGACCCTCTACGCGGCACTGCTCGACCGGCAGCCCGGAGCGGCACGGGCGGACGGCACGCGGCCGGTCCACGAAACCGGCCCGGGTGGCGACTCCTAGGACATCTCCGCCGGACCGGCGGGAGGAGGCGACCGGTGCGCAGGGTGGCGTTGACGATGGCAGCGGTGCTGCTGGTCGGGATCGGTGGCTGGTGGTCGGTCCGGTCGGCTCCGGAGCCGCCCCGGCCGGGCCAGACGGGGGTCGGCGGGGCGCAGGTGGCGCCCGGGGTCGGCGGGGCGGACCTGGCCGGCGAGCGGAGCGGGAGCGTGGCCGGGCAGAGCCTGCCGCGCTTCCGGGACACGGTCTGGCGGGAGACGGCGACGCTGAACCAGCGCCGGTTCGTCACCTGGTCGATCGACACCCGGCCGGGCGGCCGCTATCTGCTCCAGTACGTCTGCCTCAGTCCGGGGGAGCTGCACGTCCGGGTGTTCCGGGGGGTGACGCAGAGCTGGTCGAGGTCGGTGAGTTGCCCGGGACCGTTCGGCAGTGTGCAGCTCGTCGCGGCGGGGGACGAGATGTCGATCGGGGCGCGACGGCTGAACCACCGGCACGTGGAGGTCGCCCTCCAGGTGGTGGCGCTGCCCTGACCGGGAGGTTGCTTCCCGGCTGAACCGGGTGGCCGGCTCAGGCGGGGGTCAGCAGGCGCGGCAGGTCGGCCTGGTAGTCGCCCGGCGAGCCAAGTTCCGGCACGGTGCGGAGGATCTGCCCGGACCGGCTGGCGAGTACGGCGGAGGGTCTGCCGTTCGCCAGGGGCAGGTGCAGCGCGGCCCGCAGCTCGGAGGTGGGGTCCGTCAGGTAGCGGGGCGGTCTGCCGCCGGGCGGTGGCATGCTCCGGGCGCCGGGTACGGTCCGGCGGGTGCTGACCGCCACCACGGCGACTCCGGGTGGGGCGGCCCGGACGGCGGCGTCGAGGTGCTCCTCACAGCTACAGCCGTCGATCAGGATGACCACGGCGGGGAGCAGCCCGCGCAACGGGACGACCCGGCCGTCCTCGCCCAGCAGGTCCAGCGCGGGCAGGGCGCGGGCGGCCGGGTTCGTCGGGCCGCTCGGGCTGCCGGGGGTGCTTCGGCCGGTGGCGACCGGCCGCTGCGGGTTTGGCCAGGTGATGGCGAAGAGGCTGGTCAGGGTCGCCAGCAGGGCGACGGAGAGGATCAGCAGGCAGAGTCGCAGCGGGGCGGGGCCGGCGGTGCTGGTGGAGAGCCCGAGGCGCCGGCGCCAGCCGTCGCGGCGGGCGCGTAGCCGCAGTTCGCGGCGGATCTGGGCGGCTTCGGCGGCGAGTTCGCCGGGGTCGTCGGGGATGACGATCCGGCCCCAGTCGGCGGGCAGGTCGGGCACGCCGTCGAACGGGCCGTTGTCCGGCCGGCCGTCGCCGTCCGCCGACGTGCTCATCGCGCACCCCCTGGCTGCTCACCTGAGGTGTGAATCGGGCTCCGCTCCAGCCTCCCCCACCGGGGGGCGTATCGCCAGTGGGCGGCGGTGCCGTGTGCCGGAGAGATATGCTGGAGGGACCGCAACGCCCTACATCCGATTTTTCCGATCCGCCTTGTCGGCCGGTGATCCGTGTGTCACGCAGCGTGCCTAAATCTACGGATCGCTGTCTTGTCAAGCCGAAGAAAGACCTCTCACAGGGCCTCTGAGCTGCGCTAACGGTCAGGACTGCGGTGGGACATCGGTGCCTGAGCGTGTTACCCTAGACACAGCGAAAGGGGTTTCGAACCTATGGTTTTCAGTGTCGGCGAGACCGTTGTTTACCCCCACCACGGGGCCGCACTCATCGAGGCGATCGAGACTCGGGTCATCAAGGGCGAGCCCAAGCAGTACCTCGTCCTCAGGGTCGCTCAGGGTGATCTGACGGTCCGGGTGCCCGCCGAGAATGCCGAGATCGTGGGCGTGCGCGAAGTGGTTGGCGAAGAGGGCCTGGGCAAGGTCTTCGACGTCCTCCGTGCCCCGCACACCGAGGAGCCGACCAACTGGTCGCGGCGTTACAAGGCAAATCTGGAGAAGCTGGCCTCCGGTAATCCCCTCAAGGTGGCCGAGGTTGTCCGCGACCTCTGGCGCCGGGAGCGGGAGCGGGGCCTGTCGGCGGGTGAGAAGCGAATGCTCGCCAAGGCCCGCGACATCCTCGTCGGTGAGGTGGCGCTCGCCGAAAAGAGCACCAAGGACGAAGCGGAAACTCTTCTCGACAAGGTGCTCACCGAGGCATAGCACTCAGGCTGGCACTTCCGCCGGTGCCGGCGACGTACCGGAAGAAAGTCCGAGGACCGCGACGTGACCGCGCAGCTCAATCCGCGCGGTGACGTCGCGGTCCTCGTTCCGGCTGCGGGTGCCGGCGTCCGGCTCGGGCCGGGCGGCCCCAAGGCGCTCCGTCGGATCGGTGGCGAACCCCTGCTGGTGCACGCCGTGCGACGGATCGCCGCCGCACCCTCGGTGCACACCGTCGTGGTGGCGGCGCCACCCGGCGACGAGGACGCGGTCCGGGACCTGCTCGCCCCGGTGGCCGAGCTGACCGTGGTGACCGGCGGCGCCACCCGGCAGGAGTCGGTCGCCGCCGCGCTGGCAGCGGTGCCTGCCGGCCCGGAGATCGTCCTGGTGCACGACGCCGCCCGGGCGCTCACCCCGACCGCCCTGGTCGAGTCGGTCGTCCAGGCGGTCCGTGCCGGTGCGGAGGCCGTGATCCCGGTGCTCCCGGTGGTCGACACGGTCAAGGAGGTCTCGCCGGCCGGTCTGGTGCTCGGCACCGTGGACCGGTCCGCGCTGCGGGCCGTGCAGACGCCGCAGGGTTTCCGGCGGGCGGTGCTCGCCGCCGCGCACGCCGCCGCCGTCGATCCGCTCACCGACGACGCGGGCCTGGTCGAGAAGCAGGGCGTACCCGTCACCTGCGTCCCCGGCTCCGAATACGCGCTGAAGATCACCCGCCCGTTCGACCTGGCCCTGGCCGAGCACCTGCTCGGCGCCGTACCGCTCGCCGGGCACCACTGATCGCCTACGCTTTCGCACGTGATCCTTCCGCTGGTCGGTGTCGGCACCGACGTGCACGGGTTCGAGGCGGGCCGGGCCTGCTGGGTGGCCGGCCTGCACTGGCCCGGCGTGGACGGGCTGGCCGGGCACTCCGACGGTGACGTCGCCGCGCACGCCGCCTGCGACGCGCTGCTCTCCGCCGCCGGCCTCGGCGACCTGGGCAGCAACTTCGGGGTGGCCGAGCCGGAATGGGCCGGTGCCGCCGGGGTGACGCTGCTGGCCGAGACCGCCCGCCGGGTCCGGGCCGCCGGCTTCGAGATCGGCAACGTCTCGATCCAGGTCATCGGGGTACGCCCGAAGATCGGTCCCCGCCGTGCCGAGGCGCAGCGGACGTTGACGGCGGCGGTCGGTGCCCCGGTCACCGTCTCCGGTACCACCACCGACGGGCTCGGGCTCACCGGCCGGGGCGAGGGGCTGGCGGGTATCGCCGTCGCCCTGGTCCACCGGTCATCCCAGGGTTAGCCTCGGCAGGCCAACCGGAATGAACGGCGGAGGCGATTCTCCGAATCTTGGTGAATTGAGGTTCGTGGCCGATTCTGATTCAACAAGAATCTTGGTGCGGCGGGCTCGTGTGCCGTTGGCGGGGAAGCCAGTAGACGATTCGGGCGGCCAGTTCGCGGGGATCAACGGTGGGTAGGTCCTGTAAGGCATGTTGGAGTTGGCCCGCGAGGTAGATCAGTAAGCCGATCCGGTTGTCCCGATAGGCGTGTAGCAGGTTGAGGCGGGCCGGCTGGCAGGGCCACGGTGCGCCACAGGTCCGGCATCGGAACGAGGGGCGGGCCGGCGTGTGCGGTCGGAACCGGGCGTGCGGGCCGTACATCACGGACGCGCGGTCACTGGAGCTCGGCCTGTCGGGCCCGACCGGCCCGGGCCGGCGTCTGCCCGCCGGCCCGGCTGTTGGCCAGGTGCGGGCGGGTGGGCGCGACCCACGCCGGGCGGGCGTTGGGGTGCCGGTTCCGGGCCGGTGGCGGCGGCGGATCCGGGGGTACCCGGACCAGCGCCGGTCTGCCCGTCGGTGGCGGCCCGGGGCGGTGGGGCGCCGCGATGGTGCGCGGGCAGCGCCAGCGGCGGCCGCAGGAGCAGAAGATCCAGAGGAAATACCAGGCGCGGTAATGCCGGATGGGTTTGCGGTGTCGCCTGGACATTGATCACCCTTTCTCGTTGTTTCCCGGGCTGACGCGAGGTGGTTCCACCCTGGACTGTTTCCCGCGATCCACAGAAGATGGAGCCAGGGCACTGGAGGCGGATAACGGATACCCATCCACATACGGGAGCATTGGGTGAGCGATCTTCGAGAGATCCTGAGAAAGCAGCGCGCGGCGAAAAGGTTGACCCAGGATCAGGCTGGTGCCGCGATCAACGTCAGTGGATCATTGATTGCCGCGTTCGAATGCGGTCGACTGGTGCCGCAGCCCGACACGGCCGAACGGCTCGACGCGTTCTTCGGAACCGGCGACGAGATCCGGCGCACCGCCGAGACGGCCCGGGAAGACGCCCAGGCTCCCTGGCTGCGCCCGTGGACCGACAACGAGAAGCGCGCGGTCCTGCTGCGTACGTTCGAGCCGAACCTGATTCCCGGGCTCCTCCAGACCGAGGCGTATTCGCGCGCCGTGCTGCGCGGCACCCGGTTGCCGGACGAGGCGGTCGAACGGACCACCCAGGTTCGCAAGGATCGGCAGGCGGCAACGGTCGATCGGGCCGACCCGCCGATGCTGACCGCTGTGCTGGGCGAGGCCGCCCTGCACTGTGGTCCGCCCGACGTGCTGAAGGAGCAACTCGACCACCTGGTCGACGTCGGGCACCGCCCCCGGGTGCAGATCCGGGTAGTGCCCCGTAGTGCCGGACTGCACGGCGGGCTGTCCGGCGCCTTCGTGCTGGCGACGCTCCCCGGTGGGGTGCGGGCGGGCTATCTCGACGACCAACTGCGCGGCCGGGTGGTGACCGACGTCGATGACCTGCACGGTCTAGAGTTGGCCTGGGACATCGTCAGTGGTCTCGCCCTCCCGGTCGACCAGTCGCGGGACCTGATCGTGAAGGCGGTTGAGGAGCATGACTGAGCAACCGAACTGGCGCAAGAGCAGTCGTAGCAGCGGCAACCAGGGCAACTGCGTGGAGGTCGCGGACAACCTCCCGCACCGCGTGCTGGTCCGGGACAGTAAGGATCGGTCGGGGCCGGTGTTGACGTTCGGGCCGGCGGCCTGGCGCGGCTTCGTCCGGGACCTCGCCGCAGACCGCTAGTCCAGCAGCCGAGCGCCCCCGCGACCGTGTGGCAGCACGGGCGCGGGGGCATCGCCGTGTCCGGGCCGGGACGACAGTCCCCTTGACGGGATTGTGTCGGGGCCGCGATCACGGGGGGAGGCGGGTTGGGCTCAGCAGCGGGAAGTCGTCCACCAGGTGACCGGGGGCAGTAAGGGACCAAGCCTGACGCCACGGGGGGAGCGCCAGGCTTGGTCCCGTCTACGGTACCGCGCATCGGGCGGCATGGGGAGTGGGCATTCGGCGGGTCGTCGGGCAACTGGCCGGTGCGGTCCGGCAACCCGCCCGGAGAGTGGGTGTTCGGCGGGTCGGGCGTGCTGAGCCGGCGGGACAGCGCCGGTTAGGCTCGGCCCGTGTCCAGCGACGCCGATTCCGACCAGTCCTCCTCCGCCGAAGGGTACGTCCAGCGCGCCGAACTGCTCGCCGAACTCGGCCGGTACGACGAAGCTGCCGCCGAAGTCGGGTTCGCGATCGCGCTCGACCCGTCCAATGTGCGTGCGCTGGTCATGCTCGCGATGGTCCGGCTCGCCGGGGAGAAGCCGGAAGAGGCGCTGAGCGCGGCGGACTCGGCGGTGGCCGTCGCGCCGGAGCTGATCCATCCGCTGGTGATCCGGGGACACGCCCTGGCCGACCTGCGCCGGTTCAAGGAGGCGGCGGCGACGGCCGACGAGATCCTCGCGCTCGGGCCGGACGACGCGTACGCCCAGCGCAGCGCGGCGGCGATCCTGGGTGAGTCGCGTAACGGACAGCAGGCGCTCAACGCCGCGTGGCGGGGTGTCGAGCTGGCGCCGGAGGAGCCGCAGGCGCACCTGGTGCTGGGCCTGGTGGCGGCCAGGATGGAGATGTTCGAGCTGGCCGAGCGGGCCTACCGGGAGGCGCTGCGGCTGGACCCGGAGCTGGCGGCGGCCCAGCACAACATCGGGGTGATCCGGCTGGAGCAGCGGCGCTACTCGGAGGCGCTGGAACATCTCGCCGACGCGGCGGCACTCGACCCGACCAGCCGGGACGGCGCCCGGGCGATCGGCGGTGGGCTGCGCCAGCTCCTGATGTACGGCGCCGGCTACACCATCGTGGTGTCGGTACTGGTGGCCTGCCTGGCGGCGGCGAACCCGGTCTCGTCCCGGCTCTGGGCCGGGCTGGCGGCGGTGACCGGCGGCATCCTGGTCTGGCGGTTCGCCCGGCGGGTGCCGAACCTGGGCCGGGGGCGGCTGCCCGACCTGATCCGCGCCGACCGGATGCTGGCGCTCGCCGTCTACGCCGTGGTCGCCGGCCCCTGCCTGATCCTGCTCTACGCCATCCTCGGCACGCCGTGGCCGCTGGTGCTGGCGATCCTCGCCACCGCCGCGACCGAGCTGGCAGTCCTCTTCGGCTGGTCACCCGACCGCGACTGACGGCAGCGGGCGCATCGAACGGCCGGGACGAACAGGTAGAGTCGGGACAGAACATCCCGCTTCTGCACGGCCTGCCGTGCCGACGGCACGTTCGGGGGTGCGATGTCTCGACAGTGGACTCGGCGACTCGGTGTGACCCTCTGCGGGGTGTTGGCGCTCACGGGCTGCACCGACGAGAGCGCCCCGGAGCCGCCGGCACCCAAGGTGACCACCCAGGAGTTCGCGCAGCGGCTCACCGAGCACCTGTCCCGGGCGGTGACCGGGGCGTTGGAGGCCGAGGCGCGGGCCACCGCGCCGAACCACTCGCAGAGCGTGGGCTGTGCCGACCTGCCCGGAGGCGGCCCGAGCTGGGGCGTCCGGCCGCGAGCCGAGCTGACGGTCACCGCGGGCGAGAAGGCGGGGAAGTACCTCGACGACGTGGACACGTGGATGATCCGCGAGGGTTTCGGTGAACGTACCAAGGGGTGGCGGGTCGACACGCCCGCCGACGTCCAGGAGATCACCGGCGAGCACGACGACGGCACCGAGTTGCTCATGGAGATGGCTCGGGACAGCGGGACGTTCACCGTCGAGCTGACCGGGCCGTGCACCTGGCCACCGAACCGGTCCGGCGGTCCGCCGCCCTCCGGGCAGCTCCCGCCCCTGCCGGCGCCGTCCGGTCAGACACAGACCCGCAGCGAGGATTCCGACCAGCCGTGCACGTCACCGAAGCTCTACGTCTACAACCTCACCTCCCGGCCGTTCGCCGGCCGGGGTCCGCACCTGATGGCGCTGGTCAGATACGCCGACGAGCGGGAGATGGAGTACGCCGAGATCCTGCTGCCCAACGCCTGGGAGCCCCGGTACGCGCCGGGCACCTCACAGCGGAACCTCGACGAGGTACAACTCCTCGTCTGCGTACGGGTGACGGCGACCCGGGACTCGGGTAAGGACGTCACCTGCAGCTACACGAGTGAACCGGCGGCACCGACCGGCGGTCTGCCGTTCACCTTCGACCTGTTCGAGAGCGTCTACCAGGTCACGGTGCGGGAGGCCCGCAGCGGCAGGGTGGTCAGCGAGTTCACCATCCCGGGTCGGCAGAACGGCGAGGACAACTGTCCGTTCCGGATGGACTACAACCGGAAGCTGGCCCGGGGCATCGACGAGCGGGCCTTCGAGCGAAGGTTGAAGTCCCTCGTCGAGGCACGCAGGTGACGAGGCTGCCGGCGCGGTAGGGCTCAGCCGGTGGTCCGGCCGGACCAGGTCCAGGCGTACCCGGTGTCCTCACAGGAGAGTGCCGGGCCGCAGAGGTCGAGCGGGCGGAAGGTGTCGACCATGACGGCCAGCTCGTCGAAGCTCTCCGCCCCGATCGCCCGCTCGGGGGCGCCGGGCTGCGGGCCGTGGGTGAAACCGCCCGGGTGCAGCGAGATCGAGCCCTGCTCGATCCCGGAGCCGCGCCGCGCCTCGTAGTTGCCGCCGGTGTAGAAGAGCATCTCGTCGGAGTCGACGTTGTGGTGGTTGTACGGCACCGGGACGGCCAGCGGGTGGTAGTCGACCTTGCGGGGTACGAAGGAGCAGATCACGAAGTTCGGCCCCTGGAAGGTCTGGTGCACCGGCGGTGGCTGGTGGATCCGGCCGGTGATCGGCTCGAAGTCGTGGATGGAGAACGCCCACGGGTAGAGGTGACCGTCCCAGCCGACCACGTCGAAGGGGTGGTTGGCGTAGACGTGCCGGGTCCAGCCCCGGCGGTGCTGGACGTAGACCTCGACGTCGGTCTCCTCGACCAGCAGCGGCGCCTCCGGGCCGCGTACGTCCCGCTCGCAGTAGGGGGAGTGTTCGAGGAACTGGCCGCGTACCGAGAGGTAGCGCTTGGGCGGGCCGATGTGCCCGGACGCCTCGATGGCGAGCATCCGCAGCGGCTGCGGGGCGACCGGGACGATCCGGTACACCACCGAGGTCGGGATGATCACGTAGTCCCCGGCGGTCACCCCGAGCACCCCGAAGCTGGACTCGATCCGGGCGGCGCCGGACTCGACGTAGAGGCACTCGTCGCCGATGGCGTTGCGGTAGAGCGGGGAGGGCTGGTCGGCGACGACGTACGAGATCCGGACGTCGTCGTTGGCCAGCAGGTGCTGCCGGCCGAGGATCGCGTCGGCGCCGGCACCGCCGTCGAGCTTGTGGGTGCGCAGGTGGCGGGGCTTGAGCGGCAGGTTCGGCACCCGCTGCCAGGCCGGTGGGGTGAACTCCTCGGCGGCGACGATCGCGGTCGGCAGATAGCGGTGGTAGAGCAGCGACGAGTCGGAGGAGAAGCCCTCCTGCCCCATCAGCTCCTCGGCGTAGAGGCTGCCGTCGGGCTGCCGGAACTGGGTGTGGCGCTTCCGGGGAACCTCGCCGACGCTGCGGTAGTACGGCATGATCGCCTCCCTTTTGTCCCAGTCACCGGCCGAGAACGTCCGATAATCGGACGGTGTTGTCCGCTAGTCGTAGCGTCCCGTAAGTTCTCTGTTCGTGTCAACGCAGGTGCCCCGGCTCTTCGCCGGGCTGGTCGACGACGCCGCCGTCTTCCCGCCCGGCAGCGCGAGCCTGCCCGACGCGGTCGCCGCGCACCGCCGGCACCGCAATGCCTGGTACGCCCCGCTGGTCGGCCCCCTGCTGCTGCCCGCCTCCGCCCTGCCCACCCTGCCGGCCCTGCTCGCCGACGACGAGCGGATCGACGTCGGGGTGATCGGCGACGTACCCGTCGAAGAGCTGTACCCGCTGCGCGACCGCACCGACCCGCGGATCCGGATCCGGCAGGTCGAGATGGCGGTGGCCAAGCGGGGCGAGGACCCGCTGCCCGGCCTCGCCGCGCTCGCCGGCCTCCCCGCCCAGCTGGACGACGCGGACGTCTACGCCGAGGTCCCGCTCACCTGGGGGCTGCTCGGCGCGCTCGACCGGCTGGCCGACGAGCGGGCCGCCGGCAGGCGGATCGCGGCCAAGTTCCGCACCGGCGGGCTGGCCGCCGAACTCTTCCCCACCCCGGTCGAACTGGCCGCCGTGATCGGCGCCTGCCGGGACCGGGAACTGCCGTTCAAGCTCACCGCCGGACTGCACCACGCGATCCGGCACATCGACCCGGAGACCGGCTTCACCCACCACGGCTTCGTCAACATCCTCGCCGCCACCGCCGTCGCCTGTTCCGGCGCCGAGGTGGCCGCGGTGGCCGAGACGCTGGCCGCGACCGACCCGCTGCCGCTGGTCGAGGCGGCCCGGTCCCGACGCGAGGAACACCGTCCACTCTGGATCGGCTTCGGCTCGTGCAGCGTGATGGAACCGCTGATCGACCTGGTCCGGCTGGGACTGGTGAACGGAGGCTTCGAGTCGTGACAGTTGGAGGAGACGCGTGACCTGGGTGGCGGAGGCGGCCGGATCGGCGTACGGGGTGCACAACCTGCCGTACGGGGTCTTCCGGTCGGCGGGGCGGGCGCCCCGGATCGGCGTACGGATCGGGAACCTGGTCCTGGACCTCGACGGCGCGGAGGCGGCCGGGCTGGTCCTGGCCGGCGGCGCGCTGCGGCAGCCGACCCTGAACCCGTTCCTGACGCTCGGCCGGGCGCAGTGGAGCACCGTCCGGACCCGGATCGTGGAACTGCTGACCGAGGAGGAGCACCGGGCGGCGGTGACCCCGCTGCTGGTCCCGCTGGACCGGGTCGAGCTGGTGATGCCCTTCGAGGTCGCCGACTACGTCGACTTCTACTCCTCCGAGCACCATGCCAGCAACGTCGGGAGGATCTTCCGGCCGGACGGGCAGCCGCTGCTGCCGAACTGGCGGCACCTGCCGGTCGGCTACCACGGTCGGGCCGGCACGGTGGTGGTCTCCGGTACCCCGGTGGTCCGCCCGATGGGGCAGCGCAACACCCCCGACGGTCCGGTGTACGGGCCGTCGACCCGGCTGGACATCGAGGCCGAGGTCGGTTTCGTGGTCGGCGTACCGTCCCCGCTCGGCGAGCGGGTCGGGGTGGACGACTTCGCCGCGCACGTCTTCGGGGTGGTACTGCTCAACGACTGGTCGGCCCGGGACATCCAGGCGTGGGAATACCAGCCGCTCGGGCCCTTCCTCGGCAAGTCGTTCTGCACCTCGATCTCGCCCTGGGTGGTGCCGCTGGAGGCGCTGGCCGACGCCTGGGTGCCGGCCCCGGAGCAGGAGCCGGCGGTGCTCGACTACCTGCGGGACGTACCGCACCTGGGGCTGGACCTGCGGCTGACGGTGGACTGGAACGGCACCCGGGTCAGCGAGCCGCCCTTCGCCGGGATGTACTGGACGCCGGCCCAGCAGCTCGCGCACCTGACGGTGAACGGGGCGGCGCTGCGTACCGGCGACCTCTACGCCTCGGGCACGGTCTCCGGGCCGCTCCGCGAGCAGGTCGGCTCGTTCCTCGAACTGACCTGGGGCGGCCGGGAGCCGGTGAAGCTCTCCGACGGCTCGACCCGGACCTTCCTGTCCGACGGCGACACGGTCGGCATCGGCGCCACCGCGCCCGGGCCGGACGGCACCACGGTCGGCCTCGGCGAGGTCGTCGGGACGATCGTCCCGGCCCGCTCGGCCTGACACCTTCCGATCCGTCCAGCGTACGCACAGCCGGTCTCCAGTCGGCGTTCAGCCGGCTCTCTCCCAGCCGGTCGGACGAACTGTGCGATTGACCGGCCGGGACGAGTAACAGGATTGCTCATCGCGCGTTGAGTTACCCGGATGGGGACAAACCCGTCATCAATGGTGATTCACCTTGAAAGGGTACAAAAATGTTCAACGCGGAAGTTGCTCGCTGGCGCAAGAGCAGCCGTTCCAACGACCAGGGACTCTGCATCGAAGTGGCCGACAACCTGCCCGGGGTGGTCGGCGTGCGCGACTCGAAGGACCCGGACCCGGTGCTGTCGTTCGAGCCGGCCAGTTGGGCGGCGTTCGTGACCGCGACCAGGACGGGCGCGTTCGGGAGCTGATCCACACCGCGCGGTTCCGAGCACTGTCGGGACCGCGCGGTCACGGGGGACCCCGCCCCGGCACCGGGCGTGGCGAGGCCCGCCGACCCGGGTTGAGTCGCGCCGCGCTGTCACGTTCTGATCACTCTGCGGCGGTCCGCACTGTGGTCTGCCCCTTCCGCCCCGTACCGTGGTGGTCGGGGAGGTGCCCATGTCGACGGTGGCGTTCAGCCGACTGATCGAGGCGCCCGCCGACGAGCTGTGGCGGGTCTTCACCGACCTGCCCGCCCGCCCCCGATGGCTCTGCCAGGTCGACCAGGTCGAGGTGCTGCACCCGGCCGGGCCGCCGACCGAGACCGGACTGCCGACCGAGACCGGGCTGTCGACCGAGAGCGGGCTGTCGACCGAGAGCGGGCGGTCGACCTACAGCGGGTTCGGGGTCGGGACTGTCTGGCGGGAGAGCCGGACCGGCCCGGACGGCACCGTGATGGCCGAGGAGTTCGCCGTCCAGGAGGCGACACCGCCCCGGCGACTCGTGGTCAGCTCGACCGGCAACGGGGTGGACTACCTGACGACGTACACCTTCGCTCCGGTGCCGGGCCGGCGGCCGGGCCGGCACCGGACGGTGGTGACGGTCAGCCACCAGGGTGTGCCGACCGCCCGGTACGGCCGGCTGTTGGCGGTGATCTTCGGCGGGCTCGCCGCCCGGGCGGGCGAGGGCGCGCTGCGCCGGGACCTGGCCGACCTCGCCACCGCCACCGGGCCGGACCGTCGCGGCCCCGCCGTCGCCGCCTGATCCCCGCGCCGCCCCCGCGCCCGTCACCTCTCTGATCGTCCCCGGCCGGTCACCGGATCGTGCACCTGCCAGGCGGCGGACGCCCGGCGGTCGATAGGGTTCGGGCGGAGGTGTCCGGGCATGGCAACGCCGAACGGCGCGCGGAACTGGTGGCGGCCGGCGGTCGCCATCGCGGTGGCGGTGCTGGTCGTGGTCGGATCCGCCGTGATCGTGCACCGGGTGCTGGCGCCGGCCGAGGTGGTCACCCCGGCCCGGGCCGACTATCCGGCCCCGGTGACCGTCCGGCCCGGCGTGGTCGGCACCCTGAACGCGGCACCGCTGATCGTCGACGACCGGATCCGGGTCTACGCCACCACCCGGCAGATCCGGGCCGACCGGCCGGTCGACGCACCCACCCGGCGTACGCCCTACTGGTCGTACCGGCGCTGGCCGGCGCAGGTGGCGGGGCTGGTGGCCGACGGCGGCACGGTGGTGACCCGCTGGTCGGACGGCGAGCTGGTGGCACTGGACGCGCGTACCGGCACCGTGCGCTGGCGGGCCACCGGACCCAGCCCCGGGCACGGCTACCTCGGCCGACGCACCGGAGCCGCCACCGTCTACGCCCCGACCGGCCTGCACACCGCCCGCACCTCGACCGGCCGGCCCGTACTGGTGGTCGGTGGGACCGCCGACCGGCGCGGGATCGACCTCGACTCCGGCCGGGAACTGTGGCGCCTCGCCGCCGATCCCACCTGCTCCGACGGGGGCCCGGACGACGAGGCCGCCGCCGGCGCGGGGCAGGGGCTGACCACCACCGACGGGTTCTTCGCCGTCCTCGACACCTGTGCCGGTTCCCGGGAGGTCGAGTTCCACGACGTGGCCACGGGCAGCCTCGCCGGTCGTTGGCGTCCCGACGACTCCGGGGGGCCGGTGCAGGTCAGCCCGGTCGGCTGTGCGGCCGGGCGGTCCGGCTGCCGGGCGCTGCGGACGGTCAGCGCCGGGGTGACCCGGGGCTGGCTGGTCGAGGGGGCCCGCCCGGTACCCGCCCCGGCCCTGGACTCGCCCGATGCCGTACTGGTCGACGAGGTCGCGGTGGCGCCGGCCGGAACCGGGCTGGTGGCCCGCTCGGCGCGCAACAATGCCGAACTCTGGCGCTGGTCCGAGGCGGGTCAGGCGCGGCTGGTCGCCGCCCAACCGGGTCGGGTGCACCTGCGTACCGCCGAAGGGGACCTGGTCACCCTCGACGCCGCGACCGGGGCGGAAAGGTCCCGCTTCCCGTTCACGTACGGGCGGGACTCGACCACCTGGTCGCCCGGGTTCGCCTACGCCGCCAGCGGCTTCGTCGCGGTGGAGCGGCTGGCCGAGCCGGTCGACCCGACCGCCGGGGACGACCGCTACTACCTGGCCGCCCAGCCGGTCATCCTGGCCGGCACCTGACCCGGCCCACTCCGGCGGACGTGTCTCCTCCGGCGACGCCCCGGCCCCCGCTGCTCCGGCTACGGCTCGGTCTGCGCTGCTCCGCTACGACCCGGTCCGCGCTGCTCCGACGACGACGCGTGCTCTGCGCTGCTCCGGCTACGACGCGGTATCTGCGTCGACCCTGCGACGGCGGTGTGCCCGGCGGGTGACGACCAGGAGTCCGCCGGCCACGAGCAGGCCGGCCAGCAGCGAACTTCCGAGGATGCCCCACGGGGTGCGCAGCGGCCCGAAGAGGGTGCTCGGCTCGCCCACCCCACCCGGATCGGGGAAGGTGATCCTCCCGGTACCGGTCTGTCGCACGGTGCCGCTCTGTAGCGCTATGTCGACCTTCCAGGGGCCGTTCGGCAGTTCCCGGGGAAACCGTACGCCGACCGTGCCCGACGCCCCGGGTCCGAGCGTCGTACCCTCGATCACGTCGAACGGGCCGGCCCGCGTCCCGGCGGGACCCTCGGAGAGGGAGACCGTTCCGCCGAGGTCCAGCGCCCGCCCGCCGGTGTTGCGCACCTCGATGCCGACCGACGGTACGCCCTGGGCGTCCCGGGCCGGCACCACCTCGCCGATGGTGAAGCTGGAGGGTGGCTCGCCGCCGATCCCGATGTCGAGATAGACCCGTACGCCGACCCGGTGCACCTGGGTGACGTTGGCCGACTTCTTCGGCGGGGACTTCGTCGAGGCCCAGATGACGGCGTACCGCTCGCCCTTCGAGGCCGGCGGTGGCACGTCGAGGGTGGCCCGGACCCGGGCCTGCCCGCCGGGTGGGAGGTCCAGCCGGTCCCGGTCCAGGGAGATCCAGGAGCTCAGCTCGTTCTGGGTCCGGCCCTCGCCGAACCGGAACCGGCCCTCGTCCAGGGTGGCCGCCGCGGCGTAGAGGTCGATCCGCTGGGTCCGGGCGGTCTTGTTCACCACCAGCAGGTGCCGCCGGATCAGGGTGCCCGGCGGCAGGTGGTCCACGATGTAGCGCAGCGCCCGTGGGTCGCCGCGCCGGTCCACCGGCGCCTCCAGCAGTTGGATGCCGATGCGCTCCACGTCGGGGTCCCGTGCCGCCGCGCCGGCCTGGGCGGGTGACAGGCCCAGTCCGGCGAGGCAGGCGAGGAGCAGCGGTACCCAGCCCGCCGGGCGCGGCACCGGTCCGGCCGGTACCGCCGTGCTGCGGGGGCTACGCCACCGAATGCGTCACCGTCCCGGTGTAGGTGCCGGCCTCGGCGCCCAGCGGCACGTTGACGATGATGCCCGGGTTCCAGGTGGCGGAGTTGTTGCCGGTGCCGCCGACGTGGCTGAACGCGACCACCGGGGTGACGTTGTCCAGCGGTTCGGCGTCGTCGCTGGTGGCCTGGCCGGGGGTGAAGGTGCCGTTGCCGGTGGTGGCGGTCGCCGGCCCGGACCAGTACTCGACCTCGGTGGCGAGGATGGTCTGGCTCGGCGTACCCGTGCCGGTGGTGAAGACGGTCGACGTCACGCTCGCCTCCCAGGAGGCGTCGCCCGAGGCGCGGGCGTCGGTGACGGTGACCGCGCCGAGGGAACCGGCGATGGTGGTGCCCGGTGCGCCGGCGCCGAGGTCGGCCGAGGCGGGCGCGTCGATGTCGAGGGTGCCGGCGGTGACGTCGAAGGTGACGGTGGTGGTGTCGGTCGGTGCCGCCACGGCGGGTGCGGCGGCGAGTCCCACCGCCGCCGTGGCGGCCACCCCGATCACGAGCATTCTGGCAAGTCGCACGGGCGGTACCTCACGTTTCTCGAATGGTCCGGTGATCTCGGGAGCCGGAGCAGCTCCGCTACCCATTCGAGAAGATAGAGCGTATCGTCCTATTTGTGCGTTAAACGCCCTTAATTACCATCGGTTTCGCGTTATCGCTGGTTAGCGAGCTGGTCGGCAACCGCCAGGAAGGCGTCGTTCTCCGCCGGGGTGCCGATGGTGACCCGTACGCCCTCGCCGGCGAAGGGGCGGACGATGATCCCGCGCGCCTCACACGCCTGCGCGAACGGCACCGACCGGTCCCCGAGCGGCAACCAGACGAAGTTCGACTGGCTCTCCGGCACCGTCGCGCCGACCGGCCCGCCCGACAGCCGCTTGCGCAGCGCCTCGGTGACCCGGTCCCGCTCGGCCACCACCAGCGCGCAGCGCCGCCGCACCTCGTCGGCCTGGGCGAGCGCGGCGAGCGCCCCCGCCTGGGCGGCCAGGCTGGTGGAGAACGGGGTGACCACCTTGCGAACCGCCGCCGCCACCTCCGGATGCCCGACCAGGAAACCGATCCGCAGCCCGGCCAGCCCCCACGCCTTGGAGAAGGTGCGCAGCACCACCACGTTCGGCCGGTCGCCGTACACCGCCAGGCCGTCCGGCACCTCGGCGTCGGTGACGAACTCCCGGTACGCCTCGTCGAGCACCACCAGCACGTCGTCCGGCACGGCGGCGAGAAACCGGTCCAGCTCCGCGCGACGCAGACTCGTCCCGGTCGGGTTGTTCGGGTTGCAGACCAGGATCAGCCGGGTCCGGTCGGTCACCGCCGCCGCCATCGCCGCCAGGTCGTGCCCGTGGCCGGCGTCGTTGGGCACCCGCACGCTGGTCGCGCCGCTGGTCGCCACGATGATCGGGTACGCCTCGAAGGAGCGCCACGAGTAGACCACCTCGTCCCCGGGCAGGCAGGTCGCCCGGACCAGGTGCTCGGCCAGCGCCACCGACCCGCAGCCGGTGGCGATCCGGTCCGGGTCCACGCCGTGCCGTTCGGCGAGCGCGGCGCGCAGCGCCAGTACGCCCATGTCCGGGTACCGGTGCGCGCCGGCCACCGCCTCGGCGACCGCCTCGACCACCCCGGGCAGCGGCCCGTACGGCACCTCGTTGCTGGCCAGCTTGATCGCTTCCGGCAGCCCCAGCTCCCGGGCCAGGTCGGCCGGGCTGCGCCCGGGCACGTAGTTCGGCAGCGCGTCGAGATCGGCGCGGGTCAGCCGGGGAGCCCCGGGCCGCCGGTCGGGGCCGGGGGTGGAACTGGTCGGACCGGTCATGACTCGGGACCTCCGATGCGATCAGGCGGGCTGCCGGTGGGCTCGGCCGGGGGAGGGGCCGAGGAGGTCGACCGGACCACCACGGTCTGCCCCCGCTTGTCGTGCAGGGCCTGCCGCAGCGGCCGGTCGAAGAACGCGAGCGCGCAGTCGACGAGCTGGATCAGGAAACCGATGCCGCAGCAGCTCCAGAGGAAGACCGGCAGGCCGAGCATGTTCCACCGCCGGAAGGAGCGGCCGAAGCCCAACTGCTCGGTCTCGGCCAGCGGTACGACCTTGATCCCCATCACCCGCTTGCCGAAGGTCTGCCCGGTGTTGGCCACCGACGGCACCTCGTAGGCGAACCAGAGCGCGACCGCGATCAGCAGGATGACCACCTGGAGGCCGTCGGCCTGCGGGCTCACCTGGGGCAGCCCCTCGGTGGTCGACTCGCCGGCCAGGGCACGCCGCCAGATCTCCCGGGTGACCGGCTCGACCTCCTGGACGAAACGCCAGACGAACCAGCCGTTGACCACCACGTTGAGCAGCAGCACCAGGCTGATGTCGATCAGCCGGGCGAGCACCCGGGCACCGAGCGGGGCCAGCTCCAGCCCGTGCGGCCGGGGCGGTGGCGCGGCCCAGTACGGATGCGGCCAGCCTGGCGGCGGCTGCCCGTACGGCGGCATCCCGGCCGGCGGCCCGTACGGCTGGCCCGCCGGACCCGCACCGGGCCAGCCCGGCGCGGCCGGTGGCCCGGAGGCCGGCGGTCCGCTCGGCGGTGCGCCGCTGACCGGCGGCGTCCCACCCTGCGGCGGAGCGCTGACCGGTGGCCCGGCCCAGGGCGGTCCGCCCCACGGCGCGGCCGGTCCGCCGGGCGCCCCGGCCGGGGGCGGCGCCGCCGGTGAGCCGGGCGCGGCGGGCGAACCCGGTGCGCCGGCTCCGCTGGACGGTGCGGGGGCCGGCTCGGGCTCCTCGGCCGGCGGCGGGCCGGGCGGCGGAGTGGCGTCGACGGGCAGCGGTGCGCCCACCCAGCCCTCGCCGTCCCAGTACCGCTGGGTGGTCGGCTCGGCGGGATCGGCGTACCAGCCCGGCTGCACCGTCACCGGGACGACCTTGGTTGAGTCCTGACGTTCACGCTGGAACCTTAACCACCACGGTCCGGGCGAACTTGTCGTGGAGGCACTGCTGGTACGGCTTGTCCCAGAGCTGCCAGAGCCCGTCGACGTAGGTCAGCCCGGGAACCAGCCCGCCGCCCGCCTGCACCAGGAAGCGCCGGGCCAGCGGCGTCCGGCCGATCGAGCCGGCCGGATCCAACGGGATGATCTTCAGTTTCATCACCCGCTTGCCGATGGTCTGCCCGGTCCGTTTCGGCATCTCCACGTGGTAGACGTACTGGAGGGCGAGCGCGACCACGAGCAGGCCGGCCTCCACCGCCAGCAGCGGCAGCAGGAAGTCGAACGGGTTCATCTCGATCGTGCCGGTCTCCGGGTCGGGGACGGTGAAGAGATCCGCGCCCACCGTGGCGAAGAAGACGAAGAAGACCGGGATCGCGATCACCATCACCGTCCCGCCGAGGATCGCCCCGTCGATCAGGTACGCCAGCAGCCGGTCGCCGAACGAGGCGAGCGGCTGGCCGGAGGGGCTGACCGGCGGCGGTGCCACCGGGTAACCGGGCACCGGGGCGTAACCGGGCCGGCCCGGCGGGTACCCGGGCGGGCCGGCCGGCGGGTACCCGGGCGGGCCGTAGCCGGGCGGCGGAGCGTACCCCTGCGGGGGCGGCCCCGGACTGCCCGGCTGCGGCCCGGGGCCGGGCTGCCGGGGGTGCGGTGCGAAACCGCCGGGCGGCGGTGGCATGGACGGAGGCTGCGAAGTCACGCCGGACAGTGTTACAGGTTTCCGCGCGCCTCTTGTTCCCGCTCGATGGCCTCGAAGAGCGCCTTGAAGTTGCCCTTGCCGAAACCGAGGGATCCGTGTCGCTCGATCAGCTCGAAGAAGACCGTCGGCCGGTCCTGCACCGGCTTGGTGAAGATCTGCAACAGGTAGCCGTCCTCGTCCCGGTCGACCAGGATCTTCCGGGCCTTCAGCTCCTCGATCGGGGCGCGCACCTGGCCGATCCGGGCCCGCAGCTCCGGGTCGTCGTAGTACGAGTCCGGGGTGTCCAGGAACTCGACGCCGGCCGCCCGCATCGCGTCGACGCTGGCCAGGATGTCGTTGGTGGCCAGCGCGATGTGCTGGGCGCCCGGCCCGCCGTAGAACTCCAGGTACTCGTCGATCTGCGACTTGCGGCGGGCCACCGCCGGCTCGTTCAGCGGGAACTTGACCTTGCGGGTGCCGTTCGCCACCACCTTCGACATCAGCGCCGAGTAGTCGGTGGCGATGTCGTCGCCGATGAACTCGGCCATGTTGGTGAAGCCCATGACCCGGCGGTAGAAGTCCACCCACTCGTCCATCCGGCCCAGCTCCACGTTGCCGACGACGTGGTCGACGGCCTGGAAGAACCGCTTCGGCTGCACACCTGCGTCGATCATCGGCTGCCGGTCCACGATCGGGCCCTGCGCGACGAAGCCGGGCAGGAACGGGCCGCGGTAGCGGGACCGGTCGACCAGCGAGTGCCGGGTGTCGCCGTACGTGGCGATGGTGGCGACCCGGACCGTCCCGTGTTCGTCGGTCACGTCGTACGGGGCGGCCAGGCCGGTGGCGCCCTGCGCCATGGCGTGCGCGTACGCCGCGTCCACGTCCGGCACCGCCAGCGCGATGTCGAGTACGCCGTCGCCGTGCCGGGCCACGTGGTCGGCGTCCGGGGCGTCCGGGCGGACCGCGCCGGTGAAGACGAACCGGGCCGAGCCGCTGGTCAGCACGTACTCGGCGTGCTCCCGGTAGCCCTGCTCCGGCCCCCGGTACGCCACCCGGGTCATCCCGAACGCCGTCGAGTAGTAGTGCGCGGTCTGCTTCGCGTTGCCGACCATGAACCGGATGTGGTCGATGCCCTGCACCGGGAAGGGGTCGGTGGCGTCGTCGTGCGCGACGGCCCCGACGAGCCGGTCGACGTCGACGTCGGGGTCCAGAGCCGATCCGGCGGTGGACGGCTGGTGGAGAGCGCTGGTCATCGTCCTGCCTCCCTGCGGGTGCCGCGACCGGCCGGTGCGTCCGGCCCGTCTTTCCCGGGGAGCATCCCGCTCCGGCGCCGGCTGGGCAACCGATCCGCAAAATGCTGGGCAGGTTGTGCATTTAGTATGGTCGACAGCCGTGACTACTGTGCAAGCTGTCCAGCTCGACCCGCTCGACGTCAGACTGATCGACCTGCTCGCCGCCGAACCCCGGATCGGCGTCCTGGAGTGCTCCCGCCGGCTCCAGGTGGCCCGGGGCACCGTGCAGGCCCGGCTGGACAAGCTGCTGGCCCGGGGCGTGATCGCAGGTCTCGGGCCGCAGCTCGACCCGGCGGCGCTCGGCTTCGCGGTGACCTCCTTCGTCACGCTGGAGATCAACCAGCGGCCCGGCCACGACCCGGTGACCGCACACCTGCGCGGCATCCCCGAGGTACTGGAGGCGCACACCATCACCGGCTCCGGCGACGTGCTCTGCCGGATCGTCGCCCGGTCCAACACCGACCTGCAACGGGTACTGGACCAGATCGTCTCGCACGAGCAGATCGCCCGGGCCTCCAGCATCATCGCGCTGGCGGAGAAGATCCCCTACCGGGTACTGCCGCTGCTCCGCTCGGCCGTGGACGCCGGCGCGGAGGGCGGCGCCTCGGCGGCGAGCGCGTCGCCGAGCGCGGTCCGCTCGTAGCGGACCGACCGGCCGAGCCGGGTCCGGGTGACCAGCCCGGCGTCCCGGAGCACCGCCAGGTGCCCGCCGACGCTGCCCAGCCCGCTGCCGAGCTGGGCGACGAGCTGACTGGTCGTGGCGGGGACGGCCAGGGCCCGCAGCACCGCCGCCCGGGAGGCGCCGACCAGCCGGTCCACCGCGTCCGGGGTACGGCCGGGTGGGGGCGGACCGAGCAGGTCGGCGACGCCCCGGGCGGGATAGACGATCGCGTACGGCCAGGGCGGCTCGGTGTAGCTGATCAGCGGACCGAAGGCGGTGGGTACGAAGAGCAGCCCCCGGCCGGCCAACTCCCGGCTGCCCTGGCCGGAGCAGCCGACCTCGATCACCCCGTTCGCCCCGTCCGAGATCCAGCGCAGCCGGGGGTCGAGGTCGGCGAGCGCGGCGGCCCAGCCGTACGTGCCGAGCTGACCGGCCCGGTGCAACAGGTCCCGTTCCAGCACCGCTCGCAGCCGGGTCCAGTCCGGCGCCACCAGTGCGGTCCAGGCCGCCTCGATCGCGTCGGCGATCCGGTCCACCACGTCCGGCGCCTCGAAGATCCACCGTGCGTACTCCGGCGGGGTCCGGTGCCCGGCCAGGTTGCGGGCCAACTCCTCGCGGGCCTGCTCCAGCGGGGTGGCCCGGATGACGGCCAGCTCGTCGGCGAAGCTCAGCCCGACTCCCGACGGCGGCGGCTGCACGAAGTCCGCGTTGTAGCCGCCCCGGCGCAGCAGCGCCAGCAGCGCACCGACCGCCGGCGAGTCCCGCCGCAACCGCAGGTAGCGGTCCCGGACCCGGGCCAGCCAGGGGTCCAGCGCGGCCGACCGGTGCTGGCCGGCGCAGAGCCGCAACGCCGACATCGCCTCGCCGAGCGGCGAGATGGCGAACCGGCTGGCCGCCACGTCCGCCGAGGTCACCTCGATCCGGATGGTCAGGGAGGACTCCTTCCGCCGCTGCCCGCTGTCCGCCCGCCGGTCCGCCCGCCGCAGCCGCCACGCCCCGCCGCAGCGGCCACGCCCCGCCGCTGCGGCCACGCCCCGCCGCTGCGGCCACGCCCCGCCGCTGCGGCCACGCCCCGCCGCTGCGGCCACGCCCCGCCGCAGCGGCCACGGCCGCCGCAGTCGCTACGGTCGACCTGCCGGCGCCGGCACCTTTCGCTCCTGCCCGAAACCATAGTGCCGGGCGGCGGTGCCGCGCACGCTGGCCCGATGAGCACCGCGACGGGGCCGGCCGAGGGCCGGGCGAGCCGACCGGCGACGTTCGGCAGTGTGCTGGCGGTGCCCGAGTTCCGGGCGCTCTACGCGAGCTTCGGCGTCTTCATGGTCGGCGAGACGGTGAAGATGCTCGCCCTCGCCGTACTCGTCTACGACCGGACCGGGTCGGCGCTGCTCGCCGCGCTGGCGTACGTGGTCGGCTTCCTGCCGCACGCGATCGGCGGCGTACTGCTGCTCGCCCTCGCCGACCGGTGGCGACCCAGGGCCCTGATGGTCGGCTACGACCTGCTGCGGCTCGGCGCCGTCGCGGTACTCGCGCTCGGCCTGCTCCCGCCGGCCGGCATGCTCGGGCTGGTCTTCGCGGTCGGGCTGCTCGCCCCGGTGAGCACCGCCGCCCGCAACGCGCTGCTGCCGGAGTTGCTGGCCGGGGACGGCTACGTGCTCGGGCGCTCGCTCTTCACCGTCGCGGCGGGCGCCACCCAGGTGCTCGGGTTCGCCCTCGGCGGCCTGCTGCTCGGCCTGGTCGGCCCGTACGGCGCACTCTGGCTGACCGTACTCAGCTGCGCGGTCTCCGCCCTGCTGGTCCGGTACGGCGTGGCGGAGCGGCCACACCGGGCGGTGGCGCACGGGGTGGTCCGGCAGACCTGGCAGGTCAACCGGCTGCTGCTGCACGACCGGCGGGTCCGGGGGCTGCTGCTGGCGCACTGGTTGCCCGGCTCGCTGCTGGTCGGCGCCGAGGGCGTGATCGTGCCGTACGCCGACGGCCTCGGTCCGGGGGCGAGCGCCGGGGTGCTGTTCGCGGCGTCCGCGTTCGGCATGCTGGTCGGCGACCTGGTGGTCGGGCGGTGGGTCGCGCCGGCCCGGCGGGAGCGGCTGGCCCCGTGGCTGGCGCTGCTGCTCGGCGCGCCGATGCTCGGCTTCGCCGCCGGGCCGGGGCTGATTGCCGCCGTCACGCTGTTCGGGCTGGCCACCTTCGGCTTCGCCTTCCAGCTCGGGCTGGCCCGGCGGTTCCTGGCGGCGGTGCCGGAACAGCGCCGGGGGCAGGCGTTCGGGCTGTTGAGTACCGGGCTGATGACCGCGCAGGGGTTGAGCGCCGGGCTGGCCGGGCTGCTCGCCGAGTGGCTCGCGCCGGGCCGGGTGATGGCGCTCGCCGGGGTCGCCTCGATGGCCGCGACCCTGCTGCTGTGGCGCTGGCTCCGCCCCGAGCCCGCCGAAGTGGACCGGGCGGCCGGAATTTGCGACACGGACATAACGTCCTAGCCGTACTTGCCGGACGATCTCGTTTACGGTAACCGGATGGCGAAGGGGAGCGCCCGGAGCGCGGGCGTGATGTCCGCCCTGGCCGTCGCGCTGATCGCGGTGATCGTGCTCGCCGCGACCAACGTCTGGAACCCCTTCCCCGGAGTCTGGGACTGGGTCAACCGCGACGAGCCGATCTCCGAGCCGGACGTCGTCTGGCAACAGCGGATCGGCGGTACGCCGCAGAGCGTCACCATCGCCGGCAACACCGTGGTGATCCGCTACCGCACCCGGGTCGAGTCCCGCAGCCTCACCACCGGGCTGCGCCTCTGGGAACGCAAGGCCGACTGGGCCGCCGTCGCGGGCGGCGACCGCGACCCCGTCGTCGCCGTCGGCAAGCTGCTGAGCAAGGGCTACGAACTGCTCGACCCCGAGACCGGAGCGGTACGCCGCAAGGACAGCGCCGCGGTCGGTGTCTGGACGTACCGCAACGCCCTGGTCGACGTCCGCTGCCGGGAACCCCGGGACTGCACCCTGACCGCCTGGGATCCCCGGGGCAGCAATCCGATCTGGACGACCTTCCTGCCCGGGGTGGAGACCGGGCCGCTGGCCGGCAACCCGGACACCCTCGGCACCCGGCGGCTGACCACCCGGCAGGTGCACGAGGGGGCCGGTGGCCCGGCCGAGATGCCGCCGCTGCTCGGGCTCTCCGTCGACGGCCGGGTACACATCGTGGACACCGCCACCGGCCGGGTGATGCAGGACGTGGAGCCGGGCCAGCAGGACCGGATCGTGGTGGTCGGCGGCCGGATGCTGCGGATCGAGGCCCGCGCCGCCGACGGCACCTGCTACTTCACGGTGGTGGCCCGGGATCCGGCGACCGGGCAGGAGGTGTGGCGCCGCGACGGGCTCAACCTGCGTACCGCCGACGGCGCCGGCTGCGCGCAGCGGGAGGACCCGCAGGGCGGGGAGAACGTCTTCGTCGGCGTCGGGCCGGACGCCCGGGAGACGGTCGTCGACGCGTACGACGGCCGGGTGCTCTGGACCGGCCCCAAAGGCGAGAAGCTGCTCGCGGTCGACGACCGGTACGCGCTCTCCCGCTCCGCCGACCAGCGCTCGGTGATCGGCAGCGAACTCGCCATCGACCGGGCCCGGTGGACCCGGCCGGTCAACTCGGAGGGTGGCGCCGCGCTCGCCCGGAACGTCGCCCTGCTGGTCGACCGCCGACCGAACCGGATCATCGCGCTCGACCCGCGCAGCGGCCGGGAACTGGTCAACGTCCGCTCGTCGGCCGAGGTGCTCGCGGTGGGTCCGGCCGGGATGGTGATCGGCGACGGCCGGGACATCGGGTACCTCCAGTTCTCCGGGGTCTCCACCGGCGGCCCGGCACCGACCGCCGGCCCCGGCGGCCAGGAACCCGAACCCGGCATCGAGTGCGGCGGCCCCAAGCAGCCGGAGTGTCCACCGGAGAACGGCAAGGACGGCTGACCGCCGCTGTCGCACCGGCACCCGGATGAGAGCGGCGTCGCAGGTCGACCCGGCGGGTGGGCCGGCCCCGGTCGGCTGGCCTAGGCTTGCCGGCTATGAGCAGTGGCGCGCCGTTCTCGTACTCCCCCCTGTTGCCCGTCGGCGCCGACCAGACCGAATACCGACTGGTCACCGACGAGGGCGTCGACGTGGTCCACGGGCCGGGCGGCCGCCGTTTCCTGACCGTGGAGCCCTCGGCGCTGACCGCGCTGACCGCCGAGGCGATGCACGACATCGCCCACTACCTGCGGCCGGCACACCTCGCCCAGTTGCGGGCCATCATCGACGACCCGGCCGCGTCGCCGAACGACCGCTTCGTCGCGCTGGACCTGCTGCGTAACGCCAACATCGCCGCCGGGGGCGTACTGCCGATGTGCCAGGACACCGGCACGGCGATCGTGATGGGCAAGCGGGGCCGGCACGTGTTGACGGACGGGTCCGACGACGAGGCGGTGTCCCGGGGGGTCTACCAGGCGTACACCCGGCTCAACCTGCGGTATTCGCAGCTCGCCCCGCTCACCACCTGGGAGGAGAAGAACACCGGGAGCAACCTGCCGGCCCAGGTGGAGATCTACGCCGAGGACCCGGACGGGCAGCCGGACGCGTACAAGTTTCTCTTCATGGCCAAGGGGGGCGGCTCGGCCAACAAGTCGTACCTCTACCAGGAGACCAAGGCGCTGCTCAATCCGAGGCGGATGATGCAGTTCCTGGAGGAGAAGCTGCGGCTGATCGGCACCTCGGCCTGCCCGCCGTACCACCTGGCCGTGGTCATCGGCGGCACCTCCGCCGAGTACGCCCTGAAGACCGCGAAACTGGCCTCCGCCAAATACCTGGACAACCTCCCCACCCAGGGCTCGATGCTGGCGCACGGCTTCCGCGACCTGGAGCTGGAGGCGGAGGTGCTGGAGCTGACCCGGCAGTTCGGCATCGGCGCGCAGTTCGGCGGTCGCTACTTCTGCCACGACGTACGCGTGGTCCGGCTGCCCCGGCACGGCGCCTCCTGCCCGGTCGCGATCGCGGTCTCCTGCTCCGCCGACCGGCAGGCGATGGGCAAGATCACGCCCTCCGGGGTCTGGCTGGAGCGACTGGAGACCGACCCCGCCCGGTTCCTGCCGGACGTCACCGACGCCCAGCTCGACCAGGGCGCCGAGGTGGTCCGGGTCGACCTGAACCGGCCGATGGACGAGATCCGCGCCGAGCTGTCGAAATATCCGGTGAAGACCCGGCTCTCCCTGACCGGCCCGCTGGTGGTGGCCCGGGACATCGCCCACGCCAAGATCGCCGAGCGGCTGGACGCGGGCGAGCCGATGCCGCAGTACCTGCGCGACCACGCCGTCTACTACGCCGGGCCGGCGAAGACCCCCGAGGGGTACGCCTCCGGCTCGTTCGGCCCGACCACCGCCGGCCGGATGGACGCGTACGTGCAGAAGTTCCAGGCCGCCGGCGGCTCGCAGGTGATGCTCGCCAAGGGCAACCGGTCGAGCCAGGTGACCCGCTCCTGCCACGAGCACGGCGGGTTCTACCTCGGCTCGATCGGCGGCCCGGCGGCCCGGCTGGCGCAGGACTGCATCAAGCACGTCGAGGTACTGGAATATCCGGAACTCGGCATGGAGGCGGTCTGGAAGATCGAGGTGGTGGACTTCCCGGCCTTCATCGTCGTCGACGACAAGGGCAACGACTTCTTCGCCGAGGTCACCAAGCCGGTGCTGACCGTCGGCCGCCGCTGACCGGGCCTGGTCGCTCAGCGGCTGCTGCCGGGTGGGCATCCGGGTCGTCCCGGCGGGCGCCTGGTCGGGTAACCGCCTGCATTCACCTGGACGCCAGAGGCGTAACCGGAGCCCGATAACGCCTCTGGTGTCCAGGTGATCGCCAGGACGATCGTGGACCCGACCGGGTGCCGACGCGGGCACGGGGGCGGGCCAGGTGGTGGCCTTCACCGGCCGGGGCACTTTCGGCACACCGGAGTCCTGACGCCAGCCGTCCGGGTCGCCCGTAGCGCCATGAGCCACCTCGCCGAGGTGACCAGGTCGATGTTGCCCGTCGGGCGGCGCTGGCCGACGGGCAACTACTCGACTCAGCCGGTGCGTGACAGTGCACTGGTGCGGACCAGCACCTGCCGTTCGGGACCGGCGCTGCCGTCCCCGCGCAGCTCCACGCCGCGCAGGGACAGCCACTCGAGCCGTGGATACCGGCCGAGATCCGCGCCGACCCGGGTGACCCGGAGGACGAGCGGGCCGGTTCCGTAGCAGTAGTCGGATTCGGCGAATTGCAACACGTCCCCGGCGGCCGGCACCGGCCGGGACCGCTCGGCTCTTGCAGAGGCGTCCATTTCCTGGCGTCTCCTCAGGTGTGGATGGCGGCGAAACCGCTGCTCCGACACGGTGCGTCCGTCGCCCCCACGGGCCGGCGGGCGCACCGCCCCCGTCGATGTGTCTCACCTGTGTCGTGCGTCCCAGCGCACAGTGTGGGCGGTGGCACTCTCGTTCCACTGCCAGGCCGCTATCAAGTCGATTCTGCTCCGCGTGATTGTCGGGTTACTCTGCTGCCGGACGCGACCTCGGTCAGGAGCTGGCGCATGCGGTTCGGGATCCTTGGGCCGCTTCAGGTGAGCGGCGGTGAGTCGACGGTGACCGCCGGCCGGGACAGGGTTGTCCTGGCGGTACTACTTCTGCATGCCCCGCAGGTGGTACCGGTCGACGAACTGGTCGACGCGGTCTGGGACGCGGACCCGCCGGTCACCGCGCGCGGACAGTTGCAGACCTGCGTCTCCCGGCTGCGCCGGCTCTTCGTGGCGGCCGGAGTGCCCGGTGAGACGATCGTCACCGGACCGGCCGGCTACCGCATCGTGCTCGGGCCGGACGACCTGGACGCGCACCTCTTCGAGCGGCTGGTCGCCGCGGCCCGCAGCGCCGCCGCCGAGCAGCACTGGCCGGAGGCCCGGGAGGGCTACCGGTCCGCGCTCGCGCTCTGGCGCGGTCCGGCGCTCGCCGGGATCACCGGTACGGCGGTCCGCCGGGGCGCCGCGTCCCTCGACGAGCAGCGCATGCTGGCGATGGAGGACAGCTTCGAGATCGAGCTGCGGCTCGGCGGCCGCAGCGGTGACCTGGTCGCCGAACTGACCGACCTGGTGGAACGCCACCCGCTGCGGGAACGGCTCCGGGGCCAGCTGATGCTGGCGCTCGCCGACAGCGGCCGGCGGGCCGAGGCGCTCGCGGTGTTCCGGGCCGGCCGGGAGATCCTCGCCGGCGAGCTGGGCATCGAGCCCGGGGCGGCGCTGCGGGAAATCCACCGACGGGTACTCGCCGGCGAGATCGGGCCGGCGGAGGACGAGCCCCCGCCCCGGTCACCGGTACGCGCCCTGCCCCGGGCCATCGAGGACTTCACCGGCCGGCACGAGACCATCACCCGGCTGCGCAAGGAGATCGAGGAGGCGGGTCCGAACTTCTCCGCCGTCTACGTCATCGACGGCATGCCGGGCAGCGGCAAGACGGCGCTGGCCGTACACCTGGCGACGGCGCTCGGCGCCGCGTACCCGGACGCGCACCTCTTCGTCGACCTGCACGGGCACAGCCTGCACAGCCCGCTGCCGACCAGCACCGCCGTCGGCACGCTGCTGCGGCAACTCGGCATACCCGGGGAGCGGATCCCGGCCGACCTCGACGACCGGCTGGCGCTGTGGCGTACCGAGCTGGCCACCCGGCGCGCCCTGCTGGTGCTGGACAACGCGGCCAGTACCGCCCAGGTCGGGCCGCTGCTGCCGGCCGCACCCGGCTGCCTGACCGTGGTGACGAGCCGACGCCGGCTGGTCGGGCTGGACGGGGTACGCGCGCAGTCGCTGACGGTGCTGGAGCCGGTCGAGGCGGTCGACCTGCTGGCCCGGATCGTCGGCCCGGAACGGGTCCGGGCCGAGCCGGCGGCGGCCGAGGAGGTGGTCCGGCGCTGCGGGTACCTGCCCCTGGCGATCCGGCTCGCCGGTGCCCGGCTGGCCCACCGGGCACGCTGGCGGGTGGCCGACCTCGCCCAGCGGCTCGGCGACCCGGACCGCCCGGTACTCGCCGAGTTCGCCGTCGAGCACCGGACCCTGGCGGACGCCTTCGCGCTGTCGTACGCCCAGTTGCCGGAGCCGGTACAGCGGACGTTCCGGCTGCTCGGGGCGCATCCCGGTGTGCAGCTCGACCAGTACGCCTGTGCCGCCCTGACCGAGCTGCCGCTCGGGGTGGTCCGGGAACACCTCGACGAACTGGTCGACGCGCACCTGGTGGACGAGGTGGACGCCGGGCGGTTCCGCCTGCACGACCTGGTCCGGGAGTACGCGGCCGAACTGGTCACCGTGGTCGGCGGCGAGTCGGAGCGGCGGCAGGCGTTGCAGGCGCTGCTCGACTACTACCTGCACACCGCCGCCTCGGTGAGCCAGGTGCTCGAACCGACCGGAAACCTGCGGATGGCCGTACCCGGGCAACCCGCCCGCCCCGACCTGGTCGCCGCCGCGGCCCGGGACGGGCGGAACTGGCTGGAGGCGGAGCGGCGCAACCTGGTGGCGCTGGTCCAGCTGGCGGTGCAGGAGGGGCTGCACCGGTACGCCTGGCAGCTCGCCCGGGCCAACTGGCGGCAGCTCTATCTCGGCGGCCACCTGGACGAGTTGATCCAGACGCACACCGACGGGCTGCGGGCGGCGGAGGCGCTCGGCGACGACGCCGGGATCGCCATCATGCACAACTACCTCACCTCGGCGTACTTCCGGCGCGGCGAGTACCAGCGCTCGGTGGAGTCGCTGCGGGTGGTGATCGCGATCTGGGAGCGGCTCGGCGACATCGCCGGGCGGTCGGTGGCGACGGTGAACCTCGGCCTGCCGTTGATGATGCTCGGCCGGACCCGGGAGGCGGTGCACCACCTCGAACTCGGGCTGGAGCTGGCCCGGCAGACACCGGGCTGGCACGCGATGCCGAACGCGCTGACCAACCTGGCCAGCGTCTACCTCACCGTCGGCCGCTACTCCGACGCGCTGCGGGTGCTGCGCAACCGGCTCTTCATGGCCCGCCAGGTCGGCAAGATCGCCATGGTGGCGGACACCCTGGGCTCGATCGGCGGGGTCTACGGGCGGCTGGGCCAGCGTGACCGGGCGCTGCGGCACATGTCCGTGGCGTTGCGCATCCAGCAGGCCCGGGGGAACCCGTTCGCCGTCGCGGACCTGCTCAACGAGATCGGCAGCATCGAGCGGCAGTGCGGCCGGCCGGAGGTGGCGGTGCAGCGACACCGGGAGGCGCTGGCCGCGATGCGGGACGCCGGGGACCGGGCCGGCGAGTGCGCCGCCCGGAACCTGCTCGGCCGCGCCCTGCTCGATCTGGGTGACACCGCCGCCGCCCTGGACCTGCACCGGCAGGCGCTGCTCGGCGCGACGAAGATCCAACTGCCGTACGAGCAGGCGCGGGCGCTGGACGGGCTCGCCTGCTGCCTGCGGGACAGCGATCCGGCGGCCGCCCGGTCGTACTGGACCCGCGCGCTCGCCCTGCTGGTCCAGATCGACTCGCCGGACCAGCACGACGTACGGCGGCGGCTGGCCGAGCTGGACTGAGCGGTCCGGGCGGCCGACCCCCGCCCGGTTCCCGGGGCCCGGATCCGTGACGGCGATCATCTGCGAGCCGGCCCGGGTCGAGGCAGGATGGAACGCGTGACCACACCAGAGGCGGCCGGCTACCGGATCGAACGCGACACGATGGGCGAGGTGGAGGTGCCCGTCGACGCGCTGTGGCGGGCCCAGACGCAGCGCGCGGTGCAGAACTTCCCGATTTCCGGACGGGGGCTCGAATCGGCGCACATCCGGGCGTTGGCCCAGATCAAGGGTGCCGCCGCGATGGTCAACGCCGAGCTGGGGGTGATCGACGAGGCCGTCGCCGGAGCGATCGTCACCGCGGCCGCGCACGTCGCCGACGGCGGCTACGACGACGAGTTCCCGATCGACGTCTTCCAGACCGGATCCGGCACCTCGTCGAACATGAACGCGAACGAGGTGATCGCCACGCTGGCCGCCCGCGAGCTGGGCCGCGAGGTGCACCCGAACGACGACGTGAACGCCGCCCAGTCCAGCAACGACGTCTTCCCGTCCTCCATCCACCTGGCCGCCACCCACGCCGTGGTGCACGACCTGCTGCCGGCGCTGCGGCACCTCCAGTTCGCGCTGGAGTCCAAGGTGGACGAGTTCGCCGAGGTGGTGAAGGCAGGGCGGACCCACCTGATGGACGCCACCCCGGTGACGCTGGGCCAGGAGTTCTCCGGCTACGCCACACAGCTCCAGTACGGCATCGAGCGGCTGGAGAGCTGTCTGCCCCGGCTCGCCGAACTGCCGCTCGGCGGTACCGCCGTCGGCACCGGGATCAACACCCCGGTCGGCTTCGCCCCGAAGGTGATCGAGAAACTGCGCGAGATGACCGGGCTGCCGCTGACCGAGGCGCGCAACCACTTCGAGGCGCAGGGCGCCCGGGACGGGCTGGTGGAGGCATCCGGTCAGCTCCGTACGGTCGCGGTCGGCCTCTACAAGATCGCGAACGACATCCGCTGGATGGGCTCCGGCCCCCGGGCCGGGCTGCGCGAGTTGCAGATCCCCGACCTGCAACCCGGTTCGTCGATCATGCCCGGCAAGGTCAACCCGGTGGTCTGCGAGGCGGTCCGGCAGGTCTGCGCCCAGGTGATCGGCAACGACGCCACCGTCGCCTTCGCCGGTTCGCAGGGCGACTTCGAGCTGAACGTGATGCTGCCGGTGCTGGCCCGCAACGTACTGGAGTCGATCCGGCTGCTCGCCAACGTCAGCCGGCTGCTCGCCGACCGCTGCGTGGTCGGCCTGGTCGCGAACGTCGACGTGGCGCTGGCGTACGCCGAGGGCTCGCCGTCGATCGTCACCCCGCTCAACCGCTACCTCGGCTACGACGAGGCGGCCTCGATCGCCAAGGAGGCGCTGGCCAAGGAGCTGTCGATCCGCGAGGTGGTGCTCGCCCGAGGGCACGTCGAGGCGGGCCGGCTCACCGCCGAGCAGCTCGACGAGGCGCTCGACGTACTCCGGATGACCCACCCCTGACGTTCCCGGCCCGGCGGCGCCTACCCTCGTACCCGTGGGGGTGCGCACGATCGTCTTCGACGCGGACGAAACCCTGCTGGACCTGCGGCCGGCGGTGACCGGTGCGCTGGTGGCCGTACTGGCCGAGATGCGGCGGCTCACCCCGGCGGCCCGGGCCGTCACCCTGGCCGAGATCGAGGGGGACTGGGACGCCGTCTTCGCCGCGCACGCCACCGAGCCGGTGACCCGGATCCGCCGGGCCGCGCTGGCCCGGTCACTGGCCCGGGCCGGCCTCACCGCCGAGCTGGAGCCGCTCGCCGAGCTGTATTTCGCCCGGCGGTTCGCGCTGACCCGCCCCTTCGCCGACACTCTGCCGGCGCTCGCCGCGCTGCGCCGGTCGTACACGCTCGGCTTCGCCACCAACGGCAACAGCCGGGCGGACCGGTGCGGGCTGGCCGCCGAGTTCGCCTTCGAGGTCTACGCGCACGTCGGAGGCGTACCCAAGAAGCCCTCACCGGCGTTCTACGCCGCGGTACTGGCGGCGGCCGGGGTGCCGCCCTCCTCGGTGGTGCACGTCGGCGACTCGCCGGGCAAGGACGTCGAGGCGGCCCAGGCGGCCGGGCTGCGCGCGGTCTGGCTCAACCGCACCGCCCGCCAGCGCCCGCCCGGCCTGCACCCCGACGCCGAGATCCGCTCCCTCGCCGAGCTGCCTGCGGTGATCGAGCGCTGGTAGCGGCACCGTCGGCGGAACGAGTGGCCTCCCGAGCCGCCGGGACCACTCTCTTCCGGAAACTGCGTGATCTTCCTCAGGCGAGCGCGGCGGCGATCTCGGTGGCGGCGGTGCGGACGTGCGGGCCGGTCTTGGTCATGTCCAGCGGGGCCAGGGCGACCACGCCGACGCTGGCCTCCAGGCCGGGGACCCCGAGTACGGGTGCGGCCACGCCGTACGCGCCGGGCTGGAGTTCGCCGCTGGTCGCGACCGGTTCGGCCCGGCCCTGCCGCCCGGCCAGGATCGCCCGGCCGGCCGCGCCCCGGCCCAGCGGGTGCCGCGCCCCGGTCCGGTACGCGACGTGGAACGACGTCCAGCTCGGCTCGACCACCGCCAGCGCCACCCCCTCGGCACCGTCGACCACGGTCAGGTGCGCGGTCGCCCCGGTCTGCTCGGCCAGCCGGCGCAGCGCCGGCAGCGCCCCGTCGGCGAGCAGCGGCTGGGCCCGCCGGGCCAGGTGCAGCAGCCCCGCGCCGAGCCGCAGCCGGCCACCCGCGTCGCGGCGGACCAACCCGTGCTCGCTGAGCGCGCCGAGGAGTCGGTAGACCACCGCCCGGCCGACGCCGAGCCGGGCGGCCGCCTCGGTCACGGTCAGTCCACCGGAGGCGTCGGCGACCAGGTGCAGCAGCCGCAGTCCCCGGTCCAGGGTCTGCGCGGTCTCGCCGGCCCGGCCCGGGGGCTCCTTCGCTGGGCCGGCCGCTCCGCCGCCCGCCACCCTCGCCACACCAGGCAGCGTACGGCCGGCACCGGCCGGTACGGCACCGGGCACAACCCGCACCGGCGGCGGGCACGTTGGCGGCGGCACGTGTGGCGGCGGGTTGGGCGGTGCCGCTCTCGGCGGTGGTCGCGGGGTGAGCCGCGGCAGGCATCGGTCGGTACCCTTGTACGGTGACGCTACGCCTCTATGACACCGCCACCCGATCGGTGCGGGACTTCGTCCCCAAGCACGCCGGCAAGGTGGGGGTCTACCTGTGTGGCCTCACCGTCCAGTCTCCGCCGCACATCGGCCACCTCCGGGGCGGCGTCAACTACGACGTGCTGCGGCGCTGGCTGCTGCGCAGCGGCTTCCAGGTGGACTTCATCCGCAACGTCACCGACGTCGACGACAAGATCCTGACCAAGGCGGTCGAGCAGGGCCGCCCGTTCTGGTCGATCGCGTACGCCAACGAGGTGCTGCTCGGCGCCGCCTACCGCAGCCTCAACGTGCTCCCGCCGACGTACGAGCCGAGGGCGACCGGGCACATCCCGGAGATGCACGAGCTGATCAAGAAGTTGCTCGCCGACGGGCACGCCTACGTCGCCGACGACGGTTCCGGAGACGTCTACTTCGACGTCCGGTCGTACCCGGAATACGGCGACCTGTCCGGTCAGCGCCCCGACGCCACCCAGACGCAGATCGCCGAGGAGGTCGTCGAACGGGGCAAGCGGGACGCCAACGACTTCGCGCTCTGGAAGGGTGCCAAGCCGGAGGAGCCGGCGGACGCGGCCTGGCCGTCGCCGTGGGGGCCCGGCCGGCCCGGCTGGCACATCGAGTGCTCGGCGATGTGCTGGCGCTATCTCGGCGCCGAGTTCGACATCCACGGCGGCGGGCTCGACCTGACCTTCCCGCACCACGAGAACGAGCAGGCCCAGTCCCGCGCCGCCGGCCTGCCCTTCGTCCGGTACTGGGTGCACCACGGCCTGCTCAACCTCGGCGAGGCCAAGATGAGCAAGTCGCTGGGGAACGTGGTCGACCTCGACCACGTCGCCTCGATCGGGATCCGCCCGGTGGAGCTGCGCTACTACCTGGTCGCCCCGCACTACCGGTCCCGGATCGACTACTCGGACGAGTCGCTGCGCGAGTCCGCCGTGGCGTACCGCCGGGTGGAAGGCTTCGTGCGGCGGGCCGTGGAACGGGTCGGCGCGGGGGCGCTCGGTGAGCTGCCGGCCGGATTCGGCGCCGCCCTGGACGACGACCTCAACACCTCGGCCGCGGTCGCGGTGCTGCACGACACGGTCCGGGACGGCCAGATCGCGCTGGCCGGCGGGGACGACGCCGGGACCAGGGCCGCGCTCGCCGTGGTCCGTGCCATGCTCGACGTGCTCGGTCTCGACCCCCTCGACGCGGCCTGGCGCAGCGAGGGGCAGGATGGGCAACTGCGGTCCGTGGTCGACGCGCTGGTGGCGCTGGCCCTGGAGCAGCGGGCACAGGCCCGCAGCCGCCGGGACTGGGCCGCCGCCGATTCGGTACGGGACCAGCTCAAGCACGCGGGCGTGGTGGTCGAAGACACCCCGCACGGACCGCGTTGGACGATCGGAGAACAGGACTGATGCCCGGAAATTCGCCACGCAGAGGGCGTCGGGTCAGCGCCAAGAAGGGCGCCACCACGGGCTCCGGAGGCAAGAACCGGGATGCGCTCAAGGGCCGGGGCAAGACGCTGCCCGCCGACGAGCGGCCCTGGCACAAGGCTTACTCCGGCACCGAGCAGTTGCCGCAGCGCACCGCCTGGAAGCAGGCGAAGGAGCGCCGGGCCGCCGCCGAGGAGGGCCGGGCGCCGAAGATCGGCGTACCGGGGAGCAAGGACACCACCTGGGGTGCCGGCGGCGCCGGTACGAAGAAGGGCGGCCGCAAGTCGGTCAGCGCCGGTCGGGGTGCGGCCACCGCCGGGCGTACCGGTGGCAAGCCGGCCCCGCGCCCGGGTCCCCGGGTCGCGCCGGGCCGCCGCTCCGCTCCCGGCCGGGAGGCGGCCGAGCTGCTGGTCGGCCGGAACCCGGTGGTGGAGGCGCTCCGGTCGCAGGTGCCGGCCACCGCGCTCTACGTCGCGCAGGGCATCGACATCGACGACCGGGTCAACGAGGCGGTCCGGACCGCCGCCGACCGGGGCATCGCGATCCTGGAGGTCAGCCGCAACGAGCTGGACCGGATGACCGGCGGGGTGCTGCACCAGGGGATCGGCGTGCAGGTGCCGCCCTTCGCCTACCAGCCCTACGAGGACATGCTCGCGGTGGCGCTCGAGCAGCCCTCCCCGCTGCTGGTCGCGCTCGACGGCATCACCGACCCGCGCAATCTCGGCGCGGTGATCCGTTCGGCGGCCGCCTTCGGCGCGCAGGGTGTCTTCGTACCCGAGCGGCGGGCCGCCGGGATCACCGCGACCGCCTGGCGGACCAGTGCCGGCGCGGCGGCCCGGGTACCGGTCAGCCAGGTCACCAACCTGACCCGGGCGCTCAAGCTCGCCCAGCAGGAGGGGTTCATGGTGGTCGGGCTGGACGCCGACGGCGAGACCGACCTCTACGACCTGGAGGTGGCGGTCGGCCCGCTGGTGGTGGTGGTCGGCTCCGAGGGGCGCGGCCTGTCCCGGCTGGTCGGCGCCACCTGTGACCTGCGGGTCAGCATCCCGATGGTCTCCGAGGTCGAGTCGCTCAACGCCAGCGTCGCCGCGGCGGTCGCCCTCGCCGAGGTCTCCCGGCGCCGCCTCGCCGCCTGACGCTCCGCGTCCCGCCCGGCTCCCCGCGCAGAGTGGCTTCCGTGCGGACCGGGACCGCACGTGCCCGGAAAGAGCGTGATCATCACGCGCGGGGTCGGGCGGGCCGGGGGTGGGGGCCGGGACGTAGCATGCGGGGCCGGGTAATCCCTCGCCCTGCGGAGGAGTCGGGTAATGGCGGGTCAGGACGGAGGGTACGGGCTCGGGGTCGACCTCGGGACCTCGCACACCGTCGCGGTGCTGCGCTGGCCGGACGGCCGGACCAGGCCGCTGCTCTTCGACGGGCAGCCGATCCTGCCGTCCGGCGTCTTCCTCGACGACGCCGGACGGTCACACGTCGGGCGGGACGCCCAGCGACTTGCCCAGGCCGACCCGGCCCGCTACGAGCCGAACCCGAAGCGACGGATCGACGAAGCCGCCGTACTCCTCGGTGACCGCGAGATCGCCACCGTCGACCTGCTGGCCGGCGTACTCGGTGCGGTGGCCGGGGCGGCGGTGGAGGCGGTCGGGTTCCTGCCGCCGGCCGTACTCAGCTATCCGGCCAGTTGGGGAGCCCGCCGCCGGGACACCCTGGCCGCCGCCGTCGCCCGGGCCGGCTGGCCGCCGGTGACGGCCGACACCGACGGGTCGCCCCGGCCGCCCGGCGGCACGCTGCTGGTGCCCGAGCCGGTCGCCGCCGCCCGCTACTTCGCCGACGTGTTGCGCCGGCCGGTGCCGGTCCGGTCCGCGCTGGCGGTCTTCGACTTCGGCGGCGGCACCCTGGACATCGCGGTGGTCCGCAACGAGGGGACCGACGGGAACGGCCGGGCCCGGTTCGTGGTGGTCGGCTCGGGCGGCGTCGCCGACCTCGGCGGGCTCGACCTCGACGCGGCACTGGTCGAGCACCTGGGCGGGGTGATCCGGGCCGCGCACGGGCCGATCTGGGAGCAACTGTGCCGACCGGCCACGGCCAGCCAGTGGCGCGCCCGCCGGCAGTTCTGGGACGACGTACGCGGGGCCAAGGAGATGTTGTCCCGGGCCACGACCGCGCCGGTACCGGTGCCCGGCGTCGAACAGGCGCTGCACCTGACCCGGGACGAGTTGGAGAGCGTGGTCACCCCGCTGCTGCGCAGGGGTGTCTTCGAGGCCGCGTCGGTGATCGCCGGCTGCCGGCTCGGCGACGACCAGCTCGCCGGGCTGTTCCTGGTCGGCGGCTCCTCCCGGGTGCCGCTGGTGGCCCGGATGCTGCACGCCGAACTCGGCATCGCGCCGACCGTGCTCGAACAGCCGGAGTTGCCGGTCGCGGAGGGGGCGCTCGCCGAACTCCCGGGCACGACGGCACCGGCGGCGGCCCGGGGCAGCGCCGGGGTGCCGGGACAGATCCCGGGGCAGATTCGGGGGTACGAGGTCGGGGCGGCGATGGTCTCCGCCCCGCCGGCGGTCGGCGGCTATTCCGGGCAGCCGGGTCAGCCGCCCGCGCCGGGCGGGCCGGGCGTGCCGGGTCAGCCGGTGCCGCCGAGCCAGCCGCTCGTGCCGGGTCAGCCGGTTGGGCCGGGTCAGCCGGCCGGCCTGGTACGCCGCCGGGCGGTCTGGATCGGCGTGGGTGCGCTGGTGGCGTTGGTCGGGGTGGTCGTCGCGACGCTGCTCTACCTGACCCGCGATCCCTATCCCGGCCTCGACTTCGCCTCGTTCCGGGAGGTCGACCGGATCGCCACCCGCGAGGAGAACCCGTCCGCGCTCTTCACCGCCACCGCCGGCGAGCGGGCGTACGCCGGCTACCAGCGGACCGACCGGCGGCTGGACATCGCGGTGCTGGCCGCCGAGTCGGCGAAGGTCGAACGGTGGATCACCACGGAGGTCGGCGCCGAGCGGTGGGACTGGATCAAGGCGCTGCCGGACGTACTGCTGGTCAAGGCGAAGGTCATCGGCAGCGGTACCCCGGGTGACATGATCGCCTTCGACCCGGCGAACGGCGCGAAGCTGTGGAGCCGGCAGGTCAACGGCGACGACGGGATCTTCCTCTTCGACGAGTACGTCGTGGTGCTGGACGAGACCGCCGACACGCTGGTCGGGGTCGACGCGCGCAGCGGCCGGGTATGGACCCTGCCGAACCCGAAGGGCGAGTACGACAGCGACTCCGTCGTCTACCCGGTGCGGACGGCCCGGCAGCTCGGCGGTGCCGACGAACCGACCGTGGAGGCGACACCGCCGAATCCGGGTGACGAGCCGCGACTCGTGCAGATCGGCGCGGACGACTCGATCCGGGTGGTCGACGTGACGAACGGCAGGGTGCTGAAGTCCCGGGCCGCCGCCGCCGACACCGACGACAAGGTACTGGCGTACGAGGGGCAGCTCTTCGTCGCCCCGTCGACCGGCGGCTACGCGCTGGCCCGGTACGACCTGGCGTCGCTCGGCGCGCCGACCACCATCTACAACGCGGTGGACAAGAGCCGCCGGCCGACCGCCCTGGAGCCCTGCGGTGAACAGCAGGTCTGCCTGCTGGAAACCGCCGGGTCGAGCGGCGAGAGCACCGAGCTGGTGGCGGTCCGGACCGACCAGGGCGGCAACCAGCAGGCCGCCTGGCGGAGGAAGGTGCCGCAGGCGCAGGGGCTGCTGCCGATCGGCGAGCGTGTCCTGGTCCGGCTCGATTCCAGCGACCCGGTGGCGAAACTCTTCTCCGCCGAGGGGGACGAGAAGCTGAGCCGGGACGGGTTCGCCGTCCGGGTCGACGGCGGCAACCTGCTGGTCTTCGCCGAGGCGCCGGCACCGTACAACCAGGACGCCAGCGTCGCCGGGGTGGTCGCCGAATCCGGCGAGCTGACCGAACTCGGCCAGCTCAAGCAGGTGGTCCCCGCCTCCTGTTCCTGGAACAGCTCGGTCATCGTCTGCGGCGCCCGCTCCGAGTTCGTGGTGGCCCGTTTCGTCGCCGGATAGCACGGCACCCCGCCCGAGGTCGCCGGCTGGCCCGGGCCGGTCGTCGGCGGCAAACTACGTTCATGAATATCCAGCCGATCCGGCGGTCGGTCCTGCTTCTCGGGGTACCCGCGCTGGTGCTCAGCGCGGTGGCGACGCTGCTGGCCGGTGCGGCGCTGCGTGCGGCCGGCCGCGACCCCGGGCCGGACCCCGTCGTCCGGTTCACCGCCGCGGTCAAGCTGCTCGCCGACCCGTCCGAGGTGGTACGCGCGGGCGGCGTACACGCCTTGGAGGGGCTGCTCCGGGAGGCGCCGATCGAGCAGCCGACCGTCACCTCGGTGCTCGCCACCTTCGTACGTCGACAGTCGCAGGCGGACGTGGCCGGTGCGGTGGACGGCTCCGCCGGGCGGCCGGCGGGTGCCGGGCGGCGGCCCGGGGTGGACGTGCAAGCGGCGTTGACGGTGATCGGCCGGCGGGACGTCCGCTGGGACCGCCCCGGTGACCGGGTGGACCTGACCGGGGCGGTGCTGACCGGGGTGTCGCTGGTACGGGCGCGGCTGACCGGGGCGTTGCTGACCGGTGCCCGGCTCGACGGGGCCGACCTGACCGGCGCCCGACTCGACCGGGTCGACCTCGACGACGCCGACCTGCGCGGTGCCGTACTCGATCGGGCGAGCCTGCGGGAGGCCCGGCTGCACGGCGCGGACCTGACCGAGGCGCGGATCAACATGGCGATGCTCGACCGGGCGACGCTGGCCGGTGCCGTGCTGGTCCGGGCGGCGCTGGACGGGACCGGGTTGACCGGTGCGGTACTCGTCGGTGCGGACCTGCGCGGCGCCCGGCTCGACGCCACGAACCTGACCGCCGCCGACCTGACCGGGGCGAACCTCAGCGACGCGTACCTCGGCTCGGTGACCGCGCCCGGAGCGGAGCTGGTCCGGACCCGGCTGGTCGGGGCCAACCTGGTCGACATCGACCTGACCGACGCCCGGCTGACCGGGGCGAACCTCAACCGTGCGCTGATGCACGGGGCCACGATGATCGCCACCGAGGTCACCGCCGAGCAGATCAGTTGTGCGGTGCTGAGCGACCGGACCCGGCTGCCGGCCGCGATGACCACCCCCGGGTCCCCGGCTCCGACCTGCGCCGACTGATCCCGGGCGGGCGACCGCCGTCCGGTGTGGCGCCGGCCACCGTACGGTCGGTGTTCCCGGGCAGCGAGATCTGTCCACTCAGGGGGGCGATCATCCCGTTCTGATCGGGTACGATCCTCATCCACCACGTGCCTGAACTGCGGTTTGGGGCTCCGTCCTGCCCGGATCTTCCGCTCGAAGGTGAACATGACACCTCTTGAATCGTCGGGTCGTCCCTCGCCCGGGGGCCGCTCGGTGTGGCTGGCAACCTTTTTCTTCACCGTCCTGGCTGGTGCGGCGGCCGTTGGCGCCGCCGTGCTCGACACCGACCGGCAGCGGTGGGCGGCCACCGGGCTGGCGGCGGCCGCCGCCGGGCTGACCCTGGTGCTGCTGGCGGTGCTCCGGCGCCGGCAGCGGGCCGCCCGGGCCGCGCTCGACGCGCGTGAGCGGGAGTTCGAGCGTCAGGTGCGCAGCCACCAGCACCAGTTGGTGGAGCGTGAGACGCAGTGGCGGGAGCGGGACGAGGCCCGATCGGCGGCGGTGGAGCGCGCCCTCGAACACCTGCTCCGGGTCCGGCTCCCGGCGGTGCTGGCCGGGTCGCCGGTGCCGTCCACCCCGCGCGACCCGCTGCTGGACGACCGGACGGCCGGCCTGGTCGACGGCATCCTCGCCGAGGCGACCAGCGCGTTGAAGCGGTCGGACGAGCGTGAGGAGTCGTTGCGGCTCGCGGTGGTGGCGCTCTCCCGACGGGTACAGACGGCGGCGCACTCCATCCAGGAGCAGGTCTCACTGATGGCCGAGCGGCACCAGCACGATCCGGACGTGGTGGAGTCCAGCATGCGGGTGGACCACGCCGCCGCGCAGCAGGCCCGGCACGCGCAGAGTCTCGCCGTGCTCTGTGGAGAGTGGCCGGGGCAGCAGTGGCAGGAGCCACTGGCCATGGTGGACGTGGTGCGGGCGGCCTCGGCCCGGATCCTGGCGTACCAGCGGGTCGAGGTCTCCGGTGACCAGGACGTGGCGGTCGCCGCCGAGGTGGTGGAGCCGGTCATCCACCTGGTGGCGGAGTTGCTGGCCAACGCCACCCAGTCGTCGCCGCCGGCCACCAGCGTGCCGGTGACGGTGCGGCGGGTGCAGCGCGGTGCGGTGATCGAGATCGACGACGGTGGCATCGGGATGGACGACCACCGGCTGGAGCAGGCCCGGGAGACGGTTTCCGGGCGGCGTGCGGTCGGGCTGGGCGAGCTGGGTGAGATTCCGCAGACCGGGCTCGCCGTCGTCGGCCACTACGTACGCCGGCACGGGTTCCGGGCGGATCTGAGCGAGTCGCCGTACGGTGGGCTGCGGGCCGTGGTGCTGATCCCGTCGAAGGTCGTGGAGACGGTGGACCCGCCGGAGGCGGTCGTGATGCGCCCGCCCGTCGCGGTCGCGGCGCCGGCCGTGGCACCGGAACCGGCAGCGGAGCCGGGGCCGAGGCCGGTCGAGGCGGAGCCCGTCGACCCGGCGTCCGGTGTGACGCTGCCGCGTCGGCGGTCGCGTCGGGGCGAGGCGGTGTCGGCCGCCCCGGAGGCGGCGGAGCCGGTGGTGTCGGCTTCGGAGCCGACGCCGGAGCAGGCCGGTTCCTGGATGGGCGCCTTTCTCTCCGGCGGCCAGACCGGGACCGGGCCTGGTCCGGAGGGCTCCCACTGACCGCCGACTACCACGGAGGATGACGAACGATGAGCGCGCAGCAAGACCAGAGCTGGATGCTGGCCGAGGTGGTCTCGGTGCCGTACGTCCGGCACGCGGTGGTGCTCTCCGCCGACGGTCTGGCGATGGTCCGGTCCGAGCACACCGAGCAGGACGTCGCCGACCGGCTCGCCGCGGCCTGCTCCGGGTTGCAGTCGCTGGGTCGGAGCGTGGGTCGGGAGTTCGGGTCGGGCGGGCGGTCCCTTCGTTCTCTGCTGATCGAGTTCGACGGCGGTTACCTCTTCGTCCGGCGGGCCGGTGACGGCTCGCACCTGGCTGTGGTGACCGAACCGGCTGTCGACCCGGCACTCATCGCCCACCAGATGCAGGCCCAGGTCAACAAGATCGGTGAACGCAACCTCGCCACCACGGCCCGGCACGGCGTCGGAGCGGTACCGGGGGCCGGAACATGACTGATCGGACCGGGGAGCCTGGATGATCTCTCCTGACGACCGGAGCCGCGGATACCGCGACTCGGCGCTGCGGCCGTACGTGCTCACCAAGGGCCGGGCCCGCCCGTCGCGCAACACGATCAGCGTGGACACCCTGCTGATCGCGACGGATCCGGCGCCGTCGCTACCGCTCTCGGCCGGTCGTCAGGAGCGCGCCCTGCTGGCGATGTGCCGGGGGCTGCTCTCGCTCGTCGAGGTCGCCGCCCGGCTGGAGTTGCCGGTGAGCGTCGTACGCGTGCTCGCGAGCGACCTGGTCGACTCCGGCCACCTGACCGCACGGGCCGGCAGCCCGGATACCGCCCAACCCTCCCGGGAACTACTGCAAGAGGTGCTGAATGGACTCCGTGCCCTCTGACGGGTACCTGCCGGGCAGCGTGACCAAGTCGGTGAAGATCCTCGTGGTCGGCAGCTTCGGAGTCGGCAAGACCACGCTGATCGGCTCGGTCAGCGAGATCACCCCGCTCCGGACCGAGGAGACCCTGACCCAGGTCAGCGAGGGGGTGGACGACCTCACCGGCCTGGAGGGCAAGCGCACCACGACGGTGGCGATGGACTTCGGGCGGATCACGCTCAACGAGACCCTGGCCCTGTACCTCTTCGGTACGCCCGGACAGCGGCGCTTCTGGGACCTGTGGGAGGGGCTCGCCTCCGGTGCGGCCGGCGTGTTGGTGCTGGTCGACACCCGCCCCGGGCGGCTGGAGGCCAGCTTCGAGGTGTTCGACCAGTTGGAGATCGGCACCCAGATGCCGTTCGTCGTGGCGGTCAACCACTTCCCGGACACGGTCCGGCACGGCGCCGAGGAACTGCGTACCGCGTTGGATCTGCTGCCGGAGACCCCGATCGTGGACTGCGACGCCCGGGACCGGGCCTCGGTGCTGAACGCGTTGACGACTCTCGTCGAGTACGCCGTCGATCTTGCCGGCGGCTCGACTCCGGCCCGGAACACTCCGGCTCCCCAGAAGGTGATCTCGTGACAGCCGCGATCTTCCGCCGGGAGCCGGGCGCTCCCACCTCCCTCGACGACATGACCGGGTTGACGCCGCTCATCTCCACGACGAAGTGTCCGGAGCCGCGGCACGTCTTCCAGAAGCTGCGGGAGGAGTACGGCCCGGTCGCGCCGGTCGAACTCGAACCGGGGATCAACGGCTGGCTGGTCCTGGGCTACCAGGAGATCCTGACGGTCGCCCGGCAGGAGCAGGCGTTCTCCGCCGACCCGGCCAACTGGTCGGTGTACCAGGAGAACAGGCTGGCGCCGGACTCGCAGGTCCGGGCGATGATGTCACCGTACGACAACGCCTTCTTCACCGACGGCGAGCGGCACCGGCGGCTGCGCGCCCCGATCGACGGTGGGCTCGGCAGGATCGACCAGCGGCAGATGCGACGTGCCGTGGCCGCCCTCTGCACCGAGGTGATCGGCGACTTCGCCGGCCGGGGCGAGGCGGACCTGGTCGCGGACTACGCCGCGGTCATCCCGGTGCTCGCCATGGCCGACGTCTTCGGCATGGACGCCGCCCAGGGGCGCGCCCTCTATCGGGGGTTGCTGGAGCTGTATTCCTGGCAGGGTGACGCGGCGGCCGCCCGGGAGCGGGTCGTGGGGCTGATCGCCGAGGCGGTCGCGGCGCGCCGGGCGGCGCCGACGAAGGACCTGACCAGTTTCCTCGCCGGCCATCCGAACCTGCGCAGTGACGCGGAGATCTACGACACGGTCCTGCTGCTGATCGTGGGGGCGAACGAGAACGCCATCAACTGGATCAGCCAGACGCTCCGGCTGATGCTCACCGACGAGCGGTTCGGCGGGCGCCTCCGGGGCGGCCGGCTCGGCGTGGACGACGCGCTGGACGAGGTGCTGTGGCGGGATCCGCCCTTCACGAACGTGGCGGCCCGGTACGCGCTGAAGGACACCGAGCTGGCCGGGCAGCCGATCCGGCGCGGCGACGCGCTGATCCTCGGGCTGGCCGCCGCCAACGCCGATCCCCGGATCCACACCGGCGGCGAGACGTTCAGCGAGGTCGGCAACCGGGCGCATCTCTCCTGGGGTGCCGGTCCGCACTCCTGCCCGGCTCGGCTTCCGGCCCGGCTGATCGTCCGTACCGCCGTCGAGACCGCCCTGCACCGGCTGCCGGGGGTCCGGTTGGCGATTCCGGCGGAGGAGGTGGCGCCGGTCGACTCGGCGTGGACCCGTGGTCCGGCGTCGCTGCCGGTACGCTTCACGCCCGTCCAGCAGCTCGACGCCGCGCAGTCCTGACCCGTTCCCGGCCGGGGTCGGCGGGGGTCAACCGGTGGCGGTTCCCCGGCTGAGTCGGCGGGTGGTGGCGTGCAGGCCGAAGAGGGTGTAGCCGACCAGGATCGGGGTCAGCGGGGGCAGGATCAGCACGCAGAGCAGGGTCGCCAGCGCGACCGTGCCGGCGGTGCCGAGCAGGGTCACCGGGCGGTCCCGTACGGTCCGGGACGCCTCCCGGAGCGCGTCCCGCCAGCCCTGGCCGCCCCGCTGGCCGAGGCGTACCACGGTCAGTCCGGCGAAGCCGCCGGCCGCCGCCGCCAGTGCGGCGGTGACCGCGACCAGCACCGGGCCGCCCGGTACGACACCCCGGGTCAGCGCGAGCAGGTTCACCGCGAGCAGGACGGCGGCGATCCCGGCGAGCAGGCTGGGCAGGATTCCGGGGAGTACGGCCCGGCGGAAGTCGCGCAGCACCGGGCGTACCCCCGGCCAGCTCCCGGTCTCGATGGAGGAGTGCAGCGCGGCGCTGCCGGTGGCGACCGCGGCGCCCGCGGTGACCACCGGCAGCGAGGCGATGGTGACGACGATGCCGAGCAGCGCCAGGTCGCTGGCGGTACGCAGGGTTTCCCGCCAGTCCGGTCGGGGTGCCGCCGACAGCGGCTCCTCCGGCCAGGCCGGTCCCTTCTCCGGCGCCCGACGCGGGCTCTCAGCCATCGTCGTCACCTGCGCCCGCATGCGCTACCACCACACCACTCCACCCGTGCCCTCCCGGTTCATCCTTTCAGCCCGCTGGTGTTGATGCCCTCGACCAGCATCCGCTGGAAGGCGATGAAGAAGAGGAAGACCGGCAGCAGCGAGAGCAGCGACATCGCGAACATCGGGCCGACCGCGCTCTGGCTGGTCGAGTCGATGAAGAGGGTCAGCGCCACCGGCACGGTGTAGTCCTCTAGGTCGGAGAGGTAGACCAGTTGCCGGAAGAAGTCGTTCCAGGTCCAGATGAACGAGAAGATCGCCGTGGTGACCAGCGCGGGGCGGCTCAGCGGCAGGATCACGTGCCGGAAGATACCGTACGAGCTGGCCCCGTCGATTTTGGCCGCCTCGTCCAGTTCGCGCGGAATGCCCCGCATGAACTGCACCATCAGGAAGACGAAGAACGCCTCGGTGGCGAGGAACTGCGGCAGCACCAGCGGCAGGTACGGCCAGGCGGCGCCGACCATCCCGGTCTTCTGGAACAGGATGTACTGCGGCACGATCAGCACGTGCCCGGGGAGCAGCAGTGTCCCGATCATGACGGCGAACCAGAGCCCGCGCAGCCGGAACCGCAGCCGCGCGAAGGCGTAGGCGGCGAGCAGGCAGGAGATGCCGTTGCCGACAACGGTGAGCAGGCTGACCACCGCGCTGTTGAAGAAGAACCGGCCGAAGTTGACGTCGAAGTTGGTCCAGCCGTCGGTGAAGTTGCCCGGGGTGAACTCGCGGGGGAGCAGCCCGATGTTGCTGACGATCTCCTCCTGCGACTTGAACGAGGTGCCGATCATCCAGAAGAGCGGATAGAGCACCACCGCGAGGATTGCGATCAGGATCAGCAGCCGGACGGCCTGCCGGCCGGCGCCGCCCGGGCGACGGCGGGCGGTCGCCCGGCCGCCGGGGCGGGGCAGGGTCGGAGTCTGGGCGACCATCAGTTTCCGTCTCCGTCCGAGTAGTGCACCCAGAACCGGCCGGTGCTGAAGAAGACCACGGTGATCAGGGCGATCGCGACCAGGAAGACCCAGGCCATCGCGGAGGCGTAGCCCATCTCCAACTCGGTGAAGCCGGTGATGTAGAGGTTCAGCGTGTACATCAGGGTGGAGTCGACCGGTCCGCCGGTGCCGTTGCTGAGCACGAACGCCGCGGTGAAGCCCTGGAACCCGTTGATCGTCTCCAGTACCAGGTTGAAGAAGATCACCGGGGAGAGCATCGGCAGGGTGATGTTGACGAACTGCCGGAGCTTGTTGGCGCCGTCGACCGCCGCCGCCTCGTACAGCTCGGTCGGCACCTGCTTCAGCCCGGCCAGGAAGATCACCATCGGCGCGCCGAACTGCCAGATGGCGAGCACCATCAGGGTCTCCAGGGACCACTCCGGGTCGTTGACCCAGGGCTTGCCCTCGATCCCGAAGAGGCTGAGGAACGAGTTGAACGCGCCGTCCCGGTTGAACATGCTGACCCAGACGATCGCCAGCGCCACGCTGCCGCCGAGCAGCGACGGCAGATAGAAGAGACCCCGGAACAGCCCGACTCCGCGCCAGGCGCGGTTGAGCAGCAGCGCGACCCCGAGCGCCGCGGCCAGCTTCAGCGGTACGGCGATCAGCCCGAACGAGAGCGTCACCTGCACCGCGTGCCAGTACGACGGGTCGGCGGTGAACATCCGCTCGTAGTTCGCCAGCCCCACCCACTCGACGTCCGACAGGTCGGTCAGGATGTCGTAGTTGGTGAAGCTGAGATAGAGCGACAGCAGCATGGGAATCGCCGTGATGGCCATCAGGCCGATCAGCCAGGGCGACAGGAAGACGTAACCGGCCAGACCCTCGCCGTGCCGGGTCCGTCCGGGCCTCCGCGACTTGGCGGAGGCCCGGACGGTTTCCCTGGCCGGCGGAGTCGGGTTGGGCGCCGTGGTCAACGCCACGAGCCAACTCCTCTCCGAACGTGTGACCGCGCTACGCGATCGCTGCCTTGGCGGCCTCGTAGTAGGCGGCGGCGGCCTGGGCCGGGGTCTGCCGCCCGTACTGGACCTCCTCGGCGAACTTGATCAGCTCGGACCGGACCTTGCTGTGCCCCTTCAGCGGCACCTGCGGGGACGGGCCGAACTTGGCGCCGAGTTCGTTCTCGACCTGGATCGACTGCTTCATCGCCGGGTCGGTCACCGAGTCGCTGACCGCCTTGCGGACGTCCAGGTTGGACGGCAGGCCACGGTCGGTACCCAGGATCTTGCCGGCCTCCGGGTCGTTGGCCAGGAAGTTGATCACGTCGACGGCGACGTCCGGGTGCTTGGTCTTGCCGAAGACCGAGAAGTACATCGAGGCCCGGGCCCACTGCGCGCTCGGGTCACCCGGGTAGGAGACGACGCCCAGCTCGTCCTTGGTGTTCTTCTTCAGCTCCGGCATCTGGTTGGCCCAGACGAACGAGGTACCCGCCTTGCCGGTCACCACGAGCTGCTTGGTGATGTCGGTGGCGTTGCCCTCGTGGATCACGTCCGGGGTCGGGGTGGCCCCCTGGTCGCGGGCGCCCTTCCACAGCTCGAACCACTTGGTCACGTCGTCGGCGGTGAAGCCGAGTTCCTTGCCCTTGTAGAGGTCCTTGCCCTGCTGGCGCAGCCAGACCCAGAACGCCTTGTAGTCGGCGCTCGGGTCCATCGTGCCGGGGATCTTGGTGACCTTGCTGGCGTTCGCCGCCCAGGCGATGAACGCCTCCCAGGTCATCCCGATGGTCGGCTCCGGCAGGCCGTGCTTCTGCAACAGCGACTTGTTGTAGACCAGACCCTGGGTGTTCTCCCCGAACGCGACCCCGGCGAACTTGCCGTCGACCACGCCGTACTCGTAGAGGCTCTTCGGGAACTTGCTGACGTCGAGCTTCCCCTCGTCCTTGTACTTCGTCAGGTCGAGCGTGGTGTTCCGGGACGCGTACTCGGTCAGGTAGTTGTCGTCGATCTGGAAGATGTCCGGGGCGTCGCCGCCGGCGGTCAACGTGGCGAGCTTGTCGAAGTAGCCCTGGTTGGCCTGCCAGGTCTTCTTGAACGTCACGTTGGGGTGCTTGGCGGTGTAGAGCGCCAGGGCCTCCTCGGTGAGCTTGGCGCGCGCCTCCCCACCCCACCAGAAGATCGAGAGTTCGACCTTGGCGTTGGGGTCGGTGCTCGCCTCCTCGCCGCCGCCGCAGGCGGTGGCGCCGAGCACGAGGGGAAGGGCGACCATCGCGGCGGTGATCCGGAGCAGGCCTCGACGGTGCAGGGTACGGCGGCTACGCGCGGCAGGCACGTTTGCCCTCGGGGGTGTGGCGGGGTGCATTTTCGCTCACTCCTTGGCGTTAGGAGGCGACACTTTCGGGGGTGGCCGCGGTCACGTCGCCCGGGACCGGATGGCCGTGCGGGCCCGGGCGAGCAGGAGATGCCGCGCCCGGACGGTCGGCTGCTGCCGCCGTTCCGGGCCGGTCGGCCGAAGCCGCCGGACCGACACCCGTCGAGTCGCGGATGACCAATTCGGTCTGCAGGCTTACCTGTGCGGTGGTGCGACGGTCGTCGGTGGTGCTGGTCCGTCCACCGCCGCGACCGGCGCGAGCGGAGGCGGAACCGTCGTGTTGCAGGAGCATGTCGACGGCCGTCCGGCCGGCGGCCGCGGTTGGCGTGGCCACCGTCGTCAATTTGGGCCGGGTGAGGCGGCTCAGCGCGATGTCGTCGATGCCGACCACGCTGATGTCCCGGGGCACCCGTAGCCCGAGTGAGTCCAGCCCTTCCATCAGGCCGATGGCCATCAGGTCGTTGTAGGCGAGTACGGCGGTGGCGCCGCTGCGGCGTACCTGTTCGGCCATGGCGATGCCGCCGCCCTCGGTGGGCGGGTTGGGGCCGAGCACGGTCAGCGAGGCGTCCGCGGCCCGGGCGGCGGCGGTGGCCGAGCGGCGGATCTCCCGGTTGGTCCAGGAGCCGCGCGGCCCGCCGAGCAGGGCGAGGTCGCGGTGTCCGAGCCCGGTCAGGTGTTCGACGGCGAGCCGGGCGCCCTGGCCGACGTCCATCACCACCGCCGGCAGGCCGGTGACCTGGCGGTTGATCACGACCAGCGGCACCTCGCGGCTGAGCTGCTCGATCAGGCTGTTGCTCATCCGGGGGCTGCACAGCAGCACGCCGTCGACCTGCTTGGCCAGGGCGTGCACCAGGTCCTCCTCGGCCGCCGGGTCCTCGTTGGTGTCGGCGATGAAGATGTGGTAGTCGCGCTGCCGGGCCTGGCTCTCCGCCGCCTTGATCAGCGGCGGGAAGAACGGGTTGGCGATGTCGGCGATGATCAGGCCGATGTTGTGGGTGCGCCCGGTGATCAGGGCCCGGGCGGCCCGGTTGGGCCGGTAGCCGAGGTGTTCGGCGCAGGCCAGCACCCGGTTCCGGGTCTCCGGATTGACCAGGTGTGGGGCCGAGAACGTCCGCGAGACGGTGGAGATGTGCACCCCGGAGGCCCGCGCGACGTCTCGAATGGTGGCTGGCACGCGAGTCCTCTCTGTGGCTGCCGGTGTGTCTGCCGTCACTTGGTTGGCCAATTAATGCAAACGGTTGCTCACGTGTCAACGGGGATCGGTTACGGCTTTGTTGCGGTACGCAGCTATGGGAGTGCTCCCATAGTTACAAATCCGGATATAGGCCGCAGCTTTGCTACCGGCCGTTGACGGGTGCCCGGGTTGCGTGGTTACTTCTCCTGCAAACCTTTGCAGCCAACGGAGGCGAGCTGGGATGACGGTAACCCCGGGAAGGCAGCGTTTCGCCCTGGTCGGCACGGGCGCGCGCGCGGAGATGTTCGTCCGCGCCCTGGTGCTGGACCACCCGAACACGGCCGAACTCGTCGCCTTCGCCGACGTCAACCCGGCCCGGATGAACGCGCACAACGGCTGGCTCGCCGAACTCGACTTCGAGCCGGTGCCGACCTACCTGGCCAGCGAATTCTCCAGCATGCTGGAGAAGGAACGGGTCGACGTGGTGCTGGTGACCACGGTGGACCGGACGCACGACGAGTACATCGTCGCGGCGCTGCGGGCCGGCTGCGACGTGATCACCGAGAAGCCGATGACCACCGACGTGGCCCGGTGCGAGCGGATCCTGTCCGCCGTTGCGGAAACCGGCCGGAAAGTTTCGGTCGCCTTCAACTATCGCTACAACCCATTGCACGAGAAGGTCCGGGAGGTGCTCGCCGAGGGCGCCATCGGCGAGATCGGCTCCGTGCACTTCGAGTGGCTGCTCGACGTACGCCACGGTGCCGACTACTTCCGGCGCTGGCACCGGGACAAGGCCAACTCCGGCGGGCTGATGGTGCACAAGGCGAGTCACCACTTCGACCTGGTCAACTGGTGGCTGGACGCCAGGCCGGTGCAGGTCTACGCCGCCGGCCGGCTCTTCTTCTACGGCGACGTCGCCGGGAAGCGGCACGGCTACGCCCGCCCGTACGACCGGGCGCACGGCTCGCCGGCCGCCGCGGACGACCCGTTCGCGCTGCACCTGGCCGACCACCCCCGGCTGCGGGCGCTCTATCTGGAGGCGGAGGCCGAGGACGGCTACCACCGCGACCAGAACGTCTTCGCGCCCGGGGTGACCATCGAGGACGACATGGCGGTGCTGGCGCAGTACGACAGTGGTGCCACCATGACCTACCACCTGACCGCGTACGCACCCTGGGAGGGCTACCGGGTGATGTTCAACGGCAGCCGGGGACGGCTCGAACTCGAGGTGGTGGAGAGCGACTTCGTCAGCCCGCAGGCGGCCGGCGAGCTGAAGGGTGCCGCGCTGCACGGCGTACAGGCAGCCGTGGAGGAGGGCTGGGCGAAGATCACGCTGCGGCCGTTCTGGGAGCAGCCCCGGGAGGTACCCGTCTCCGGCTACACCCGCACCGGACACGGCGGCGCGGACGCCCGGATGACGGCGGTGCTCTTCGGCGGCCACACCGACCCGATGGACCGGGCGGCCACCGCCCGGGACGGCGCACTCGCCCTGCTCACCGGCCTGGCCGCGAACCGATCCTTCGAAACCGGGCAGCCGGTCCGCGTCGCCGAGCTGCTCACCATCCCCTGATCGCAAGGAGCCGACCCGTGTCCGCACCGTCCGACCGGCCCGACCTGCTCTTCCCGTCCGAGCCCAGCCAGCGGGCCATCGCCCGCGAGCTGTACGCGCTGGTCCGGGACCGGCCGCTGATCTCGCCGCACGGGCACGTGGACCCGGGCATCCTCGCCGACGACGTCGCCTTCCCGGACCCGGCACGGCTGATCATCGTGCCGGACCACTACCTGACCCGGATGCTGCTCAGCCAGGGCGTCACCCCGGCCGAGCTGGGCGTACCGGCGGTGGACGGCGAGCCGGTGGAGACGGACGGCCGCACCATCTGGCGCCGGTTCGCGGCGCACTGGCACCTGTTCCGGGGCACCCCGAGCCGGCTCTGGCTGGAGGAGACCTTCCGGAACGTTTTCGGAATCGAGACCCGCCTCTCCCCGGCCACCGCCGACGAGATCTACGACGCGATCGCCGCGCAGCTCGGCCAGCCGGAGTTCCGGCCCCGGGCGCTCTTCGAACGCTTCAACATCGAGGTACTGGCCACCACCGAGTCGCCGCTCGACGAGCTGGGCCGGCACGCCAAGCTCGCCGCCGACGGCTGGGGCGGACCCGGCGGCCGGGTGATCACCACCTTCCGGCCGGACAACGTCGTCGACATGGAGTTCGACGGCTGGGCCGGCAACGTCGCCCGGCTCGGCGAGATCACCGGCGAGGACACCGGCCGGTACCCCGGCTACCTCGCCGCGCTGCGCAGCCGCCGCGAGGCGTTCATCGCCGCCGGGGCGACCTCCACCGACCACGGCCACCCGACCGCGCTGACCCTGCGGCTGACCGAGGCGGAGGCGGGCGCCCTCTACGAGCGCGGGCTGCGCGGCGAGGCCACCGCGGAGGATGCCGAGGCGTTCCGGGCGCACATGCTGGTCGAGTTCGCCAGGATGTCCATCGAGGACGGGCTGGTGATGCAGCTGCACCCCGGCTCGGTACGCAACCACAACCGCTGGCTCTACGCCAAGCACGGCCGGGACGTCGGCGGCGACATCCCACAGGCCACCGAGTACCTGCACGCGCTCACCCCGCTGCTCGACGCGTACGGCAACGATCCCCGGCTGCGGCTGGTCGTCTACACGCTGGACGAGTACACCTTCACCCGGGAACTGGCCCCGCTGGCCGGCGGCTACGCGGCGCTCTACCTCGGCGCGCCCTGGTGGTTCCTGGACTCGCCGGAGGTGCTGCGCCGGTTCCGCGAGGCGGTCACCGAGACCGCCGGCTTCTACAACACCGCCGGGTTCGTCGACGACACCCGGGCGTTCTGCTCCATCCCGGTACGCCACGACGTGGCCCGGCGGATCGACGCCGGCTTCCTGGCCCGGCTCGTCGCCGAGCACCGGCTGCCGGCCGACGAGGCGGCCGAGACCATCGTCGACCTCGCCTACCACCTGCCCAAGAAGGTCTTCAAGCTCGGAGGCACTGACAGGTGAGCGCGAGGAATGAGCGAGCGCAGCGAGTGAGTCCCGCAGTCGCGAACGAAAGGCAAGCTCAGTGAGTGTGACCATCACCGGCGTCGACGTGCACGACGTGCGGTTTCCGACGGCGGCGGCCGGGGACGGCTCGGACGCGATCAACCGGGGCGACTACTCGGCCAGCTACGTCGAGTTGCGCACCGACGCGCCGGACGGGACCTTCGGGGCCGGGTTCACCTTCACCAACGGCCGGGGCAACGAGCTGACCTGCGCCGCCATCCGGGCCCTCGCCCACCACGTCGTCGGCAGGACGATGGCGGAGATCGTCGCGGAGCCGGTGGAGTTCTGGCGGTCGCTCAGCGCCGACGTGCAGCTGCGCTGGCTCGGGCCGGAGAAGGGCGTCATCCACATGGCGACCGGCGCCCTGGTCAACGCGGTCTGGGACCTGCGGGCCAAGCTGGAGGGGAAGCCGCTGTGGCGGCTGCTCGTCGAGATGCCGAGCGAGGAACTCGTCCGCAACGTCGACTTCCACCACATCATCGACGCGATCAACCCGGCCGAGGCCGCCGCGATCCTGGACAAGGGACAGGTCGGCCTCGCGGACCGGCTCGCCGAGCTGGAACGGGACGGCTTCCCCTCCTACACCACCTCGGTCGGCTGGCTCGGCTATCCGGACGACAAGGTCCGGGCGCTGACCCGGGAGGCGTACGCCCAGGGGTGGCGGGCGATGAAGATGAAGGTCGGCGGCCCGGTCGAGGACGACGTACGCCGGGCGCGGATCATCCGCGAGGAGATCGGCCCGGACGCGCTGCTGATGATGGACGCCAACCAGGTCTGGGACGTCGACGAGGCGATCGAGAACATGTCCCGGCTGGTCGAGTTCGACCCGTACTGGATCGAGGAGCCGACGCACGCCGACGACGTACTCGGGCACGCCCGGATCGCCGAGGCGGTGACCGGGCTCTCCGGCGGGCGCTGCCGGGTCGCCACCGGCGAGGTGGCGGCGAACCGGGTCATCTTCAAGCAACTCATGCAGGCCGAGGCGATCGGGGTCTGCCAGATCGACGCCTGCCGGATCGGCGGGGTCAACGAGGTGCTCTCGGTGATGCTGATGGCGGCGAAGTTCGGCGTGCCGATCTGCCCGCACGCCGGCGGCGTGGGGCTGTGCGAGTACGTCCAGCACCTGGCGATCTTCGACTATCTGCGGGTCGGCACCTCGCTGGACGGCCGGATGGTCGAGTACGTCGACCACCTGCACGAGCACTTCGTCGACCCGGTACGCACCCGGGGCGGCCGCTATCTGCTGCCGGAGCAGCCCGGTTACAGCTCGACGATGAAGCCGGGCTCGATCGCCGAGTACTCCTTCCCGGACGGCCCGGTATGGGCGTGACCGTCGGCGCGTCGCGGCTGGGCCTCGGCGCACTGCGCAAGCTGCCGGAGGCGAGCCGCCCGCTGGTCCGGCCCGGTGCGGTACCGGCCGGGATCGTGCACCTCGGGCTGGGCGCGTTCCACCGGGCCCACCAGGCGGTCTACACCGAGGAGGCGGTGGCGGCGGCCGGTGGTGACTGGGGGATCGTCGGGGTGGCGCCGCGCAGCACCGACATGATGACCAAGCTCGCCGCCCAGGACTGCCTGTTCAGCGTGACCAGCACCTCCGGGGCGGGCAACCAGACCCGGGTGATCGGGGCGTTCGCCGAGGTCCGGCACGCGGCCAGCGACCCGGCGGCGATCGTCGCGCTGCTGGCCGACCCGGCCATCCGGGTGGTGACGCTGACGGTGACCGAGAAGGCGTACCAGCTCGATCCGGCGACCGGCCGGCTCCGCCCGGACGAGGCGGTGCTCGCCGACCTGACCACCGACCGGCCGCCGCAGACGGTGCCCGGCCTGCTGGTCCGGGGCCTGCTGGCCCGGGCGGTCGCCGGTGCCGGGCCGATCGCCCTGGTCAGCTGCGACAACCTGCCGTCGAACGGGGAGCGGTTGCACAGCCTGGTCGGCCAGGCGCTCGGGGTGGTCGGTGCGGGTGCGGGCGGCCGGTCCGAGTGGATCGCCGACTGGCTGCGCGAGAACGTCAGCTTCCCGGGCACCATGGTGGACCGGATCGTGCCGGCGAGCACCGCGCAGACCCTGGCCGACGCGCAGGCGGCGCTCGGGGTGAGCGACCTGGCGGCGGTGGCCGCCGAGCCGTACCGGCAGTGGGTGATCGAGGACCGGTTCCCGGGCGGGCGACCGGCCTGGGAGCGGGCCGGTGCGGTACTCACCGACGACGCCGGCCCGTGGGAGCGGCTCAAGCTGCGGGCGCTGAACGGGGTGCACTCGGCCACCGCCTATCTCGGTGCGCTGGCCGGTCGGGAGACCATCGCCGAGGCGCTGGAGATCCCGCACCTGGCCGGGGTGCTGCGCCGGCTGATCGCCGAGGACGTGGCGAGGAGCTTCACCCCGCCGGACGGCGTCTCGGTGGTCGACTACGGCGAGGAGGTGCTGGAACGCTTCGCCAACCCGGTGATCCGGCACCGCACCATCCAGATCGCCATGGACGGCTCGCAGAAGCTGCCGCAGCGGGTGCTGCACACCATCGAGGACCTGCGCGCGGCCGGGGCCCGGCCCCGGTGGGCGGCCCTGGTGGTGGCGGCCTGGATGCGCTTCGCCCAGGGCCGGGCCGACGACGGTACTCCGCTGCCGCTGGACGACCCGCTCGCCGACCGGATCCGGGCGGTCCTGGCCGACGGAAAGCAGTCGCCGGCCGGGACGGTGGAGGCGCTCTTCGGGCTGACCGAGGTGTTCCCGGCGGAACTGGCCGCCGACGACGAGGTACGCGACCTCGTGGTCGAGTGGCTCACCGCACTGGACCGGCACGGGGTGGAGAAGACGTTGGCGGGTGCGGCATGACCGGGCTCGGGGCGCCGCCGAGGGTGGCACTGGTCGGGGCGAGCGGGCACGGCATGTGGCACCGCCGGATCATCGCCCCGCTGCACGACGCCGGGAAGCTGGAACTTGTCGCGCTGGTCGACGTACGCCCGGTGGAGGCGGCGCCGGACGCGCCGGTACCACCCGGTACGGGCGTCTTCACCGATCACCGCGAGATGCTCGCGGCGGCCCGGCCGGAGGTGGTGGTGGTCTGCACCCCGCCGCACACCCACCTGCCGATCGCGCTGGACGCGATCCGGGCCGGCGCCGACCTGCTGCTGGAGAAGCCGCCGGTGCTCTCGCTGGCCGAGCACCGCACGCTCGCCGCCGCGCTGGCCGAGCACGGCCGGGTGGCCCAGATCGGTTTCCAGGCGCTCGGCTCCGAGGCGCTGCGCGAGCTGACCTCGGCGGTGGCCGACGGCCGGCTGGGCCGGGTCACCGGGATCTCCACGGTGGCGTCCTGGCAGCGCACCGACGGCTACTACGCCCGTGCCCCGTGGGCCGGCCGGCGCAGCCTGGACGGGCGGCCGGCGCTGGACGGCGTACTCGTCAATCCGTTGGCCCACGCGGTGATGCAGTGCCTGGCGGTGGCCGGGTCGGCGGTGTCGGCCGGCGCGGTCTCGCCGTCGGGCGCGGTCGACGGCGCGCCGCCGGACTGGCCGGCGCAGGTGGAGCTGGAGCGCTACCGGACCCGGCCGATCGAGGTGGACGACACCGCCGCGCTGCGGGCGACCCTCGGCTGCGGCCTGCCGGTGCTGGCCGCGGTCACGCTCGCCGGTGAGGACTTCGTCGCCGGTGAGGTGATCGTGCACGGTACGGCCGGTCGGGCGGTGCTGGAATACCCCACGGACCGGTTGACGCTGCCCGGTGACCCGGGGCCGCGCGAGGTGTCGGGCCGGGTGAACCTGCTGGAGAACCTGTTGGCGCACCGGGCGGATCCGGCGGGCGTGCCGCTGATCGCGCCGCTGTCCCGTACGGCGGCGTTCACCGCCCTGGTGCAGGCGATCTCGGCCGCTCCGGAGCCGGCGTCGGTCGGCGCCGAGTGGGTGGTGGCGACCGGTGCGGGGCCGGAGCGGGTACTGACGATCCGGGGCGTCAACGCGGCGCTGCGCCGGGCGGCGGCGGAGGGCGCACTCCTGTCGGAGCTGGGTGTGCCGTGGGCGGTGAAGCCGCACCGGACTGCGGTGGAGAGGGAGACGGGCGATGCGTGACGGCCGGGCCGGCTGCGTGAGAACGGACGACGGACTGCAAATCTCGGGGACAATCGTCCGATAGAAATCGGACCGAATATCCTCTACTCGGCACAGGGCCGCCGAGCTAATCATTATTGTCCTCGTTCGATGCAACATATCTGCAAACAGAACGCATTGACACCTTTAAGCGCTTCTCCCTACCGTTCAATAAGAAGAGATTTCGTAAGCATTACGAGATCCGGCGAACGGTAGACAGACGCGGAGAGTGTGATGCGATCGAGCAGGTTGACCGCGGCCGTGGTCGGTGGTCTTCTCGTGGTCTCCGGCGCCCTGGTGGCGGCGCCCGCGACGGCCGGCGCACACGGTGCGGACGGACTGTCCTGGGGAGCCCGTCTGCTGGGCCGGCAGGCGTTGCCGGCCGGTGACGGCTGGGCCTCGGCCGGACCGGGCACCACCGGCGGGTCGGCGGCCGCCGCGGACCAGGTGCACCTGGTCCGGACCCGCGGCGAGCTGGTCCGGGCGCTCGGTGGCGACAACGCCACCAACAGGAACAACGCTACTCCGAAGATCATTTATGTCAAGGGGACGATCGACGGGTTCGAGTCCGACGACGGGCGGCTGCTCGACTGCGCCGACCTGGCCGACCCCGAGTACTCGCTCGACGCGTACCTGGCCGCGTACGACCCGGCGACGTGGGGGCGGGTGCCGCCGTCCGGGCCGCTGGAGCAGGCCCGGGTCCGGTCGGTGGCGAACCAGACCCGACAGACCCAGATCAACGTCGGTCCGAACACCACCATCGTGGGGCTGCGCGGCGCGACCCTCACCGGGCTGACCCTGATGGTGGACACCGCCAACAACGTGATCGTGCGGAACCTGACCTTCGCCGACGCCCGGGACTGCTTCCCGGCCTGGTCGCCGACGGACGGGGAGGCCGGAGCCTGGAACTCCCAGTTCGACCTGATGTCGGTACGCCGCAGCGAGAACGTCTGGGTCGACCACAACACCTTCACCGACGGCGACAACCCGGACAGCGGGCTGCCGGTCTATTTCGGACGGCCGTACATGGTGCACGACGGGTCGCTCGACATCACGCACACCGCCAGCCGGGTGACCGCCTCGTACAACCGGTTCGTGGCCCGGGACAAGGTGATGCTGATCGGCTCCTCGAACACCGTCGGCCCGGACGTCGGCCGGCTCGACGTCACGCTGCACCACAACCTCTTCGACGGCACCAGGCAGCGGCTGCCCCGGGTGCGGTTCGGCCGGGTCGACATCTACAACAACGCCTACCGGCTCGCCGGTGACGGCTTCAGCTATGCGATCGGGATCGGCGTGCAGTCCGCCGTCCACGCCGAGAACAACCACTTCACCCTCGGCACCGGCATCACCGCCGCGGACCTGCTCTACGACTGGGACGGCACGGTGCTCACCGAGCGGGGCAACTGGGTACGCGAGGGCCGGAAGCCGGCCCGGCCGGTGAGCCTGCTGGCCGCGTACAACGCCGAGCACGACCCCGACCTGGGTGGCGACGCCGGATGGACGCCGACGCTGCGGGCCGGACCGGTGCTGCCCGCTCCCCTCGTACCGCTGGTGGTGCAGGCCCTTTCCGGAGCCGGCCGGCTGCCGGTCTGACGCCCGACCCGCTCGTCCTGCCGGTGTGACCGCTGGCCCGGCCGTCCCGCCGGGTCCAGCCAGCGGCGGCGCGGCGCCGCCGAGAACGCAGTACCCCCACACCGCCGCCGTCGCCGCGCCGACGGCGGCCCACACCCCCACCACCGCCACAGGGAGGTTCACCGTGCACGCAGACCAGTCCCGGGGACGACCGAGATGGCGGCTGACCGCCGTCGCGGGCGCGGCCGGGTTGCTCACCGCCGCCGCGATGACGGTGGCGATGCCGGCCGCCTTCGCCGACACCCTGCTCACCGACAACTTCGAGGACGGCAACTCCTCCGGCTGGTCGACCTCGGGCGGGAGCTGGTCGGTGGCGACCGACGGCAGCCGGGTCTACCGGCAGTCCGGGCAGAGCAGCGACGCGCGTACCCTCACCGGCACCACCTCCTGGCGCGACTACGCCGTGCAGGCCCGGGTCAAGCCGACCGGGTTCGGCGGCGCGAACCGGCACGTCGGGGTGATCGCCCGGGCACAGAGTTCCAGCCGCTACTACGCGCTCGTGGTGACCAGCGGCGGTGGGGTGCAGCTCGTCAAGCGCGACGGTTCGGCGCCGGTCGCGCTGGCCAGCGGTTCCGGCGCGGTACCGCTGAACACCTGGGCCACGCTCCGGCTGGAGGCGACCGGCAGCACGCTGCGCGGGTACGTCAACGGCAGCCTCTCGGTGCAGGCCACCGACTCCGTACTCTCGACCGGGCGGGTCGGCCTGGCCGCCTCGTACGCCAGCGGCTCCTTCGACGACGTCGAGGTGGCGACGGTGACCGGTACGCCGCCGACCGGTGGCCCGACCGGCGGGCCGACGCTGCCGCCGACCGGTCCGCCGCTCGACCCGGGCGCCCCGCCGATCGGCTTCGCCTCGGTGAACGCGCTCGGCCAGAACGGCACCACGGGTGGGGCCGGCGGCCCGACGGTGACGGTCTCCACCGCCACCGACCTGCTCACCGCGATCGGCCGGTCCGGCCCGCTGAACATCCGGGTCAACGGCATGATCGCGCTGCCCGGCCCGATGCACGACGTGACGTCCGACAAGACCATCGTCGGGGTGGGCGCCAGCTCCGGGATCACCGGCGGCGGGTTGAACATCGGGCTGCCGGTCAGCGACGCGACCAGCCCGCCGGCGAACGCCGTACACAACGTGATCATCCGGAACCTGAACTTCCGGAACACCGTCGACGACGCGATCAACGTGCAGATGTTCTCGCACCACGTCTGGATCGACCACAACGACCTGTCGGCCGGTTACGACGGCCTGATCGACGTCAAGCGGGGCGCCAGCTACGTGACGGTGTCGTGGAACCACACCCACCACCACACCAAGAACATGCTGCTCGGGCACGACGACAGCAACGCGGCGCAGGACACCGGGTATCTGAAGGTCACCTACCACCACAACTGGTTCGACCGTACGCCGCAGCGCAATCCGCGGGTCCGGTTCGGCGACCCGGTGCACGTCTTCAACAACTACTTCGTCTACAACACGGACGTCGGGGTGGCCTGCCAGATGAACTCGGGCTGCGTGGTCGAGGGGAACTACTTCGAGGACGTCGAGGTGCCCTGGTCGATCAGCTACGCCGGAGACCGGGGCCGGCTGGTGGCCCGCAACAACGTGCTGGCCGGTACGAGCGAGCCGGGTGACTCCGGCGGTTCGGTGACCGAGCCGAGCAGCTACTACTCCTACACCGTCGCCGACCCGAACGGCATCCGGGCGACGGTGATGGCGGGCAGCGGTACCGGGAAGCTGTCCTTCTAGCGGTCCCCGCGCGCGGCGGTGCCGGTCGCACCGCCGCGCGGCCCGCCGCACCTCTGTGCCTGGTCCGCCGCACTTCGTCCCGGGCCGACCCGGCTCCTAAAGATCGACAACTGTCAATGGATGGCTTCCTGGATCGAGGCCGGTGCCCGAAAGGGCAGACACATAACCGAGGAGGTTCCGTGAGTACCACCGACACCCGGCGGAGACATCGTCGTCGCGGGCTCCTGCTCGCGACCGGCTCCGCGTTCGTCGCGGTCGCCCTCGCGATCGGGATGGGCGCCACCGCCCAGGCCGCGACGCTCTTCTCCGACGACTTCGAGGACGGCAATTCCACCGGCTGGACCACGTCCGGCGGCTCCTGGTCCGTCGACACCGACGGCAGCCGGGTGTACCGGCAGTCCGGCACCAGCAGCGACGCCCGGGCCCTGGCCGGCACCACGAGCTGGGCCAACTACACCGTGCAGACCCGGGTCAAGCCGACCGCGTTCAACGGCTCCAACCGGTTCGTCGCGCTGCTGGCCCGGGTGCAGAGCAACACCAGCTACTACTACCTGGCGCTGCGCAGCAACAACACCGTCGAGCTGAAGCGGCTCTCCGGCGGCTCCTCGACCACTTTGGACACCGCCAGCGTGACCGTCGGGCTGAACAACTGGCACACGCTGCGGCTCGACGTGTCGGGCAGCTCGCTGCGCGGGTACGTCAACGGCACGCTGCTCACCGAGGGCACCGACAGCTCCTACGGCACCGGCCGGATCGGGGTGGCGACCTTCAACGCCACCGCCAACTTCGACGACGTACTCGTCAGCGACAGCGTGAGCACCCCGACCACGCCGCCGACCGGTGGCCCGACCACCACCCCGCCGCCGACCGGCAACCCCGGCGCCAACGTGGCCGACGGCTGGGCCGGAGTCAACGCGCTCGGCCAGAACGGCACCACCGGAGGGGCGGGCGGCCCGACCGTCACCGTCAACTCGGCGGCGCAGTTCGTCACCGAGGCGGCCTCGGCCGGACCGAAGATCATCCAGGTGAGCGGGATGATCGACCTGCCCGGCCCGATGCACGAGGTCAGCTCGGACAAGACGATCGTCGGCCTCGGTGCCAACTCCGGCTTCACCGGCGGCGGCCTCAACATCGGCCTGCCGATCGACGACGACATCACCTCGCCGCCGTCGAACGCCGTGCACAACGTCATCCTGCGGAACCTCAACTTCCGGGACTGGGACGACGACGCGGTCAACGTGCAGATGTTCTCGCACCACATCTGGATCGACCACAACACCTGGACCACCGGTGGCGACGGCGGCGTCGACGTCAAGCGCGGCTCGTCGTACGTGACGATCTCGTACAACCACGCGGACGGCACCGACAAGAACATGCTGCTCGGGCACGACGACGGCAACGCCGCCCAGGACGTCGGCTATCTGAAGGTCAGCTACCACCACAACTTCTTCGACAACACCAACCAGCGCAACCCCCGGGTCCGCTTCGGCGACCAGGTGCACGTCTACAACAACTACTACCTGAACACCGGGAACTACGGTGTCGCGTCGACCGAGAACGCCGGCGTGATCGTCGAGGGCAACTACTTCGAGAACGTCGACGACCCGTACCACCTCGGCGAGGGGGACTCCGGGGACGGCCGGCTGGTGGCCCGGAACAACTGCCTGATCAACTCGGGCTCGGGGCAGACCGGCGGCAGCGTCAGCAACCCGCCGTACCCGTACACCATCCAGACCGCCTGCGACATGAAGGCCGTCGTCTCGGCGCAGGCCGGGGTGGGCCGGGTCGGGTTGCCCGGCGGCCCGACGACGAACCCGACCACCAACCCGACGACGCCCGCGCCCACCACGCCGGCCGCCACGACGCCGCCGCCGACCAGCGGCCCGCCGCAGACCGGTCTGGTCGGCTGGGCCGCCCAGGCCGGTGGCACCACCGGCGGGGCCGGCGGTGCCACGGTGACGGTGAGCAGCTTCGCCGACTTCCGGACCCAGGCGCAGTCCTCGGGAGCCAGGACCATCCTGGTCAACGGCATGCTCAGCGGCTCGGGGACCGTGGAGATCACGGCGAACAAGACGATCCGCGGCGTCGGGGCGAACTCCGGCGTCTCCGGCACCACCCTCAACATCGAGGACATGCAGCCGGCCAACGTGATCATCCAGAACATGAACATCCGTGGGGTGACCGGCGGGGACGCGATACAGATCGAGAACGCCACCCACATCTGGCTCGACCACAACACGTTCTCCAGCACGATCGAGGACGATCCCGACTTCTACGACGGCATGATCGACATCACCCACGCCGGTGACTACATCACGGTGTCCTGGAACGTCGTCCGCAACCACTGGAAGACCTCGCTGGTCGGCCACTCCGACGGCAACTCCGGCGAGGACGTGGGTCACCTGCGGGTCACGTACCACCACAACTGGTTCGACCGGACCTTCGAGCGCAGCCCCCGGGTGCGCTTCGGCGAGACGGTACACGTCTTCAACAACTACTACTCCAACGTCAACAACAACGCCGACTCGTACGCGATCGCGTCCACCATGAATGCCGGGGTACTCGTCGAAGCCAACGTCTTCGAGAACGTGCAGCAGGCGTGCTGGTCGGCGAGCGGGTACGCCGACTCCGACCCCGGACGGCTGGTCGCCCGGAACAACTCGCTGACCAACTCCGGCCCGTGCGAGGTCAACGGCTCGGTGGCCGCGGTCCCGTACGGCTACACCGCCGACAACGTCGGCACGGTCAAGGCATCCGTCACGGCGGGTGCGGGTGCGGGCAGGCTCTGACCGGCCCGATCGGCCGCCGACGCCGCTCGGCTCCGCCGTGACCTGATCGGCGCCCGCCGGAGTCGCCCGGCACCGCGAGCCCGGCGGAAGGTCCGGTGGAAAACGATCGGGGCGGTCGCTTCCAGCAGGAAGCGACCGCCCCGATTCGGTCGGTCGGCCGGATCAGATCCGGTTGCCGGTCACGGCGTGGAAGGCGTGGTTCCGACCGGTACGCGGCTTCACGTAGACGGTGTCGCCCATGTTCGGCATGTTCCGCCGGTCGGTACGCACCACGAACCGCTCCGAGGTGCCGTCGATCGCGGCGTGGCCGTAGACGTTCGCGTCCGAGCCGAGGTCCTCGACCAGCTCGACGACGAGGGCGAGGCCGCCCTCGCTCTGCGAGACCAGGTCGCAGTCCTCCGGACGGAAGCCGACGGTCACCTTGCCGTTGCCGCCCTCGGCCCTGGCTGCGGCCACCTGCTCGCGGGTCAGCGGGATGGCCAGGTCGGCGAACATCGCCCCGCTGTCGGTCAGCGGCACCGTCTTGATGTTCATCGCCGGGGAGCCCATGAAGCCGGCGACGAAGACGTTCGCCGGGGTGTCGTAGAGCTCACGCGGGGTGTCGACCTGCTGGAGCACGCCGTCGAGCATGACCGCCACCCGGTGGCCCATGGTCATCGCCTCGACCTGGTCGTGCGTGACGTAGACGGTGGTGACGCCGAGCTTGGCCTGGAGGGTCGCGATCTGGGTACGCGTCTGCACCCGGAGCTTGGCGTCCAGGTTCGACAGCGGCTCGTCCATCAGGAAGACCTGCGGCTCCCGGACGATCGCCCGGCCCATCGCGACCCGCTGGCGCTGACCGCCGGAGAGCGCCTTGGGCTTGCGGCTGAGGTAGTCCTCCAGCTGGAGCAGGGCGGCCGCTTCCTTGACCCGCCGGTCGATCTCCGACTTCGAGGTCTTGCGGAGCTTCAGCGCGAACGCCATGTTCTCGTAGACCGTCATGTGCGGGTAGAGCGCGTAGTTCTGGAAGACCATCGCGATGTCGCGGGCCTTCGGCGGCAGGTGGGTGACGTCCCGGGTGTCGATGTAGATCGAGCCGTCGTCGACGTCTTCCAGCCCGGCGAGCATGCGGAGGCTGGTGGACTTGCCACAGCCGGAGGGGCCGACCAGGACGAGGAACTCGCCGTCGCCGATCTCCAGGTCGAGGTGGTCGACCGCTGGGCGCTCCGTACCCGGGTAGATCCGGGTGGCCTTCGAGTAGGTGACCGTAGCCATGGTGCAGCGCTTCCTTCCACCGGCAGGAACGTGCCGGACGATCCGAGTGAAAGAACGACCGGCGCGCTACCGCACCGGTCCGTGGACGGCATCCGGCCGGCCGTGGCCAGCGTCGGGTGTCATCCGCGTCACGCCACGGTAAACGGGTTTTTCTCACATGCCAAGGTGAGGCGGCGTTTCTGGGATGTACCTGACGAACATTTCGGGCATCCGGGCATGGTCCGTCACCAAGCGCTTCCGAGGCCACCCGGTGTCGGGTATCGGAATCGGTGCCACCCATGGTAGGAGGGCATCTGTCGCTATGCTGACCACGAACATCGCGCCCCTGTAGCTCAGTTGGCCAGAGCACTCGCCTTGTAAGCGAGTGGTCGTCGGTTCGAGTCCGACCGGGGGCTCCAACTACACCAGGCGTTCCGCGACGGGAGCCCGTTCGGTCGGCCGGGTTGACAGCAACGCCGATCATGACAGCCGCCCGTCGAGCTTGCCGAGCGCTTGACGCATCGCGTCAAGATTGGCGTGAGCGTAGACCTTGAAAGTGATTTTCACGTCGGCATGCCGGGCGATGGCTTGGACGACATGCGGCGGGACACCCAGCTCCATCAGCAGCGATACGACAGTGTGTCGTAGATCGTGCAGGCGGACGCCGGGCAACCCGGCAGTCTCCCGGAGCAACTGTGTCGTCGAAGACATCTGGGAGCCCAAGAACGGCTAGCGACCTCTGGACTCGGGGCCGCAGCGTAGAGACGGTGTGGCCTCTTTGTCTCCCTGTTTAGATGTGTGCGACGGGAAGGAGCGCGGCCGGCTGCCGGCGAAGGTGGTTCAAACTCTCTGTACGTCTTCAAGGCGGCCCTGAACGGGCCGCAAGCGCCGCCACCTGGGCGCGCGCCGACCGCTGCCGCTGTCGCTCTGCGGCCGTCACGCCGGATGCCCGGCGGCTGGCGCGGAGAGCGGGAAGCCCGGAGGGCCGCCGCAGAACGACAGACCTTGAGGGCTGTGGTGGTGGGCTGGCAGCCGGCCGGGCCGCGCGGCCACGAGCCCGCCCGGCGTAGGGGAGCGCACTCCGGCCGCGTCGGCGAGCTGGCGGCGGTCGCGGGGTTGCGGTTAGGGCGCCTCCGGCGGGGGCGCTCCGGCTCCAGGATGGCCGGGGCTGCGCGTCGGGTCCAGGTCCGTGGGTGGTTGCGGTAGGCCATCCCGCCTGCCATCGACCCGGGCAAGCCGAGCAGACCACCGCCCGACCCGCCAGCGTCCGAACCTGCGTCAAGGTCCGCTTGACGTGGCGGGCCGGGCGGCGGCCCGCTCCCCAGAGGACGGGTCGACGGCAAACGGGATGGCGAAGCTAGCTGCTGGTCCGCGCCGTAGAGCACGGCTCCGAAGCAAATCCTGACGCAACCAGTCGGTCGATCGCTCGATCAATGTGATTGGGAGTGAAGAGCTTCGCCTTGCGAGGTGTCCAGGACGAGACGTAGTCGTAGACGCTAGGTCGATCGCGCAATGCAGGCGTGGCGTGGGTGAGGGCCCAATGGACCGTGGAAAGAAGCTCAAGCCCGTAGGGCGTCTCCCAACCAGCCACTAGTCGCGACACGGCCATCAGATGCTCCAGCGTTGCTGAATGATCATCGAGGTAGTGTCGAGCTTCCACGTCCGCGCCATCAAGGACCGAAATTTGCGGCTCCCTACTTCGGTCGCCATATCCGGAAGTGAAGTGCCCCTCCATCGTTACGAGCACGTGGTTCAAGTTCTCGGCGTAAGGTCCGTAACGGGCGCGTACGTAGTTCAGTTTGAGCGCCTCGCCGCTTTCCTGAAGGAAGTACGCCAGCTTCTGCACTTCTAGCGCCGAGAGTCGGAACGAATCAGCTTCACGGTATTGCTTCAAGAGCAGCAGCAACGACGCACGACCTAACGTCATGTTAGGGCGCTTCGTGCGGATAGGCATTTGCTCTGCTTCAGGAGCGCCGTTAGGAACGAACAGTAGGACGTCCGCGTCGATGCCAGCGAGGCGCTGGATGATCAGCTCGCGCACTTCGCTCCATTGCAGTCCGCCGTTCCCGCATCCCAGCGGGGGAATCGCAATAGAACGGATCCCGTGCTCGTGTATGACCTCGACGAGGTCGTGGAGCCCGGCATCGATATCTTGGATACGACTCCCGCCCCTCCAGTGACGCTTGGTGGGGAAGTTGATGATGTATCGGGGGGATGTCAGCTGCCCTGTCTCCCACACGAACATCTTGCCTGGGACGACTTCACCCTGTTTTGCCGCTCGCTCGTACGCTCGGAAGTTGCCAGGGAAGGCTTGGCGGAACTGTAGCGCTATCCCCTTACCTGCCACACCCACCGTGTTGACGGTATTAACCAGGGCATCAGCTTCTGCACGTAGAAGATTGCCTGTCAGTTCCTTGATCACTTTTTCACCTCCCAATCCTAGCCATAGTACCACCCTGGACGCTTGATGCAGCGTATGCCGAGGGAGTGCTTCATCACGATTTCCTCTAGCGCTAAGCGCACTGACTCCGTTCGCGCGCCGAGGGCCATGATTGCCGGTAATGGCACCCGCTCCCAGACTAGAAACTCCGCCTGCCGGCGCCGCTTTCGGTCGGGGTCGGCGTCTGTGTCATTCCAGTACTTCTGTTCCATCAGCGGCAAGTCGACCTGCTCCAGGTCCCGCAGGTCGTTATAGAATGCTTTTGGCTCACGGATTGGATGCCCATCCGTAAAGGCAAATGGGAACCCATTCTGGACTATAGTCTCGGCTGTTGTGGCAAAGTAGATGATATCGTCCTGATTCTCGGGCTTCCCGGTCACGTTCCCGTTTTTGTAAGTAAACAACATCGGTGAACGGGTTCCGAAATAGAAGGGTACATACTTGTCGAGCGTTTCCCCCGGCGGAACCTCCACGAGTGTAATCGCCCGTTGTTCCTTCAGATTCGGATAAGCAATATTCCGTGCCGCCTGTCCTGAGGCGCGACACAGGCTGTCACAGAGGAGAGCTCCCGCCTCGATAACCTTCTCCAGGTTTGTGATGTGCGTGAAGTGGTAGATGGGCGTCACCTGAGCGTCACCTTCACTTCACCCCTCCCTACCACCGCCCGGTGTGCCGGTGAGCGTACCGGGGGCCTCCGACACTCGCCATGGAGCGTGGCAGGAGGACGCGCATGGCGGTGGCACGGCCTGGGGCAGGCAAACATGCCCGCCTCCGACCTTTGATCAGATGACTTTTAAAGGCAAGGCGGCAGTCAGCGCGACGGCCAGCGGGTCGGCTGCGGTGGCATGGCAGTCGGACGGATCCCGAGAGCGACCTGGGCGTGGGTGCGCAGCACCTCGCTGCCGATCCCCACAGGAAGGCTGGCGTAGTTGTGGGCCAGCGCGACGGGGATGACCGCATCTTGATAGAGCCGCGTGCCGACGGCGTCGAGGAACTCCAAGCTTGACCGGAGCGTGGGATAGGCGGTCAGGTCCACTCCATCCCGATCGTCGATCACGGTGCCACCCTTCAGGCGAGGCACGGACAGGACATGGACGCGCGCGTCACGGGTGCGGTAGATGAAGCGGCGACCGAAGTCGGTGTCCCTGCCGTAGGCACTGGCGGGACCGGGGACAACCCACCGTCGCAAGTACCCGTCGGGCAGGGAGACGAGGGTGCCGGGGGGAAGAAGGCCGAGGGCAGCCAGCTGCCGAGCGTGGTCCACCAGCACCCCAGTCTTCTGTAGCCCGAGGATTGGGGGACTCAACCACCCCCTTCTGCTGACGGAGGTGTGCACGGCCTGGAGGAAGCGCTCCGCGTGCCTCTTGAGGTCGGCGGCTGCCCCGCTGACCAGCAGCGGCCCATCGAGGACGAACGCGGTGTGCTGGTATTCGGTACCACGGGCGAAGCAGCGAATGAACCAGAGGAAGACGAGCACTTCGACAACGCTCATAAGGCGGCCCAGCGCCATGAGATTGCTGCCCTCGGGGGCAACCTCAATGTGCAACTGAAGGACGTCGATCGGGTAGATCGGCTCATTGCAGCTGGGACACGAGATTGGATCCGCCCCCACCATGTGCGGCCCGGCGAACCCACACGACGGGCACTTGGACACGGACAGGGACGTCGCCGGGACGTCGGGGGTACCAGTCCACACGTAGAACAACACGTCCAGCAGGGAGGCGAGGTCGTCCTCCCGGTCTCCCATGCGGGGAACCCGGAAAATGGTATCCACAGCTTCGCGGAAGGCCGACTTCTGGTCTTGCCCGTCCCGATAGTTGATCACGGAGGTGGGGATCACGTTCTTCAGCACGTAGCCGACCGCTGCACGGCCGATCTCTCCGGGGTTGACGAACCGGTCCGAGGGAGGAGCGAGCATCCGCCGCAGGTCCACATGTGCGACGGCGACCTGCAGGTAGCCGACGCGGGCCGCTGGAAAGTCGGGTAGAACCTCAACTTCCGCTGGGCTCCCATCGACGGCCACCGCTCGGCTCGTCGGCCGGCTAAGCAGCGGAAGGTCCGGCCCCGAAGTGCGCAGCGCAACGATGTCGTTCTCGATCGCCTGTCGCGCCTCGGCGCGGTCGGGAAGATTCATGTTGCGCAGCGCCGTGGTCACGGCAGGGTCGGCGACGAGGCCTCGGTGGTTGAGCCGGTCGGCGCGCTCGGAGCGGCCGTACTCATCGTTGTAGGGCATGGGGAACTACCACCGATCGTCGAGGTCGCCGCCGAACAGGTCATCACGGTGCACCGGCGCCGCCGGTCCGAGGGCATCACCGGACGGCAAACCAGGCGGGACCACCTGGGCGGCTTCGGCGGTGGTGCGGGCCGCGGCGATCATGGCCACGTCGAACTTGGCGATCTGAACCGGCACGATGTACCGCCCGCTCATGGTCTTTAGGCGGACAAAGCCCCGGTCCTCACTGCCCCGGATGGCGTCACCGAAGGACTCGAAGTCGTAGTACTTCGACAGTTCGTTGACTTCGTGCTTGCTGTTGAGGTGAGCAACGATCCAGTTGTAGGTGTTGCTCAGGACCTCGTCGGCCACGGAGCGTACCTCCTGGGTGGCGTACATCAGACCGATCTTGAGCTTGCTTGCGGTCCGCGCGAGCAGCACGTAGGGATCCCGCTCCTGGCTGCCGAACTTCGACTTCTCGAAGAGGGTGTGGGCCTCCTCGATGACAATCTGCATCTTCGGCGGCTCCTCGTTCTGGCGGAACACTTCCCCACCTTTGTCGAGAACGTGCATGATGATCCGCTCGGAGATCGCTTGGAGCACCGACTGCGTGCCGCGGGACAGCTCGACGATGACAATCTTCCCCTCGGAAAGCTCGTCGTAGATGTCGAGCGCGAAGTTGCCGTTAGCGTGCGGATTGTGGAACGGAGCGACGTCGCGCATGCGGGCGATGCCGGCGCGGTTGGTGCTGGACTCGAAGACGCCCATGACGGCCTGGGTAGCCTCTTCGCGCAGCCAGTAGGCAATGGTGCCCTGGGTCGTGCTCGGCCCTTCGTCCTTGTGCTCGACGAGCCACTCGCAGACCTTGATCAGATCCTGCCGACTCCTGATGGTGACGCGCCCGCCGCTGACCTTTGTAATCCCGGCCTGTGTGTCGGTGATGATCCGGTCGGCGATCGCGGCCGCCATCTTGAGGCTGTAAAACCATCGCTGGGGCAGACGAAAGTCTGCCTTCGCAAGCAGGGCGTAGAAGAACATGCGCGCCCGAGCGACGTGGTCCTTCGCGCTGTTGAGCGCCTGCGGGTTCGGGTAGTCGGCGGGGTCCGGGTCGGAGAGGTCAGCACTGACGAAGCGCGTGACGTACTTGGCGTTACTGGCACCAGCGAGCAGCACGTCCGCAATGACCTGACGCGCCGGCTCGAGCATCCCCGGATCGAAGAAGTTCAGCTGCAGCGCCCGGCCAGGTTCGTCGGCGCGGAGACCATAGCGATAGATGCTCACGTACTCCGCGCCCAAGTCGGCCAGCGCTGTGCCGTCCTGCTTGTTGACGTTCGCGTACTCGCCCTGCGGATCGAACAGCAACTGACCGATGCGCTCGCCGTTCTCACAGGCGTGTCGGAAGACCGCGGTGGTGAGGGTCTTCACGGTGTTGGACTTGCCGGTGCGGGTCATGCCGAAGATGGCGGTCTTCTGCTCAATGAAGTCACCGACCCGTACGGCGACTGGCACCTCATGCTCCTGGCGCAACTTCGCGCGCCGACGGGTGCTGGCGTACCGCACGTGGCCGATCGGCAGCAGCTGCGGGGCGGTCCCCTCCTCGGCCTCGGCCTCGGTGACCGATGGGTACGAGGCGATGATCTCCAGCGCCGCCGGGGACGGCTTGAAAACCCGGTAGGAGGTGGCCGCGTAGAGGTTGTCCAGGTCGCTGCCGAACGCCAGGTACTGCACGCCGTTGGTCGTGACGTCGGCGTAGAAGGTGCCCAGAATGCGGCACCGTAGACCGCTGTACTGCATCCGGTCGCGGGTCAGGTTGTCGATCGGGACGGACGACGAGTCCAGGGTGACGGCGGCGGCGTCTGGCGCAGCGTCGCCCCAGACGGCATCGTGCCTGGCGGCGGCCTCGCGGATCTCGGTCAGCTCGGTCTGACGCGGGATTGGTGCCGTGCCCTCGACGCGCAGCAGCAGCACTTCGTCGTCGTCTTCATTTCCGGCAGGCACGCCAGCCTGTCGAACGGTCGCCAGCAGGAAGCAGAACTCGGGGATCCCACCGGCTGCCCGCTTCCACGCGTCGTTGGTCACGACAGTGGCGCCCCGGAAGTCGATGTCGAAGATCCGGCCGACGTCGACTCCGTCCAGCAGAGCGTTGAGGGGGCTCACCTCGGCTTGAGCGCGAGCAGAGCCGATCGGCATGGTCATCGCGTTCTGGTTCCTCTCAGCTACTCGTCCGCGGTGCCGGGAAGGCTCGTGATCACGAGCTCTGAAGATCCCGGCGACCGCCTGCAGGTTGTGGCGCTCAGATCAATGTGGACGCGCGAACGGTACGCCATGCCACCGACAAAGCCAGTCGATCCGGTCTCCGAGGGCCTGGCAGTTCCGGCCGGCCCAACGCTGTAGGAGGGGTAGCTGGGCAGACCACACCCCGTCTCGATCGGGTCACCGGCGGCAGTTGCGATACGGCAATGATGCCCGACGGTGACGGGTACGTACACCCGAAGGGGACACGGATATGTCGGCCGTTAGTGGGATCCAGCCGGGGCCTGCTACGAGCTAAGGACTCTGTAGCGGTCCGACCCTGGTATCAAGCAGAAGTTTGTGACTAGCAGTTCGTCCTTGACGGTACGTTTCTCTGACCCTGCGGCTGTGTACCGGTGAGAAACATGCAACGTGGCCTGCCCTGGCCGCGCTCTGTACAGGCCACGGATCGTCTGGTTGTCGTCGTAGGACAGGCACCAGCGATAGGGAGCGTCGGGGCCTAGGGCGTTAGCAAGGTCGCTGTGCTCGGAGCTGTCGAAGGACCACTGGTACAGCCATCGGGCTTTGTCGACATACGGTGGATCAAGGTAGACGACCACTTCGCTGGGCTCCAGCATCCCGTAGCGCTTGGGGATGTTGGCGAGCGCGGTTCGCCAATCGGCTTCCCAAACATCGAGCAGACGGCCCGTGGCAGCCAGCTCTGCGACTCCCTTGATCCGGCGCGTGAGGCCGTCCAAGCCGAAGCGACAACCGATCTTGTACGCCGAAGTCTGAGCGCGGCCGCCGATCGGGCCGGCACGCCCATGCAAGATGCCTGAGAACGTGGTCCGGTTGAGGAAGAGACACTTCAGCGCCCGCTCACGACGTCCCCGGGGATTACTGGCACGCCACCAGTCCCATCGGGCGACGGTGACCGGCTCTTCGTGCATCGCATCGATTAGCCAACGAGCGTCGAACGCTGCTGTCCTCCAAAAGGCGGCGATCAGAGGATCGATGTCAGCAAGTACGCCGTGCTCGACGACACCTGCCCCAAGGAGTCGAAGGGTTGTCGTGGCGCCGCCGGAGAAGGGTTCGACCACCAGCCGAGGCGGGGGAACGTTCGCTCGGATGAGTGACTCGATGACAGGGACGAGCTGACGCTTCGCGCCCGGATAGCGTAGCGGGCTGATGACGGAATGTCGGAAGAGTGCTTCATCCGTTAGAGCCGAAGGCTTGTCTAGGACTGCCTCAGGAGGCCACGGCATCCGGCGCGCGGCGGCCTTCTGCTGGCTTCCCATCGACTGTCCCTCCTGCGTCCCGACTGGGTCGCCGTCGGTGCGCCTGATCATAGCCAGCTCCCCGACAATCCGTAGAGATCAGTACCCGACCAGGAGAACGCCCTCGAAGGGCAGCCGCAGTCGCTGACTTGCGTAGATGGCGTCGAACTGGTCCCGAGCCTCTCGGAACGCAGCCACGGAAACTTGGCGTCCGTTGCTCTGATGGCGGTACGCGATGGGCAGCAGCAGGGCCAGGTAGCGCGCGTCGAGGATGAGGCTGGTTCGCACGATGTCGCGGTACACGGCATTGCCCCTTGCGCCACGTCCAGCCTCGACCTCGACAACAATGCCCTCTTTGTCATGGAAGGCGTCGATGTCGTACGAGACCTCCGACCGGCCGTTGTCGCCGAACAGCACAGGGCGGCGGATCTTGCCAGCTGATGTCTTGGCCGTTTCGACGGCAAAGCCCAAGGCCGTGAGGCCAGGGGCAAGATGCTGGAGAACCGTGTCGCTCGTGAGGCCAAGACGGGGGGTAAGGGTCGAGACCGCGGGCTCGGCTGCTGTGACCACAGACAGGAGATCCCCCACCCAAGCAGGCGGCCGCACGTTTCGGGGATAGTAGTTCCAAGATGGGTACGGCATGCCCGAAGGTTAGCTGCCTCATGAAGCCCTAGAAGATCCTCGGGGGCGCGATCTTGATCATGAGTCAGCAGGTCCTGAGGAACTTGTCGGTGGGTCGCGGCATCGTCCGTAGCATGAATGACGGCATCGAAGTGTCCAAGCCTCGGCTGCGGATCGAGCTGGTACCGAGACCCCTGTGGGGCAAGACATTGGCCAAGACCCTTCCACGCTCGAAGTGGCGGGCACTCCGTGCCTGGGCGCTCGGTCGGGCTCATAACGCCTGTGAAGTCTGCGGATTCCGTCCCGTCGACGGCAAGGGTTTGATCTGCCACGAAGTGTGGGAATACGACGACGATCAGATGATCCAAACCCTGGCAGGCTTGGAGATCCACTGCACAGAATGCGATCACGTGACGCACTTCGGGCGTACTACAACGCTTGGTCAGCCGGAACTGGTGGCGGCGGCCCGTGTACGCCTTGGTCGGGTCAATGGATGGCCTCCAGAACAGGTGCGCGCTTATGAACTGGCCGCGCGTGAGCAGTGGCGTGCGAGGAGCGCCCGCGAGTGGATTCAGGACCTCAGCTGGTATGAACGCTGGCTCGCAGGAGGCACGGAGGAATTTCTGCTCCAGCAGTAGCGCGGAGGTCTCTTCGTGATCCAGCCACCCGAGCAGCCAAGCACCCAACGACGGCGGACACGGACGGACGCAGGAGCGCTTCACTGCGGGCAGGTTCGCAAGCGAGACGTCGGGCAGTGGTGAGGCAGCAAGAAGGCAGCGCAGACCTTGATCACAGCTCGTGCCAGATGTAACGGGACGGACTGTGTCACCTGCGTGACGACCCCAGTTAGTACCATCCGACAACCGCCAACAGCTTGCATCCGCATCCCCCCAGCGGGGGTCAGTCTGACGGGCCGGCGGCACGGCTGTCGACAGCAACGCTGACAGCAACGCCGCCGGCCGGCGGCACGCTGGCGAGCGCAGGGACGGACGGAGCTTCGAGCGTGCAGCCGTCCCCGGACCTGTGCGGACGCGGTGCACAGAGCTTGTAAGCGAGTGGTCGTCGGTTCGAGTCCGACCGGGGGCTCCAACTACACCGGGACACCCTCTCGAAGGCGTCAGACGAGCGGGGCGACGCGGCGTAAATCCACCGGCGAACCGGCGGCCCGGGAGTGGGCGGTCACGGGGCGGGTGTCTGCGGAGCCGGGTCGACGACGCAGGCGGTGATCTGCCGTGGTCCCTCGGGCGTCACGACGGTCAGCGTCAGCAGGGTCGTACCGGTGGGGCAGGTCGGGCCGGGCGGCCCGGGTCCGCCGGAGGGACCGGGTTCGCCCGTCGGGCCGGCGGGTCCCTCCGGGCCGGCGGGGCCTTCCGGTCCGGTCGGGCCGGCGGCGCCCGGACCCCCGCTCACACCCGGTGGGCCCGGATCGCCGGCCGGACCAGGTTCGCCCGGCGGGCCGGGATCTCCGGGCGGGCCCGGATCGCCCGGTCGGCCGTCCCGGCCGGGCAGCCCCGGCGGGCCTGGCGGACCCTCCGGTCCGGCCGGGCCCTGCGCGCCGCGCAGGTTGGCGGGGTCGACGACGCATTCGCCGCCGAGTTGGCGTACCTGCTGGCAGAGCTGCTCGGCGCCGGAGACGGCGGTCGCCGCCCGGCGCTGCTCGACGGCGGCCTGCCGGCCCAGCCTCGCCCAGGCCCAGCCGCCGGCCGCCGCGACCAGCGCGGTCGCCACCACCACGATGATGAGCCGGCGCCGGATGCGCCGGTCCATCCGGCGGCGGAAGATTTCCGTCTCCTCGGTCATCGCGCCTCCTCGCGGCGATCCGGCCTGCCGATCTCGCCTGGGTCATCACCGAAGGTCGTCAGGCCCGGCGGTCATGCCGGACCGTTGGGGCGGTAGCGGTGCAGTTCGCGTTCGACGAGGGCGAGCGCGTCCTCGGCGGCCCGCCGGGCCCGGCGCGCCTCGTCGATGGCCTGTTGCAGCCCCTCCGCGCGCTGTTCGGCGGCATCGGTCCGCCGTGCGGCGTCGTCCGCGCGCTTCTCGGCGCGGTCGATCGCCTCCTGGTACTCCTTGCGATCGGCCCGGTTGGCGTTGAGCAGGTACGCCACGATCATCACGAGCAGCCCTCCGACGCCGACGGCACCGAAGCCGCCGGTCGGGAGGAGATTTGCCAGTTCACCCACACGTCAGCTCGCCGGGGTGCCCAACTTCGCCGCCAGTTCCGCCGCCCGGTCGCCGAACGCGGACCTCAGGGCCGCCGCGACGCTGTCGATGTCGCGCTGGCCGAGCCCGGCCAGTACGCCGTCGACGATGGCCTTCTCGTCGGTGGTGTCCCGGCCGACGGCGTCGAGCAGGGTCGCCTGGCTGACGGTCAACTGCTGGACCCGGGCCAGCAACTGCTGGATCCCGCCGTCGGCCAGCACCTTCGCCTTGGTACGGGTTGCGATCTTGTCAATCGTCGCGTCGTCCACGTCTTCCTCCGTCGGGTCTCCGAGCGCGATCGCGAGGATCCGCTCCATCACGCGTCTGTCGGCGCAGTGGCGCCGGTCGAGGGTCAGGTGCCAGTGCCACAGGTGGCTGGAATCGCTGCTGGCGGCCCGGTTCCGCACGTTGTCCCAGCCGTCGACGACCTTGTCGCCGTCGACGTTGCCGTAGAACTCGCGTACCTCTTCGAGTTGACCGGCGCGCAGCGCGGCGTAGAGCCGTTTGCACTGCGCGACCATCTGGCCGGCCGAGCCCGGCGTGAAGTCGACTCCGGCGACGTGTCGCTGTTGGACGGCGGTCAGGCCCGACTGCACGGTGTACGTCCGGGAGGTGCAGTACCGGGACTTGAGGATCCACTCCTGGGATCGGTGGGCGCCCCGCAGGTGGTTGTTGTCGCCCTTGACCCCGAAGGTGCCCCGGGGGCGTCTGGTACGCCGGCACAGTTCGTCGCCGAGCCAGTCCAGTTCCGGCGTGACGATCTCCCGACCCCACCATGATTCAGCTTGTAATTGCGCATAGGTCGGCATCGAACCTGCCTATTGTGAAAAGTTCTCTAATATAGGGTGCTACAGGCTAGTATTGATATTTGCCGTGACTCGCCATATTGCGGAAGAAACAGTCGTCAACCCGACAGTGTCGTACCGGGACACGCCCTGACCGGCGGCTACGCGACGCCATCCCGGGGCGGGTACGGGCGCATACCATCGGCTCCGATGCCAGCGGCCGGGGAGCGCGGATGACCAGGTACGTGATCGTGGGCGGCGGGATCCTCGGGCTCGCGGTGGCGCACCGGCTGCGTACCGACCGGCCCCGGGACACGGTGACCGTGCTGGAGAAGGAGTCCGGCTGGGCCGCCCACCAGACCGGCCACAACTCGGGCGTCATCCACGCCGGGGTCTACTACCGGCCGGGGAGTCTCAAGGCGACGCTCTGCCGGGCCGGCAGCGCCTCGATGGTGCGGTTCTGCGCCGAGCAGGAGTTGCCGTACGAGGTCTGCGGCAAGCTGATCGTCGCGGCCGAGGCGGCCGAACTGCCCCGGCTGCACGCGCTGCACGAGCGGGCGCTCGCCAACGGGCTGCCGGTCACCCTGCTCAACGCGATCGAGGCGGCCGAACACGAGCCGCACGTCGCCGCCGTCGCCGCGCTCCGGGTCGCCTCCACCGGGATCGTCGACTTCGGCGCGGTCTGCCGGCGGCTCGCCGAACTCCTCGCCGCGAACGGCGCCGACCTGCGGCGGAACACCAGGGTCACCGGGATCCACGGGGTCGCCGGGAGCCACGGCCGGGCCGGCGGCGTCGTGGTGCGCACGAGTACCGGCGAGGTGACCGGCGACGTACTGGTGAACTGCGCCGGGCTGCACGCCGACCGGATCGCCGCACTGGCCGGCATCGACCCGCCGGCCCGGATCGTGCCGTTCCGAGGCGAGTACCACGAGCTGGTGCCCCAGCGGCGGAAGCTGGTGCGTGGACTGATCTATCCGGTACCCGACCCGCAGTTCCCGTTCCTCGGCGTACACCTGACCCGGATGATCGACGGTACGGTGCACGCCGGCCCGAACGCGGTGCTCGCGACCGCCCGGGAGGGCTACTCGTGGCGCCGGTTCGACCCGCGCGACGTCTGGGAGCAGGTCGGCTACTCCGGCCTCTGGGCGCTGGCCCGCCGGCACTACCGGTACGGGCTGACCGAGGTGACCCGCTCGCTGTCCCGGAGACGCTTCGCGGCCAGCCTGGCCCGGCTGGTGCCGGAGTTGACCGAGGCCGACATCGTCCCCGCCGGAGCCGGCGTACGCGCCCAGGCCGTACGCCCGGACGGCAGCCTGGTGGACGACTTCCTCATCGTCGAGACGGAGCGGCAGGTGCACGTGCTGAACGCGCCGTCGCCGGCCGCGACCAGCTCGTTCGAGATCGCCCGGCACATCGTCCACCGCCTCCCCGCCGACCGTTGACGCCTCCCCGCCGACCGTCGACCGCCTCCCCGTCGGCCGTCGACGACTGCCGACCGTCGACGACTGCCGACCGTCGACGACTGTCGATCACTCGATCACTGTGCGTCACCGGATCGGGTGATGGTGATCGTCGACCGGTGCCGGTGACACTGGCCGGGTGGACCGTCCCGGTGTCGCCATCCTGCTGGTCGGAGTGGCGTTCGGCCTCTTCGCGGGCACCGCGTACGCGGTGGCCCGGCGGGCCTGGGTGGACTACCGCAAGACCAGGGCGAGCCTGCCCGGACTCCGCAGGACCGCGTGGACGGTGACCCGGATCGCTACCAGCCGTGGCGGCATCGTGCTGCTGATCTGCCTGGTCGCCGTCGGCTGGGCCGCAGCCGGCGGCGAACGCTGACCTCGGTCACGCTCGGCGTGCGCTGCGGGCCAGCAGGCCGTGTCGGGGGATGGTCCGGATCGGCTCGGTGGCGGCGCCGGCCCGCCGGAGGATGTGGTTCGCGGCGAGCATCCCGGTCAGGGCGGCCCGCTCCAACAGCGCGCTGGGCAGCTCGGTGCGGATCCCGTCGCCGGCCAGATAGAGCCGGTCCGCGTCGGTGAGCACCCCGGGCCGGTCGGCCGAGCAGCCCGGCCGGAACGCCGGGGCCCGCCGCTCGACCCGGCAGCGCAGGTCCCGCACCGGCAGGTCGGCGACCTCCGGCCAGAGCCCGGCCAACTCGGCCCACATCCGCCGGGCCAGCTCCGGCGCGGGCACGCCGTCCGGGCAGGCGTACGCGTGCAGCTCCAGCACCGCACCGCCGGTCCGGTCGGCCCAGTCGCGGGAACCTGCCTCCAGCCGGTGGTAGAGGGTCACCGAGTCCAGGGTGGGCTGCCGGGACACCCCGCTGAACACCGCCCGGTCCGGCGCCACGTCGCCGGCCAGCCAGTACCGGGCGATCGCGTACGGCGGGCCGGCGCCGAGCCGGGCCGCCCGTCCGGCGAGTACGGGTGCCCGGGCGGCCAGCTCCGGCGAGCCGGCCAGCAGCGCGGTCAGGGCCGGCGGATCCACGGCGAGCACCAGGTTCCCGGCCCGGTGCCCCTCTCCGGTGCCGGTCTCCAGCCGCCAGCCGTCGCCGTCGGGCAGCACCGCCGCCACCGGCCGCCCGAGGAGGATCCGGGCACCGTGCCGGCGCAGGTGCGCGGCGAGCGGTTGCCAGATCGCCGACTCGTAGTCCCGGTCCGGTGCGTCGAAGCCGAGCCCCTCCGGGTTGCCGAGGAAATAGAAGTGGAAGTTCGCCACCAGCTCCGCCGCGGAGAGGTCGGCCTCGTGGTTGAAGAACGAGTGCGCGAAGACGTCGAAGAGCATCGCCCGGGCCCGGTCCGGCAACCGCAGCCCGTCGAGCAGCTCCTCGGCGGTGGTGTGGTCGAGTTCGGCGTACGTCTGTCGCGGGTGGTAGGCAAGCAGCGGCAGGGCGGCCCGGCCGTCCATCCGGCGCAGGTCACGCAGGCGCAGGCTCGGACTGCGGGCGAGCAGCGCCAACAGGCTCCACGGTGGCCTCGCCGGCAGCCGGCCGAAGTCCTCGGCCGGCCAGTCGGCGTGCAGCACCGGATAACCGGGTACCGGCCGGAGCAGGCCGAGCGTCGGGTCGATTCGGCGCAGGATCGCGCGCAGGTTGTGGTACTGCCGGAAGAAGGCGTGGAAGCCGTGGTCGACCGGCGCGACGGTGCCGTCGGTAAGCGTCTCGGGCCGGGTGTCGAGCCGGCCGCCGAGCCGGGGCCGCGCCTCCAGCACGGTGACCCGGACACCGCGCTCGGCGAGGACGACCGCCGCCGAGATCCCGGCGACACCGCCACCGACCACCAGCGCGTCCGTGTCGCGCCGTACCCACCCCGACGAGGGTCGCATCAGGACTCTCCGGGTGGTGGGGCCGGGGGCCGGCAGGCCGGTGGGCGGTCGGAGCCGGGCCAGACGTACGGCACCTCCGGCACGTCGCCGAAGATCGGGCCGTAGTGCACCGGATCCTTGCGCAGCAGTGCCGAGCGGTGACTCAGGTGCAGCTCCTCCCGGCCGAGCCAGGGCGGCAGCTCACCGGCGGCGGCCAGCTCGTCCTGCCGGCGTACCCGATCCAGGCCGCAGCCGGCGGCGAGGTCGGCGACCAGGGTGCCGGCGCAGGTGTCGGCCCGGCCGGTCGAAACCCACTCGGCACAGATGTCCAGGCCGTACCGGACCAGCGCCTCCTCGTAACCGGCCCACATCTTCACCGCCGGGTGGTGGCGCCAGCCGTAGCCGGGACGGACCAGGCCGCGCAGCACCTGGATCGCCTCGACCCGCTGCTTGCCCAGCCGCAGCGGGTCCAGGCTCCGGGCGGTCCGCCCGAAGTCCGGGTACGGCAGGAAGGTCTGCACCCGGATGCACTACCCGTCACCGCGCGTTCCATTCATCGACACGCTGGGTGATTGTACTGTCTCGTCCGCTTCCCGGACGGCTCCCGCGTACTGATCACAGTGACTACCATCCGGGCATGGCGGATCTCTGGCGGACCCGGGCCCGGCGCGCGTTCGAGACCCGACTGCGGGACGGCCTGCGCACCAACGGAGATCACCGGCCGCACTACGTGGTCTGTGGCCAGGACGCCCTCGCCGTCCACCTCGTCACCGAGCTGCTCGGCAACGACCCGCAGGGCAGCGGCGTACGGGTGACCGTGATCGTGCCGTACCGCCGCCGGCCGGACGGGCCGGACATCCGCTCGATCCGGGGCGTCCGGGTGATCCAGTCGGACCGGCTCGACGAGGAGACCTTCAAGACGGCCGGGCTGGTCGGGGCGACCGGTCTGGCCCTGCTGCACCAGGACGACGTGGGCAACATCCACGCGGCGCTCTGCGCCCAGGAGGTCGAGCCGGACCTCCGGGTGGTGCTGCGGATGTTCAACATGAGCCTCGGGCACGGGATCCGGCAGCTCTTCCCGAACAGCGCCGTACTCTCCGACGCCTCGATGGCCGCGCCCGCGTTCGTCGCGGCGGCGCTCGGCGAGGTCGCACCCTCGTACTTCCGGCACGGCGGTCGTACCCTCTTCGTCGCGCCCCGGGCCGAGGTCCGGCCGGAACAGGTGGTCTGCGGGCTGGCCGACACCCGGGACCCGAACCATCCGGTGGTGCTGCCCGGCGATCCGGCCGACGCCGACCTGGTCCTCGCCGAGGCGGTCGGCCAGGGCGGGCAGGTCGGCACCGAGCAGGCCACCCGGCGGCGGCTGCTGCGCACCCAGCGGTGGCGGCGGCGGCGGATCTCGGTGCTGCTCCGGGCGGTACGCTCGTTCGCCACCCGCAAGATCGGGATGGCCACCATCGCGGTGCTGGTCGTGGCGGTGGTGCTCGGCTTCCTGCTCTCCTTCGCCGAGCACACCAGCATCGGGGACGCGATCTACCTGACCATGGTGACCACGATCGTCGGTGCCGACCCGGACACCACCAAGGGCGCGGCGGCCCAGGTCCTCCAGGTGGTGCTGAACCTGGCCGGGCTGGCGCTGATCCCGCTGATCACCGCCGCCGTGGTGGACGGGATCGTCAAGGCCCGGCTGGCGCTGGACGCCGGGCTGCTGCCGAGCGAGCGCAGCGGGCACGTGGTGGTGGTCGGGCTCGGCAACGTCGGTACCCGGGTGATGTGGCAGCTGCACGACCTCGGCGTCGAGGTGGTCGCCATCGACAAGGATCCGGAGGCCCGGGGTGCGGCGGTCGCCCGGCGGCTGAACATCCCGCTGATCGTCGGCGACGCCGCCCGGGAGGAGACCCTGGACAACGCCTCGGTCGGCACCGCCCAGGCCCTGGTGGTGGTCTCCACCGACGACGTGACCAACCTCCAGGCGGCGCTGAACGCCCGGGCGCTCCGCGCCGACCTGCGGGTGGTGCTGCGGCTCTTCGACGGCGACTTCGCGCAGCGAATCCAGAAGACGTTCCGGATCGGCGTGTCCCGCAGCGTTTCCTACCTGGCCGCGCCGTCGTTCTCGGCGGCCCTGCTCAACCGGGCGGTGATCGCGACCATCCCGGTGGCCCGGCACGCCCTGCTGGTCGCGGAGGTGCCGATCGCCTCCGGCGCGGCACTGGCCGGGCAGGAACTGCGGGTGGTCAGCCAGGCGGAGTGGGTCCGGGTGCTCGCGCTGACCGGCGCCGGCCAGCGGCGCGCCGAGTGGGCGCCGCCGCCGGGGCACCAACTCCGGCCCGGGGACGTGTTGACCGTGGTGGTCCGGCGGGCCGGGTTGAACCGGCTGCTCAGGGAGGCGAGTACCCCGCTTCCGCCGCCACCGGAGTCGGGAGCGGGGGCGACGCCTCGATCCGAACCGGCGGGCCGGTCGTCGTCGGATCCGAGCCGGCCCAGCCGGCGGACCGTACCCCGGCAGGCCGGCCGGTCGACGGCCCGGGACCGCACCGGTGAGCAGTCCGGCCAGCCGGGCCGGGCGGGTACCCGGAGCCAGCCGGGCCGGACGGCGCGGCGGAGCCAGCCGGTCCCGCCGCCGGCCCGCCGGCCCGATCCCCCGCACTGAGCCCGCTACGACTCCGACGGTCGGTGGCCCGGCTGCGATCCTGGCGGTCAGCCGACCTCGATGCCGAGTACGGCCTGCTCGTCGGGGCGGTGCACCAGTTCGTCGGCGAGGAACGACTGCACGGCCGGGGCCAGCCCGACGTCCCGGCCGGCCCGCTCGGAGAGCCGCCAGCGGTGTTCGATGACCTGTGCGAAGAGTTCGGCCGGTTCGAGCTTCTTGCGCAGGTGCGCCGGCACGGCCCGGACCACCGGCTCGAAGACCTCGGTCAACCAGCGGTGCGCGGCCTGCTGCTCGTCGGTGAGGTCGCTCTCCGCCCGGTAGGTGTCCAGGTCGTTGAGGAGCCGCCGGGCCTGGTTCTCCTCGGCGTCCAGTCCGGTCAGCCGGAGCAGTCGGCGGCTGTGGTAGCCGGCGTCGACCACCTTGGGCCGGACCAGGTAGCGCCCGCCGTCCACCACGGACATCGCCACCTCGGCGACGTCGAAGCCGAGCTCGTTGAGCCGGCGAATCCGGCCCTCGATGTCGTGCCGGGCCTCCCGCTCGATCTGCTGCTCGTAGGTGATCTCGTGCCACAGCCGCTGGTAGCGCAGCACCACCTCCTCGCAGACCACCTCCGGGTCGATCGAGGGGTGCAGCAGCCCGGCGGCCTCCAGGTCCAGCGCCTCGCCGAAGATGTTGACCCGGGCGATCTCCAGGTCCTCCTCCCGCTGCCCGTTGGAGAGCCGGGTGTGCAGCGCCCCGGTCTCGGCGTCGACCAGATAGGCGGCGAAGGCGCCGGCGTCCCGCCGGAAGAGGGTGTTGGAGAGCGAGCAGTCGCCCCAGAAGAAGCCGGTCAGGTGCATCCGGACGATCAGCGCGGCCAGCGCGTCGAGCAGCCGGTTCAGCGTCTCGGGGCGCAGCGTGTGCGAGAAGAGCGCCCGGTAGGGCAGGGAGAACTGGAGGTGCCGGGTGATCAGCACCGGGTCGAGCGGCTCGCCCCGCTCGTCGTGCCGGTCGGCTACGATCGCGACCGCCTCCACGGAGGGGAAATCGATCCGCTCCAACGCGCGGAGCAGGTCGTACTCCCGCTCGGCCACCCGTTCGCCGGTCTCCTTGACCGCGTAGACGGTGCCGGCGAGGCGGACGAACCGCACGATATGCCGGGAGATTCCCTGGGGTAGCGCCACCAACTGGTCGGCGGGCCACTCCTCCAGCGGAGTCGACCAGGGAAGGTCGAGCAGCGCCGGGTCGACGAGGGCCGAGGTGATCCGCACGGCAACAAGCATGCCGCTCCGGGCCGCGCCGCGCCGCCTCACGTGTGCGGGCACACATCGCCGACCCGCCCGAGCACGGCCGCCGTCCTGTGCCGGCTCCGCCCGGCCGGCCCGGTAGCGTGGTCGGAATGCGGGAGACCACGACGGTACGCCGACCGCTGCGGCTGCGCCCCGTCCGTCCGGCCGGCTGGTGGCTCGACGGCGTACTGGTCGCGGCGGTGGTCGCGTTGACCGCCGCGCTCGCCGCCGGTGCGCTGCTCGGAATCGACCTGGCGGTACGGGACTGGGTCGACGCGCACCGGCCCGGACCGGCGTACTGGGTGGCCCGGGTCTTCAACTCGCTGGGCCAGGGCGGCTGGTTCCTGATGCCGATCGCGTTCGGCCTGGCGGTGCTGGTCGGCTGGCGCACCCGGTCGGTCCGGCCGCTGCTGGTGCCGATCGGCGCGTTCGTGCTGACCTCGTTCACCATCGGCCCGATGAAGCTGTGGCTGGACCGGGGCTATCCGCACAACTTCGAGCTGGCGCACCCGGAGGAGCTGTTCAGCGACCCGGCGGGCGGCACGGCGTACCCGTCCGGACACGTGGCGAACGCCGTCGTCTGGTACGCGGCGATCGCGCTGCTGCTCGCCGCGCTGCTGCGTACCCTCGGCCGGCCGGACGCCCCGCCCGGCCTGTACGCCGTGATCCGGCTGGCGCCCCCGGTCATCGTCTTCTGCACCACCACCTACCTCGGCTGGCACTGGATCACCGACTCGGTCGCCGGGCTGCTGCTCGGACTCTTCCTCGGCCGGCTGCTCGACCGGGTGCCGTGGGACGACGTACCGCTGCCGTCCCTGCCGGGCGGGGTGCACCGACGCGGAGTGTTCACCGACGACCTCTAGATTCGGCGTCGTGCAGGAACTGGAGCGCCGGCTCGGCGTACCCGACGCGGTGGTCATCGGCCTGGGGTCGATGCTCGGGGCCGGGGTCTTCGTGGTCTTCGCCCCGGCGACCGCCGCCGCCGGCAGCGGCTTCGGCCTGCTCGGCGCGCTGGCCGTCGCCGGCCTGGTCGCCTACTGCAACGCCACCAGTTCGGCCCGGCTCGCCGCCCGCTATCCGGAGTCCGGCGGCACCTACGTCTACGGCCGGGAGCGGCTCGGCCCGTTCGCCGGGTTTCTCGCCGGCTGGGGCTTCGTGGTGGGCAAGACCGCGAGCTGCGCGGCGATGGCGCTGACCATCGGGGCGTACCTGTGGCCGGGGCACGCCCGGCTGGTCGCGGTGGCCGCCGTGCTGGCGGTGACCGGGGTGAACCTGCGCGGCGTGCAGAAGACGGCCCGGGTCACCCGGTGGCTGGTGGCGGTGACGCTCGGCGTACTGGCCCTGGTGGCGCTGGTGGGACTTCTCGGCGGAGAGTTCCGGCCGGTACGGCTCGGTGACGCCGTCGGCGGGCCGGCCGGGGCCGGCGTACTCACCGCCGCCGGGCTGCTCTTCTTCGCCTTCGCGGGATACGCCCGGATCGCCACCCTCGGCGAGGAGGTACGTGACCCGGAGCGGACCATCCCCCGGGCGGTACCGGTCGCGCTCGGGATGGTGCTGGTGATCTATCTGGGGCTGGCCGTGGTCGCGCTCTCGGTGCTCGGGCCGGCCCGGCTGGCGCACTCGGCCGCACCGCTCGCCGAGGTGGTGGACGCCGCCGGGCTCCCCGCGCTGGGCTGGCTGGTCCGGGCCGGCGCGACGGTGGCGGTGCTCGGCGTGTTGCTGGCGCTGGTCGCCGGGGTCGGTCGGACCGGGCTGGCGATGGCCCGCCGCCGTGACCTGCCGGGTGCGCTGGCCGCCGTGCACCCGACGTACCGGGTGCCGCATCGGGCCGAACTCGCCGTCGCCGGGGTGGTGGTGCTGGTGGTGGCGCTCGGCGACGTCCGGCACGCGATCGGCTTCTCCAGTTGTACCGTGCTGGTCTATTACGCGATCACCAATGCCGCCGCGCTGACCCTGGGCAGGGACCCGGGCCGCAGGCTTCCGGTCCGGTTTCTCGCCGGTCTCGGGCTGGCCGGCTGCCTGCTGCTCGCGGTCACCCTGCCGGTCGGCAGCGTGCTGGCCGGCTTCGCCGTGCTCGCCGTCGGCGCCCTCGGCTACGCCGCCCGCCGGCTCGCCCGACACCCGGGCGGCGACGGCGGCTCGCGGTGAGCGGCCGGCGGGTCATACCCAGGTACGAGCGCGGCGCTGCTACCGCAGGGCGACGCGCATTCCACTGATCCCCTCCTATGGTCGAGCGCATGAAGAAGGCTCTCGCCGTGCTCGGAATCCTGCTCGGGCTCTATCTGATCGTCCGCGCGGTCGCCGAACCGTTCGTGATCGACATGACCGATCCGGCGACCTACCAGCGGGACTGGGGCGGGCCGAGCCTGGCCGGGGTGCTGCTGGTCCACTGTGGTCCCGGGGTCGTCTCCGCGGTACTGCTCGGACTGGCCGCGCGTTCGTGGTGGCGGCGCCGGGCGGCGACCGGAGGCGGCCGGGACGGTTAGTGAGTCAGCGGCCGGGACGGCGAGTGAGTCAGCGGCCGGGACGGCGAGTGAGTCAGCGCCGGGACGGCCGTGTCGTGCAGGGCGGTGCCTAGACGAAGGCGGCGAGGCCCTCGTAATCCGCGACCGGGGCGGTGCCGACCGCCTCGTACTCGAGCAGCAGGAGGCCGGTCGCCGTCACCTCGGAGTGGACCAGTCGGAAGCCGACGGCCGCGCCCGGGTGGTCGAACAGCCGCCGCCCGGCACCGGTGACGGTGGGGGCGATGACGAGCCGGAGCGTGTCGACCAGGCCGGCCGACAGCAGGGTGCTGCCGAGCCGGGCGCTGCCGTGGATTTGGAGTTCCCGTCCGGGGCGTGTCCTGAGTTCCCCGACGGTCTGGACCGGGTCGCCCCGGAGCACCGTCGTCGGGTGCCAGTCTCCCTCGGTGAGGGTGTTCGTCACGACGTACTTCGGCAGCGAGTTCATCCGTACGGTGAACGGGTCGGCCGGGTCGGTGATCCGCGGCCAGTCGCGGGCGAACGCCTGGTAGGTCCGCCGCCCGAGCAGCAGTCCGTCGGCGAGGTCCAGCCACTGCGAGGTACGCCGGACGAACGACCCGTCCATGTGCGGTACGAGCCAGCCGCCCCGGGTGAAGCCGCCGGTGGGGTCCTCGGTCGGCGAGCCCGGTCCCTGGCTGACCCCGTCCAGGGTGACGAACTCGGTGAGAGCGATCCTCATCGGGCCGCCTCGGCCTCGGTGAGCCCGGCGAGCTGTTTGGTCACCGATCCCCAGCCCTCGGCGAAGCCGAGTTCCTCGTGCCGGGCGCGGGCGGCGGGATCGCCGTGCCGGAGGAGAATCCGGTAGTCGGTGCCGTCTGGATGATCGCTCAGGGTGATCTCGGCGGTCATCGGGACCGGAGCCGGGTGCGTCGGTCGCCATCCGCTGTCGATCGCGTTCGTGAAGACGATCCGCTCCAGTTCGTCGACGACGAGGAAGCTCGCGTCCATGTGCGGGACGAACTCCACCCCGTCGTCGCTCATCCGGGTCACCAGCCCGCCGCCGGGCCGGACCTCCAGGCGGTCGACCCGACAGAGGGTCGGCGCCGGCAGCCACCACTTCGCGAAGCGGGACGGATCGGTCCAGGCCCGCCAGACGACGGCGCGGGGCGCGCGGATGACCCGCTCCAGGGTCAGGTCAAGGTCGGGGTTCATGGTCGTTCTCCTCCGGGTCGGTGACGAGCCGTTCGAGGCGGTCGGTCCGCTCCTCCCAGATCCGGCGCTGTTCGGCCAGCCAGTCGTCGAGGAGGGCGAGACGGTCGCGGTTGAGCACGCAGGTGCGTACCCGACCGGATTTGACCGTGCGGATCAGGCCGTTCGCCTCAAGCGTGCGTACGTGCTTCATGAACGAGGGAAGGGTCATCGGGAACTCGCGGGCGAGATCGCCGACGCTCGTCGCACCACGGCCGAGGCGTCGGATGACGTCACGCCGGGTCGGGTCGGCCAGGGCGACGAAGACGCCGTCGAGCTCCGCCGAATACTGTGCCATGCGGCTAAGTATTGCGCGCCAGAACACTTAGCGCAAGGGCAAAGTGTTCGTGGTCGGTCGGCCGGTCGGGTCGCTCGGCCGGTCAGCCGCTCGGTCGCTACCGGGTGGTGGTGATCCCGCCGCCGCAGGGCGCGCCGGCCTCGATCGCGGCGGTCACCCGGTACGCCGAGATGAAGGCGCCGATCGCCGGGTCGTCCGCCTCCTCGACGGCGAGCTGGTAACCCCAGGCCTGGAGCGAGATCGGTGCCGACTGTCCCGGGTACGGGCTGATCATCATGTGCGACAGCCCGCGTACCCGAGCCTGCAGCTTGCCCAACTCGGACGGCGGCAGGCCGGGCCGGTACGTGATCCACACCGCGCCGTGTTCCAGGCTGTGCACGGCGTTGCCGTCCTCGATCGGCGCTAGGTAGATGTCGCCGTTGCAGTTCTGCCACCGCTGGAAGTGCGGCCCACCGGCCGGCGGGGTCATCGGGTAGCTCACCGGCTCCTGGACGTGGTCCGTCGAGAGCGCACCCGGGTTCGTCTGCCGATAGTTGATCACCCCGGAGAGGTCCCCGGCGCTCGCGTCGTCGCGCTGCTGGTACCAGAGGAAGCCGGCCACCCCGCAGACGAGCAGCAGGAGCAACGCCACCCCACCGGCCACGATCCCGATGATCAGCCCGGTACGCGAACCCGACTTCGCGGGCGGCACCGGCTGGCCGTCCTGGTACGGATACCCGGGCTGGCCGCCCTGGTGCGGATAGCCCGGCTGTCCGTAGCCGGGTGGCTCGCCGTACCCGGGTTGGGGTGCGGGGTAGCCCTGCTGCGGGACCGGCGGCATCCCGTGACCCGGGGGAGCACCGGTGGCCGGTGGTCCATAGCCGGGCTGTGGCTGCTGCGGCGGGGGTCCATAGCCGGGTTGCTGCGGCGGCCCGTACCCGGGCTGTGCGGGTGGCGGTGGTGCCGGATATCCGGGCTGCTGCGGAACCGGCGGCGGTGCGTACCCGGGCTGCGGGGGCAGCGGTCCCGGCGGCGTACTGGGTTGCTGCGGCTGCGGCGGTTCCGGGTTGCCCATGTCTGTCTACGCCTCCCGGCCAGGGGTGTGGGACCCGATCGTACCGAGACGGCTTCGGTGGACGGCTTCGGTGGTGTCCCGGTATGCCGGTCGGCGGGTCGACGGATTTCGACGGGGCGGCGTACCGGCGCGATTGGCGACAGGGGCTCGCGTCACTGCTCCTCGTCGCCCTCGCCGATCAGTTCCGGGCGGTGCTTGGCGATCCACTTCTCGACGTCGGAGGCGCGCCACACCTTGCCCTGCTGCAACTCGGCGATCGGCGCCGGGAACGACCGGTGGGACGTGATGGCGTACACGCGTTGCCGGCTGATTCCACCCAGTCGCATCCGGATCTCGTGTGCGCCCATCAGTCGCATGAACGCGACCGTAGGCGCCCGTCAAGAGGCATGCGTCAACTTGTCGCACGTCAACATGCTGTGCGCTCTTGACTAGTACTGTAGTCATGCGTCAAGGTGGTTCGAGTCGGTTGATCGGCTAGCGGGAGGCTTTCGATGTTCAGTGCTGATGCGGAACCAGGCCCCACCACGCCGAGTCCAGAAGCGACCCGGGCGGCGGCCGGGGCCCCACCACACGTACCGGTGGATACCCCCGAGGCGAGTGCGGCGTGGGCGGCGGAGCAGGTCGCGGGTGAGCTGCGGGAGGCGTACCTGACCGTTGCGGCGGCAGCCGCGCTGCTGGAGCGGACCGGGGCCGGCTCAGCGCACCCGGAGCTGCGGCAGGCCCGCCGCTGCACCGAGGACGCCCTCGACCTGGCCAACCACGCGGAGCAACTGCTCGGCGGCGGGATCCGGCGGGTACACGAACGTTTCGGCCGGGACGAGGTGACCAGCATCGGGCAGGTCGCCGGGATGCTGACCGTGTCCCAGACCAAGTTCGCCGAGGTGGCCGAGCGGATCGCCGGGCTGCCTGACCGGCTGCGCGGCGCCGGGCAGCGGCTCCGGGACGCGGGCGACCCCGACTACTCCACCGACGTGGTGACCGAGCAGTGGTCGCAGGCCGCCGAGCAGCTCGGCTCGATGACGGCCAGCCTGACCGAGGCGGCCGGCGCGCTGGCGACGTACACCGATCGGCTGACCGGCGCGACCAGCTAGAGCCTCTCTCGGACGCTGTGGGGCACGGCGGCCGGGAGTGGGAAAGGGCCCGGGGCGGATGCCGGGCTCCGGCCGCCGGCTGTCCGGATGGTCGGCGGCCGACCCCGTCCGCCTCGGCGCCGCCCCCTCGCACCCCTGACGGAGGACCGACGTGCAAGGAATCCATCTGCCGGCGCCGGCCCGAGGGCCGCGATGACCTATCGAGCCGGGCGGCGCAGCCAGCCGTCCCAGGTCCGCGCGACCACGTTCCGTTCGCGGTGGCGCGGCCTCGACCCCGAAGAGGTGTACGCCTACCTGCGCCGCCTCGCCGACGAACTGGAGAACCTGCGGCGGGCGGAGCGGATCGCCCACGCCGAGGCGGAACGGATCCGGCAGGATCTGCGGCAGTGGCAGACCCGGCACGCCCGCTGCTGGTGCGTCGCCTCGTCCCGGCGCACGCCCAACCGGGGACCATGGTGAGCGAGATCGGGCCTGCGAGGATTCCGAATCCGTTGGCTGGTCGGGTGCACTGGGCTAACCCCTTAGCCAAGGAGGGAACGTGTCGAGCGAATCCGCCCAGTTCAACATCCACGACGCCAAAACGAACCTGTCGCGGATCATCGATCGAGTCTCCGCCTGAGTGTGCCGCACTCCACTTCGGACGGTTCGCGTCCGGGGCAGGCCGACATCGACGGACCCGCGTGGACCGGTGGCCGGATTCTGTCGGTGCCGGCGGCTACCGTCTCGTCCGTCGCCACCGCTGGTGTTCCTGCCGGCGGCTGTCACCCCCACCCCGGAGGCGCAGACCCCCATGGCACAGGAAACGACCTACCTCGAACTGTCCGAAGCGGACGGTGGCTCGCACAAGTTCTACGAGGTGACCGTCGACGGCCCGGAGCTGACCATTCGCTACGGCCGGATCGGTGACTCGGGCCAGGTGAAGCGGAACGTCTTCACCAATGTGGACAGAGCACGGAAGGAGGCGGCCAAGAAGATCGGCGAGAAGGTGCGCAAGGGCTACGCACCGGCCGTGCCCGGGGTGCGGCAGAAGCGCGCGGTCTCCCGGCGGCAGATCGTCAGCACCCGCTCCACCGCCCGCCGGGCACCGGTGCTCTGGCGCTACGAATCGGGCGCCCCGGCGTTCGGCATCTTCGTCGACCGGCAGGGCTGCATGGTCGGCAACGAGTACGGCGTGATCACCACGCTCAGCCACGACGCCGAGGTGGTGCAGCAGTACCGACTGCCCGACGGGGTCAAGTGCATCGTCGCCGACGACGACTGGCGCTACGCCGGCTGCGACGACGGCAACGTCTACGACATCTCCGGCAAGGTGCCCCGGTTGGCCTACCGGATCGCGCCGGACATCGACATCTACTGGCTCGACATCCACGACGGTGTGCTCGGGGTCTCCGACTCCGGCGGCGGGGTCGCGGCGATCGACCACGAGGACGAGTTCATCTGGCGTCGCCAGGGCCACGGCCGGGCCGGCTGGATGGTGCGCTGTGACGCGGACGCCATCTACCACGGCGCCTCGAAGGGAGTGACCAGCTACGACTGGCGTACCGGGCAGCCGCAGTGGCACCGGCCGACCAGTGCGGTGCTGTTCGGCTGGCAGGAGCCGGGCGCGGTCTACGCCGGTACGGTGGCCAACCAGGTGACCCGGCTGAGCAAGCAGGGCCAGTCGGAGCGGATCTACCGGTGCGACGCCCCGATCTACTCCTGCGCCACCGCCCCCGGCGGCGAGTACGTCTTCGCCGGGGACAGCTCGTCCTCGGTCTACTGCTTCGACGCCGCCGGCAACCGGCTCTGGAAGCTCGGCACCGGATGCGGCTCGGCCTACTCCATGCAATACCACGAGCAGCGGCTCTACATCGTCACCACCACCGGCGCGCTGGCCTGCATCGACGCCAGCGAGCCGGCGATCCGCGCGGCCGAGCAGGGCAGTGTGCCGGACGTGCTGGACGTGAAGGCGCCGCCCCGGCTGCCGACGGTGGTGCCATCCACCACGGTCGAGATCACCCACGACCCGGGCGACGGCGTGCTGGTGGAGTGCGTCGAGGACGGCGGCCGGCTGCGGATCCGGGTGCTCTCCGACGGGTACCGCCGGGACTGGCTGGTGCAGTTCCCCAAGGGCATTCGCGAGCCGAGGGCCCGCTACCTGGTCAGCGAGGTGCGCGAGGCGGGGCGGGGCGGCTTCTACCGGGCGTACGGCGACATCCGCCGGCTCGTCTGACCCCGGCGGGTTGCGGCTGCGGTGAGCGCGAGTGCCACCGCGGCCGTGCCGACCGCGCACCACAGGATCGCGGTGAAGGTGTGCGGCGCCAGCCACTCGGTGACCACGAGCAGGCCGACCGCTGCCGCCCACAGCGGTGCCGACGGCCACCTGGCGCCCGCCGCCACCTGGGCGTTGACCAGCACGAAGACCAGCGCGTAGAGGCCGCCGGTGGCGGCGAAGACCGGCGCGTAGCGGCCGAGGTCGACGTAGTCGGCGCCACCCGCCAGGCGGAACGCGAGCCCACCGGCGAGCGCCGACGCCCCCACCAGCGACGCGCCGCAGCCGGTCACCAGCCCGAGGGCGATCATGAGGGCCCGCCGGTTGCCGCGCGCCAGGCGTGGAAGCGCCAGCACCGTGACCACCTGCGGCGCCCACAGCGCGCCCTTGGTGAGGACCGTGCCGACCGCGTAGGCGCCCGAGGCGTCCGCGGGTAGCAGATGGCGGGCCAGGAGCAGGTCGGCGTAGGAGACGACGAGCATCGCGAGCGTCGCCGAGCAGGCGGTGACGACCTGCCGGGTGGCGATGCCGGTGCCGCCGGACGCGTCGGCCCGCGACCGGGCCAGTCGGGCCAGGATCGGCGGGATCAGCAGCGCGACGGCCGTACCCGCCAGGACCGACCCGATCAGGCCGGCGCCGATCAGCAGGCCGGCGACCAGGCCCCCGTACCGGCAGACGGCCAACACCGCCATGCCGGCCGCCAGGCGCAGGAAGCGCTCGTCGCCCTGTAGCTCGCCCAGCCACCTGCCGGCCACCACCACGGCGCCGGTGTAGCCGGCGAGCAGCGGCGACACGACCGGCGGAAGGTCCAGCAGCGCACTCGCCACCGGCGTGAGGACCAGCACGACGCCGGCACAGACGGCCGCGGTCAGCCAGCCGATCCGGCCGCTCGCCGCGCCCGGCGTACGGGCCCGGTGGATCGCGACCGCGATCTGCAGCCCCGTTCCGGGTACGCCGGCGATCGCCGCGATCGCGAGGACGGTGGCCAGCGCGCCCAGGTCGCCGGGGCCGAGATGTCGGGCGCCCAGGACGGGTACCAGATAGCCGAGGCCGCTGGTCAGCGCACCTGCCATCGCCACCGCGAGCCCGGACACGCCGACGCGCCGCGGGGCGGAGGTCGTCACGGTCATGGCCTCAACTGTCCGGGAGATGGGTCGCTTGGTGGCCCCGCGCCAGGGCCGGCGGGTCCGGCCCGCTCTAGAGGCGGCCGTCGTGCACGGCCCGGGTCACCCACGGGATCACCTCGTCGAGCATGGCGTCGAGGCCGGTCGTCGCGGTGAAGCCGAGCACCTCGCGGGCCTTGGCGACGTCCGGCACCCGCCGGAGCACGTCGTGCGCGAACGGCTCGTCGCTGACGTACCGGAACGGCACGTCCGGGCCCTTGATCTTGCGCCAGATCAGCTCGGCCAGCTCCAGCACCGTCGTCGACTCGGCGGTCGAGAGGTTGAAGTCCTCGTTGTACGCCGCCTCGTGCTCCATCGCCACCGCGATCCCGCGCGCCAGGTCGCCGCCGTAGGTGTAGTGGCGCACCTGCTCGCCGCTGCCGAGGATGCGCAGCGGGTCCTGCCCCTTGACGACCTTCTGCACCAGGTCGGGGACCACGTGCGACATCGCCAGCTTGACGTTGCCGGAGAGCACCTCCGCTTCGCCGAGCGCCCGTCCCTCGCCGACGCCGACGCAGTTGAACGGCCGCACGATCGTGTACGGCAGTCGGTACTGGTCCCAGGCCGCCCTCGCGTAGTACTCGACCGCCAACTTCTGAAAGCCGTACGACGACAGCGGCGGCGGGACCTGCCGCTCGTCGCCCTCCCGGCTGGGCCAACGGTCGGTCGACTCGTACACCATCGACGACGAGAGATAGGTGACCTTGCGCAGCCGGCCGGCGCGGTGCGCCGCGATCGCCGCGTCACAGGACGCCGCCATGATCCGCTCGTTGGTGGCGAGGAGGTCGTAGGCGTACGTGTGGAAGTAGGAGATTCCGCCGATCATGGCGGCGCCGGCGACGAAGTGGTCGCAGCCGGCGAGCAGGTCGGCGAGGAGCGTGGTGTCGCGGGCGTCGCCCTCGACGAACCGGAAGCGGGGATGGTTGTCGTAGCTGTGCGCCACCGGACCGTACTTCGAGTGGTTGTCGAGCCCGACCACGTCGTGCCCGCGGCCGAGCAGTTCCTCGACCAGGTAGCCGCCGATGAAGCCGGCCGAGCCGGTGACCAGCACCGTCGCCATCCGTATCTCCTCTACCGCGCCACGTCGTCGGTCACCACGTCGTCGGAGCCCACGCCGTCGGTCGCGGTGTCTGGCGCGGGCGCGGGCGTGGGCGCGGGGGAGGCTGGGCGTCGCGCCTCCCACCGCGCGGCGAGCTGCTGCGCGGTCAGCCGCCGACCGAACGCGAAAAAGTACCAGCGCAGATAGCTGGGCAGGAACCGCCCCAGGTCGAAGTGCGACTCGCCGAGCTGCCGATCCAGCCAGATCGTCGGGATCTCGGCGACCGGGCGGCGCAGCCGGGTCGCCTTCGCGGTCAGCTCGATGCCGATCTCGAACCCGGTCCGGGCCTCGATGCCGACCTCCCGGACGAAGTCGGTGTCGTACGCCTTGAAGCTGTTGGTCGCGTCGCGGGTGCCGACCCGCGCCAGCAGCCACAGGCTGCGCCCGGCCCACCGGGAGGCCATCCGCTTGAGCCGTGGCCCGCCGACCTGCTGCCCACCGGGCATGTAACGGGACGCGGCGGCGACCACCACCCCACGGTCGACGAGCCGGGCCAGCTCGTCGATCTGCCGTGGATCGTCGCAGCCGTCGGCCATCGTCACCACGGCGACCGGCGCCCGTGCCGCGTCGATGCCGAACCGGATCGCGTTCGCCGGCCCGGACCCGTAGGTGTTGAGCACCGGGCGGACCCGCGGATCGCGGCGAGCGACCTCCAGCGCGTACGGGACGGTGGTGTCCTCCGGCATGTCGTGCACGATGAGCACCTCGGCCGGCAGCAACACCTCGCGCAGGATGCGATCGAGGCAGCGGACGACGCCCGCGCCCTCGTTGTAGACCGGGATGACCACCGTGACCTGGGGCTTCACACCAGTACGCCCTGCCCGGTCAGGCCCCACATGTCAATGAGCGGCTTGTCGGTGTCGAGGTCGGCGTAGTCGCCGTGCGGCGCGGCGATCACCAGCAGGTCGGCGCGCCGGAGCACCTCGTCGAGGGGGAGGAGCCGGTCGTCGACCACGTACGGGTCGGTGCACAGGGTCTGCGCCGCCTTGAGCGTCAGAATCTTGCGCAGCTTGTAGGCCAGGCTGCTGCGGGTGTCGTCGCTGCCGCCCTTGAACGCCATCCCCAGGATGCCGACGGTCATCGTGGCGAGGTCGAACCGGTCCTCCAGCCGGGAGACCAGGTACAGCGGCAGGCCCTCGTTGATCAGCATCGCGGAGTGGCCGAGGACGAAGTTGTTCCGGTTGAACGCCGCCAGCTGCATGGTGTCCTTGAGCAGGCACGGTCCGGCGGCGAAGCCGGGCATCGGCAGGTCGGCCGCCCGGGGGTAGTCGAACGCGACCGCGTGCCGGATGCGGGCGAAGTCGAGCCCGAAGTCGTTGGCCATCATCCAGAACTGGTTGGCGGTGGCGAACTTGACGTACCGCCAGGTGTTGGTGAACAGCTTCGCGAGTTCGGCCTCCTCCGGCTCCAGCGCGACGATCGAGTCGGTGAGCCGGCGGAAGAGCAGCTCGGCCCGTTCTCTGGCCTTCGCCGTCCGCGCGGCGACGATCTGCGGCAGGGTGAAGAGCTCGGTCATCGCCCGGCCCTCGGCGATCCGCTCCGGACAGAACGCCACGTCGACCGCGAGGCCCCGGCTCGCCAGCAGCTTCTCGGTCAGCGCCGTCACGCCCGGGTAGACCGTGCTGCGCAGGATCACCAGTTGCCCGTCGTGCAGGTGCTCGATACAGCGTTCCAGAGCCCGGGGCACCGCGCCGAGGTCGGGGTTGAGGTGTTCGTCCACCGGGGTGCCGACGACCACGACCAGGGTGTCGGCCAGGCCGACGCTCGTCGCCGCGGTGCTCGCGCGCAACCGGCCGGCGGCCAGCGCCTCGGTCAACAGCTCCGCGGCGCCCGCCTCGGCGAAGGGCAGCGCACCGGAGTTGACCCGGTCGACAGCGGCGGCGTCGATGTCGTACAGCACGACGCTCAGGCCGCGCGAGGCCAGCGCGATGCCGAGCGGCAGGCCGACCCGCCCGCAGCCGCCCACGACGCAGACGTCGACCGCCGCACCGTCCGCCTCTGTCATCGCCGCACCTTTCCGCCGGCCCGGCGCGGAAATCGTCCGCTGGTCAGTGCAGGTTACTGGTGAGGAAACCTCGGGTCTACCCACCCGTAGGAAAGGGTCTAAGGTTCCACACCATGGCCAGCACGCTGTCCACGGAACTGAGTTCGCGGTTAGCCGGCAGGCTCCCGGCCCGCGCCGTCGGCGCCACCGTTCGGCTCGCCTATCCCCGGGTCGAACCAGAACTCGCCCGGCTCTCCTCTTACCTGCCGCGCGGCGGCACCGCCGTGGACGTCGGCGCCTGGTACGGGCCGTGGACGCGGGGGCTGCGGCGGCTGGCCGACCGGGTCGTGGCGGTGGAGCCGGCCGCCGAACTGGCCCGGTCGGTGGCCGCCGCCTACCCGGACGTGCGGGTCGTCGAGGCGGTCGCCTCCGACCGGTCCGGCACGGCGGAGCTGTTCGTTCCCGCCGGTGGTCCCGGCATCGGCACCTCGTCCGTGGAGCATGGCGACGGCCCGTCGGTCACGGTCGAACGGATCACGGTGGACGGCCTCGGCCTGACCGACGTGCGGTTCGTCAAGCTCGACGTCGAGGGCCACGAGTTGCCGGCGCTACGCGGCGCCGAGCGCACCATCCGCCGGGATGGTCCGCTGCTGCTCATCGAACTCGAGGAACGGATCCAGCCGATCGAGCCGGTGCTGGCGCTGCTCGACGGATGGGGCTACCAGCCGTACGTCATGCCGGACGACCGCTGGGTGCCGCTGGCCGACTTCGACCTGGTCGGGCACCAGCGGGCGGCGGTCCGCCGGGTGACGCAGAGTCTCGCCCGACGGATCATCGACCCACGGCCCCGCTACGTCAACATGGTCCTGTTTCGCCGGGCGGAGCCGAGCCGATGACGGAGCCGGGCAGCACGGCCGCGTCGAGCGGTGCGACCGCGCCGAAGACCACCGTTGCCAAGGCCGTCGACCCGGTCCACCTCGCCGCCGTCGTGCTGATCACCGCGAGCGTGCTCTGGCGGGCTTCGATCACCACGCGCGGCTACCTCACCAGCGACGACTTTCCGATCATCGGTCAGGCCGACGCCGGTGGCCTGAGTCCGGAGCACCTCTTCGGGCTCTACAACAACCACTTCATGCCGGCCGCCCGGCTGCTCACCTGGGCAACCCACCGGCTGACCGAGTACGAGTACTGGCCGTACGCCACGCTCATGGTGATCGGTCAGGTGGCCGTCAGCATCGCCTTCTACCGACTGCTGCGCCTCCTGCTCCCGGCGGGCTGGGCGATGCTGCTGCCGCTCTGCCTGTTCGTGTTCAACCCGCTGACGCTGGAGGACAGCGCGTGGTGGGCGGTGGCGATCAACCTGCTGCCGATGCAGTTGGCCATGATCGTGGCCATCGGCGCCCAGGTGCGTTACCTCCGTACCGGCCGGCCCCGCCACCTGGTCACGCTCGGCGCCTCGGTCGTCGTCGCCCTGCTCTTCTTCGAGAAGGCACTGCTGGTGGTCGCGGCGGTCTTCCTGTTGACGCTCTGCCTCTACGCACCGGGCGGGCCGCTGCGGGCGGTGCTGACGACGATTCGCCGCTGGTGGCCCGCCTGGCTGGTGCTCGGCGGGATCTCGGTGGTGTACCTGGCCGGGTACCTGTCGATGTCGACCTCGACGCTGCGCGAGCCGGTCTCGGCGGCCGAGGTGAGCACGTTCCTTCAGCAGTTCTACGGGCAGTCCCTCCCCACCGGCCTGGTGGGCGGCCCATGGACCTGGCTCGACGCCTCGGACGGTCCCGCCGTCGTCGCCCTGACCCCGACCGCCCAGGTGGTCTCGTGGGTGGTCGTGGCGGCGTTCGTCGGATGCACGCTGTGGCTGCGCCGCGCGGTGGCGGTCCGGGCGTGGACCCTGCTGCTGCTCTACTCCGCGCTGGGCGCCGGCCTGATCGGCGCCACCCGGCTCGGGTCCGGGTTCAGTGGTGTGGCCGGCCTGGTGCCGCGGTACTTCGGCGACGTGCTGCTGGTCGCCGCGCTCTGCGTCGGCGTGGCGCTCTGCGGCCTGCGCCGAACGGAGCCTGCCGAAGCCGTGCAGCCTGCCGAATCTACGCAGCCGGCCGAAGCCGTGCAGCCGGCCAGAGCCGTGCAGCCGGCCGAGGCCACCGAGCCGGCACCCATCCGCAGGCACCCGCAGGCATTCGCCACCGCGCTCGCTGTCGGCCTGGTCCTGCTGGTCGGCAGCAGCGTCTACAGCGGCGTCGACTTCGGCACCGACTGGCAGTCCAAGGCCGGGCGCGACTATCTCAACACGGCCCGCGCCGACCTGGCCGCCGCCGAGCCCGGAACCGTGTTCATGGACCAGCCGGTGCCCGAGATCGTCGTTCCCGGGTTGGCCCACCCGTGGAACCTTCAGTCGCGATTCTTCGCGCCGCTCGACGAAGAACCGGTCTTCGTCACCAAGGCCCGGAGGCTGTGGGTCTTCGACGCATCCGGCCGCATCCGCCCGGCCTGGGTCAAGGGGGTCAAGGCGGCACCCGGGCCGGCGCCCGGCTGCGGCTACAAGGTCACGGGTGGCCAGCCGGCGCGGATTCCCCTGGCCGGCACGGTCGTCGACTACTGGCAGGCGGTGCGGATCGCCTACCTCAGCGACCGGGACACCACCGCCATGTTCCAACTCGGCGACAGCGAGGTGGTGCCGTTCGAGGTACACCGCGGGCTCAACGCGATGTTCCTGCTCGTGTCGGGCGGCGGCAATGCCGTGCAGTTGACGGTGGCCGACCCGGCGGCCACGTTCTGCACCGACGAGATCGAGATCGGCGCGCTGGTGCCACAGCCGGTCGGGTAGCCGGTGCGCCGCCGGCTGATCTCGCGCGCCGTGCCGCACGCCGTCGCGGCGGCGATCACCGCCGTGGTACTCGCCCCGCTGGCCCTGCCCGGCTACGTGCTGCGCTACGACATGGTCTTCGTACCGCACCAGCCGATGAGCTGGGAGATGGTCGCGCCGGCCGACGCCCTGCCGCGCGCCGTGCCGCTGGACGCGCTGGTGTCGGCCGCCAACCTCGTCGCGCCGGGCTGGTTGGTGCAGCGGGTCGCGCTGGTCGCGATCGTCTACCTGGCGGCGCTCGGGATGGCCCGGCTGATGCCGACCGGGCGGACGCTCACCCGAGTGGCCGGCGCGTTCGCCTACGCCTGGACGCCGTACCTCGCCGAGCGGCTGCTGCTCGGGCAGTGGGGCCTGCTGCTCGCGTACGCGGCCCTGCCCTGGCTGGTCGCAGCGGTTCGGGACGTACGCACCGGTCGGCCCGGCGGGCTGGCCCGCCTGGTGCTGGCGGCGGCGCCGGCCGCGGTGACCCCGACCGGCGGCGTGATCGCGCTGGGCACCGTGGCGGTGCTGCTGCCCGGTGGTTTCCCGGGCTGGCGCCGGGCCACCGCCGCCGCCCTCGGCGCTGTCGCCGCGCTCAACGCGCCCTGGCTCGTCGCGGCCGCGACGAGCGCCGCCGACGGCCGGTCTGACCCGGAGGGCGTCGCCGCGTTCGCCGCGCGGTCCGAGAACTGGGGCGGCTCGTGGACCGCGCTGGCCGGCACCGGCGGCATCTGGAACGCGCAGACGGTTCCCGTCAGCCGGGCCTCGCCGCTCGTGCCGGTCGCGACCCTGGTGCTGCTCGCGGTGGCCCTGCTCGGGTTGCGAGAACTGCGTCGGCGGTGGCCGGGCGGGGCCGGCCGGCTGGGGCTGCTCGCGGCCGGCGCGTTCCTGCTCGCCGCGGCGGGCACCGGGCCCGGCGCGCCAATCCTGGAACGGCTCGTCGGCACGGTTCCCGGCGCCGGGCTGCTGCGCGACGGCCAGAAGTTCCTGATCCCGTACGCGCTCCTGCTGGCGGTGGGAGTGGCCCTCGGCGCCGAGGTGCTGGCCGGCCGGCTGGCTCGCCGCCTCGACGCCGCAGCGGGCCGGATCGTGCTGGTCGCGGCCGCGCTGCTGCCGGTGGCAATCCTGCCCGACCTGGCCTTCGGTGCCGCCGGGCAGCTCCGGCCGGTGACCTACCCGGCCGACTGGGACGCGGTGGCGGCCCGGGTCGCCGACACCCCCGGCGAGGTGCTCTCGCTGCCGTTCGAGGGCTACCAGCGGTACGACTGGGCCCGCGGCATCGTGGTCCGCGACCCCGCGCCGCGCTACCTGGACGCGCCGGTACTGATGAACGACGCGCTGCGGGTCGGCGACGTGACGGTCGACGGCGAGAATCCCCGGGCGGCGCGGGTCCGGGCCGTTCTCGACGCCGACGGCCCGCTCGCCGGGCTGGGGATCCGGTGGGTGCTGATCCGGCGCGAACCCGGCGTCGAGTGGCCCGCGACGGCCCTCGCCGGCCTGCGTCCGGTGCACACCGGCCCGCACCTCGAGCTGTGGGAAAACCCGGCTGCCGTCCCGCCGCCGCCCGCCGCCGGACGCTGGCCCGTGGCCGCCGCGCACCTGCTCGCCGCGGCGGTCGTGGTTCTCGCTCTCCTGGCGCTACTGCTCAATCGGCGTAGATCGTGGTATGGTCCGCGCACTTGCGAACCCGGGGAGGTAGAGCCATGGCCAAGCTGGCCACGTTCGCCGTCGCTGCCGTCCTCGGCGCGGCACTGGGATTCATCAGCCTCCTCGCGACGGTCGGAGCGGTGAGTCCGTCCGCCGACCACGTCGCCGAGGAGACCGCCGACACCGCTGTCAGCAACGTCTACGGCACCCGCTGATCCGCTAGCTCCGACGTGGCTGCCGGCAACTGCCCGGCAACCACCTCCGCGAATGCCGCCCCCGACACCGACCAGGTGAAGCGGCGCGCATAGGCCGCCGCCGCCGTGCCCATCTCCGCGCGCCGGTCCGGATCCAACAGCAACGCCCGGACCGCGTGAAAGAACTGGGCCTCGTCGTTCACCAGGATGCCGGTCTGCCCGTCGGCCATCGCCTCGGCGACGCCGCCGGCGGCGCGGAACGCGACGGACGGAGTGCCCCGGGCGCCGGCCTCCACGATCGTCAGCCCCCAACCCTCCTTGAGCGACGGCAGCAGCGACACCCACGAGCGGCACAGCAGCTCGTGCTTCTGACCCTCGGGGACAAAGCCGGTGAACCGGACGCGCTCGGTGATGTCGAGGTCGGCGGCGAGCTGCCGCAGCGGCTCGTTCCACCAGCCCTGACCGGCCACCACCAGCTCCAGCCCTGGCAGCTCCGCCGCGAGCAGCGCGGTGGCGCGCAGCGCCAGCTCCACCCGCTTGTGCGGAACGAGCCGGCCGAGCACCACCAGGCTCGGGTGGGCGGTACGCGGCACCGGCGGGCCGACGACGTCCGGCGTTCCGTTGTGGATGACCGCGACGCGGCCCGGGTCCACGCCGAGCCCGGCCAGTTCCCGGCGGGTCGACTCGGACACGGTGACGTACCGGCAGGTCCGGTAGACCCGTACCGCCAGCCGGGACTCGATCCACCAGCCGATCCGGGCCACCCGGGGGCCGAAGACCACCGGCCACTGCTCACGGTGCACGTGGTGGACCAGCACGATGACCGGGCGGCGGGCGTAGACCCGGCTGAGGAACGGCATGCCGTTGCACACGTCGACGATCACGTCCGGCCGGCCGAGCCGCCGCCGGGCGAGCGGGCCGATGCCGATGGTGCCCGCCAGGTAGATCAGGGCCGCGTACAGGTAGACCGTGTGGCGGCCACCGCGGCGTAGGATGTGGGCCCCCTCGGCCATCGCCTCCAACGCGGGGCCGTTCTCGTGCGACTGGCAGAACAGGGTCACCCGGTAACCGCGCGCGGCCAGCTCGGCTGCGACCCGTTCGAGGAAGACCTCCGAACCGCCGCCCTCTGGATGGCGGGTGTCCCGCCAGCTCAGGAAGAGGACGTGCGGACCGGAGGTCATGGCCTACTCATCCACCCCTACTAGCGAGTACGGTTCGCGGTTGGGTCACACTAGGGCGCTCTGCAGACATCCGCAACGGTGACGTCACTGAGGAGGACGCGTGGCGAACGGCGGCCTGCGGACCCGGCCGGAGTTCTGGCCGGTCCTGCTCCTGAGCGGCGCGCTGGTCGCGGTGCTCGGCGGTTGGGGTGCGAGCACATATCTGGAGCGGACCCGGCAGGAACCGCCCTGCGCGAAACGGACCACCCTCCGGATCGCGGTGGCGCCGAGCGTCGAGCCGCCCGCCCGACAGGTCGCGCGCGACCTGGTCGCCCGGGAACGCTGCCTCGACGTCCTGGTGCAGCCACGCGAGTCCGCGGACGTGCTGCGCGACCTCACGACGCGGGCGGCCGACGCTGCCGTACCCGGCACACCGACGAACCCGCCGCCCAGCACGGCCACGGCGACGGCCACCGCTCCCCCCGACGCCTGGTTGCCGGAGTCGACCCTGTGGCTGCGCCGGGCGCGCGCCGCCGGGGCCTTCCAGGTGCCGGCAGAGGGCGTCTCCGTGGCGAGTACCCCGGTCGTGCTGTCGCTCGACGTGCGGTCCCACGCGCGGCTCAGCCGCGACCGTACCCTCGGCTGGGCCACGCTGGTCGCCGCCGAACGACCACCGCTGCCCGTCGCGCTGCCCGACCCGACGGCCAGCCCGCTCGGCTTCGGCGCGCTGGTGGCCGTCCGGGCGCTCGCCGACACCGCCCAACCGTCCGCCGGCGCGGCGGCGATCATGCGTCGACTGGCGGCCCGTACCGTGCCGTTCCCCGGTGCGCACCCCGTGCCCACCGGCCCCGGTGCGGCCGAATCCGCTGTCGTCAGCACCGAGCAGGACGTCCTGCTGGCCGCCGTCGAGGGCGGCACGCGCCAGGTCGCCGTCTACCCGCCTCGGCCCGTGCCCGGCCCGGACTACCCGTACGCGATCCTCACCGCCGGTGCGGCCCGCGAGGGCGCCGCCGCCTTCCTGCGCGGGATGCTCGCCGCCGAGGGTGCGGCGGCGGTGACCGGCCACGGCCTGCGTACCCCGAGCGGCGGGCCGCCGGCCGGCATCACCGCAGGCAACGGGATCCGCACCGGGACGTACCCGCCGGTGCCCCTGCCCGCCGAGGCGGACGCGACCGCGCTGATCAACGCGTGGGGCGGGGTGCACATCAGCGCCCGGATGCTGGCGGTCCTGGACATCTCCGGTTCGATGGCCGCACGGTTGCCGGGTTCGGCGGAGACCCGGATCTCCGCCACGATCAAGGCCGCCCAGGACGGTGCTGAACTGCTTCTCGGCACCACCGAACTCGGCGTCTGGGAGTTCTCCACCAACCTGGACGGCGAGCGTGACTACCGCGAGGTGATACCGGTGGGTCCGGTCGGCCCGCGCCGCGCGGAGATCGCGAAGGCGCTCGACCGGGTACGCGTCAAGCCGAACGGCGCGACCGGACTCTACGACACGACTCTCGCCGCGTACCGCGACGCGACCCGGAACTGGACCGCCGGGCGGATCAACATGGTGCTGGTCCTGACCGACGGCAAGGACGACAACGCGAGCGGGATCAGCCGCGCCAAGCTGCTGGACGAGCTGGCCAGGTTGCGCGACAAGCGCCGTCCCCTGCCGATCCTGTTCATCGGCGTCGGCCCGGAGATCGATCCGGACGAACTCCGACAGATCGCCCGCGCCACGGGTGGCCGGGTGGCACTGACCCCGCGACCGTCCGGCATCCAGCAGATCTTCTTCTCCGCGCTGGCCGAGTTCAGCTGCCTGCCGCCGAAGTGCCGCCGATGACGGCCAGCACGCGGGACCGCGTCTCCCGGCCGACCCCGGCCCGACCGGCAGACGCGACCGGCGGGGCCGATCCGGTGGGCCGTCGCCGGCGGCGTCTCGCGACCTCGGCGGGCGCGCTCCTCCTCGTGGTGCTCGCCGTGGTGCAGCGCCCCGGCCGGACCACCTTCGACACCAAGCTGGACCTGGCCGTCGACCCGATCGGGTTCATGGCCCGGGCGCTGCACCTGTGGAACCCGGAGGCGGCCTCGGGGGAGCTGCAGCAGCAGGCGTACGGCTACCTGTTCCCGATGGGCCCGTTCTTCGCCGCCGGTGACCTGCTCGGCCTGCCCCCGTGGGTGACCCAGCGAGCCTGGAGCGCGCTCCTGCTCTGCGCCGGATACCTCGGCGTGGTGCTGCTCGCCCGGGCGCTGCGGATCGGTACGGAGCCCGGGCGGCTGCTGGCCGGGCTGGCCTACGCGCTCGCACCCCGGATGCTGACCGAGATCGGCCCCCTCTCCGCGGAGATGCTGCCGGTGGTCGCGCTGCCATGGGTGTTGCTGCCGTTGGTGGCGGTGCGCCGCATCGGCTCGGCCCGGCGTGCGGCGGCCCTCTCCGGGCTGGCCGTGCTCTTCATGGGCGGAATCAACGCCGCCGCCACCGTGATGGCGCTGGTGCTGCCCGTCCTCTGGCTGGCGACCCGGCGCTGGGACCGGCACCTGGCGGTGCTCGGCGCCTGGTGGTGCGTCTTCGTGGCGGGCGCGACCCTCTGGTGGGTGGTGCCGCTGCTGCTCTTCGGGCAGTACAGCCTGCCGTTCCTGGACTACATCGAGTCGTCTGTGACGACCACCGCGGTGACCTCGCTCTTCCAGGCCGTACGCGGCACCAACCAGTGGGTCGGCTACATCGTCCAGGGCGAACCGTGGTGGCCGGCCGGCTGGATGCTCGTCGACAACCCCGTACTGATGGTCACGACCGCGCTGGTCGCGTTGGTCGGCCTGGTCGGGCTCGCGCTGCGCGGCCTGCCCGAGCGCCGGTTCCTCGTCCTCGGCGTGCTGACCGGGCTGACCCTGCTGACCGTCGGCTACCTCGGCACCCTGGACAGCCCGTTCGCCCCGTTCGTCCGCGACCTGCTCGACGGGCCACTCGCGCCGCTGCGCAACGTGCACAAGTTCGAGCCGGTGCTGCGGCTGCCGCTGCTGCTCGGCCTCGCGCACGCGGCCAGCCGCCGGATCGCCCGACCCCGGGTACGGATCCCGGTGGCGCCGGTCGTGGCGGCCCTGCTGATCGTCGCGTCCGCGCCCGCCTGGTTGCTCATGCTGCGGCCGGGTCCGGGCTGGACGGACCTGCCCGGGCACTGGCGGCAGGCGGCCGACTGGCTCGCCGCCCAGGATTCCCGGGCGCGCACGCTGGTCGTCCCCGGATCAGGGTTCGCGCAGCACACCTGGGGCCGGACGGTCGACGAGCCGATCCAGCCGCTGGCCGGCGCCCCCTGGGCGACCCGGCACCAGATCCCGCTCGGCTCCGAGGGCAACATCCGGGTGATGGACACCGTCGAGGCGGTCCTCGCGCAGGGCCGTGGCTCACCGGCGCTCGCCGACTTCCTCGCCCGCTCCGGCTACCGCTACCTGCTGGTCCGGCACGACATCGACCGGGCGGCCAGCGGCGCCCCGCCGGTCGCGGTCATCCGGCAGGCGATCGCGAACTCCCCCGGGCTGCGGCGGGCCGCGTCGTTCGGTCCGACGGTGGGCGTCGACGATCCGCAACGCAGTCCCGTCGACGCGGCCGAGTCCGTACCGGTGATCGAGATCTTCGCCGTTGACCGTGCGGTCCCCACCGTGTCAGCGTCGGCCCGCGCCGACGTGCCGGTGGTCAGCGGCGGGCCGGAGTCGCTGCTCGGGGTGATCGAGCAGGGGCTGCTCGACCCCCGGCAGCCGGTCCTGCTGACCGGCGACGCGGAGTCCGCCGACGCGACCGGCCCGCGGATCGTCACCGACGGGCTGCGTCGACGCGAGCTGAACGTGGGCCGGATGCGTGACAACGTCAGCCACACCCTGACCGCCGACGAGGCGACCCAGCAGGGACGGCTCCGCAGCGACCTGCTGCCGTTCGCCCCCGCCGGGCATCAGACCGTTGCCGCGTACGAGGGCATCCGTTCGGTGGACGCGTCCAGCGGCGCCAGCTTCGCCGACTCGCTCGGCGGCACCGAGCCGTCCTACCTCCCGTTTGCGGCGCTCGACGGCGACCCCACCACCGCCTGGCGTTCCGACCCGTTCGAACCCGCCCCGGGCCAGTGGCTGGAGGTCACCCTGGACACGCCGCGCCGGGTCACCGAGGTGACCGTGGACTTCTCCGACGACCTGCGGGCGGCGCTCCCGGTCGGGCTGGTGCGGGTCGGCACCGACCAGGGCGAGGTCGACCGGGCGGTGCCGGACACCCCCGGGCCACACCGGCTCGAGACGCTCCCCGGCCTGACCACGACCGTACGGGTGACGGTGCTCGCCCTTCGCCAGGGCTACAGCGGCGGCCCGGTGGCACTGCGCGAGCTCGGCGTTCCGGGGCTGACGGCCCACCGTGCCCTGCGCGCGCCGGCCGACCTGAGCGGGGGGCCGGCACCGGCGTACGCGTTCGGCCGTGCCCCGCAGGAGCGCGGCGCCTGCTTCACCGGCTCGGCCGGCCTCCGCTGCGACCAGTTCCTGGCCCGCTCGGGCGAGGAACCGCTGGGCGTGGACCGGTTCTTCGCCACGCCGGTGCCAGCGAGGTACTCGCTGAGCCTGACCGCGCGACCGCGCGTGAACGGGTCGATGCCGGTGCGGCGCCCGGTGACCGCGTCGGCCTCGTCGGTGCTCGCCGGGGACGTCTCGGTCGGCGCGGGCGCGGCGGTGGACGGCGATCCGGCCACGGCGTGGCTCGCGGAGCCGGTCGACGAACGGCCGACGCTGCGCCTGCGCTGGAACGAGCGTCGGACGATCGACCGGCTGCGACTGGTCGCGCCGACGGCGCCGGTCTCCGCCGTGCCCCGGCAGGTCGTGCTGCGTACCGGGACCGGTGCGACCAGCGCGCCGGTCGGCGCGGACGGCTGGATCCGCTTCCCGAGGTCGACGACCGACCGGCTGGACGTCACGGTGACCGGGTTCGACGGCGCGGTGGCCGACTCCCGAGGCAGCGCGTGGCCGGCACCGGTCGGCGTCGCCGAGGTCGAGGTTCCCGCGCTCGCCGACCTCCTGGCGCCGGCCGATGCCGACCCACCGGTGTCGGTGCCGTGCGGCGACGGGCCGACGGTGACGCTCGACGGCGTCGGGTACCCGACGTCGGTCTCCGGCACCCTCGCCGACCTGCGCGCCGGCCGGTCGCTCGCGGTGACCGTCTGCGACGACTTCGCCAGCGAATGGGTGCAGCTCCCCGCCGGCGAACACCGCCTGCGTACGGCCCCGTCGGCCGAGTTCGTCGTGGACTCGGCGGCGCTCGTGCCGGCCGGGACCGGCCCGGCGGCGTCCACCCGGTCCCGCGACGTGCGGGTCGACAGGTGGAAGGCCACCGAACGGACGGTCACGATCGGCGCGGGCGAGGCGGCGCTGCTCGTCGTACCGGAGAACTTCAACGCCGGCTGGACCGCCACGCTGGGCGGAGAGCGGCTGCGGGCCGAACGGGTCGACGGCTGGCAGCAGGCGTTCGAGGTGCCGGCCGGTGCCGGTGGCACCGTGACGCTGAGCTTCGCCCCGGACCGGCCCTACCGGGTCGGGCTGGCGGCCGGCGCCGCCGCCGTGCTCCTCGTCGGACTCGCCGCGCTTCCGGTGGCCCGACGCCGCCGACCGGCCGACGGCCCGGCGACGGAACTGTCGTCGGGTGCCGGTGGCTGGTGGATCGTGGTGCCGCTGGTGGCGCTCGCGGTCGCCCTCGGCGGTGCGGCCGCGACCGCGCTGCTGCTCGCCGCCATGCTGGTACGCCTGCTGCGCCCGGGTGCACTGCCGGGGATAGCCCTGGTCGCCGGTACCGGCGGCATCGTGGCGGCCGTCCTCGGCCGCATGCTGGGGCACGGGCAGGAGTGGGTGCATGGTGCCGTGGTGCAGACGGCGATGCTCACGGCGGTGTGCGCCGTCGCGGCGACCGTGGCGCCGACCGTCGGCCGCCCGTCCAGGTCCGACACCGGCTCCGACACCGACACCGACACCGGCTCCGGCTCTGACACCGACACCGAACTGCGGCCGGAGCCCGGGCCGTCGCCGGACCCGGAGCAGCCGGAGCCGGAGCAGCCGGAGCCGTCGCCGGAGCAGCCGGACGAGCGGCCGGAGCGGCCGGAGCGGCCGGAGCGGCCGGACGAGCAGCGGCACCGGGCGACGCTCGGTCGGTCGATCGCGCTGTTCCGGGGGTTCCTGCACGAACAGTCCGACCCCGACCGGTTCTACTCGCTGCTCGCCGACGACTCCGTGCGCCAACTGAGGTCCTATGTGGACCTGGCTGGAGCGCGGGTCCTCGACGTGGGTGGCGGCCCCGGCTACTTCGCCACCGAATTCCGCAGGGCCGGCGCGGCGTACGTCGGGCTGGACCCGGCCGTCGGTGACTTCGCCGCGGCCGGTGCCGCCGTGTCGGGCATGGTGCGGGGCAGCGGGACCGCGCTGCCCGTGCGGTCCGGCGGGGTGCAGGTCTGCTACTCGTCCAATGTGCTCGAACACGTCGCCGAGCCCGAGGCGATGCTGGACGAGATGGTCCGGGTGACCCGGGCGGGCGGCACCGTTTTCGTGTCGTTCACCCCGTGGCTGTCCCCGTGGGGCGGCCACGAGACGTCGCCGTGGCACTTCCTGGGTGGCGAGCGGGCCCGACGGCGCTACCTGCGCCGTAACGGCCGGGAGCCGAAGAACCGGGTCGGGCACACCCTCTTCCCGGTCAGCGCCGCGCGGGCGATGCGGTGGGCCAGGGCGGCCCGGCGCGCCGGCGTGATCGAGATCGTCGACGTGCTGCCCCGGTACCACCCGGGGTGGGCGCGCTGGGTGGCCCGAGTCCCGGTGTTACGGGAGACGTTCAGCTGGAATTTCACCATCGTGCTGCGCAAGACGGCAAAACCCGACGATCGGGAGTAGGAACAAGCCGCGCAGGGGTCGCATCCGGATGTGACTCGGTAGTAACCTCTGGCAGCCGGCAAGCAGTCCGCCTGCCGAATATCCGTTCCTGAATCGTGGAGGCACTATGAGGTCCCGCGTCATCGGCGCGGCGCTGTTCGGCGTCGGTGTTCTCGCGTTGGTCTTCGCTGGCGGTCTCGCGTTCGTCGTGGCACCCCAGGTGGACCGTCTGCCGTACGACCTGGAACGCACCCAGTCCGTCGCCGAAGCGCCCAACGCCCGATTCCTGCAGATCACCGAGGGTAAGGCGGAGGTGAACCAGGGCACCCTGCGTTCGACCATCACCGTGCAGCCGGACGCCAAGGAGACCGCGAAACTGGAGGGCCCGCTCGACGGCGACGCCGTGGTGTGGCTGGTCGGCCAGGAGGTCATCCGCACCGACACCAAGGCCCTGATCAGCGCCTACAGTACGTCGCTGGCACTCGATCGGAAGACCGGCGCCGCCCTGCCGTGGAACAAGCAGTGGCTCGACACCGGCAACAACCGGCAGAGCGTCAGCTACTCGGGCCAGATCTACAAGTTCCCGTTCGGCACCGAGAAGAAGACGTACGACATCTTCGACCGGGACATCAACGCCTCCCAGCCGGCGCGCTTCGTCAAGACCGAGGAGATCAAGGGGCTGGAGACGTACCAGTTCACCCAGGAGATCCGCGACGCGACGCAGGAGCTGCCGGCCGACCGCCTCCAGCTCCTGGCGAGTCAGTTGCTGCCCGGCGCCACCACCAGCCAGGTCCGCTACAGCAACACCCGCTCCGTGTGGGTGGAGCCGACCACCGGCCAGTTCATCAAGGTGCAGGAGGCGCAGCGCAAGAGCCTCGTCGGCAACAACGGGCAGGAGGCGGTCATCCTCGACGCGGTCTTCACCTACACCGACGACACGATCGCGCGCAGCGCCGAGGCGGCCGGCTCCAACCGGCAGCTGCTCCAGATGGTCAAGCTGTGGGGCCCGCTCGCGCTCCTGGTCATCGGCCTGGCCCTGGTGATCGTCGGGCTCCTCAAGGCACTGCGCCGTCCCCGCGCGGCGGCGGTCGGCGACACCGTCCCCGAGCCCCGCTCCGGTCGCCACGCCGCCGACAAGGTGTCGACCGGGGCCGGCAAGCCGGAACGTGCGGCGCCGTCGGCCGATCGCGGCCGGCAGCAGAATTCCGACGGGTAGCACGCCGGTGCCCTGAGGTGCCGACCCGACCGGGACGGCACCTCAGGGGGCAACCTTCTGAGCGGCCATCGCGCCACCCTCGCCGCACCGCCGCACCGCCGCACCGCCGCACCGCCGCACCGCTGCACGGCATGCGCGACCGCGGGCGGGTGGTCGGCCGCGGAGGAAGTCCTTCGCAGCGGTCCCTC